>JAFTGH010000056.1 GCA_017458005.1 Prevotella sp. | reverse complement strand
TATATAATAATAAAATTAGTACCAGTTTTTTTGTATCTTACAACCTTACTAAACTGTAAGTGTAAGACTGTAAGATTCTAATAAATTTCTACAAGATATGGAGAGGGACTTTTTTCTTTTGAAACTTTGGTGCTTTCCTAAAATATTCGTAACTTTGCGACACGAAACTATAGATATAAAATATGAACGTGATATGAAGAACGTAAAAGTAATCCTTTTGTCGGTTGTGGCACTGATCCTGGTCAGTTGCGGAACGACATCGACGGTGCCCATCACAGGGCGTAAGCAGAACCTGATTGTGAGCGACGAGCAAGTGCTCAGTCTCAGCAACCAGCAGTATCAGGAGTATATGAAGACGGCGAAAGCCTCTACCAATGCCACGAATACGGCAATGGTGAAGCGGGTGGGGCAGAACCTCGCCAATGCCGTGGTGAGTTATCTGAATGCCAACGGACTGGGTGCGGAGGTCTCACAGTATAAGTGGGAGTTCAACCTCGTGCAGGACAAGCAGGTCAATGCCTTCTGTATGCCTGGTGGTAAGATCGTGGTGTATGAGGGTATCCTGCCCGTGACGCAGGATGAGGCATCGCTCGCCATCGTGCTGGGTCATGAGATAGCGCATGCCGTGGCTAAGCACTCGGCAGAGCGGCTGAGCAACGCCTATAAGCAGCAGTATGGCTTGCAGGTCATCAGTGCGGTGGCTCAGGGTGCAGGTGCCAGCAGTACGTTGACGCAGTTGGGTACTCAGGTGCTGGGTGTTGGTGCCCAGGCATGGTCGTCAGGTTTCTCCCGCAAGCAGGAGAGTGAGGCAGACCACATGGGACTAATCTTCGCGGCGATGGCAGGTTACGACCCACAGGTTGCCGTGAATTTCTGGCAGCGCATGTCGTCAGCCACGGGTGGCGGTTCCTCGTCCATCTTCAGCGACCACCCCACCGATGCTACCCGTATTCAGCAGATACAGGGTTGGTTGCCTGAGGCAAAGCAGTATTACAAGCCGAAGGTTACTACTACGACGACAACCACCAAGAAGACGACCAAGACAACCAAGAAATCCACTAAAAAGAAGTAGGACATGAGAAAGACTGTTATCCTGGCGGCACTCGCCATGACCCTTACCGCGATGGCACAGACTGCTGGGGGTGGTATCTCTGAGCAGATGCTGCAGCAGATGGAGCGGCAATATGCCGCACAGCCCACCAACAAGGCGTTGCGTAACGCTATTGCCTCGAATGCCATCGATAACCTGACGAAGAATCAGGATAACGCAGGAGCGTTAGACACCTATTTCAGTATAGAGACCAAGAAGCAGTCGATTCACGACCAGAAGTCGAGCGGACGCTGTTGGATGTTCAGTGGACTGAACGTGCTGCGTGCCAACTTCGCCCAGCGTAGCGACTCGCTGACGGTGGAGTATTCGCAGGCATACCTCTTCTTCTACGACCAGTTGGAGAAGGCGAACCTCTTCCTGCAGGGTATCATCGACACGGCGAGAGAGCCGATTGACGCCCAGCGTGTGCAGTTCTTCTTCCATTATCCGATTGGGGATGGCGGTACCTTCTGTGGTGTCGCCGACTTAGCGGAGAAATACGGTCTCGTACCGATGTCCGTACAGCCAGAGACCTTCTCGGCAGAGAGCACCTCACGCATGGCTGCCATCATGAAGTCGAAACTCCGTGAGTACGGCTTGCAACTGCGTAAGATGGTTGCCGACGGTAAGAAAACGGCAGATATCCAGAAGGTGAAGACCGAGGCTCTCGCCCAGATCTACGGAATGCTTTGTCTGACTTTGGGAGAACCCGTGAAGGAGTTTACCTATGCCTTTAAGGATAAGAACGGCAAGCAACAGACACCCGCGAAGCGATATACCCCGAAGTCGTTCTATGAGGAGACGGTGGGCGGACCGCTCAACGGCACGTTTATCATGGTGATGAACGATCCCCGTCGCCCTTACTACAAGACCTTCGAGGTGGAGTACGACCGTCATACCTACGACGGACATAACTGGAAATACCTGAACCTGCCGATGGATGATATCGAGCAACTCGCCATCGCCTCACTGAAGGACGGTCGCAAACTCTATTCCAGTTACGACGTGGGTAAGCAACTCGACCGTAAGCGTGGCTATGCCGATACGGAGAACTACGACTATGGCTCGTTGTTTGGTACTACCTTCGGTATGACGAAGGCTGAGCGCATCAGCACCTTCGACAGTGGCTCCACCCATGCCATGACCTTGACGGCGGTGGATATTGACCCTAATGGCAATGCCGCGAAATGGAAGGTGGAGAACTCCTGGGGCGCCACATGGGGACAGCAGGGCTGCCTGATCATGAGCGACCGTTGGTTTCGTGAGTATATGTTCCGTCTGGTCGTCAACAAGAAGTATGTCTCTGACAAACTCCTGAAGGACTACGAGCAGAAACCGACGATGGTGATGCCGGAGGATCCGCTGTTTCAAGAGGACAATTAATAGTTGATAGTTGACAGATACAGAAGAAGGAAGGCTTACTCGCCTTCCTTCTTTTCTTCCTCCTCGATCTCTTTCTGATGTCTGATGACGTACCGTTGGTAGTAGGTCAGCAACAGGGTGGTCATCGGCAGGGCGATTATCATGCCGAGCATACCTAATAGGGAACCCCAGATGGAGAGGGAGAGCAGGATGATAGCGGCATTGAGTCCCATCACCTTACCCATGATCTTCGGGGTGAGGAAAGTGTCTTGGATGATCTGCACCACAGCGAAGACAATCACCACCATCAGCATGATAAACCAGAAGTTCTGTCCTGTGTCCGCCGCCTTGACGATGGCAAGCAGGATGGCAGGGATAAATCCGATCAGTTGCAGGTAAGGCACCATGTTCAACAGTCCGATGAACATGCCCAGACCCACTGCCATGGGGAAGTCGATGATCAGGAAACCGATGCTGAACAGGATGCCCACGCAAAGTGCTACCAGTCCCTGCCCACGGAAATACTTGTTCATACCCTCCTCTATGTCGGCTACCAGTCTGACAGTCATACCACGGAAACGCTCAGGCAACAGGTTAGGCCAGCCCTTCGTGAACTTCTCGTAGTCGAGCAGGATGAAGAGGGTGTAGATGGCGACCATTGCCGCAGTCACCAGTCCCGAGAGGGCGTTGACAGAGCCCATGATGACATCCCACACCTTCGGCATCGTCTCCTTGATGGTATTCAGGAAACCCTCCTGTGTCACGATAGCCTTGATATCCTCTGTGGTGAGGTGCTCTTTCAGGAACACCTCTATCTGGTCAGGGATATTACTCATCGTACCGTCCTGTGTGACATACTCTATCAGCATGTCTTTCACCCTCATACTCTCGCTGACGATAGGAGGAATCATCAACCAGAAGACACCTGTCAGGACGGCAATGACCACGATAAAGGTACAGAGAATCGCCACGATACGGAAACGCATCTTACAGCGATACTGGAAGAACTTCACCAGTGGGAACAACATGTAGGCAATGAGCCACGCCAGGAAGAAGGGCAGCAGCACACCGCTCAGGCGGTCGAGCAACAGATAGATACCCACTGCGATGATGACGGCAAGGAAGCCGCGCACGAAAGTGTCGAATGTAATCTCTTTTCGTTCCATATCTTCAACTTTTCAATTTTAACCTCAGACTATTCAGTACCACGCTGACACTGGAGAACGCCATCAGAGCGGAAGCCCACATGGGTGTGATCTGCCACGAGAGTCCGATGAGGTAGGGGAGTCCTGCCGCCAGTGGTATACAGATGATATTATAGATGAATGCCCAGAACAGGTTCTGGTGAATCATATTGACGGTTTGCTTCGACAGACTGATAGCCTCTGGAATACGACGGAGGTCGGAGCCCATCAGCGTGACTTGTGCGACATCCATCGCCACATCGGTACCTTTGCCCATCGCAATGCTGACGTCAGCGGCAGCAAGTGCCTGTGAGTCGTTGATACCGTCGCCCACCATTGCCACCTGTTTACCTTGTGTCTGTAGGTCACGCACCAAGTCCTCCTTGTCTTGGGGCTTCACCTCTGAGCGATAATGGGCGATATGGGCTTCTTGGGCGATCAGAGCGGCACGCTCCTCTTTATCGCCACTCATCATATAGACCTCGATACCCATGTCCTGCAACTGTTGCATCGCCTCTTGAGCGTGGGGCTTGAGGGTCTCGGTAGGTGTGGTAGGGGGTGTAGGGGAGGTAGGTGTGGTAGGTTGGGTGAGGGTACCTGTTTTGTCAATCACCATCGCATTGATATGGCGAATCTCCTCCAAGGCGGTAGCGTCTTTGATGAGGATGTTTTTCTCCGCTGCCTTACCGATACCCACCATCAATGCCGTCGGAGTGGCTAGTCCCATGGCACAGGGACAGGCAATCACTAAGACACTGACTGCGGAGAGAATCGCCTGGGGCAGGTATGCATGACCTCCTATCAGATACCAGGCGAGGAATGTCAACAGGGCAATACCTCCTACGGTGGGGACGAAGACGAGGGCTATCTTGTCGACGATGCGCTGGACGGGTGCCTTCGACCCCTGTGCCTCCTGCACCATTCGTATCATATTGGCGAGGACGGTCTTCTGTCCGACCTCCTCCGCCTTGAAACGGAAAGTGCCCTCACGAACTATCGTTCCGGCAAGCACCTTGTCGCCAGCATGCTTCTCTACAGCGACCGACTCTCCCGTCATTGCCGACTCGTCGATGCGGGCGATGCCATCGCCTACCACTCGACCGTCCACGGGAATTTTCTCACCAGGGCGCACCTCTATCGTATCACCTGGCTGGATGGCTGAGATGGGAACCTCCACCACGTCGCCAGTGTCTATCATATGTGCCGTCTTAGGAGTCAGTCCCATCAAAGCACGGATGGCGGAGGCGGTACCGTGCTTGGCACGCTCCTCCATCAGTCTGCCTGTAAGCACGAAGGTGATAATCATCACGGAGGCATCGAAATAGGTGTGCCATTCCATTCCCTGCGCACCCCAATATGACTCGCCCCAGAACGTGTTGAACGCACTGAAGAGGAAAGAGATGCCCGTGGAGAGTGCTACCAAGGTGTCCATATTCGCGGAGGCATGCAACAACTGTCGCACAGCGTTCACATAGAATTGTCTGCCACAATACAGGATATTCAAAAGGGAGAGAATCAGCATCGTCTGGTTTGCCGTATCGCGTGTACCTATTTTAATATATCCCATCGAGATAGCCATCACCAGCAGGGCGAAGACCCATGAGACGATGACCTTGTTGCGCAGGCTCTTATAGGTCTGTCGCTCTATCGCCTCCACATTACGGTCTTCCTCCACCACCATGTCGTAGCCGATATCAGCAAGAGCCGCTTTCATCTGCTCTGGCGACGTGATTTGCTCGTCGTATTCTATCATAGCCGTACGGGCAGGGAGGTTGACTGCGGCAGAGACGACTCCCTCTGTCTGGTTGAGTCGCTTCTCCACATTGGCGGCGCATCCCGCGCACATCATTCCTAATACGGCAAATGTCTTTTTCTCCATAACAAATGCAAAATTATAACTTTTTTTCGATTTTTCTTTCAAAATGTTTGTGTAATTACGGAAAATATTATAATTTTGCACCCAATAAGACAAAAACGATAGAACAATGTTGAATAGAAACGCTTACTTTTACGGCTTTTATTTTTACTTTGCAGAGAACTGTGAAGCGGGAAGTCGTATGTAAGAAATAAAAATTGAAAGATTGAAGAAATGAAATAAGGCTCCGCTTCACAGAACAAGTGAAAGCGGAGTTTCTTTTTAAATAATGAAGATATGAAGAGAATAGCAATACAAGGACTGGTCGGGTCATTCCACGACATCGCAGCGCATCTGTTTTTCGAGGATGAGCAGATACAACTGATCTGCTGCGCTACCTTCGAGCAGGTGTTCCAGCACATCAAGCAAGACCCCACGACAATAGGTATGCTCGCCATTGAGAATACTATTGCGGGATCGTTGCTGCATAACTACGAGTTGTTGCGTGACTCTGGTACCACCATCGTGGGAGAGCATAAACTGCATATCTCCCACTGTATCTGTTGTCTGCCCGAAGATGATTGGGACACCATTACGGAGATTCATTCCCATCCTGTGGCACTCATGCAGTGTCGTGACTTCCTTGCCCAGCATCCCACGATGAAGAATGTGGAGGCTGAGGATACGGCAGGTAGTGCCAAGATGATTGCCGAGGGACAGAAGAAAGGGTGGGCTGCCATCTGTCATGCGGAGGCTGCGAGACTCTATGGACTGAAGGTACTGGAGGACCACATCGAGGATAACAAGCATAACTTCACCCGCTTCCTCGTGGTCTCGAATCCCAACAAGGCAGACCTGCTCCGTCCGTTGACGGAGGCAAACAAGGCGAGTATCGTCTTCTCACTGCCCCACGAGGAGGGTAGTCTGTCGCATGTCCTTGCCATCCTCTCCTTCTATAAGATCAACCTGACGAAGATCCAGTCGCTGCCGATTATCGGACGGGAGTGGGAGTATTTGTTCTATGTCGATGTGATGTACGACGACCTGACCCGCTATCGCCAGTCGATAGACGCCATCATCCCCTTGACCAAGGACTTCAAGATATTAGGTGAATACAAAGACGGAAAACAAACAAATTAGTAATTAGAAATTAGTAATTAGGAATTATGATTACTGAGATACAGCCTGCAGACAGACTTAGTTTAGTCAGTGAATATTATTTCAGTCGTAAACTGAAAGAGGTCGCCCAACTCAATGCGGAGGGCAAGGACATCATCAGTCTTGCCATCGGCAGTCCTGACATGCCGCCCTCAGACAAGACCATAGAGAAACTGTGTGAGGTGGCGCATCAGCCTAATGCCCATGGCTACCAGCCTACGATGGGTACTCCAGAGTTGCGTGAGGCGATGGCTCGTTTCTACAAGCGTTGGTATGACGTAGACCTTGACGCGAAGACGGAGGTGCTGCCTTTGATAGGCTCCAAGGAGGGTATCCTTCATGTCACCCTCGCCTTTGTCAATCCTGGCGATGAGGTGCTGGTGCCTAATCCTGGCTATCCCACCTATACCTCACTGAGTAAGATTCTGGGAGCGAAGATTGTCAACTATAACCTGCGTGAGGACAATGGTTGGCAACCAGACTTCGACGAGTTGGAGCAGATGGATCTCTCGAAGGTGAAGTTGATGTGGACCAACTATCCCAACATGCCGACAGGTGGTAATGCCCGTCGTGAGACCTATGAGCGACTGGTCAGGTTTGCCAAGGAGCATAACATCGTCGTGGTCAACGACAACCCTTATTCCTTTATCCTGAATGAGGAGCACCTGTCGCTGTTGCAGGTACCTGGTGCCAAGGACTGCTGCATCGAGTTCAACTCCATGTCGAAGTCGCATAACATGCCAGGATGGCGTGTGGGACTCTGTGCCTCGAATGCGGAGTTTATCTCATGGATTCTGAAGGTGCAGTCGAATATCGAGAGTGGTACCTTCCGTGGCATCCAACTGGCTGCCGCAGAGGCTTACGATAATACCGACGAGTGGCATCGTGTGGCGAATATAGAGACCTATGCCCGTCGCCGCCAGTATGCCGAGCAGATCATGGATGTGCTGGGCTGTACCTACGACAAGAGTCAGGTGGGTATGTTCCTCTGGGGAAAGATTCCCGCTAAGTATGAGAATGTGGAGGACTTGACGGAGCGTGTGCTCCATGAGGCTCGTGTGTTCATCACCCCAGGCTTTATCTTCGGCTCGAATGGTGAGCGTTATATCCGCATCTCCCTCTGTGCGAAAGAAGAGAAGATACAACAGGCACTTGAGCGTATCAAGGCGTTGGAAAAGTAAAAAAGTAAAAAGGTAAAAAATAAAAAGATATAATTATGGAACTGGAATTAGAACCCCTGAAATTACCGAGTGACAATGAACGCCCCTTCGTCATTGCAGGTCCCTGCAGTGCTGAGAGTGAGGAGCAAGTGATGACAACAGCGAAGCAACTCGCCATGTTTGGCTGTCATAACTTCCGTGCTGGTGTGTGGAAGCCACGTACCAAGCCAGGAGGCTTCGAGGGACATGGAGAGCCTGCCCTTGTCTGGATGAAACAGGTCAAGGAGGAGACGAAGATGCTCGTGTCTACGGAGGTGGCAACACCGGAGCATGTCGAACTCTGTCTGAAATACGGCATCGATATCCTGTGGGTTGGTGCCCGTACCTCTGCGAATCCCTTTGCCATGCAGGCACTTGCCGATGCCTTGAAGGGTGTTGATGTACCTGTCTTCGTGAAGAACCCCGTCAATCCCGACTTGGAGTTATGGATTGGAGCGTTGGAGCGTCTGAACCAGGCTGGTGTGAAGCGTCTGGGTGCCATCCATCGTGGTTTCTCCAGTTACGACAAGAAGATCTATCGTAACATGCCGATGTGGCAGATTCCCATTGAGTTGCATCGTCGTATTCCTGAGTTGCCTATCATCAACGACCCCAGCCATATCGGAGGTAGGAGAGAGTTGATAGCCCCCTTGTGCCAGCAGGCGATGGACCTTGGCTTCGACGGTCTGATTGTGGAGAGCCATTGCGATCCTGACAAGGCATGGAGCGATGCCAAGCAGCAGGTGACTCCTGACGTGCTTGACTACATTCTCTCCTTGCTCGTCATTCGTGACGAGAACACGTCAACGGAGGGTATCACCTCCCTGCGTAAGCAGATTGACGAACTCGACAACCAGTTGATGGACTTGCTGTCGAAGCGTATGCGTGTTTGTCGTGAGATTGGTCAGTATAAGAAAGAGCATAACATGACGGTCCTGCAGACCTCTCGTTACAACGAGATTCTTGACAAGCGTGGTGCACAGGGCTCCCTGTTAGGAATGGGTCCTGAGTTTGTCGCTCATGTCTTTGAGAGCATCCATGAGGAGAGTGTCCGTCAGCAAATTGAAATCATCAATAAATAATGCGTATATTAGTATTAGGCGCAGGTAAGATGGGCTCGTTCTTCATCGACCTGCTGAGTTTCGACCATGAGGTCGCCGTCTTTGAGAAAGACCCGAAGCGCATGCGGTTTACCTATAACTGCCAGCGCTTCACGGAGTTGGAGGAGATCCGTGCCTTCGCCCCTGAATTGGTGGTGAATGCCGTGACCGTGAAGTATACCATTCCAGCCTTCCAGGAGGTGATACCCTATCTGCCGAAGGACTGTATCATCAGTGATATCTCCTCAGTGAAGACGGGCTTGAAGGACTTCTACGAGTCGACGGGGATGCGCTATGCCTCTACTCACCCGATGTTCGGACCTACTTTCGCCAACCTCAACCAGTTGTCGGAGGAGAACGCCATCATCATCAGCGAGGGCGACTACATGGGACGCATCTTCTTCAAGGACCTCTACCAGAAGTTGGGACTGAATATCTATGAGTATACTTTTGAGGAGCATGATAAGACGGTTGCCTACTCGTTGAGTATTCCGTTTGTGTCAACCTTTGTCTTCGCTGCTGTCATGAAACATCAGGATGCGCCAGGTACCACCTTCAAGCGTCACATGAAGATTGCCAAGGGGGTGCTGAACGAGGACGACTACCTGTTACAGGAAATCCTCTTCAACCCCTATACGCACGACCAGGTCAGTCAGATTCGTACAGAACTGAAAGAGTTGCTGGAGATCATCGACCAGAAGGATGCCAAGGGGATGAAGGCTTACCTGACGAAGATTCGTGATCATGTCAAACGCGATATAGAGATAAAGCGTTGAAGTATTATTTAATGAGGAAATAGCCCACGTGGTGGTTCGTACCCGTGTAACTGGCGGTGCGGAGTTCATAGACACCCTTTGGCAGATCGCCGATAAACACCTGAGAACTAAAGGGCTTGATGGCGAGGTGGATACCTTGCATGGAATAGATGGCGTAAAAAGCACCGGGCAGTTCATCACAATTCTCAACACGTAGGATATTACCGTCATTGGGGAGGAGGGTGTTGGATGATAGCGGTTGGCTATTAGCCGTTAGCCTTTGGCTTTTGGCTGGGGTGCTCTCCATGCCATAGCGGTTGACGGCTGTGACCGTATAGTAGAGTGGGGCATCATCGGCAGAGCGGCGCACAGAGAGTTGTTGCTGCGTCTGACGAATGGCAATCAGGTTGCGTCCATCCGTGATGTCGACAGGTTGGGTGGTGGAGGCATAGACATTATATGTCAGATAGTCGCCATCGCTATTGTCGACGGCACCACTCCAACTGATATTGTCGCCCAGGGTGGTGCGTTCTATCTGTAGGGAAGTGGGAGCTGATGGCGCAGGCTGAAAGGTCAGCATGGGCGGAACGACGGCGGGATAACTGTCGAAGTCGCAAACGAAGTCATAGAGTCCTTTGGTGTTATCTGTCAGGAAGCGGCTGCGGAAATAGCAGTGTCCTAGTCCCAGTTGGCGTGCGACATACATCTGTCGCTCGATGGCGTTCAGGTTCCAGTTGCCCTCACTGCGGATCAGTCGGTAGATACCCAGTCCTGCGGCTATCTCACGGTCGTAGCGATGCTCGCTCCAGTCAGCGGCAAAGGGGTAGTAATGCTTTCCGTCGTAATACATCATAGGGAATAACTGGTCCATCAGTCCGTCGCGCAGCCACCCCTGTGCATCCTGGCATACCTTATTATACGCATTCCATCCACCGCTGGGAAAACGTGTCAGGTCATCAAACTTACCTAATGGGGAGCAACTCAGTTTGACCCACGGTTTCAAGCCTTTCACCTTCTGATGGATGGTACGGACGATGCGGGTGATATTGTCACGAGCCTGTTGGCGGGAGCCTCGTATGTTCCATGTCTCAGGATAGCGGATATAGTCGAGGTGGATGCCGTCGATGTCATAACGCTGGGTGATCTCCTCGCAGATAGAGGCGATATAGTCTGCCGTCCGAGTGTCCTCCGGGTTCAGACAGGCATCCTCGCCGACATGGCGCATCAGTTCCGGATGCGTCTGGCGCAGGTTCCTCGCTCCGTAACTGTTCCACTTCCCTGTAGGAACGGTGACCACCCAAGCATGGATCTCCATACCCCTTTTATGTGTCTCCTCGATGGCAAACTGCAACGGGTCGTAGTTGGGGGCCGTGCCGAAGCGACCACTGACGCAGCCATCCCAAGGCTCGATGCGAGAGGGGTAGGTGACCGTCCCTCGGATGCGGGTCTGGAAGAGGATGGTATTCACATTTGCTTTCTTCAGCAAGTCTAATATGTGGCACAGTTCCTGTTTCTGTTTCTGCTCCACAGCGAGGGAGGTTCCTTTGGTGCTGGGCCAGTCGAGCCCTTCCAACGTCGTCAGCCATACGGCACGAAGTTCTTGTTTAGGCTGTGCTTGAAGCAGCAAGGAAAAACAGGCGAATATTATATAAAATAATGTTAATCGTTTCATTTCGGCTACAAAATTACAAATTATTCTCAATTTATTCGTAACTTTGCAGGAAGATTTTAAATACAGAGAAAAGAATGATATCATTTTCATTAAGTTTGATAGCGCTTTTGTTAGGCTATCTCTTCTACGGCAAACTGGTGGAGAGGATTTTCCATCCAGACGACCGTGTCACTCCTGCCGTGGCAAAGGCTGACGGCTTGGACTATATTGTGCTTCCTAACTGGAAGATTTTCATGATTCAGTTTCTGAACATCGCAGGTACGGGTCCTATCTTTGGTGCCATCATGGGAGCGAAGTTCGGTCCCGTCGCCTATCTGTGGATTGTGTTGGGATGTATCTTCGCTGGTGCCACCCACGACTATCTGTCGGGTATGCTGTCGATGCGTAATGAGGGTGCGGGACTACCCGAGTTGATTGGTAAGTATCTGGGCAAGACGACGAAAAGTATAATGCTGGTGTTCACCGTCCTGTTGCTGATTATGGTGGGTACGGTATTTGTGTACAGTCCTGCGGAGATTCTGCACTCCATCGGTGGTGAGACGATGATGTGGGTAGGTATCATCTTCGTCTATTATATCATCGCCACGATGCTGCCTATCGACAAGATTATCGGTAAGATATATCCTTTGTTTGCCTTCTCCCTGTTGTTTATGGCAGGAGCCCTGATGGTGGTGTTGTTTGTCAAGTGGCCTCAGTTGCCCGAGTTATGGTCACACCTTTATAATATGGGAGCGGAGGCACAGCCAGAGAAATGGACGGATGCCATCTTCCCAGCCCTGTTTATCACTATTGCCTGTGGCGCTATCAGTGGCTTCCATGCTACCCAGAGTCCGTTAATGGCTCGTTGCGTGAAGTCAGAGCACATGGGTCGCCCCGTCTTCTACGGAGCGATGATTACGGAGGGTGTGGTTGCCTTGATATGGGCTACGGTATCGTCTTGGTTCTTCTATGGCAGTCCGACACCAGGTTATGAGTTGATAGCAGGAGCCGACAAGGGCTTCTTCACCTCAGCCCCTGCCGTGGTAAACTTGGTCTGCAACGACTGGTTGGGTGTCGTAGGTGCCATCCTTGCCATGCTGGGTGTGGTAGCAGCACCGATCACCAGTGGTGACACCGCTTTCCGCTCAGGTCGTCTGATTGTTGCCGAGTGGTTGAAACTCGACCAGCGTCCTATCGTGAAGCGTCTGTACATCTGTGTCCCGATGTTCGCTGCCTCTATCGCCATGTTGATATGGCAGATTGAGAACCCTGATGGCTTCAACACCATCTGGCAGTATTTCGGCTGGAGCAACCAGGCATTATCCGTCTTCACGCTATGGACACTGACCGTCTATCTCGTGCGGAAGAAGAAACCGTTTGTCATCACGCTGATACCAGCCCTCTTCATGACAACGGTATGCTCCACGTTCCTGTTTGTGTCCAAGCAGGCATTCCATCTGCCTGAGCCTATCGGCTACACCTTGGGCGGCATCTGTTTTGTCGTCGCAGTGGTTTGGTTCTGCCTGTGGTATAGGAGAGAGGTTAATAGTTCAAAAGGTTAATCTTTAATGTTTAATTTTTAATGTTTAATCTTTAATAGTTTAAGAGTTATATCATTATGAAGAAAGTATTTTTATTACTCACCGTTTTAGCAGCATCATTGACTGCCAACGCACAGTTTGAACAGGGTAAGGCATATCTTGGTGCTAAATTAACAGGTCTTGAAATTGCTAGCGAGGCAAAGCAGTTTCATTTCGGTATAGGTGCCAAGGCTGGTTATTTGTTTGCCGACAACTTAATGGGGTTGGCAGAGGTCGGCTATGATCATCGTGAGGGAGGTTCCAATAGTTTTACTCTGGGTGTTGGTGGTCGCTATTATATGATTCAGAATGGACTCTACTTGGGAGTTAGTGCGAAGTATAAACATGCTTCAGAAGACTATAACGATTTCCTACCTGGTGTACAGTTGGGTTATGCCTTCTTCATCAGCCGTACGGTGACCATTGAGCCGGAACTGTATATCGACTTCTCGACAAAGAAGTTCGAGAACTCAGCCTATGGACTGGGTGTAGGTATCGGTATCTATCTGTTTAAAGACCAATATAAAATCAAGAAATAAGAGAGATAATAGATAAGAGATAATAGATACAAGGCTTATGTTAAGTGTAGAAGAGTTAGTGGACCGTTTGATAGACCTCTCTTTCGCGGAGGATATCGGTGATGGCGACCATACTACTTTATGCTGTATTCCTGCGGATGCGATGGGTAAGTCGCATCTGCTCATCAAGGAGGATGGCATCCTGGCGGGTGTGGAAGTGGCAAAAGAGGTGTTCCGTCGTTTCGACCCAGAGATGCAGGTGGAAGTGCTGATAGGGGATGGTGCGAAGGTGAAGAAAGGCGACATCGCCATGATTGTCACGGGTCGTGTCCGTTCGCTGTTGCAGACCGAGCGTCTGATGCTGAACATCATGCAGCGTATGAGTGGTATCGCCACGATGACAAACCGTTATGTGGAGCGTCTCAAGGGCACTCATACCCGTGTGCTGGATACTCGTAAGACAACGCCAGGTATGCGTATGCTGGAGAAGCAGGCAGTGAAGATAGGGGGTGGTGTCAACCATCGTATCGGACTGTTTGATATGATCCTGCTGAAAGACAACCATGTAGACTTCGCGGGAGGTATCGTCAATGCCATCGACCGTTGCCATCAGTATCTGCAAGAGAAGGGACTCAACCTGAAGATTGAGATAGAGGTCCGTTCTTTCGACGAGTTGCAACAGGTGCTTGACCATGGTGGCGTAGACCGTATCATGCTCGATAACTTCTCTGTGCCTGACACGAAGAAGGCAGTCGACCTGATCGCTGGTCGTTACGAGACGGAGTCGAGTGGTGGTATTACCTTCGACACCATCCGTGACTATGCCGAGCAGGGTGTCGACTTTATCTCTGTGGGGGCTTTGACACACTCTGTCAAAGGACTCGACATGAGTTTCAAGGCATGCTAAAAGGGCTGTTGGCTATTGGCTGTTGGCTGTTGGCTTATCCCCTCCATGCCAATGTGACCTATCACTCGCCAGTGGATTACAAGATCACACTGGCGGGTAATTTTGGTGAGCCCCGTCCCAATCATTTCCATGGTGGACTGGACATCAAGACAGATAATGTGGAGGGCAAGCATATCTATGCTATTGGTGATGGCTATGTGAGTCGTTTGACCGTTGGCATCAGCGGTTTCGGCAATGCCGTCTATGTCACCCATCCTGAGGGCTATACCAGTATCTATTGCCATCTGAAGCGTTTCTCTCCTAAGTTGGAGCGGATGGTGCATCGAACAGGGAAGCATGATGAGCAGATAGACCTCCATTTCACTCCCCTTGACTTCCCCGTGTCCCAAGGACAGTTGATTGCCATCAGTGGTAACACGGGACATAGTACGGGACCGCACCTTCATCTGGAAATCCATGACACCCGCACCTGGGATATGATGGACCCGTTGGACTTCATCGCTCCTTATGTGAACGACTCGGTGGCACCGCAGGCTCATAGTTTCATGGCTTGTCCTGTGACGGGGAAGGGGGTGTTCAATGGCGGAAGCGGGAAACAGACCTTTGGATTCACTTCCAACCGCTTGGACGAGGAGTTTACGGCATGGGGTAAGGTGGGCTTTGCCTTATGGGCAGACGACTACATGCAAGGGGTATATAACCATTATGGCATTCGTGAGACCATCCTCATGGTAGACGGTCAGGAGGTGTTCCGTGCCAATGTGGGACGCATCCCTGTCTATAGTAACCGACAGGTGAACTCCTGGGGCGACTACGACCACTGGCTGCACCATAAGACATGGTATATGCGCTCGTATATTCCTAAAGGTGTCACGCTGCCTATCCTGCAGGCTGACGAGAACGACGGCTATGTCATCTTTGACGAGGAGCGCCCTTACCAGATGCTTTATATCCTGCGTGACTATACAGGCAACGAGTCGCGCTATGAGTTTACCGTTCGTGGCGTCAAAACGCCCATTAGATCCATTCAACCCATCAACCCCATCAACGTCCGTTACGACCGCCTCTCCATGATCTCATTGCCTGGTATGCAACTGATAATACCAGCAGGCATGGTGGAGGAGGGACTAATCATCCGTCCGAAGGTGGAGCCAGGGAAGATATCCCCTCGTTATACCTTCGCCCAACAAGCGTGTCCGTTGTTCGGATGGGTGGAGTTGAGTATCGCCATTCCCCGTGGGGTGGACACCTCCCGTCTCTATATCGACAGTGGTGGGCATGACATGGGCGGTGTCTGTCAGGATGGATGGATCACTACTCGCATCCGAGAGTTGGGAGCCAGTTACGAATTGAAGATGAAAGATTAAATATTAAACATTAAAGATTAAATATTAAAAGGTTAGATGAAACGATTTCTATTCATATCGGCAGTTTTGGCGATGGTAGCGTCAGCCGATGCCTGTACCAACTTCATCGTAGGTAAGAAGGCAAGTACCGACGGTTCCGTGATCTGTAGTTATAACGCAGACTCGTATGGAGCCTATATGCCCCTGTACCATTATCCTGCCGCCAAGCACCAGAAGGGTGACAAGCGTCAGGTGTATGAGTGGGACACCAACAAATACCTTGGCGAGATCGAGGAGGCGTTGGAGACCTACAATGTCGTGGGGAATATCAACGAGTGGCAGGTGACCATTGGCGAGACGACCTACGGCGGTCGTGAGGAGATGGTCGACTCCACAGGTGTCATCGACTACGGCTCTCTGATCTATATCACCTTGCAGCGTGCGAAGTCGGCACGGGAGGCGATCCAGATCATGACGACATTGGTGGAGCGGTATGGCTATTGCTCAGAGGGCGAGACCTTCACCATCTGTGACCCTAACGAGGCTTGGATTCTGGAGATGCAGGGATGCGGACCAGACCGCCAGGTGTCGAAGGAGCGTACCGTATGGGTTGCCGTCCGTATTCCCGATGAGGCTATCTGCGCGCATGCCAACCAGAGTAGGATAGGGGTGTTTGACCAGAAAGACAAGCAGAACGTGCTCTACTCGAAGAATGTCATCAAGTATGCCCGTAAGAAAGGGTGGTTCACAGGCAAGGACGAGGAGTTCTCTTGGAAGAACGCCTATGCCTTCCCCGACTTCTCGGGTCGTCGTATCTGTGATGCCCGTGCTTGGAGTTTCTTCAACCGTCATAAGAAAGGTATGGACCGTTACCTGCCTTGGGTACTTGGTCTCGACAAGGATGCGGAGGACATACCCCTTTGGGTTGTTCCCGACCAGAAAGTGAGTGTCGAGGACGTGATGAATGATATGCGTAACCATTTCGAGGGAACGCCGATGGAGATTGACTCTACGGATATCGGAGGCGGTATCTGGCAGATGCCGTATCGTCCTACCCCCTTATATTATAAGGTGGATGGGAAGAAATACTTCAACGAGCGTCCTGTGTCTACGCAGCAGTCGGCATTCTCCTTCGTCTCACAGATGCGCTCTTGGTTGCCTCGTGAGGTGGGCGGCTGTTTCTGGTTTGGCAACGACGACGCCAATATGATCGCCTACGTCCCCATCTATTGCTCGATGACCCGCCGTCCCGAGTGCTTCAATGCGCCAGGGGCTGATGATGTGACCTTCTCTGACAAGAGTGCCTATTGGGTGTGCAACTGGGTGAGCAATATGGTGTACCCCCGTTACTCCGCGATGTTCCCAGACCTGCAACAGGTACGTGACTCCCTGCAACATGCCTATCTGACGCAACAGCCCCAGATAGAGGCGAAGGCAAAGGGAATGGCATCTGGTGAGATGTGCCAGTACCTCAACGACTACAGCATCCAGCAGGCGCAGCAGATGCTGGCTCGCTGGAAGCAGTTGGCGATATTCCTCATCGTCCGTCATAATGATATGGCACGGAAACCCGTTGATGCGAACGGACAGTTCAAGCGCAACAAATACGGGTTAGGGGAGACCGTGGAGCGTCCCGGCTATCCTCAGCCCTTTGCCCGCCGCCTTGTGAAGGAGGCTGGTGAGCGGTACGCGGTACCTGAGTAAATACAAAAGTGGGACTCCAATGAGTTCCACTTTTTCTTTTAAAAGTTGACTTATTCCATCAAATTTATCTGTAAAAGTTTTGTTGGTATATAATTTTTAACTATCTTTGTAGCCGAATGGTAAATATGGCGAAACCAAAACAATCAGATAATATGAAGAAACTAATCCTGTTGACATTTGTAAGTTTAGTGACTCTAGGTTTAGGGGCACAGAACATCAAGGTCCTCAAGTTCGAGCGATTGGAGAAAGACATGACGGCAAACACGCATGGAACGCAGAAACTGGACCAGAATGGTGAGAAGGCGGCATTGATTAAGATTCAGGCTCCTGAGCGTGGCTTTACCTTCAATGGCGGCTCGCTGGGTATTGTCGCATCCGAGGAACATGATGGAGAGATATGGCTCTACGTACCACGTCGTGCCAAGAAACTGACCATCCAGCACAAGGACTACGGTGTGCTGCGTGAGTATTACTATCCTGTTACTATCGATGGTGCCCGTACCTATGAGATGTACTTGGACATCGGTATCGGTCGCTATGTCACCATCAACGCGCAGATGGCAAACTCCACCATCTATATCGACGGTGAGCGTGTGGGACAATTACCTGTCAACCACAAGTATCTGAACTACGGTCGCCATACGGTACGTGCCTTGAAGGACCGCTACGAGGGTGAGACCTCTTTCATGATTACCACAGACGATGACTCCAGTCTCCGCCTGATCAATGTGGAGCAGCGTGATATGTCAGACCATTTCGGCGATGTGACTGTCAATGTCGAGAACAATGCCGAGATATGGTTTGAGGGCAGTAACATGGGTAATGGCTATTGGAAGACCCAGTTGCGTGAGGGCACCTATACCGTAGAGACCCGTAAGGCTGATTGTGACCCGCAGAAGACTTCCTTCACCGTTCTTCCTCAGACGAACAATACGGTGCAGGCTGCTCCGCCGACACCTTATACGGGTCGACTGAGTCTCTACACCCGTCCACGTAATGCCATCGCCACCATCAATGGCACCGACCCCATCGACCTGACAGAGGCGCAGACCCTGCCCATCGGTACCTATCAGATCAACCTGAACCGCAAGGGCTATGTCAGCAAGCAGGGTCTGGAGTATACCGTGCGTCACAACCAGACGACACGTGACACCATCACCTTGGACCGTGTGCAGTATATCAAGTCACAGGCTTTCTATTTTGGCGCAGGCTACACCTTCCGCTCAATGGGAGGTATCAGCGTACTGGCTGGCGCTACCTATAAGAACTACGACCTGCAGGTTAGTTACACCTTCGGTCTGGGTGGCTCTGACGATGTGCCCTGGTACTCTACCGACGGTAACGACACCTATCTGAGCACCATCAGTTACAAACGCTCGACATTTGCCGTCAAACTGGGTTACCAGTTTGCTTTGACAGAGCGTCTGGGCATCGTGCCACAGTTGGGCTATGAGGTAGAACGCCTGTCGGGTAATGTGGAGAACGGAACGAATCTCTATGGCGACGGCGCTATTGCCAACTGCCTCTCCATTGGCGCGAAACTGCTCTATGCGCCTATCGAGCGTCTCTACTTGTTTGCTAACCCTGCTTTCTCTATTGGTGTCAGCAAGGATGCCAACTTCGAGCGTATCGCTGACAACAGTGATATATCGGCAGGCGGTTTTATGATGACCTTGGGTGCCATCTTCAATTTCTAACCTACACCTTATATATAATATAAAGACTGAACGATATGAAGACAAGAAATATCATCGCAATAATTGCAGCACTGCCTATCATGGCAGGAATGACAGGCTGTAAGTCGGACGAGGAACTGACAGCGAAGCCCGCCAAGGAAATCTTGTTGGTAGAGGGTGGTAATATCGAGATGCGCTCGGGCGACGAGTCGAAGAATGTCGCCATCACCGCTAACTGCTCGTGGGTGATGACCTACGACCAGACGGAGTGGAACTCGCTGACCGTACAGCCACAGCGTGGTACGGGTAATGGATCGCTGGTAATCACCACCGACCAGAACACGACCGTCTACGACCGTGTCGAGACCATCCTGCTGACCTCTGACGGCGGACTGAACCAGAAGATTACGTTACGTCAGGTCAGTGGCGACCCGACCATCAATATCTCCGCAAAAACTTTGAACTTCGCGGCTGACCCCGTTGGAGCGCAGTTGCTCTCTATCAAGAGTAATGTGGAGGGATGGAAGATACAGATGCCTACAGGTATCAACTGGTTGCACCTCGACAAGATGTCGGGCAACGTGGGTACCGAGACCGTCAACGTATCTGTTGACCCCAGCCAGACCGATGTGGCTCGCTCCACCTCTTTCACCATCCTTTATGGCAACAGCAGTGCTGATGTCCTGGTGGCACAGGAGGGTATGAACAGTGAGGACATCTCTTTGGGTGTCAACACCGATCAGATTAATCTGGAGTCCAGCGGTGGCGACCAGGTCATTCAGGTGACCAGTAATGCCGCATGGCGTGCCTTCGTTCCCTCTTCTGCCCAGTCGTGGTTGCAGATAGAGCCCGCACAGGGAATCGGTAACGGTGAGATCCACGTGCACTGCCAGCCTAACAACAACACCGAGCGTGACCGTCTGTCTGTCATCGTCATCATCGCAGGTACGCAGAACCCGCAGCAGGTTGACGTTCTCGTACAGCAGGGCGTAGGCAGCGTGCAGTATCCTACACTGAGTGATATCGAGATCATGTCTCATCACATGATGCCGACAGAGGCAATGCTCTTCTTCGAGTTTAACGCTGCCTCTGAGGTAGGGGAGTACGGTTTCTGCTGGAGTGCCCGCAACCAAGTTCCTACCATCAATGACGAGACACAGGTGGTTGGTTCTGGTGGCACACAGGGCTTCGTGGAGGAGTTCATTGGTGGACTGACTCCCGAGACAACCTATTACGCTCGTGGTTATGTGAACTTTGGAGGACAGGTCATCTACACGCCTAATGTGCTGACCTTCACGACACCTGCAGACACCTCTGAGCCTTCTGACGGTGACAACCCCGATCCAAACTTGTCCCGACAGTTACGATAATATAGATGAAAGTGTAATAGTTTAAACGTTATACGTTATGAAGAGGAATTTGTTGATAATGCTAGTTGCTCTCGCCTCTCTCTCGGGATGGGCGCAGGCACCGGTAGCACCGGAATTCACCTTTGATGGTGACAACCTTACGATGACGACGACAACGGCAAACGCCAGTATTTTCTACGCCATCTCTGATTTGTCGGACCTGACAGACCAGACCGTAGACAATGTGACGAATGCTTTGATCGATCTGCCTAATCTTTACCAGCAGCCGATAGAGATCAAGAGGAATGCGGTCATCAAGGCGGTCACAGTGGTTGACGACGGCGGCACCACGCTGTCCTCTGACACCACTACCTTGGCGTATGGATATACCCTATGGGTGGAACTCAGTACCGCGATTACACGTGGTCATACTGTCTACGATGCTGCCAATGGCAATGCTGCCGTAGACCAGACCTTGTTGGATAATCTGCAGTGGGCAGTGGAAGAGGGCGAAATGATGATGGGTGCTCGTGGCTCCGCCCCCTATTTCGAGGCAGAGCACTTCGCCACACAGATTAATGACTATTGTGACCAGATTGAGGCAATCATCGGAACGGTTGTTGCGATAGACGCTGATTTCGACATCAATGGTGTCCTGAGGGTGGGCGGCTCTGTACCCATGTACGAGGCACTGGAGGCTGTCGGTGGTCGGAGTGCTGTGGCAGAGAAGATTACGGCAATAGTCTGGAACAGTACAGTGGCACTTACCAACAGCGACTTGCAGGGACTTGACAATCCTAACATGCTGATATTCGTCACCGATGCCTCACTGGCTCCTGATCATAGTAATGTGGTCATCAACGGTACGGCGGCAGAGATTGTCCTGACCGACGCTGCTACAGGTAATTGTAACTGGTATTGCCCACAGCCCTTCACGGCTGAGAAGATCAGTTACACCCGTACGTTCTCACAGGAGACGCAGATTGGCGTGAGCCGTGGTTGGGAGACGATAGCACTGCCGTTCAACGTGCAGACCATCACCCATGCCACCAAGGGCGTGATCAGTCCGTTCGGCAACAACAATGGCAACTACCACTTCTGGCTGCGCCGTCTGACCTCAAACGGATTGCAGAGCATGCAGCAGATAGAGGCGAACACCGCCTACCTGATCAGTATGCCTAACTCGTCAGAGTATAGCGAGGAGTATAACCTCGCTGGTGAGGTGACTTTCTCGGCAGAGAATGCGGATGTGCCAGAGACCAGTCCCGTCCACGACGAGTATGGTAATTACGTGATGACCCCCGTCTTCGAGCGTTGGGAGGCACAGCAGTATGTCTATGCGCTGAACGTTGGCGAGGCTCGTGGCGGCTATCCCGAGGGTAGCGTGTTCGAGCAGAACTACCGTGAACTCCGTCCCTTCGAGGCATTCACGAAACACCTGACGGATGGCGGTTCCCGCTTCCTGTCACTTGAGGACCTGAACAACGGCAACGTGACAGGACTGCAAGAGATAGAAGGTGTGAGAGGCAAGACGGATGATGTATATTACGACCTGCAAGGTCGCCGTGTGCTCTATCCGTCGAAGGGCGTATATATTCAGAATGGTAATAAAGTAATAATTAAATAAATGTTAAGTTTTGCTTTGTCAAGAAAAAGTCCCTGATTTTATGTCAGGATTTTTAGGACTTCTAGAAAATCTGAGGGCTTCAAAACGACAAAAACGAGCAAAAAAAGCATCAGTTTGTGTGAAACGGGTAGGAAGGTGCCGCCTTCCTACCCGTTTGCTACGTGCAAACGACCCGAAAGGTGCCGCCTTCCACCCTCGAAGATAGGGGCTAAAAGGGGCTTTTTTACCGCTTTTTCGCCTCTTTTTTAGGGTCAAAACGACCCCTCAAACGGATAAGCCGCTGTCGTTCAGCCGGTTATCGTAACCCCTCATATTTCGCGTATTTGCAGCCAACTTGGGCGTTGGTCGATTTTATGCGATTCTCCAGAAGCACTTTGTCAGAATTATTCCTTGTTTTGTCTGCCAGATTTCTCGCCTTTTGACAAGTTCGAGGCGACAAGTCAACGTAAAAAAGTATTAATAATATTTGGCATTTTCTTTACTTATTGTTATCTTTGCAATGAATTCAAGCAAATTCAAAGATGAGCAATCTGGAATATATCAATAGTTTCTCGCCCAATCTTTTTTGGGATGTTGATTCATCGACACTATCGATGGATGATCATTCCCGATTCATCATTCAGAGAGTGATGGAGTATGGGCAGATGAGAGACTGGCGACTTATTTACCGTTATTACGGGCTCGATAAAATTGTGGAGGAGTGTAAACAGATCCGTACGCTCGACCCTGTTTGCCTCTCGTTTATTACTACTATCTCGCATACCAATAAAGAAGATTACAGATGCTATCACTTCAGACAGTCTTTCCCGACACTTTGGAACTCCTAAGGACATTGTCTCGACAGCCTTTGCTTTCACAGATGAGACTGGTAGGAGGAACCTCCCTTGCGCTTCAATATGGTCATCGCCGTTCTGTTGAGCATGACTTACTTTGACGATGCCGACTTACAGCCAATGCCCTTTATGTTTCAACCTGTTGAGTGGGAATCATTGAAGAGGGAAATTAAGAAGAACGTGGAAGAATATATTAAATAATGTTTGAAGTCCAATGGACTTAACATATAAAAAAACTCCCAAAAAATTTGGCACTTTCTCTACTTATCCTTATCTTTGCATTCGAAGAATCATAGATTTCTATAAAATCTAAGGCTAATATTTTTGTAAAACCGCTAAGGAATGATGAATATAATTCATACACATTACCGAATGAAAAGCAGAATCCAGTCCCTCCTACTGGTCGTATTAACCGTGTTGATGCCAGCCAAGATGTTGGCGCAAGAACCCTATGCCGTCCTTAGTGATGGCAATACCGTCCTGACCTTCTATTATGATGATCAGAAGGATGCCCGTGGTGGGTTGAGCGTGGGACCGTTTAGTTATCCTGATTATCAACCATGGTACTCAGAAAGAGAAACAATTACTACTGTAGTGTTTGATGCCTCTTTCGCTGATTGTACCTCTTTAACCAATACAACATTTTTGTTTAAAGATTGTAAGAGTATTACTTCGATTGAAAATATTGCAAATTTCAAAACAGACAATGTAACAGGCATGTATGGGATGTTCGAAGGATGTTCCAGCCTAACTAATCTAGATTTAAGTACTTTCAGCACTGATAATGTTACAGATATGGTAAGAATGTTCTATGGTTGTGCTGGTTTGACAAATTTAGATTTGAGTCATTTCAATACGTCAAAGGTAACGCGTATGGATATGATGTTTAATCGATGTTCTGGTCTGACGAGTATTGACTTAAGTAGTTTCAATACATCAAATGTGACAGGAATGAGTGACATGTTTTATGGTTGTTCTAGTCTGACGAGCCTTGACTTGAGTAATTTCAATACAGAGAATGTGACGAATATGGAAATGATGTTCTATGAATGTTCCAGTCTGACGAGCCTTGACTTAAGCAACTTTAATACGGCTAATGTAACGGACATGGGTAGTATGTTCGCATTGAGTTCCAGCATTACAAGTCTTAACTTGACTAGTTTCAATACGGAAAAAGTAACGAGCATGAGTAGTATGTTTATGGACTGTTCTGGCTTGACAAGTCTTGACTTAAGTAGTTTTAATACGGCTAATGTAACGAACATGTACCAAATGTTTACAGGCTGCTCTAGTCTTACGAGTCTTGATGTAAGCAATTTCAATACCGCTAATGTGACAAATATGACCAATATGTTTCATAGATGTTCAAACCTGACAAGTCTTGATGTAAGCGGATTCAATACGGTCAATGTAACGCAGATGTCACAGATGTTCGCAAGTTGTGCTGGTTTGACGACTTTAGATTTGAGTCATTTCAATACATCAAATGTGACAGACATGGGCTGGATGTTCGAGGAGTGTACTGGTTTGAAGGATTTAGACATTAGTGGCTTCAACACGACCAATGTAACATATATGCGATCAATGTTCACAAGATGTCCAGCCTTGAAGACAATATATGTTGGCAATGATTGGAGTACTGCATCTGTTACAGAAAGTGCTAATATGTTCCGTGGATGTTATGTCCTTGTCGGTGGTGCAGGTACTCACTTTGATGCCAATAATACCGACCATACCTATGCTCATATTGATGGCGGTACTGCGAATCCTGGTTACTTTACGGAATCTGGTGCAGAACCTTGGGTTGATTCAGAACCTTACGCCGCACTTAGTGATGACAATACCGTCCTGACCTTCTATTATGATGATCAGAAGGATGCACGTGGAGGAATGGACATTAACAATATGTATGTTAGTAGTTCTCCATACGGCACAGCAACGACAGCGATATTTGACACATCCTTTGCTGACTACGAGCCTACTAGCACTGCCTATTGGTTTGAGGGGTGCTCTTCATTGACCAGTATCATTGGAATAGAGAATCTGAAAACCGACAACGTGACCGACATGCATCGCATGTTCACAGGTTGCTATAGTCTGAGAAGTCTTGACGTATCGGGCTTCAATACAGAGAATGTGACAGACATGACTAGTATGTTCTATAACTGCTCTGCTATAACGAGCCTCGACCTTTCAAGTTTCAACACGCAGAATGTTACAGACATGTGGGGAATGTTCGAAGGCTGCTACAGCCTGACGAGTCTCGACCTCTCGGGTTTCAATACGCAGAATGTTACGGACATGAAACACATGTTCGCAGGTTGTTCAGGTTTGACGAGTCTCAACTTAAGTGGTTTCAACACACTGAACGTGACAGACATGGATAATATGTTCTACGACTGCTCTGGTTTGACAAGTCTTGATGTAAGTGGCTTCAATACTGAGAACGTGACGAGCATGAATTATATGTTCAATAAATGTTCTAATTTGACAAGTCTTGACTTAAGTACTTTTAATACCGCCAATGTGACGGATATGTATGGTATGTTGGGAGACTGTTCTAGTCTGACGACCTTTGATGTAAGTGGTTTTAATATTGCTAACGTGACAGATATGAGATATATGTTCTCTGGCTGTTCTTCCCTTGCCGCTATCAAAGCAGGAAGTGCAAATATCCCCGCCGAGCAATATGCCGAGATTGGTAATCCGAACTTGTTAGTATATGTCAACGATGCATCGGTGGCACCACAGGGAATACAGAATGTGGTGATTAACGGTGTCGCTCAAGAGATTACACTGTCAGATGAGAGCAACTGGTATTGCCCACAGCCCTTCACGGCTGAGAAGATCAGTTACACCCGTACGTTCTCACAGGAGACGCAGATTAGCGTGAGCCGTGGATGGGAGACGATAGCACTGCCGTTCAACGTGCAGACCATCACCCATGCCACCAAGGGCGTGATTAGTCCGTTCGGCAACAACAGTGGCAACTACCACTTCTGGCTGCGCCGTCTGACCTCAAACGGACTGCAGAGCATGCAGCAGATAGAGGCGAACACCGCCTACCTGATCAGTATGCCTAACTCGTCAGAGTATAGCGAGGAGTATAACCTCGCTGGCGAGGTGACCTTCTCGGCAGAGAATGCGGATGTGCCAGAGACCAGTCCCGTCCATGACGAGTATGGTAATTACGTGATGACCCCCGTCTTCGAGCGTTGGGAGGCACAGCAGTATGTCTATGCGCTGAACGTGGGTGAGGCACGTGGCGGCTATCCCGAGGGTAGCGTGTTCGAGCAGAACTACCGTGAACTCCGTCCCTTCGAGGCATTCACGAAACACCTGACGGATGGCGGTTCCCGCTTCCTGTCGCTTGAGGACTTGAACAACGGCAACGTGACAGGACTGCAAGAGATAGATGGTGTGAGAGGCAAGAAGGATGATGTATATTACGACCTGCAGGGTCGCCGTGTGCTCCATCCATCGAAGGGCGTATATATTCAGAATGGTAATAAAGTAATAGTTAAATAAGGAAAATGAGAAAGAACAGACAATATCTGGTGGGCAGACTGATTGCCTTGTGGTCGCTACTGCTGTTGTCCACGACAGTCTCAGCACAGAGTTGGGAAATCGTCAGGGACAGCGAGGACTATATCTATGGTGAGGGCTATGGCAAGACCGTCGCCGAGGCTGAGCGTAACGCCCTTGCCAACCTGATTGGCAAGATAGCCACCAACGTGACGGGTGAGGCACAGACCTCGTTGAAGACGCAGAGCAGCAATGGTAAACTGGACGAGGAGTCGCAGTTCACCCAGACCGTCAGCACCTATTCACAGGCTACGCTGACCAACACGCAGCAGCAGGTGCTCCAGACGGAGCCTGATGCCTACGTGGTGCGCTGGATTAAGAAGTCGGAGGTGGAGAAAATCTTCGAGTCGCGCAAGCGGAAGGCTATCGACTTGGTAGAGTCGGCAATCCGTGCGGAGCGGAAAGGTAAGGTGGACGACGTGCTGCGTAACTACTACTGGGCGCTGACCCTGCTGAAGTCGTTGCAGTATCCTAACGAGGTCACCTATACCGACGAGGACGGCAAGGAGCACGTGCTCACCAACTGGTGTAAGGAGAAGATCGACGATACCTTCGACGAACTGAAGGCTATCTACGACAGTCGTGACGGCAATGACATCCGACTCTCCATCACCTATAAGGGAAAGCCCGTGAACAGTGTCGACTATAAGTATTGGGACGGACAGACATGGAGCGCCATCTATAGTGCCAAGGACGGATGGGGCGTGCTGGAACTGGCTCCCGGCTACGAGGGCTCGCAGGTGCAGTTGCGCTATGAGTTCGAGTATGCTGGTGAGGCGAAGATCGACAAAGAGGTGGAGATGGTGCTGAACGCCGTCAAGGGAACCCCTATGCCCGATGCCTATACCAACGTGATACTCGAGAACAAGGAGAAGCCCAAGGAGACTGCCGCACGCCATCAGCAGATGGCTTCCCAGTCATTCACCACCAACAGCGCGGAGGCAATCGCCCCGCCCAAGACGCTCACCAAGAAAGACAAGGACGCCTCTAAGTATATGACGACCTTGGAGCAGGTGGTGAAGGCTATCAAGGAGAAGAGATACGACTCGGTACGCCCGCTCTTCAGTGATGGCGGATGGGATATGTTCACCAAACTGATGAAATACGGAAAGGGTAGGGTGCTCGACTCGTCGGACATCCGTCTCTATGACGACAAGGGCAGTGTGCTGGTACGTGGACTGCGTATGTCGTTCTCGTTCGCCTCTGGTGTCCGCAAGTCGTTCGTCGAGGATGTCGTCTTCGCCTTCAACGAGGAGCAGAAGATCGACAATATCGCCTTCGGACTGGGTAAGACCGCCGAGGACGATATCCTGTACAAAGGGGTGTGGGAGGAGAAGTCACGCTTCGCCATCATGAACTTCCTCGAGAACTATAAGACGGCATACGCCCTGAAGCGTCTCGACTATATCCGCTCCATCTTCGACGACGATGCCGTCATCATCACGGGATCGGTAGTGAGCAGGGCGAATAAGAACGTGAATATCGAGAACCAGTCGACCATCAGTCAGGAGGGTAACCTGATCATCAGGAAGAACCGCCAGACGAAAGACCAGTATCTGGAGAACCTGAAGCGGTGTTTCGCACGGAACGAGTTCGTGAACATCCGATTCTCCAACAATGATGTCATCAAGATGGGAGAGGGCGGTGAGTCATACGCCATCCAGATACAGCAGGACTACTATTCCTCCACCTATGGTGACAAGGGATACCTGATGCTGATGGTCGACATCAACCAGCCCGACAGACCGCTGATAAAACTGAGAACCTGGCAACCCGAGAAAGACCCCGAGTTCGGTCTTTACGGTCCAGGCGACTTTTAATAATTAGAATATAGTATTAACAAAATCTTTTAGCATTATGAAAACAATGAAATTTCTTGTTATGTTTGTTGCGCTGACATTCTCAATGAGCGCAATGGGTCAGAGTTCAGTACAGCAGAAACTGAAGGAGAACAAGACCGCGTTGAAGAAAGAAGGTGTGTCGAAGGACGCCAAGAAAGAGGCTAGGCGACTCACGAAGGAGGGATGGACCGTGTCACCTGGTGGACTGCCACTGGAGAAGCAGGTCAACCGTCTGTATATGTTCCTGGAGCAGTACGACGACGAGATGAATCCCCTCTACTTCGACGGTGAGGGTCGTGCTACTGCCGAGAACTTCGCCGCAGCACAGATTCAGGCTACCGAACTGGCTCGTATGAACCTTGCAGGCAAGATCAGTTCCGAGGCTACAGGTATCGTCGATAATCTGGTGGCTAACAAGATGCTCGCTGACGACCAGGCTGCCTCTATCACGACAACGATGCTGGAGAACAAGACCATCTTCTCACAGAAACTCGGTCGCTTGCAGACTCCATTGGTCGTTACCCGTGAGTTGAAGAACAAGAACAAGGAGGTGATGGTTCGTGTGATCACCAAGGCTGCCGCCATTCAGGAGATTGCCAAGGAGGCCATCCGTGCTGAGTTGGAGAAAGAGGGTAAGGAGTTAAGCGAGGAGTTGAAGGCTTATTTAGGTAAGGATTGATGAATCAACTCTGGAGATACTTCATCGTAACGATTCTCGCATTCTGCGTGGTGGGAATCTACTTGCTGGCGGCTTTCAACCTGAAAGTATTCAACCCCGTCGCAGAGATCCTCGACGACTACTCGTTTACGGATTTCTACTATAAACTGCTGGACGGGGCTGGCAAGAGGGACACCAGTCGCATCGTGACCATCGTGGACATGACGGAGTTGCGGAAGCGCCGCGACTTCGCCGACTTGTTCATGGAGGTGAATGCGCTGCACCCCAAGGCAGTGGGCGTCGATGTAGTGTTCGAGGGCTACAAGGATGAGGACCTGGAGGGTGACACTCTCCTTGCCATGGCGGTCAAGCAACTTCATAACTTCGTATTCTCGTATAAGATTATCGATAGTATGGAGGGGGAGACCGTGCACTCGTTCTTCACCCCCAGCGACTCCGTCAACGAGGGCTTCACCAACATGCCCCGCCAACTGTATGGTGGCATGAAGCGCAGTGTGAGTATCGGACGTGATGTGGGAGGCGTGGTGCAGCCGTCGTTCATCAAACGGGTGGCGGAGTTCTATGCGGAGCAGGAGGTCGTACCTCTTTCCGACAAGGACTTGAGCATCAACTTCTCTCCAAAGTATTATCAGGTAGTATCGTGTGACTCTCTCCTGGAATACCGTGACCTGATAGAGGATCATCTGGTGTTGATAGGAGCGATGAAGGAGGAGGGCGACATGCACTATACTCCTCAGGGCAAGATCGCTGGTGTGGAGTTGCTAGCCTACGCCGCAGAGACGATGCTGATGCAGTCGGAGATCAAACACGCCTCCACTGGGGTAACGATGGTGGTGTCGTTTATCGTGGTCTTCTTGTCTGTCATCCTGTTGGCGATGTACAAGCGGTTCACCACCAGCAAGAAGACCCTGTTCCATGTAATCCTCTCCACCTCTCTGATACGAGGTCTGCTGATCTGCGCTTGGCTGTCGCTGATAGTCTGGGTGACCTTCATCCTCTTCTGTAAGTACAACTACAGCATCAGTCTCGCCATCGCCATGTCGGCGATAGCACTGATCTACATGGCAGAGAATCTATACGATACTATTAAGGCTACCATAGAATATAAACGGAATAAGAATCATGAATAGAAAACTCATTGGTCTATGTCTGCTGCTGCTCTTCCCACTGGCGATGATGGCTAAGAATGACAAGACATCCTATGTCGTCTCGAAAGTGAGTGGACGCATTGATCTGGTGACACCCCAAGGGCGACGCAAGGTGGAGAAGGGCGATGTCCTGACTGCCGATATGACCATCAATGTCTCGTTCAGCGGGTCGATGACCCTGTTGATGGAGAATGGTAACAAGCAATATGTCATCAACTCTCCGGGTAAGGCGAAGTTAGAGTCATTCTTAGCCGATAAGCGCAATACGGTGCTGAACATGACGGAGGACTACGTGAAGTCTGTCGTGGCGCAACTCCGTAAGGAGAAGACGGCAAAGGTGCGCCGCCATAGCGACCCAGCCACCGTCACTCGTGAGCAGTTCGTGAAGGACTCCCTCTTCATGGAGCAGGTCGAGAAAGACTCGCTCTCGGAGGAGAAGCCTGATACCACACAATGTTGTCATAACTAAAACATCATAGAACTATGAATAGAAAGTTTTTCATTATCCAACTGCTGATGCTTGCCATGGTATTGCCTACGCAGGCTCAGAATAAGAATTTCCGCCAGGACTTCGAGGCTTTCAAGAACAAGGCGAGGAAGGAGTATGCCGACTTCCGCAAGAAGGCGCTTGCCGAGTACGCCCAGTTTGTTCGTGAGGCATGGGAGGAGTTCGGCGCGGAGCCGCCTGTCCAGATTCCTGCCGAGGAGAGAGTGGAGCCGATGACGACACCGGAGTTTGAGGATGAGACCGCCTCATGGTTCAGCAAACTGTTCGGTGGTGGGAAGAAGGACCCGCAGAAAGAGGCTGAGAAGCAGGCAAGGAAAGAGGCTAAGAAGAAAAAGCGCGAGCGTACCAACGATAACCTTGTCGTTCAGGAGGTCGTCAAGGCACCTGCTCCCGCTCCCAAGCAGCCACAGCCCCTCGCCGAGGTGGTCCCCGTGCCGGAGAAGGCTAACGACTATATGGACTTCGATGTCTTCGGCACCAAATGCCGTGTGCGCATCGGCGACAACTGCCGTGTCCGTCTGAAGGGACTCAGTGGTGACGATGTTGCTGATGTCATCGAGGAGTTTACCAAGCCCCAGTTTGACAACATGCTCTATGACTGCTTGCAGGAGCGTAAGAACCATAATTTCTCTGACTGGGCGTATTACCAGATGCTGCTTGCGCTGACCGACAAGTTCTATGGCAAGCACAGCAACGAGGCTACGCTGGTGATGGGCTTCCTCTATGCCCAGTCGGGCTATAAGATGCGATACGCCCATGATGCCAGCACCCTCTATATCCTGGTGTCCAGTCAGTATAACATCTTCAAGAAGTCGTTCTTCTATGTCGATGGTGAGTGCTACTACCTGCTCGACAATATCGGAGATGATGCCAAGTTGTCTATCTGTAAGGCGAAGTTCCCCAAGGAGAGTCCGCTGTCACTCCGTATCTCCGCCATTCAGGATTTCTCTGAGAATCCTACCATCGAGCGTACCATCACCTCACCACGAAACCCCGATTTCAGTTTCACGGTGACGGCAAACAAGAACTACATCAGTTTCTACGAGACCTATCCCTCGTCGTATACCGATAATAACTTCATGACACGCTGGGCAATGTATGCCAACACGCCATTGGAGAAAGGTATCACGTCGCAACTCTATCCGCCGATGCGCGAGAAACTGAATGGTATGTCGCCATTGGAGAAAGTACAGCAGTTAGACTGGTGGGTACAGGGAACGGTTGACATCAAGCGCGAGAACCCCAACCAGGGCTGTCTGCTATATGCCTTCGATGACGACGTATGGGGCTACGACCGTGCTTTCTTCGGCGAGGAGACCATCTTCTATCCCTATTGCGACTGTGAGGACCGTTCCATCCTCCTCTCTCACCTGGTGAGGGATCTGGTGGGTCTGGATGTCGTCTTGGTGTACTATCCTGGTCATCTGGCAATGGCTGTCAACTTCCCAGAGGAGGTTCCTGGCGACCATATCACGCTCAACGGACGTAAGTTCACGATCTGCGATCCTACCTACGTCGGCTCTGATGTGGGCGAGACGATGCCTTCGATGAAAGACAAGAGCACTACCGTGATCCTGTTGGAAAGGAAGTCATAAAAAAGAAAAAGTGGAACTCAGACGAGTTCCACTTTATTTATGTCCTGCTCCATCTCGCAGTAGTGGCAGGTGAGGATGCCGTCTGTCACGTGGAAATGGGTTCGCATCGGCTCGTTATTCGTGATACACTTGGGGTTGTTGCATTTCACGATACCCCTTATCTCGTCAGGGGTGCGGACGGGTTTCTTCTCGACTACCTCAAAATCGTGGATGATGTTCAGCACGACATTAGGGGCGACGACGGAGAGACGGGAGATCTCCTCGTCCGTGAACCATTTGTTCTCTACTTTGATAAACCCCTTCTTTCCCAGTTTCTTGGAGGGGAAGTTATAGCCGATTGTCACGGGAGTCCCTAAGTCGGCAAGTTTCAGCAACTGTGCCACCTGATAGGTCTTCTCAGAGGGGATATGGTCGATGACGGTGCCGTTCTCAATGGCGGCGACGAGCATTTGATTCTTATTCATAACTTCGGACGCTTTACTTAATGATTGTTTTGTCTTTCTTTACTTCCTCCAGACTGATGCCCAGCACATCACAGAAAATCGCCTCACGGGCGAAGAGTCCGTTGCCAGCCTGCTGGATATAGTAGGCGTGCGGGTTGTCGTCCACGTCGTAGGCGATCTCGTTGACACGGGGCAGTGGATGCAGGATCTTCATATTGGGCTTCGCAAGGCGCAGCATCTCGTTATTGAGGATATACACGTTCTTCACCCGCTCGTACTCCATGAGGTCGGAGAAACGCTCCTTCTGCACACGGGTCATATACAGGATGTCCGCATCGGCAATCACTTTCTCGTTGAAGGCGGTATGCTCCTGGAACTTGATGCCGTGCTCCTTACAGTACAGTTTATACTCGTTCGGCATGGCGAGTTCCTTGGGGGCCACGAAATGGAAGGTGGGGTTGAAGTGGCGCATTGCCATGATCAGGGAGTGGACGGTGCGCCCGTATTTCAAGTCACCCACGAGATAGATGTTCAGATTGTCCAAAGTGCCCTGCGTCTTGTAGATGCTATAGAGGTCGAGCATGCACTGCGACGGATGCTGGTGGGCTCCGTCACCTGCGTTCACGATAGGCACCTCAGTGACCTCAGAGGCATACTGGGCGGCACCCTCAATGAAATGGCGCATGACAATCACGTCGGCATAGTTGGCGACCATCGAGATGGTGTCTTTCAGTGTCTCACCCTTCGTCCCACTGGTGATCTTCGGGTCGGCGAAGCCAATCACACGGGCTCCCAGACGGTTTGCCGCTGTCTCAAAACTCAGTCGTGTGCGGGTAGAGGGCTCAAAAAACAGGGTGGCGACGACACGCCCTTTCAACAGTTCTCGGTTGGGATGCTTCTCAAACTCCTGAGCCATCTCAATCATATAGAGAATCTTCTCGCGAGTGAGGTCCGCAATGGTCACAAAGTCATGCTTTTCCATATTTCGTGTTCCTTTAGGTTTTGATTTATCAGGGCAAAGGTACGAATAAGTAAGCACAAATCAAAGAAAAAACAACTTTTTCTTTGATTTGTCAATAAAAGAATGTAACGTCTAAGCGACCGTTTGTAGGTCGCCTCACCTCAAAAGGGAGTCGTCGAATTAATTTTTCATGCATTCACGCATATGTTTTCGATTATTTTTCGTAATTTTGCCACCGTGTTTCGTAAGAGACACAAGACATAATGCTCAACTTTTCCGCAACGAACTTGCACCTCGGACAGGGATTGAACGGGCAAGATTATAACCTAAAGAAGATACGTATAGCAGCGTAGGCTTCCCATTAGGTTATAAAGGCTGTGCAAGGCCTGTTGCGGAAATGGCGGTCTGCGCTGTTTCTATGAACGAAAGTTAGTGTGATCGCTGATTGAACGAATACATTAACTTCAAAACAAATAAAATGATGGCAGTATTGATTAAGACTAACAAAATGGCAACCCTCATGCTTGTTTCGTTGACAATGATAGCATGTGCAGGCAATGGTAAAAAGGAACAGGCAAACGGAACTCCTAAGATTGAGTATCAAGTTGTAGAGCAGGCCAGCGGTGACTCTTATGGCTATGAGATTTGGGCAACGATGGATGGCAAATTTCAGAACACAGGGATTGGGTCGAATGATATTTATGAAATTATTGACCAACGTGACTATGATGGTGACGGATTGGAAGAGGCCTATGTTGCTTGGTCAACAGGAGGTAGCGCATACTTTCCTCCATTAATTGTGTATTTTGACAAAGAGGCAGGAGTATTCCGCAAGGTTGAATTTGCAAACTTTGGTGTGTTCTTGAATGACTCGGTCGAGGAATGGAAAGGGAAATGGTCATTTATGGGAGGCAATGGATCCCATTATGAGCGTTTTATCTTTGAAGGTGGTAGGATTATGAAAGTCGAAGAATATACGCGTCCTGAGCCAGAAGGAGCAGAGGTGTTATTAGTATTATCTCCATTCAAAATGTTTGGTTCTGAAATGGAGGCAGAAGATGGTGATAAGAAGACTGCAAGTTATGATCTTGATGGAGACGGCAAGAATGAAATCATAGTGTGTGAGTATATGCATGGTATTGTTTGGGGTGACCCGGAGAGAGATCGTAAGCCGACCATGCACATCAATATCTATTGGAGCAAGGGATTAACTACCGACCTGACAGGTGACGAATACTGGCTTGAAATGAAAGTGCTTTCCACTAAGACTAATGGTGTGAATGACCTGACCAATGGACAAAAAGGTGTCACTTACAGATGGGATGGTAATCAATATAAATAGCAGTAGATATGAAGAAACTAATTTTGATTTGTGGTATAGCAGTAACGGCAATGCAATATGCCACAGCACAAGAGAAGAATTATCGTGACGAGTATCTTTACGAAACAATAGAACTTGAAGTCGGTGATACTTTAGTTGCAAAAAGAAAAGCCGAGGAACAGGAAAGGATGGACAAAGAGCAAATTCTGCGATCCAATTCTTATAGACTCGATATAATTCATCAAATAGATAGTCTATTGTCCTGTAAAAAGGCAAAAGATGAGAAATCTCTACAAATACTTAGAGACGCTTTCGTGTACAAGATGAAAACTTACTATTCTCATACAGATAGCCATATAAATCATCTGCTATATAACACTTCCGAAGGTAAGCAAATAAGAAAAGGCGACTTGTCAGATCATAGAATTAGTGATTATCTGAGAGATTACAAAGCATTCCAAAAGGAAACATATAAGAAATTAACGGAAGATAAAGTCTATTACAATTGGAAAGACTATCTCACATTCCACAAGGAAACGAGAACGATAAAGAAAAAGAACCCACATTATCGTGAAGGCTACTCTGATATCGATGCGGAATGGCAGTGGCTGGAAGATTTGGACCCATATAACTATGAGAGCCGCCTAAATCATATCGTCACTTCATTTCCAAAAGAAGAGAACTACTATGTAAGCAAAAAGTATCCCGATTATAAACTGTACGAAATAGACAGGAAACAATGGTATGCCTGTGACAAAGATGAAAAATTGATAGGGGTTGGGTATTATGATAGTTACGTTCGGTATGAGGGGATTGTTCAGGCTGCCATGCTGTTCGACTATGAGCATAATGCTTATAATATAAAAGGTGAAAACCAATCAGTTTATCGCTGGTCTCGCTATCTAATAGAGTGTGGCAATTATGACATGGATGCGGATAGATATATTGAAGAATTGACAATAGGCATGAATTATTTGGGGAAGAATCTGGAATATGGATATAAAACGAAGCAGATCTCCCAAACTGACTATAATAGATTGATGACTCAAATCAGACCAGCAAAAGCAAACCTCAAGAAGAAGATAGATGAATTGAAGAGGATTAAACCATCAAGGACTGACCAAGACAGAGCAAGAAAATATGTGGAGCAATTGCATAGCGACAATGAAAGTAAGTATGGTTATGGTGGAGCCAAATTAAGCCATAAGAGGCAAAATGGAACGCAGTTCTTACTAATGAACAAAGAAGGGAACTTCCAAGTTCTGCTTACCTATAATGTTAATGGAAATAACGAATTGAAAGACGAATACAAAGTAGTGAAGAAAGAGGATTAGGGGCTTTTGTTAATTCACTTTATCAATCAAGTAATAAAGGATGGCATCTACGAGCGATAGATGCCATCCTTTGCAGTTGTAAGTGCCGTTGTATTCGATGTGGAGTGCCGGGTCAGTCGATAATCAGTGGGGATAAGCATAAATCATAGAGAGCCTGTAGAGGAAGAATTTCTCGTCCCTGATACCTCTGAGTGCAGCCCTGAAAGCCTTGACCTTGGCATTGAAAGACTCTGCCGCAGCATTTGACGAT
>JAFTGH010000007.1 GCA_017458005.1 Prevotella sp. | reverse complement strand
TTTGTTTCGATGTATTGATGTAAACCCAAATTATGACTAACGTAAAGTCGAGTCAACGTGAATTAAAAATTAAGTTTAACCAGGGTCAACCCTTATTGTGAGTAAGACTACAAGTAGTCAACTAAAATCGTTAAACTACACGAAGATACCTGCCGACTTAGAGTCGGCAACCCTGTCGACTGGAGTCAGCAGACCTGTCGACTGGAGTCAGCAGACCTGTCGACTGGAGTCGACAACCGATTAGAATACTTCCAACAACTGATTACAACGGCACTTCACATCGAATACACAGGGACTAATAAACGCAAAGGATGAGGGTGTGTCTATTTTGACACACCCTCATAAGTGATGATGATTGTATCAGAGTGGATTATCAGCCCCGCTTCTTTTTCTTCATTCCTCTTAGATGTCGCTGATACGAACTGATGATTCTGTCAGAAAGATCATCAGGTTGAAAGAACAGAGAATCATTACCAAACATCTCTGCTAAGAACTTGACATATTCCTCTTCCTGTTCGTATATCCAGTTATTCCGAATCCACATCCCAAGCGAGAAATGATATTCGCAGGTATCTCCCTTTGTCATTATCTCCTTATCCTCTTCGCTCAGCATGGCATCTAACTTAGCAAATGCATCTTTCTTCCTATATGGAATATGCGTTACGTTGTATATCTCTGCGCCACACTTACTACACTGCCATTCTGGGTCATCTTCAGAAATACAACATCCACCATAACTGACATGCTCATGATAAGTCTCGAAATACTCTTCTTCCGACATCACAGGCAAACCATATAATATTTCATATACAGGTGCCCCACATTTAGGGCATTTCTCAGGCTTCTCTACTGATTCAAATCTTTTCTTCATATTCGTTATATTATTTACATTGACAAAGATAGTAAAATTATTCGTTATTCCCATGAAATGAGATACGTTTTAGAGGCGACCTATTCTTGTCCTCGTCTTTGGCTTATTCTCCATAATGCGCAATAATTTGATTTCATTCTTCAAACGGATAAGTTTCGTCGTAAATTTCGCTGAGAAGTTTTTCCTTATAGAGCCAGTGAGCACCGGGGGCAATGTGCTTGACTTTGTAGCCTTTCAACTTGGCAGAGAGCGCACTGATGGAAGTTTCCTCGCCCTCATAGTTGATTCTACGCTCCGAGATTATCGTAACGGAAACGGTGGGGTCGTCTTTCCATACAAGCACGTCGCCTTTTTGCATCCCCATTTCGTAGAAGTTGAGCGGTGGACGGTGAATCTGTGCCTTAACCGATGCGGCCTTGTCGTCGTCGGTCAGGTCGTTTTCTATCTCGTCGCTCACTTCTTCCGTCACGTCCGTGTGATGGAATAGTTCAAGAATGGCCTTTGCCTGTTCCACCTGAATACGGAAGAACTCACGGTTGGCATTGATGCGCTGCGGAGCAAAAGCCGTGTGCAGGGCTTTCTCAATTTTGGCGCAGTCGCCTTTCTTCACCTTGCAAGCAAACTGACACTCAAAGGGAACAGGAACGCCCGTTGTATAGAGTTCCTTCATCCTCTTGTCTATATCTTCCTGTGTTGTCATGCCAATCTTTACAAGACCTGGCATTACAGGATTGGTTAGAAGATAAACTATTCCGTATTCCATAATCATCTATTCCCTTTTGCCCTGTTATGTGTCTTGCACAACATCTGGCAGTTTTCTATATCTGTGCTGCCGCCCTTGCTCCATGCAGTAACGTGGTCGGCATCCATTTCGTTGAACTTGTAAATCTTGGTGCGTACATTCTCATGTCCTTTGGCACATTCTGGGCAGTTGCTGATACCTTGCTCTTTGGCTTCGTTGGTCTGACGAGCATACACAGTTTTCTTTACGCTGTCCTCAAAGATGCGGATGTTTAGCAGATACTGGTCTGTTTCTCCACCAAGCACATATTCAAAGATACCGCGTTTGTTTGTTACATACTCGTCAGCATATAGTTCGTTTACTCGCTGTTGCAACTTGGCTGGGTTATATGAATTAGCATGATACTTCTCATAGAAGGCTCCCCATTCCAAACCTCTCATTTCATCTTTCGTCTCACCGAACAACGTTTTAGCCCATTCTATCACCGTGTCGAAATAAGTCTGTAGTTCCTCTATGCTTTTTTCGTAGCGGTGCTGGCTCATGTAGCCGCCAATGTTCTCTTCTCCTTTTGCCACCCATGCAAGTGCAGCATGAAGAATGTCTTGGCGGTTAGCGTTGCCTTTGATATAGCATCCCCACTTCTGCAATTGCGGGCTACGGGAATTGCTATAAACTTTCTTGGCCTCTGTCACAAATGGGCCGCTATATGTAGCATTAAGAAGTTCCTGCTTGTTCAATGGAACACCTGCAATGTTGATGGTTTCAAACCATTCCTTGATTTCCTTTTCCGTGCCATTGCAGACATAGATGAGCAATTTGTAGGAGAGAATCTTTTCTTGCTCCTCCTTAGTCAGCCCCGTAAAGTATTGCTCCATTCCGAATTTGTCCTTGATGGCAAATTTCCCTGTAACGAAACGTCCGATACTTGTTATACGCTGTTGCCCGTCCAGAATTTCATACTTGCCTTCTTCGGGTTCGTTGAAATAGATTAGTCCAATAGGATAACCTTTCAGCATACTATCTATGACAGCAATTTCTTTCTTGCCTTCGTTCTCGGCATAAAGATAGTTTCGCTGATACTCTGGCTGGATAGTCAGTTTGCCAGACCATCCAAACAGGCCTTTGCCTTCCAACTGATTGTAAACAAAGCCCTCACAAATCTCTTTGACCGTAAGGTCGGTTAATAATGTCGTTTGCATAGCTATTGTTTTTTGCGGATTATAATTCTTGCGTATGGTTTTTGTGGGATTCCGTTCTCGTCAATATAATAGAGTTGCCCATCCCTAAGGCTATTGTTCAACTTCTTTAGTTCGCGTGGATATGGTTTCAAACCAAGTTCTTTGCCAGAATCGCCTTGTGTCTGTCCGATTATCTCAAACTGCTCTGGGCAATATTTATCAAGGAATGTTAGGGGAACGCCCATCATACCCTCAAAATCGATAGGGATGGCATCTGAATAAGGGACATCTATTGCATCATAGTTTTCATAATGAACATATTTTTTCCCTTTGATTTCTTTGTGTTTTGAGTAAAGGATATTGTCTTCCATTGTCATTAAAGGGAAAGGTTCATGCCTTAGGCCATGATCAATATTCGTAAACCACCTAACTCCCTTTACTCGTATATATTTGTTTCCTTTTTCATCAACACGCCATCCTGCCGCTTCAAGAGGATAAGTTTCTGGAACCCCAAATTCTCGGTCTCCACTATGAATACTTACACCCATCCACATTTTGTTATCTCGGATAAGAGGGAATACCTCTTTGTAAGAAATGGCATTTACGTTGCCTATAATTGTATATTGTTTCCCTGATTCAATCAACCATGACATAAACTCTCTGAATAGCGAGAAAGGAGGATTGGTAATAATGATGTCCGCTTCGTCTCGTAGTGCTTTCACTTCATCACTGCGGAAATCCCCATCACCTTCAAGATACGACCATTGCAAATCGTTGATGTTGAAACGACCATCACCGTTAATGTCTTCGTCTAAAACGAATATCTTGCCATTGGTACGGCTTTTGTCGGCATCATAGTAAGGGCTGTCAGTTTCAAATAGTGTCGGTTGCCAGTCCTTTATTCGTTTTGATTCAACGGCATAACTTGTACTGATTAGTTTTTTCAGACCAAATGCTTCAAAGTTCTGCGCAAAGAACTTTGTAAAGTTGCTCCATTCTGGGTCGTCGCAAGGCAGCAGCACCGTCTTACCACGAAACACATTAGGGTCGTATTCCAGATAGGCGTTTATCTCCTTCTGAATGTCGGTATATTGCGTATAGAACTCGTCGTTCTTCGCCGTCTTGGCATTTGCAAGGTTAGTATTTGCCATACGTTATACATTTTGGCGTATGCTTATCATCGGAGATGTAAGCAAGGTAGAGCAAAAAAGAAGCATGAACGATTTTCTCATCCACACTTCTCGGCTCTAGCACTTGCCTACCAATCCAGATAAGTCACGTCCATGCTAACGCACAGACGCTTGCAACTTATTCTTTCGGATTGGAACTATTGAATGTGCTAGATTCAGAAGTGATCCGAATAACAGCAAACGCTTGTTATATTTCAACTAAAGTCGCACCACCCACTTTCGCTAAAGCATTATAGGTGGTGCTTGAATGCAAAGGTACTAAGAATTTTTGAATCGCCAAAAGATTCAAAAGAAAAAATAGGATGAAATAGGAACTAGTCCCCCTGAATCAGGGGACTGGTTTGTACTCCTTGTCTACAGTAAATTTACTTTTGGAACAACCAATCTACTTCACCAGAAGGACCGTTGAGACCACAGTCTCGTGGTTTGATGTTGCTGGTGGTGAAACCAGCCACCATGAGAATACCCTTGGGTAGATGTAAGGTCTGGCGACCAGCGGGAAGGGTATACTGGTGAATGTTCACCTTCGGCATCTGTACGATGCTGATGGCATTGGTGAGTAGGGGCTCTGCCTGTCCGTACTCATTACCAGTGGCGTCAATTTCCAGTTTGGGAGCCTTCGCCCATTTAGGATCATCGTCTTTGAAGAGACCAACGAGTAGTTTTACAGGTTTGTCACTTTCAAATTCTATAGTAGTACCAACGATGCGTGTCGTGTCACGGTTCAGTACGAGAGCCTGCATGCCTTCTAATTCCGGAGCAACGGAGTCGACAGGGGTGTCAGGACGATTCTCGAAGACGATGGCTCCTTTCTGGAGGGTAGTCGTTTGTTGCTGTGGCACAGCAATAAATTGAACGTTGGCGGGGGTAGCAGGCTGTATCTTGACATCGGACTGAGCCACAGGGTGTTTCAGTTTCTCAATATTCGCTTTCAGGGCATCCAGTTCTGCCTGATAGACAACGGAAAGTTCACTCCATGTCTTCATCTTACCGCCATCACCACCCACAGGGATACGACGCTGGGCGGTCTGCATGGAGTTAGCATAGAGGTAGGTGTCTTGTGTGGACATGCTCAGTATGTTCCACCAATTCTGACTTTGCTCCAGATAGTCCACGGCTTTCTCCAAATACTTAATATCTTGCGTCCATTTGTAATTGAGAACCTGTTGTGCTGCCATTACCTTCCAACGGAAGGCTGCGGCAAACATCCGGTAGTACTTCATGTCCTGCCTTACTCGCTCGAATTCATCAGCATGACGGGTTGGCGTCCCTGTGAGAAGGTCAACGGCATGTTCTGCTTCGATACCATGTTGTACACATTGGTCAACAATATCTAGTGGTAGTTCGCCCACATGTTGCTCACCCTTCCATTCTTTCTCCACATACTCAATGAGTTTCTCGCCTTCTGGTCCACAACTCTCATAGAAACCAGGGTAGATAGTATATTTGTAGGGATTTACTAATTCGCCCATCGTCATACCAAGTAACAGGGTCTGGCGATTCCCCTCAGTGATACCAAAGCGACGCAAGAGTTTGGGAGCAATCTCACCTGCCTCGTCATAAGAGGTTATCAGGGCATCGGCTGCAATAGTGTCGATGCCAAAGTAGTCGGAGAGTTGTCGTTTCCAGTAACTCCGGTCTTCTCCTCGCTCGCAATTCCATGCATAGCGTCCCCAGACTTTATACCACATCCAGTCACGGTCAATCTGCAAGAGTCGTTTCCCGTCAGGCAACTTATCCGCAGTATAGGGCCAGTCCCAGTAGGAAGCCTGTGGGTAGAGGTGTAACCCCTTGGAGTGATGAACACGGTGCATTGCCTGTACTGCTTTCTGTGTAAAGGCTGGCGATGACCATCGCCAAGGCTCTAGATTGGCGAGGATATGCACATTATCGATATGGATGGGAGCCGCTGCGGCAAGCATCCGATGGGTCTCTCCCCATGGCCCCCCTGGCTCATAGGTTGTCAGGCTCTCTCCCGTATATTTGTTCATGGTGTAGATATTCGGGTAGAGTGGGAGGGATGCTTTCAGCACGGCAGGTCCATCTGTGTCATGATTACGAAGGATGATAGGGGGCGTGTCCGTACGTCCAGATGCTTTCAGTCCGTCTTGTATGCCGGGGATGACGGTCTCTGTCATCCATTTGATGTCGTTGTCGATACCGGACATCGCCTCACCGAGACATACCAGGAATCCTACCTTCGGGTATTTCTCCACGAAAGCAGCGATTGACTTACGGGTATAGTCTGCAATCAGCGGAGTGATAGGGCGGTTACGGTCTTGGGTCTTCAGTCCGTAGTGGTCTGCAAAGGGCTTGCTGAGGATGATGTTATAGAACATCTGTATCACCCGGATACCACGACGGTCTGCCTCATCAACGAGGAAACCGAACATCTCTTGGTTTTTCTGCATGGTGGCGTCATCCACTTCCGGGGCAAAGGGATAGTCCTTGAGTTTCACCAACGAGGCGAAAGGATGCCCGTTCCATAGATAGACAGTGTTCATATTATTCTCGGCAAGGAGGCCGAGATATTTCAACCATAATGTCTTGTCGTAGAACCATGGGAAGTTCTCGGGGGTGTAGGGATACTCATAGACACGGTGTCCTGGCAAGTAGACGGTCTTTTGCAGACCGACACAGGCACCACGCAATTTCATCTGTGGTACTTCACTGATTGTGGTCAGCCTTTCTAGTTTTGGGTCCTCCCGCAATAGTTCCAATAGTTTGTTGACACCATAGATGGCACCAGCATTGTCGTTGCCAACCACTCGAACTTTCTTCCCTTTACGGCTGAGGGTGAACCCCTCTGCCTCACCCGTACTGGTTACCTCGATAGAGACGTTCAGTTTCCCTTCTTGACCTTTTAATAGGGTGGAGGCATAGGTTGTCTGGGGAGTCACATTCTTCACAACGACCTTACCATAGGCAAGTTGGGCAGACAACAAACACAGTACACAGATTATTTTCTTTATCATAGACTCATCTTTATTTCTTGTTTTGCGGGAATACTGACATGGCGGTCACCGACAATGAGAGTTCCACGTCCTCCATCACTATATACCGTTACCTCCTTTTGACTCATCGTTATGTGAATCTTACCGAAAGGAGTGGGAACGTCACCTTCCATCCATTCCAAATCCCCTAAAGTCGGTTTCACAAAATATTCCTCATAACCTGGTTGGGCGGGCTCTACTCCAAGGAAATAGCGTCCTATCAGATAGATAGGGCTCGCTCCCCAGGCATGGCACAGGCTCTTTCCATAGGGTCTTCCATACATGGCGAGGTGTTGCGTCCCTTTCTCTTCTGGATTATATTTCTCCCAGAAGGAGGTGGCTCCCTCACGTAACATACCGCCCCAGTAGTCACGCATCTCCTTTAATACGTCCTTGTGGTATCCCATCTTACAGAGTGCCTCCAGTTCATAGAAACGCATATAGGGGGTTGTGATAGGGTCAATGGCGGGATTGAGCATCACACTCTGCATGATCTCACGACGCTCTTCCTCATACGCCAATCCGTAGAGGATGGCAAACATGTTGGGGAATTTGGTAATCTGCTTGTTTATCTTACCATCCTCGATGGCATGATAATATGCCTTTTGCTCATAACTCCAGAAAGTCTGCTTAATCTTATTACGCAACTCTTCCGACTTTACGCGGTAGTCACTCTTGATTCCCAGCAGTTTAGAGCAGACAGCCATTGTCTCCATCGCTTTCATGAGCAGAATCTGCTCAAAGCACAACGTGCCACGTTTATGCATCGGAAAGTCTACCCAGTCGACGAAGATCCAGTCATCGGGTTGTCCTTCCGTCATTCCGTCCTCGTTCAGGCGACTTTCGACATAATCCATGAGTGTCACCATACGAGGCCACATCTCACGGACGAAATTGATATCGGCAGTATACTGGTAGTAGTCGAGGATAGACTTGAACCAGTAGAACGTATAGTCCATAATGGTGTTGACATGTGCCGTTACAGGGTCTTTCCCTCGTAACTGGCGGATAGTGCGTTTCACGCACTCGGTATCAAAGCGAAGGTAGTAGTTCATGAGATATGACTGGATGGCATCACCGCTCCATGTCCATCGGTCACGTTTGATGCCGTCCATGAAAAACTCACGGGTGGTGAGGTCCATGGTGTAGGCTCCCACCTCCCAAATCTTGTTCAGCAGGTCGTCAGAGCATTTGAAAGAGCCACTATGCGACAAGTCCTGTGGGGCATACTCATAGTCCATTAGCACTTCGCTGTAGTCAGCGCCTTTTTCTTTCTCGATATAGACATAGCGAAAAGCCTTGGAGTTTGCAATACAGTCCCATGCCGTTTCACTTTCGAGTCTGTCCAGCGTCTCGCAATGCTCTTTATCCAAAGCCTCCTCACGACTCTCCCCGTAGTAGACGTAGATGGTTCCTCGCAAGTCCTTCACTTTCAAATAACCGAAAGTCTCCTTCCCGAAATCGTAGAGCATGCCGTTTGTTGACATGGCATGACAACATACAGGACGGCGCTCCTCGCGCTCTAAATGAAAGCAGGAAGGGGGCGTGTCAAGGCTGTCGAAATGCCACGAGGCGGCAGGTACATAGATGCCGGAGCCGTGGGCAATGCCATTCTCGTCAATCCACAGTTTGTCTTCGTAGGTGGCCATCCATGAGGAATCCGTATGGATGGTGTCTCCCTCGATATAGAGTGCCGGCGGGGTAGCCTGGTTCCACACTTTCAAATTTAATCGGTGTTCGCCAGCAGGAATCGTGTAGGTATGAGCGGGAAACTGTAACTTTCCGTCGATGGCGAAGTTGAATTGTCCTTCGCAGTCAATATTAATAGTCTCTTCTTTTTCTAAATGGAAGGTTTTGGAGAACTCCACGGTGACATAGTGTGAGTCCTGCTTCCAGAATGGTGGAAACATCGCACCACGTTCCGTACGGCGGTTGTTGAAGATATTACCCAGCCAGACCTCAAAATCACCGGGGTACCATATCCATGTGGCTTTATTTCTTTCCTGCATTGTCTTTGATTTGCTCATTTACTTGTGGACCGTTATTCTCCCAGATATTACCAGGACCATTGGCATTCTTCAGGAACTTCTCCTCGGGAGTCCAGTTGTCACGTATTGTGATATTGGACGACCCTTCATCGGTATAGAGGTAGAACCAGTGGTTTGGGTCATGTACATAAGTTGGTTTGGCAATGTCCCGCACCACGTTCTCTGAGATAAGGGTACCAGGCTGGTTGCCAAGGGTATAGATGCCGGCACAGTCATACATGTGCTGTGCATAGTTATAAATAAGGTTCGCATGTACCTTATTGTCTTTCATACAGACAAGGTCACGGTTCCAACCCCATCCGACGGAGATTCCCGTGTAACTGACATCGTGGATGGTGTTATGCTCGATGTTCATGTCACTGACATAGCCGGCGGCAATAGCGACACACCCCCAGTCCTCATTTGTCACGTCATAGAACTCCGACTGTTCGACCGTCTGTCCTGTGCATACCTCACGGAAATCGGTAGGCTGATAGGGACGGTGTGTCTCCAATCCCTCGGGTGAGAAAGAGCCGCAGACATAGCCATTCATGGCAATATCGGTGAAGATACAGTTTGTCGTCGTGCCACGACGACATGCAAGAACATAGTCAAGCCCAGAACCGCCAAGGTGCTCAAAACGGCAATCATTGAAGTTGATATCCTCAGAGTAGCGTATCTCCACAGCGGAACGAGCACGTCCCAGCCACCCCTGGTTGTCCAGTTTATGGTTATTGGGGCGGTCAATCTGTGGACGTAGTTTGTATGCCTCTGTCAGATACATGCCGGCCTGCAAGGGCACATGTCCTTTCTCTGAGGGACGCATCCAAGTGGTATGTGAGAACTGGACGCCCTTCATCGTGATATGGCGTACTGGATGCTCTGCGGTACCGATGAATTCTACCAGTGTCTCCATCACAGGAACAATCGCCTCATGGACGGTCTCGCCTTGACGTGGCATATAGTAGAGTTTATGCTCACGGATATCATGATACCATTCCCCAGGCTCATCCAGCAAATCCTTGGCATTTGTCAGGTAGAAAGGGGAGGGGTGCCCTGTATCGGGAGTCATTGGTGACGGCCAGGGATGCTCGAACTGTAGTTTTGCCTCGGGGTTGTGAAAGCGCACGGCGGCAGAGTCACCTTGTGTCATGATACTCTTGATACGCAGGTTGGAGGTGCACCACATCTCATGCAGCACCATCTCCGCATAGGGAGCCTTCAGTATCTTCTCCACCGCTTTCTTAGGTACCCAGAGTATCTGATTCTTCTTGTCGTAGGTACGGATGCGGAACATCTGTTCGAAGTCACTGACATCACGGGCACGAACAGCCTTCTTGCCGTTGACCCATAACTGCCGGAAATCAATGGGACGACCGTTGAAGTCGGGCACGTCGGCAACCAAAAACTTTCCTTGTCGTTTCCAATTGGCGATTTCCAAGCCACCGCTGATGACGGCATCTTCTCCCTCAATAGTAAGTCCACTGTCTTCAGGTCTGAGTCGTAAGGGCTCATAGAGGTGATAGGTACCGGCTCCCAAGTGGATGGTGACCTCTGTTGCTTGTCCCAGTCGTCGCATCTCACGTGCTTTGCGGATGGCATCGGTGAGCGAAGAGTCAGGGGTGATACGGATTTCTGCTGCATAGGTGCTCATGCAGCAGAAAAGCGTGATGATTCCGAGTATTCTTCTCATTACATTAATGCGCTAAGTTCAACCACAGACTCATGTCCTGAATGCCACGGTTATCCCAAGCATAATAGGGGATGAGGCGTATCCGTACTTTCTGGCTCTCAGGCTTTGATAACTCACGATAGAGCGTCTGGTTGTCCCATGCCTTGTCGCTGACTATCTGTGCGTCACCCTCAAGTGCCGTGAAGGAATGACCGCCAATAGTCATTGGCACCTCTTTCAGTTGGATGTCAGCAGGAAGGGCAATGTCGTTGATGCGATAGTCACCCTGAATATCCTGTCCCTCTAGGCAATAGACAATAGGACCACGCATGACGGCAATCTGGTTCTTCGCCTCCTCAACCAACGGGTTTGCCTCAACGAGGCGGGGACGCATGTCAAGGTTGAGTTCAATGACATCACCCTTCTTCCACTTACGGGAGATACAAAGGTCTGCAGTCTCGCCATTGACCTTAACAGTATACTTGTCACACCAGTTAGGCTTATGCAACTGGATAGTCTGTAGGTTCTTTGCCTTCTTGATGGTGAGGGTTATCTTGCCGTCCCACGGGTAATTGGTTGTCTGCTCTATCTCTAAGTCTTTTGCCTCCAAACGGTTTTGTCCGTAAAGATTAACATAGAGTGTCTGTCCGTCGACAGCATAGGCATATTCTTGTGCTTGGCAGAGCGTACGAAGCGTGTTTGGCGGACAACAGAAACACGTGATATAGTGCTGGCGGTGCTTGGGCCAGCGCATGGTGTAGGGGAACTCCTTAGTGCGACGTAATGTCTCCGTGTAGAAGAAGTCTTTTCCGTCAATGGAGATGCCAGAGAGAATACCGTTATATAGTTCGTTCTCGATATTGTCGATATACTTGGCGTCACCCGTTGTCTGGAACATACGCCAAGAGAAGAGCATCATGCCGATCTGCGCACAGATCTCATTATGGGCAGCCTCCTGTGGCAACTGGAACTGTCGTCCGTATGCCTGGTGGATTTGCTGGATGGAGGGCTGGTTATAGGTGGTGCCGTCAGGTGACACTCCATCGTATAGCGCACCGCATCCCCCCATGATATAGATCTTATGTTGAATGATATCGTCCCAGATAGCCGAGAGGTTTTTCATCAGTTGTGCCTCTCCTGTCTCCGCATAGAGATCGGCGACACCCGCATAGAGGTAGTTGGCACGGACGGCATGTCCCATCGCCTCATACTGGTCACGGAACTTATGGCGGTCCTGGTTATGGTCCTCGCCGTTGGTCACGCTGTCACGGATAGCGATGAGTCCTTTTGCCAGCGTCAGGTATTTCTCGTCACCTGTCTCCCTGTACATCTCCGCAGCCCCCATATAATGGCTGGGACAGATGGCATTACGGGAGAGTTCCGCAGCGTCATTGGTCAGGAAGTTGTAGAGAAAGTCTGCGGCTTTCTTTCCACACTCGAAAAGGGTCGTCTTACCAGTGGCACGTTTGTGGATAATACCTGCGGTGATGAGGTGTCCGAGGTTATAGGTCTCGAAGTTCAGACGTGAGGCAAAGGCGTGTTTCTGGTCTTTTCCTATCTCTATGCCTGCTGCGTTCTCCGTGTTGGCATGAGAGTCGATACCCGCATTGCGCTCGGAGATGACTACAGGGGTGTGGATATAGCCGTCGGCACGCTGGGCGAGTGCCACCTGCTCGATAAACTTATCCATCAGTGCGTCCAGTTTCGGGTCTTTGGTGATGGCATATACCGTCGCACATGCCTCCAGCCATTTGTACATGTCTCCGTCATGGAAGGGAGGACCATGGTGCTTGCCTTTCACCGTCCCAGCGGCAACCTCGAAATTACGGAAGCCGTTACTGCCGTGCAGTCCCATGTCATCCATCGTCTCGTAGGGCGTGTTCCATGTGTCCCACATCGACCAGATACCTGTCGTTGACAGCATGTTGAAGCGATCCCCCCAGAAACCGCCAGTCCACTTGACAGCCCCCATGGGCGTATTCCTCATTTTAGCCTGCTGACTCTTACTCATGTCAGTCAGTCCACCTTGCGCCATCGCTGTCGTGGCGCATCCTATCATTGTGGCTATCAATAGTTTTCTCATAGTTGTCCTCCTCTTGCCTTTACTCGTTCATACCATGCCTCACGCTCCTTGGTCAGGTAGTAGCCACGTTTAGTCAGGTAGTTGTTGATACGTCCTTTGTATTTCCCAAATACCTCGTGTTTCTTCTTCGAACTCTCCGCGTCGATGGCAAGTTCACGTGCCTCGATGAGCCATGCCATAATCTGCTGCTTCTCCACGTCTTTCAGTGTGGGGATCATGTCGCATTGTGCCTCATAGGTCACCTTTACCACGTTGAAGGTCATCACGTCCTTCACCCGGTCAATCTCATGTGGTTTCAGGTACATCGACAGGTCGGCAAGGAATCCGTAGTGGGAGCGGTAGAGTTTGGAGTCACATTGTGCCTCTGCGAGTTTCTTATCGATCTTCTTCACTGAGTCACGCTCCGCATAGATGTCGTTGAGTTTGAAATAGCGGTTGGCGATGATGTTCTGCACGTTCTGTCCCATAGGTGTCCATGTGATGCCCAACTCATCAGTAGCCTTCTGAGCGCGACCGATAATGGTTTGTACGTATTGGGCATCGCGACCGTCACTGTCGAGTTTGACATCAGCCTCTGGGTAGGTGTTGAAGGTCTCTTTCAGATAGCGCACATTGGCTCCGTAGTTCATCTTCACGTTACGTACCATTTTCACGTCACGGCTCCGCTCCACAAACAGCCAGCCTTTCCAGTTCATCTCGTCAAGGGTCTGTTTGATAAGTGGCATGTTGATGGCAGGGTCCTTGCTGAGCCATACACTATCAGTGTTCGAGGCATGGATGGCACATATGTTCTTGGCACCCAGTTTCCTCATGTCCTTGGCGATGTCCCAGCCGTTCTCTATGATTGTCTGCCACTTATAGAAGATGGCAATGCCGTCACTTTTAATCTCTTTGAGCAGTTTCAGGTTGCCAGCGGCATCCAGTGGGGTGTCGATACCTACCACCTTGCCACGAGCCTTTGCCGCCTCGCCGATGGCATGCAGTCGAGAGACGATTTCTTTCCGCTTCGCCTTGTCTGCAGTCCAACCGTTGCCGCATCCTCCCAAGGGCAGGAAAGCGACCTTGACATCGCCCATCCGGTCCATGGTCTCAAAGCAGTCGTCCATCAAGGCGAGATAGTTGTCACGCTGGGTAAGGTCTTGTCCGTAGAACCCGCTCATGGCAATGGCTCCGATGCGGATACCCAGACTGTCAGCGACATGTTTGAAGAAGGTGGCTTCCTTTGGGTCGCGCATCTTGTTGTCAAACAACTCGCGCTTGCCCAGTCCTCCCATGTCCATCTCGATACCATCACAGCCTAAGTCCTTGGCAAGTTGGAACTCCCCAAGTTTCTGACGTTTCAGCACCATCCAGTCACAGACACCAACCTGATAGCGCTCTTGTGCCATCAGTGTGCCCATAGATGGCATGCCGAACGTCAGCACAGAAAATAGTAAAATGCGTAGTTTGTTCATATCTGATTTGTTTTCTATTTTAATGCTGCAGACTGGCAGATAGCGACATAGATACGCATCTCCAACTCTTTCTTTTCATCCATGGAAAGAGGTGGGAGAGACGGGATAAAAGAAAATGTATGTTCTTTTTTCTTGTTTTTGCCGTTACCTACCATGAGCGTCTACTTTATTGTAAGACGCAATAATAGCGGTAGTGTAACCAATGACGGGGAGGGGCTTTTTATACTGCTTGCACCATTTCTCCTGCATATTCACGGAGCCTGCTAATGCTGCGGTGCATCAGGTTGCGCACACTCTGGTAGTTGATACCCATGATGCGACAGATATCCTCGTATTTCCTTTGCTCGATATAATAGAGATTGATGATCTGACGCTGGCGGGGAGACAGTTTCTCAAAGTATTTCTCCACGCTGTCTGTCAGTTCTTGTTGTCGTTGCATGCGCTCTTGATAGTATTCCTCGTTTTCAGCAACAACCTGCATATTGGTGTCGTTGATCTCATCACCTGCCATTTTCCCATTACGACGGAACTCGTCATGGATGCGGTTACGCAGGGAGATAAACAGGTAGTTGTCCACATTGTCGATAGGACCCAGGCTCTCCCGTCTGGTGTAGAGTTTCACAAAGACATCCTGTATGCAGTCTTTGAGCATCTCACGATTCGTCGTGAAACGGGAGCCAAAAGCAAACAGTTGGTCGATATGTTTGTAGTAGAGTTCTGAGAAATCAGTCATCTTAAGTAGATTCTAATTAGTAAGTAGTCGTTTGTCTTAATCGTTTGTCAACTGCAAAAGTAGTAATATATTTTGTAAATCAGTCACAAAAGGGAATCTTTTTATCGACTTTTTTATTTTTTAATACATCCTATTTGGCGATTAGGCGAAGCCAATAGAGATTATTCCCTTTGGTATCAACAGCCTGGAAGGTGTCAGACATGCGGACACCTTTCTGTGAGAGCGTGATGTCACCAGTTCGCAGGTCCATCGTATAGACGTGGTATTTCCCTGTGACGACAGGAATACTAGCCTTCTGCGACTGGGCATAGACGAGGTAGCCCGTCTTGCCATCTCCCAAGGCGATGCAGCCTTCTCCGTCAACGGCTTTCATTTGGCAGACATCCTTCAAGAGTTGAGCGTTGAGCGTTGAGCGTTGAGCGTTAAGAGGGATGTTAGGCAGTGACCCGCCAGCCATCAGGATCGCCCATCCATAGGTGGGATATTGCTGGGAGAAGAAGGTGACCGCCTTCTCTGGATAGCGGTTACGGCATTCTGCGACAGAGCGATATGCCTCCTCGAAGCCCGTCTTTCCCACCTTGATCTTACGCATCCACTGGCGGGGCGCCATGTTACGTCCTCCCTCGGGTGCCCATAGTTCCTTGGTGTTATAGTGCCAGTAGCGGATATCGATGATGTCCACCACCTTACGCAGTCGGGGATCGGCGAGGATGCTGTCCTGCACGTCCTTGGTACAACTGAGGGCTATCAGGGGATGATGCCCTGTCTCTGCCTCCCATTCGGCAACGGTCTCCAGCCAGAAACGGGTGAAATGCAGGGGACCTGTGTATTCGGCACTGATGGAGTGTATGATGTTAGGCTGGTCTTTGGTCTGTTCTAGACACATGCGGATATACTGTCGATGGAGGGGGCGTAGCACGGGGTCCTGCTCGTTATAGAACTGCTCTGCCATGAAGACGCGCTTGTCGCCGGCGAAGGGTACAGGCTCTGGGAAGTCCGTGCCGTTGATATTGTTGACAGGTCGCCAGGGACAGTCTACCCAGTGGGCTCCCGCCTCCAGGATGTTATGCTGGAAATAGTGCTCGTTATAGAGCAGGATGTCTTTGCTTGCTGCCTGATGGGCAAAGTCATTCAGGCGACTCCAATACCATCGGTTGGGCTTGCTGAGGTCGTAGCGTGAGAGACCGTCCCATGCGGTACCTTCCCCAGAGCGTGAGAAAGGCTGCTCATAGAAGGGTGCCCACACATTGCCATCTGCACGACGGATGCGCTCATGGTCAGTCCTTCGCAGGTCATACCATAGTCCGTAGTGGTGGTATAGGGAACTATAGTGGTTGCTGGCAAGATAGTTGACAACGGAGTCGATGCGGTCTGTCCAACCCGTTCCCTCTCGTCCTGGCACATAACGGGTGACGGCAGGCTTCGCGTCTTTCTGTACGAAATTGTCTTTCACCCTGCCGCTCCACCAGGGGATGGCGTATTGGTTACCAGTCAGCAACATGCCGTCGGCGGCAAGGTGTCCGTTGATGATGGAGTAGGAGGGAAGTTGGTCTGCCTGTTCCTTGGTAGCCTTTGGTAATCTCGTAGTGACAGGACTGACGGCGGCTAGATAGGGAATACTGTCCAGCCACATCTCCAAGGTGAGTCTGGGTTGTGTCAGTGACTCTTGTGCCATCTCCATCGCCTGCTCTACAGTCGGAGAACTGGAGGCGTTGGTGGGACGGGGGAGGATATGGGGATTGAAAGGCAGTTTCCCTAATCGCTTCTCTAACTGGTCGTAGAACAGACTGCGGGGTGTTACATGGTCGTTACTGCTGGTCCATTCCCCATTACCTGTCAGGGTTCCCCAACAGCCATGACCACTGCTGCGGTTATCACTATCGGGTGAGTAGCACTCGATGGTGGAGGCGGTACACTGCCAGAACATCGAGTTTGCCGTGTTCCATCCCGTACCGAACTGGAACTGCTCCAGATTGGCATAGCGTAGGTCGCTGCCGTCGATATTCACGATGTCGAAGAGCAAGCCGGATGCCCACGAGCCGATGCTGCCACTGAAACCTAAGGATTCTTCGCCCTCACACTGTACGAAGGCATTAGGGCCTGCGGCACAATAGCCTGCGGCAAAGTCGTGGATGCCCTGACGGGAGACACAACGCTGGAAGAGCGTCTGCTGTCCACGGGTCAGGAATACCTGTCGGCGCCAGCCTCCTATCTCGGAGACAGGTTCTTGGGCTATACAGTCCTCTATGGTGATCCTGCTGGTCTGCTTCTGCAGGTTGACGGCAGAGCCTGCGAGATGCTGGAATACTACCCTGCGAACCCATCCGTCTCGTACATGATTCATGAAGACACCATCCCAGCAGTGGTCCTCATCCTTCTTGTTCCATGTGGCATGCTCGGAGTCAATCGTCAGGTTCTCGACACCACATTCTGTAATCTCACCAGTATGATGGGCATTGATGACGAAGGCTCCCCCGTACTCATGGGAGAGGGTGGTGGTGATGGGAGCGTCGAGCATGATGGTCGTACCGTTGATGGCGGTGATGGTACGGTCCCATGTGATGTCAATATCCGTTGCCTTCCATCCCGTGTAGTCGAGACCACCGCCAAAGTCATTCATCCTCAAAGCCTCAATCCATTCCTTGGTACTGGGACGGACAATGGTGATACGACTGCCTGTCCGCAGTCCCTTCGTCGACTGTAACGTGAGTTGTGTGCTGCCTGCCATGACTTTCTCGTTGGCAATGGCTATCGTGTCTCCTTTGAGGGACGTTGCCGTACCTTCTACATAGATGGCGGCACCTCGCTCGACACCCGTCTTCTGTATGACCGTCTTCCGTCTGTCGGCACCTCGTAACACCACACCAGAAGTGGTGATTCGTAGTGGCTTGCTGATGCGGAACACACCCTCTCCCAACAGAACACAGCCACGAAGACCGTTCTGGTCGGGTTTCAGTGCTGCCACATAGTCCAACGCTTGTTGGATACGCGCATGGTTATCACCGCTCTCCGCCTGGAGGGATATCCTCACTGCGGCATCAGGAATCGACTGCTCTGAGGCGTGATAGCCGCAGGTGGAGTAGTCCATGGGAATATACACTTCTTTCTTAGGCTTGGGTGCGGCAAGCAGGTTAAAGGTGATACAGTATGCCATCAACAGCATAGCGATACGAGAGGTATATAGTTTTCTCATCTTGATATTGTTTTAGCGATAGTAACTGCAAAGATACTATTAAGTGAGCAAAAAACCAAGAGAATCTTGAGTTTTTTCGAATGCAAGGCAAGCAACGCAGTTGTAAGTGCCTATGTATTCAATGTAAAGTGCCGTTGTAATCAATCGTTGGAAGCATCCTATTCGGTTGTCGACTCCAGTCGACAGACCTGCTGACTCCAGTCAACCGACCGTTCGACTCCAGTCAACCGATCGTTCGACTCTAAGTCAACCGATTGTTTGACTCTAAGTCAACCAGTGGTTGTCATCATTGGTAACAAACAAGCGGATGCACCATAGTGATGCATCCGCTTATAGAGAGAATTCTCAGATTACTCTGCGAGTGGGTCGAAGGTACCGTTGGCACCACCGTTGTTATAGTCAGCCCAACCCACGGTCTGGGGCAGGTCGGCATTGTGGTCCAATGCACCCTGCGAGAAGCCCAGGAAGTAGTACTTCGGACGGAAGTTGATGTAAAGCACATTCTTCTGTGAGTCGTAACTGTCACCCGTCGTATAGCGGGTCACGAGGTTGTCGGCATACCATGTGCGGAGGTTCTCCAACTGTGTGGTAATGTCACTCTGACGGAAGTCAACACCGTCAGGACGTGTGCCGCCACCATTCAGCAAGGGGTCACCATCCCACTGTGTGGTACCTACGCCATACTTGTCGGCGGTACGGAATGACACATTCTCACGACGCTGACCGTTCAACTGCTTGAAGCCGAGCCATGTGCAGGTGTTGCCACCCCAACCTGTCACCTTCCAACTAGAAGGCAACGGCTGAGCCTCAGGATCCACGTCACCAGCACCCTCTACCAGTGTGCCACCGTCGAAGAGCATCCAACGGCGCAGGTCATCGAAACGCTTGCCCTCATAGGCAAACTCAATCTGACGCTCATACAGGATAGCACTCATACAGGTAGCCTTATCGCTAGAGAGGTTGGTCTGCAGACCGTAGTTGTTGTCTGCGGTATAACCAGCACGTGCACGGATCTGTTTCAGGTAATTGACAGCCTCAGCCATCTCACCAGCACCGCAGGCAGCCTCTGCAAGGTTCAGCAGCACCTCTGCATAGCGGATCTCGATGAGAGGAGCGGCAGAGTAGAAAGGAGCAGAACCCTTGGAGTCAGCACCAACATACTGGTAGAGTGGTGAGCCGTTTACGTCGAGGTCGTCGCTCTTCTTGCGAACATAGACACCCACTTTACTGGTGAGCAGGTTGTCAGCACCGAAGGAGTTACCACTCTCGATCTTACCCTCATCATTCTTGTCGACAAACCATACATAGTTCCAAATCACGTAGTCCTTACCACCATTGTAGTCAGGATTGTGCGAGTCACGGACAGTAGCATCGCCTTGATAAGCCCAACGGAAACCAGGGAAGGCGAAGGTGCGATAGAAGCGTGGGTCGCGATTCATGTAGGGTGCAGCCTCGTCATAGGCGTATGAACTGCGCTCCAACTTAGAATAGGTGTCCTTATAGGTACGACCACCTACAATACTCAGGTCAGCCAGTCCAGAGAGGTCTGGCATCTTACCGTCAGCCATGGGGAACTGCTCGATCATAGCAAGACCAGCACCCTTGCCGCCACCACCAGTGTTGGCAGGACGGATGTCACGCTCCCAGCGGTTGTTCTTCTGGTTGTCCAGACCGTCGCCCTCGATGTTGTTATGCAGGGCAACGAAGACAGCCTCAGGATTGATACCAGAGGTCAGGAACTGACCAGCGAAGTCAGAGCCATTGACGTTTGTACTGGTCTGATAGAGACCATAGCCACAAGCGTTAATCGTCGACAGGTCAGCCTTCATCTCGCTGTAAGCCTTCTGCCAACGGCTCTGGTCGTCAGCACGGTTGAACAGCGGACTTGCCCAAAGGAGCAGTACTCGTCCCTTCAGTGCCAGTGCGGTACCAGAAGTCACACGACCATAGTCCTCACCAGTCCATCCACCGTGGGCGGTCTGGTCATACAACAGTTCAGCAGACTCCTCCAGGTCGTCGAGAATAAACTCAATGCACTCTTTTGCAGAGGAGCGTGGGGTATAGTTGTCCTTCACAGGGTCGAATACCTCAGTGACGATGGGCACACCACCATACCATTTCACCAGGTTGTAGTAACACCAAGCGCGGAAGAAATATGCCTGCCCCAGCATCAAGTCCTTCTGCTCCTCCTTTAGTGTGCTTTCAGAAACACCTTTGATGAAGTCGTTGATGTTACGGATACGTCCATAGACAGAATTCTGGATGTTGTTATGGGCACCCATGAAGTAGTCAGGAACGGTATTCGTTGATCCCATGGAACTGAGAGCCTTCTGTGGATCAGTAAAGTCGCTGAAACCAGAATACTCCTCTGTAGACTTACCTGCGATATCTGCGGAACCTATAGCAATTGACAGGTAGTTCGTTCCTGTCGACAGGTCACCAGCCTGTGGCAGACACCAAGCGTAGATATCGTTGAGTCGACCATTAGCACCTTCAATATAGTTGTACATGTCCGTGCTTACGTTGTCGTAGTTCTTCTTGTCCTGTAGGAACTCGTCGCTACAAGCCGTGAAGGTCAGAACGGACATGAGACCGAAACTTAAATATTTAATTGTTCTTTTCATAATCTTAAGTCTTTTAAGTTAGAACGACAGGTTAACACCGATATCCCAGCGACGCAGCGTAGGATAGTTGCCATAGGTACCAGCCATAGGACTAGTGAACTTGTCGGGATACGGATTGTAGAAGTTAATCAAGTTCTGACCCGTAATGTTGATACGGACATTCTTAATACCAACAGCCTTGAACCACTGGTTAGGCAGTGTGTAGGCAAGTGTCAGACGGCTCAGACGTACGCTGGCAGCACTGATACGCCAGAAACTGGATGTCAAAGCGTTGACGCTCTGGTAGGCGAGGTTAGGATACTCTGCCATGCGGTTCTCCTTCATCACCAGATTGCCACTTCCATCGTAGATGTCCTGATATACAAACATGTTATCTGGATTCCAGAAAGAAGGCAGGTTGTAGTACTCGAGATTAGCACCGGATGCTACACCAATGGCAGCAGAAGGCAGTGTGGTATAGCCACCCCATGAAGCACCAAACTGTGCGGTCAGGGCAAGTCCCTTCCATTCGCCATGCAGGTTGATGGTGAAACCATAAGGATTAGAGCGGTTAGAGAGTTGAACCTGGTCGTTGTCGCGGTCAACAACACCATCAGGACCGTCATAGGTTCCGTCCTCACGCTGGGCACCACGGATATCCTTGTAAATCAGCATACCTGGGCGAACCTGGTCTTTTGTCATACCAAGATAAGAGGTGATACCATATTTTGCGAAGTATTCCTCGATATCCTGGAAGTTACGGAACATACCGATGCACTGCATGCCCCACTTACCCATGTCGGTACGATGACCTTTCGTGATCTGGCGATAGATATACTCTGTGGTCCAGTCCATGAAGAGCACCTCATTGTCGTGGTAACCAGTATTAATGCCAATACGATACTTGAAGTCCTTGCCAATCTTGTCACGCCAAGTAATACCAAGTTCCCAACCCCAACTGTTCATCTCACCAACGTTCATAGAGGCGGTCTGTGTACCGATAGTGGTAGGAATCTCCTGTGAGAGATTCAACAGCATCTCACGGTTGCGCTCCTTATAGTAGTCGAGATTGATGGCAAGACGACGGTTCAGCAACTGGAGGTCGAGACCGATATTGGTCTTGTATGACTTATCCCAGTGTACATCCTCGTTGACAGCAGAGTTGTTCTTGTTGATGGTGATACGGTTTTTGGAGTCGTTGCTGACACCTGTACCGAAGACAGGACCACGGTTGGCATCCTGTGCGTAAATCTGCATCCACTGCCAAGCGGTGAGGTTGTCACGACCTGTGAGACCCCAACTGACACGTAGTTTCAAGAAGTCAACCCACTTAAGTGCCTTGATGTTCTGGAACCAAGGCTCCTCGCTGATCACCCAACCTGCGGAGATAGCAGGGAAGGTTCCCCAATAGTTCTCAGGAGCGAACTTGGTAGAGGCATCTGAGCGGAGCAGGAACTCAAACAGATAACGGTCTGCATAAGCGTAGTTCAAGCGTCCGATATAGGATAATGTACCACTCTCAGAACGTGTGAAGACTGTCGTCATCTCACCATCAGCAGAGTTGTACTGACCTGTGGTGAAGGGATATGGGTTCTCACGCTGTCCCTGCAAGTACTCACTCTCTGCCTCAGATTTCTCAATAGAGAACAAGGCGCTGACGTGGTGCTTGCCGAAGTCACGTGCATACTGTGCCGTGAAGTTCATCTGGTAGTTGTCCGTACGTGTCATGGTACGATACAGCATGTTACCATTGTTCCAAGTGATGGGGTTGAAGTTCGAGGGATCCAGATAGTCGAAGGTGGGGTCATCACCACTGGTTGGTGTGTAGAGGTGATTGCCGGAGCCATAGCGACGTGTCATCTGGTAGAGAGTGAAGTTAGAACCATACTGGTTCGTCTTGTCGTTGTTAATACTCTTTGAGTAGGAGAAACGCAGTTTCAGTCCATTCAGAATCTTGCTCCATCCAAAGTCATAACTCAGACTGGCGTTGATGCTGGAGTTGTTGGTCATCTGACGGCTGTAGTCACCATTGTTCTGCAACACATTGAAGTTGTAGTACTGGTTCTGGTTGCGCATACCACCACTGACACCGAAGGCAGGAATGGGGTTTTCGTCAACATACTCAGGAATATAGCGTGGACGGGTCAGCAGCAGGTTGTAGTCTTTCTCGTCACCAGAGCCACCAACCTTTACCAGAGGCTTGTTCTTCTTTCCATAGTCACCACTGACGGTTAAGTTGGCAGTCAGCCACTTGCTCAGTTTCACGTCAACACCTGCACGGTAGTTCCAACGGTCATAGTCCAGTTTGCCAAGGTTACCATCCTGCTTGAAATAGGTGACACCAGCGAAGTAACTAACCTTCTCCGTAGCACCGCTGACATTGACAGCGTGACGCATCGTGTAACCTGTCTCCCAGTAGTTGTCCAACAGGTCGTAGTTCAAGTTCTTCATCGCAGCCAACTCGTCAGCCTGGAAGAGTGCCGTGGTGTGGTTGAGGCTGGTGTTGGTGGGGTCTGCTGCCGTAACGGCGTTATACAGACGACCATAGTCATAAGCACTCAGCATCTTAGGACGAGCCACCTCATCCGTGAAACCGATAGAGCCGCTATAACTGATGCTAGGAGCACCAATCTTACCTTTCTTCGTGGTTACCAAGATAACACCGTTGGCAGCACGAGCACCATAGACAGCAGCCGATGCGTCCTTCAGGACGGAGATGCTCTCCACCTCAGAGGGGTCGAGGTTGTTGAAAGCCTCAGCACCCAAGTTCTGATAGGAGTTACCAACCTTCACATCATTAGGATAGATATAGCCGTCGATAACGAACAGAGGCTGTTGTGCCGTAGAACCGATGTCACCCATGGAGCCTACGTCACGGATAGACAGACGGGCGTTCTCACCAGGACGGGCGTCACCACCACTGACGGAAAGACCGTTGACCAATCCACTCAGAGAACTGGCAAGTCCACCGTTGGCAAGATCCTGGATGTCGTCCATCTCAACAGTAGCGACAGAACCAGTCAGGTGAGCCTTCTTCTGTGAGCCGTAACCTACTACTACGACTTCCTCCAGACTCTGCTTGTCCTCTTCCAGTTTCACTGTTCCACCAGGAGTGACGGTCTGAGGCATATAACCAATATAGGAAATAGTGACTTTTGCGCCCTTGGGTACAGAAATCTTATAATTACCATCAAAGTCAGTTATAGTGGCTGTCTTTGTTCCTGCCACCGTAACTGTAGCACCGATAACAGGTTCGCCTTGCTCGTCAAGCACGGTACCCGTCACCGTCTGATTCTGTGCCAAAGCCGATGCCGAGAATGTCAACATCAAACTGAGACATAAGGTTTTGAGATATCTTTTCATAGTCTTCATTCTTTTATGTTTTACCTTTCATCTGAGATTATGGAAGCCAGCGTGGGTCGCCAGTCTTACGTGCTACCTGTGTGGCACCACTGATAGTGAAGTCGGCAGCATCGGGATTTGCAAACATCGGGTCTTCCTCAATCTGAGAACCAGAAGTATCATAGGCACCAACGGGGTCAAATGAGCCGTCGTATGCCATATAAGTATTATTTGCAAAAGTCACATTGCCACTATCAGAAGCGTAAGTCTTACCATGCAGGAAACGACGAGGAACGCCGCCCTTAGCACTGCAATCAAAGAAGATGCAATCTGTCATAGTCCAGAAAGAATCGGCTTTACCATTCATACCGTTGTAGTTACCCCACTCACCCCAGTCATTACTTGGCTGATGGAAACCTATGCGGTAGAAAGTAGAATTCTTAAAGGTTACGGTGTTACCAGGTCCACCTTGGTCGGTACCTGCACCTCCCAGACCGATATCCTTGGCGCGATAGCCACCAGCCATGTAGAAATAGTAGAGGTCGCCTTCTGTTAGGTTATAGAAGGTGGAGTTGCTGATAGTAAAGTCGTTAATATGTCCTCCATTGTTAGTCCAGATGACAGCCGCCTTTTGAGCAGCAGGAGGTGTGAGTTCTACTACACAGTTGTCAATCAGGAACTGAACGGCAGCCACCTTCTGTCCTTTACGGTTATCCCAGAAGAAATATCCGTTAACCTTGTCAAAGGTACAGTTTACGATGGTCGTGTTACCACCGAAAATAACAAAACCTGTTGCTTCGTCACGTGCAGCCGTTGGTGCCTTAGAGAAGCCAAATACACCATTCTTGTCCGACATGGCAGCACAATCGAAGTGCAGATACTTTGCATTGAAAGGAGCCGCAAAGTTGATGCAGGATTCGGCAGTAGTATATTTGATGGTAGCAGGGTTCGACTTGCTGTTTGCACGCAGTGTTACCCAATAGGCATCAAAGTCAAGTTCTGCACTAACAGTGTACTCGCCACCAGCCTCCAAGTCATAATTCAGATTCTCGCCAATAGCCTCTTCAGGGATTGGGTTAGCAGCGAACCACTCGTTCAAATCCGAGCCTGCGGGAATCGTCATGTAGGTTGGGGTGAACGTTGAGAAAGCCTTTGAGGTAACTTCAGGAGAATCGGTATTGTTCTTCTTCGCATTACCCAACGCTTGGATGGTCAACTGGTAGTTGACATCTTCCTCACGCTTACCTGTTACAGTACAACCGTCAACGATCGAGTCGTTGATGATAGGCTCATCAGGATTGCTGACGTCAATCAAATTGACGCGATAACCGCCTGCTCCCATTACAACAGGCCAAGAGATAGTCTGCGACTTGCCGTCGGCACTGGGTGTAATCGTGATATCCTCAGCAGATATAGATGTTACCTGCGTATTAGATACACCACCGTCAAACGACTCATCGTCATAACCATCCTCAGCGCACGATGTAAGGAAGAGAGCACTAACTCCAGCAAGAGTTAATGTACAGATCTTACTGTACGTAAATAAATGATTCTTTTTCATACACTTAGGTTATTAAATGATACATATAGTTTTTGTCGTAGTTTTCTTAAAAGACGTTATTATTATTAAAAAGTAATCAACGACTATCCGAAATGCACTAAGATGCGGAATACCTTGCCTGGGTTTGCCGCCCACTGCTCCATGGCAGCAAGGGCTCCCTCGGGAACAACCTCGTTACTGATCAGACGGTCGACAGGGCAGGTGCCACGCTCCAAGTAATGGATGACGGCACGGAAGTCAGAGGGCTGCGCATTGCGTGAGCCACGGATGTCCAACTCCTTCTGGACGAAATACTTGGTCTGGAAGGACACCTCGGTCTTGGCATAGCCGATGCAAACCACACGACCCGTGAAGGCGACTTCGTTGACAGCCATCTGGTAGGTAGGGATGCTACCTACTGCCTCAATCACCACGTCGGGACCAAAGCCAGAGGTCATCTCCAACAGACGGGCATGCACGTCCTCCGTCTTGGTGTTGACCACATAACTGGCATCCATCTCTTTGGCGAGGGCTAGTTTCTCATCGTCAATGTCTGCGGCAATGACAGTGGCACCACGCAGGGCGGCACGTACCACGGCACCCATTCCGACCATACCACAACCAATGACCATCACCACGTCGATATCAGTCACTTGGGCACGGCTGACGGCATGGAAGCCCACGCTCATCGGCTCGATCAGGGCACAGGTGCGTGGCGTCAGCAGTCCTGCGGGAATCACTTTCTCCCAAGGCAGGGCGAGATACTCACACATGGCTCCCCAGCGTTGTACGCCAAGGGTCTCGTTATGCTCACAGGCATTGACCCTGTCGTTACGGCAGGAGGCACATTTGCCACAGTTGGTGTAGGGGTTGACCGTCACCACCATGCCGGGCTTCAGTCCCTCTGGCACGTTCTTGCCGACCTTTACAATCTCGGCTCCTACCTCGTGCCCCGGCACCACAGGCATCTTCACCATGGGGTTGCCGCCACGGAACGTGTTCAGGTCACTACCGCAAAAGCCCACATACTTCATTTTCAACAGCACATCATCGTCGCCCATCTGGGGCTCGGCGATGTCGATGACCTTCATGACAGAAGGCTCTGTAATCTGAATTGCTTTCATATCTTCAATATGATATTAATCTACTATATTTAATTTTTCTGAGCGTAGCGAATTTAATGTTTAATATAGGTAGAACATCCGCTCCATCATCTGCCATTTCTCGTCACTGGTGGCTCCCTCACGACATTGCTGGAACAGTGCCATATAGTCTTCCCACTCCTGTTGGCGGGGTAGGGTGGCAAGGCGTGCCATCGCCGTGTCCCAGTCGAAGTCCAGTGGGGTCTCCACAATCATGAACAGACGGTTGCCCAGGATGTATATCTCCATCTCGAGGATACCTACGGAGCGGATGCCGTCAAGAATCTCTTTCCATGCCTCTGGCTCACTGTGGCGACGACGATACTCAGCGATCAACTGAGGGTCGTCCTTCAGGTCCATCGTCTGGCAGTAGCGCTTGACGGGCTGTTTGTATTCCTTTATCTGATAGCCGTTTGTCATAGACTTCTTTCTCGATGCATTCTGTAACCATAGGCGGTCACGATGATGAAACATACCAGTGGCAGTACGAATGACGCATTGGTGGCAGGGAACGAGTCGAAGACAGTACCCTGATCGATGATCATCGCCTGCAGCGGCGGAAGCACAGAGCCTCCGAGAATTGCCATGATCAGACCTGCTGCTCCAAACTTCGCATCATCACCCAGTCCGTCGAGGGCAATACCGTAGATGGTGGGGAACATCAGTGACATACAGCCGCTGACGCATACCAGACAGTAGATGCCCAACCTGTTCTGGAACAGGATGACGCCTACCGTGAATACCATCGCCAGCACCCCGAAGATGGCAAGCAACTTGGCGGGCTTCAACCACTTCATCAGGTAGGTGGCGATAAAGCGGGAACAGATGAAGAACAGCATGGCATAGATATTGAAACGCTGTGACAGCACCTCTGCCGACTGCTCGTCCATGCCCTCAGCCATGAATACCCTTGTACCATACTGGATGATGAAGGTCCAGCACATGATCTGGGCACCTACGTAGAAGAACTGGGCGATGACTCCCTCCCGATAGTATTTCAGGGAGAAGATGCGCTTCAGGGTCGACAGGAAATGGATGTCATGGCTCTGGTCACCGTTCTTCGGCATCTTGGCGAAGAGGATAATCAGGAACATCGCCACAATGACGAGTCCGATGGTTAGGTAAGGTGAGATAAGCACACTCAGGTCCGCGTCCTTCATCGCCTCAAACTCCGCATCCCCCAATAGGGCACGGTCGTCACTACTCATCGGGTTGAGTCTCGCCTGAATGAAGTTCATGGCGACAAACATACCGATGATGGAGCCGCAGGGGTTGAAGCACTGTGCCATGTTCAGTCGTCGGGTTGCCGTATCCTCTGGTCCCATCGTGAGGATATAGGGATTACACGAGGTCTCGAGGAACGACAGTCCGCATGTCATGATGAAGTAGGCTATCAGGAAACAGCCGTAAACGCCAATGGCTTTTGAGGGGAAGAACAACAATGCGCCCGTGGCATAGAGTCCCAGTCCCATCAGCACGCCAGCCTTGTAACTGTACTTACGGATGAAGATGGCGGCAGGGAACGCCATACAGAAATAGCCTCCGTAGAAGGCGACCTGTACCAGCGTGCCGTCTGTCACACTCATGCGGAAGATCTTGGAGAACGCCTTCACCATTGGATTGGTGATATCGTTGGCGAAGCCCCAGAGCGCAAAACAGAACGTGACGAGGATGAAGGGGATGAGATAACTCACCCCGTCCTTCGTTATCAGGGAATTGCTCTTGCTCATACCTTATTAATAATATACCTTATTTATATATGGGACCGAAGTTGGCGCAGGCACGGTAGTCGGCTCCCTCCTTGTCCATGCCGAAGGCGTTCCATGCGGCAGGACGGAAGATGTCCTTGTCGGCGATGTTATGCATGCAGACAGGGATGCGCAGCATGGCGGCAAGGGTGATGAGGTCGGCACCTACGTGTCCGTAGCAGATAGCGCCATGGTTGGCACCCCAGTTGTTCATCACGCTATAGACATCCTTGAAGGCATCCTTTGTGGGGTCGAGACGTGGGGCAAACCATGTGGTAGGCCATGTCGGGTCGGTACGCTTGTCGAGGATATCGTTGGTCTTCGGGTCTAGTTCCACGGTCCATCCCTCTGCGAGTTGCAGCACAGGACCAAGTCCTTGTACCAGGTTGATGCGCAGCATCGTCATCGGCATTCCTCCTCTGGTGAGGAAGTGACTCGAATAACCACCGCCACGGAAATAGTCACGGTCGGCGGGCATCCAACTGGTAGCCTTCAGACAAGCCTCAGTGTCCTCGTTGGTCATCTCCCAGAAGGGCTTGATGGTGGGCTTACCGTCCTTGTCGGACATGGCACCTGTGGCATCAAGGGTCGTCGCACCACTATTGATAAGGTGGATGAAGCCTTGTGCGGCACCGCCCTCAGGACGCTTGCCAGCGACACGCTCTACAGCCTCTGGACTCCAGTAGGTGCGGATGTCTGAGAACATCACGCCACGATTGGTCAGGAGGTGTCCGAAGAGCATCGACATACCGTTCAGGAAGTCGTTCTCCGTGGCAAGAGTGTAAGCCTCACGGGGACCGTTCCAGTCGAATGACGTACACATCATCGACTCAGGGAAGTCGAAGTTGGGTTTGTAGTCCGTCCATTGGCGCTGTCCCTGCACACCGGCAGCGATGGCGTTATGTCCGATAGCCTCTTCCTTATACCCCATCTGCAACAGTTTCTCTGAGCCTTGCATCAGGTCGCGGATAATCATCATCGTCTTGACGGTAAACTCCCAGTCGGCATCTTTCTCCTCACGGTTCTTACCCTTGCCCTTGCCGTTGAAGGTGGTCATAGGCACACCAGGGAACAACGGGCGGTCCTCGTTATAGTCGTGACCCTCGTTGGGCTTGCAGTATTTCTCTACCCATGCCATTGCCTTCTGGAACTCGTCCTTGTCGTAGATACCGAAGTCGACACGACGGAGAATCTCCACCAGTGATACATACTCGGTACGCATACCCAAGTACTGCTGCAGGAAGTCGGCATTGACGATAGAGCCGGCGATACCCATACAGGTGTTACCCAGCGACAGGTATGACTTGCCGCGCATCGTGGCGATAGCCTGTGCGGCACGGGCGAAGCGCAGGATTTTCTCTGCGACATCAGCGGGAATGGTATTGTCGTTCAGGTCCTGAACGTCATGACCATAAATACCATAGGCGGGCAGTCCCTTCTGGGCATGGGCGGCAAGCACGGCGGCGAGGTATACGGCACCAGGACGCTCCGTGCCATTGAAGCCCCACACTGCCTTGGGGTAGTAGGGATTCATGTCCATCGTCTCAGAACCGTAGCACCAGCAACTGGTGACGGTGATGGTGGAGCCTACGCCCTCACGCTCGAACTTCTCGGCACAGGCGGCAGACTCACCGACACGACCTATCGTAGTGTCGCTGATAACGCACTCTACCTTAGAGCCGTCACCATTGCGAAGGTTACTCTCTATCAGGTTCTTCACTGCATTGGCAAGTGCCATGGTCTTCTCCTCAAGACCCTCGCGGATGCCCCCCTGACGACCGTCGATGGTGGGGCGGATACCGATTTTAGGATAGTTTGTCATATTCTATAATTTGTTTTAGTATTTACTTTTTTACCTTTTTACTTTTTTACCTTTTTACTTTTTTACCTTTTTACTTTCTTACCTTTTTACTTTCTTACTTTTTTACTTTTTTACCTTTCATTCACTCATATTCTTGATATAGGGTAGTTCGACCAGTTCTCCGAAACGGTAGAAGCGACGGGCGTTCTCACCAAGTATCAGTCGCTTGTCCTTATCTGTCAACTCCTGCGACTTCAACAGGAAGTCATACGACATCCTGTAGGTGATAGCGGTGATGGTACGGGGGTAGTCGCTGCCCCACATGATCTTGTCCATACCCACCAGTGCCGCCGCCTCACGAATCGTGCGGATAGCCGTAGGGTAGGGATAGAACTCACTGTTATAGAGCCACGTGATGCCGCCCATCTCCATGGTGACATGCTCGTTTCTTGCTAACAATATCTGCTCCCGCCAACTCTTATTCTCCCATGGGTTGGATTGTGGGGGATTCGCCATGCCCATATGCCCGATGGCGATACGGAGGCTGGAACACTCACTGATGACCTCTCGCAACTCCGCAACCTGTTGGTCACCGTCAGCGAGGGTGATAGACAAGAGGATGTCTTTCTGCTCCATCAGGTGGAACATACGCATCATCTCCGGAGAGGTGAGCCGGCGACCCAGCAGGCGGTGCCCTGGGATGGCGATACCCTCGAAACGTCCGTTAGTTATCAACTGTTCGGCTTGCTCATAGAAACCGTCATGCAGGTAGTCGCACATGCCACAGACAAAGAAGCGGTTGGGATAACGACGCTTCACATCGGCGAGGTAGTCGTTCTGGATACCATCAATGAACTCCTGTACCACGACAGCGGCAGCCACCTGCGCATAGTCCATGTTCGACAGGAAGACCTCGGCGGAGTTCACACCATCAATGATGAAGGGTGGAACCATCTGCACCTCCTCACCCAGGAACATGCTGCGTCCGTTCCTCATTGAGCGGATCTCCAAGCCGTTCCAGGTGGTGTCCTGTTGGAGCCATAGGTGACTGTGGGCGTCGATGATCAAGAGTTTTTCCATCTTACAAACATTTGGTTACCGATAATCTCCTGCACCTTCTTCACCAGTTCCTCATCCATAGGCTCGTTCACGTACTGAATGTTCTTCAGTACATTCTTTGGATTGGCACTACTGAACAGGGTGGTGGCAATGCGGGGATTCATACTGGTAGAGAACTGGATGGCAAGTTTGTCGATGGGGTAGCCTTGTGCCTCACAGTAGGCAGCAGCCTTGGCACAAGCCTGTTTTAGTTCCTTGCTGGCAGGATGCCAGTCGGGGGCGCCACGTTGTGACAGCAGTCCCATCGAGAAGGGGGAGGCGTTGATGACACCCACGCCATGACGCTCGAAGAATCCCAGATAATCTGCTAGCAACGTATCGTTCAGGCTATAGTGGCAGAAGTTCAGAATACTCTCCACCGTCCCTTCTGGTGCATGCTCTATGACCCAACGCAGGTTCTCTGGCTGCAGGTCTGTGATACCAACATGTCTTACGATGCCTTTGTCACGCAGTTCCACTAGAGCAGGCAGTGTCTCGTCCACCACCTTCTGCAAGCCACCCTCCATATCACCCTGAAACTCCACGTCATGGACGTTGATCAGGTCGATATAGTCGATGTTCAGACGCTCCATGCTCTCATACACGCTCTCTGTGGCACGCTTGGCGGAGTAGTCCCAGATGTTCTTTCCATCCTTACCGTAGCGTCCCACCTTGGTGGAGAGATAATATTTGTCACGGGGAATGTCTTTCAGTGCCTTACCCAAGACGGTCTCTGCCTTCAGGTGTCCGTAGTAGGGTGACACGTCGATGAAGTTAATACCGTTCTCCACGGCAGTGAACACCGCCTGGATACCCTCTTCTTCCTTGATGCCATGGAAAACGCCACCCAATGAGGATGCGCCGAAGCCTAAGTTCGACACGCGCATTCCAGTCTTTCCTATCTCGTTGTAAACCATGTCTTTTTAGTAGTTTTTAAGTAGTTTTATTGTTTTCAAGTTACAAAGATACACATTATTTTATAAACAAAAGTATTTTTTATAAAAAAATAATAACTTTGTTGAATCTCTCCCCTCAAAAAGACATAAGTTGATAAAAAAACATCCGTGCCAGAGGGACACGGATGTTTGTGATTACTTCAATTTGATTATTTTACTTCTTAACGCATTGTGCTTTCAGTTCCGCACAGATGTCGCTCTCGATGGTAGCCACCTTCTCTGTTGGCTCATAGCGCTTCAGGACACGTCCGTCACGAGAGACCAGAAACTTGGTGAAGTTCCATTTGATGTCTGAATTCTTGTCGTATTCGGCGTCTTTCTTGCGTAGCATGTCATCCATGAACTTACCTGTCTGGTCAGTGAGGTCGAAACCACCAAAGCCTCTCTGCTGTTTCAGATAGGTAAACAGCGGTGACTCGTTGGCTCCATTGACGTCAATCTTGTCAAACTGTGGAAACTGGATGTCGAAGTTTGCCGTGCAGAACTGGTGTATCTCCTGAATCGTGCCAGGAGCCTGTTCGCCAAACTGGTTGCAGGGGAAGTCAAGGATCTCTAAGCCCTCAGCATGATATTTCTCATAGAGTGCCTCCAGTTCCTTGTACTGTGGGGTGAATCCACAACGGGTGGCGGTGTTCACAATCAGCAGCACCTTTCCTTTATAGTCCGCAAGCGACACGTCTTTGCCTGCGTCGTCTTTCACTTTGATGTCATAGATGTCCTGTTTGGCACATTCGCCACAGCAGGAGTGCTTATCTTGTGCCGAGATCCCCAGCACACATGCGGTTGCCAATAGGCAGAAAATCATGAGTCGTTTCATAAGTCATTCTTTTTTTAGTGAGTCTATTAATGTGTCTAGTTCTTGTGCTAACTGTTGGTAGTCCTCCAACATCAGCGGACAGGAAGAGAGTCGTTTGCCCATGCCGGCGGGTATGAGTTGGTAGGCTCTCTCCTCCATATCCTTGCCTTTCTTTGTCAGACTGACAATCTGCTGTCGCTTGTCCTCTTTCCCTTTCTTACGGGCGACAAGTCCTTGTTTCTCCATTCGCTGTAGCAATGGAGTGACCGTATTCGTCTCTAACAGCAGCCGATGGGCTATGTCATTTACGGGCAGGGCATCTTCCTCCCAGAGCACCATCATGACAAGGTACTGCGGATAGGTGATACCCAGTTCGTTGAACATAGGCGTGTAAGCCTGTGTGATCAGTCGCGCTGCCGTATAAAGACGGAAACAAATCTGATTGTCGAGTTGTAATTCCGTGTGAGCCATTTTAAAGCATCTCCTTTACGTCTTTCTCAAAATCCTTTGGATCTGTGGTGGGCGCATAACGCTTGATAGTCTCACCGTCCTTTGAGATCAGGAACTTGGTGAAGTTCCACAGGATATCGCTGTCTTTCTCCACGCTCTTGCTGATTTTCTTGAGCATGGCGTGTGTTGCCTTTGCCTTCAGTCCGTGATACTCCTCAGTAGGAGCCTGCTCCTTCAGATACTCGAAGATGGGCTCTGCGGCAGGACCGTTCACGTCCGTTTTTTTCATAATCTGGAAAGTCACACCATAATTCAACTGGCAGAACTCCTCTATCTGACTGTCTGAGCCTGGGTCTTGCTCCTTGAACTGGTTGCAAGGGAAGCCAATGACAACCAGTCCCTTCTCCTTGTACTTCTGGTTTAGTTCCTCCAATCCAGCGAACTGGGGAGTAAAACCACACTTGCTTGCGGTATTGACAACCAACAGCACCTTACCTTCAAACTCATTGAAGTCAATCTCTTTTCCTTTGCTCGTCAGAGCCTTGAAATCATAAATCTTTTTCATACCTAAATATTATTTGTAATCGTTATTTATATCGTTCACGATGACAATGATGCGAGTAAGCGAGTACCATCAAACTTGTTTGAATGGTCGAGCGTGAGCATCATCGCCGTTGCGACGGCAAAGGTAAGGAGAATATTTTATATCGCAAGCGATTTAGTTTAAACTTTAAGTATGTTTAACATTATATCGCTTGCGACCTATTTAACGAATTGTGTTGTTCTCTTTGGCTTGTCTTGCAAACTCGAACAGTGACTGAGGCAGATGGCAGTAGCCTGTAGGGTTCTTGTCAAGATAGTCCTGGTGATACTCTTCGGCTGGATAGTAGTTCTCCAAAGGCAACTTCTCTACAGCCAAAGGCTCCTGATACTCCTTCTGCACCTCACCAAAGACCTTCTCGATAATGGGCAGGTCCTCGGCATTGGTGTAATAGATGCCGGTACGATAGCGAGTCCCCTCATCATGCCCCTGCTTGTTGAGACTGGTAGGATCGATTGCCTTGAAGAACATCTGTAATAGGAATTCCAGGCTGACCACATCAGGGTTATACTTTACATGCACTGTCTCTACATAGCCAGTGGTGTCTGTATAGACTTCCTTGTAAGTCGGGTCTGCTGTATGTCCGTTGGCAAATCCCACTGACGTTTCCACAACACCCTCAATCTGCTTGAAGTAATGCTCTGTTCCCCAGAAACAACCTCCAGCAAGATAAATGTCTTTACTATAGTTCATTTCAACTGCTTACCGTCTGAAAATGCCTTTCCCACAGTTTTCCCTAACTGAATGTAAGTATGGTGTACGGGATCGTAGGTGATAATCTCCATTTTCTCCACATCAGGATTGCCATCAGGTGCAAGGTATTTCTCATCACAGAGTATGTTGACGATTTCCGCAACCAGAAAATAGCCTGTCTCACTCTCGTCTATCTTTTCCTTTACACGGCACTCCAACGTCATCGGAAACTCCTTGAATACGGGTGCATTCACATTGGGAGCCTTCTCGACACTCCAACCAGCCTTCTCCATCTTGTCGGGCGTGTTTCTCCCGCTAACGATGCCAACATAGTCAGACGCTACCATTGTTTCAGTAGTGGCAAAGGCTACAGTGAAGTCATCGTTCTCACTGAGATTGTCTGTGGTCTGATGCGAACCGAGTGAGATCATGATCTCGTGCATATCCCATTGTCCTCCCCAAGCAGCGTTCATGGCATTGGGTTTACCTTCTTTGTCATAAGTACCGATAATCAGTACAGGTTGTGGAAGAATCCACGGCTTTGATCCAAAACTTTTCATCATTCGTATTGTTTATTTGATTCCTAATTTCTTTGGCAACTCATAAGTCTAATATGTTTTTGAATGTAAATATCATATTTTGTTTGCAAAGATAGGGGTTTTTGCCCAATTTCCCATATTTTTCATCCATTATTAACGATTGTTGAAAGTTTACTCCGATATCTGGAGTCCCTTATTCCGATGTCTGGAGTGCTTGACTCCGATATCTCCAGTGCCTGACTCCGATATCTGGAGTAGGGGTGCTCTAGATATTGGAGTACCCTATTAGAGACTATTGCGGAGAGACTTTACAATATGCGTGATTGGGTAGCATTACATTACAGATTACAGTTTCCCTTTTTCGAAAATACATTTATCTGCATATTTTATGTATATATTTTATTATTATATATATTATATATACTATATA
>JAFTGH010000055.1 GCA_017458005.1 Prevotella sp. | reverse complement strand
TGCGCCAGGCTTAACGGTCATGGTGCCGAAGTCGAGACCATTGGTAGCAGTACAGTCAGAACCCAGAACGAGTTCTACGCCGTTCTTCTTGGCAAGTTCCTCTACGCCGAGAGCAACATCCAGTTTGTCGAGTTCCACGATAGAGTCACCAATCTCACCATTGTGAGCCTTTGAGAAAGTATAGGTCATACCACCACAGAGGATGAGTTTGTCGACCTTACCGAGCAGGTTCTCGATGATACCAATCTTAGAGGATACCTTAGAGCCACCCATGATGGCAACGAAGGGGCGCTTGATGTTAGAGAGCACGTTGTCAACGGCTGTAACCTCTTTCTCCATCAGCAGACCGAGCATCTTGTTGTCAGCGTCGAAATAGTCAGCGATGACAGCGGTAGAGGCATGCTTGCGGTGAGCGGTACCGAAAGCGTCCATCACGTAGCAGTCAGCATAAGAGGCAAGTGTCTTGGCGAACTCTTTCTGTGAAGCCTTCAGAGCCTTCTTTGCCTCGTCGTACTCGGGAGTACCCTTCTCGACACCAACGGGCTTGCCTTCCTCCTCAGGATAGAAGCGGAGGTTCTCCAGCAACAATGCCTCACCCATCTTCAGAGCCTTAGCGGCATCCTGAGCCTTGGCACAGTCAGGAGCGAAAGCAACGGGAACGCCTAACGCCTTCTCCACAGCCTCACGGATCTGACCCAGAGATTTCTTCATGTCCACCTTTCCTTTGGGCTTGCCCATGTGGCTCATGATGATAGTAGCACCACCGTCATTGAGGATTTTCTTCAGGGTGGGCAGGGCGCCACGGATACGGGTGTCGTCAGTAATCTTTCCATTCTCGTCCAGGGGTACGTTGAAGTCTACACGTACAATTGCCTTCTTACTGGCAAAGTTGAATTCATTGATTGTCATAATGCTTTGTATTATTAAAATGTTGTACTTTCAGAATCGAATGCAAAGATACGAAAAAACCTATAATGTTTAATGTTTAATGTTTAATGTTTAATGTTTTTTTGCGTACCATATTTAATAATGTAAGGCGGAGTTTGCAAAATTCGGAGAAAACATGTAATTTTGCACATCCAAATAAAAAAACGAAGAAAAATGGAGATAAAGAATATTCCCGTATTGCTGCTAACAGGTTATCTGGGCAGTGGTAAGACAACCTTGCTGAATCGTATTCTGCAGAACCAGCAGGGTATTAAGTTCGCTGTCATTGTGAATGATATTGGTGAGGTGAACATTGATGCCGACCTGATCGAGAAGGGCGGCGTGGTAGGTCAGAAGGACGACAGTCTCGTGGCACTGCAGAACGGTTGTATCTGCTGTACGCTGAAGATGGACCTGGTGGAGCAGTTGCGAGACATCACCCGTATGCGCCGCTTCGACTATATCGTGATAGAGGCGAGCGGTATCTGTGAGCCCGCACCTATCGCACAGACGATTTGTAACATTCCCTCCCTGGGTCCGGAGTATGTGGCTGACGGCTATCTGCAGTTAGACTGTATCGTGACGGTGGTCGACGCTCTCAGAATGCGTGACGAGTTTGCCAGTGGCAACGACTTGTTGCGTCAGAATATCGATGAGGAGGATATCGAGAACCTCGTCATCCAGCAGATAGAGTTCTGTAACATCATCCTGCTCAACAAGGCATCGGAGGTGTCGAAGGAGGAACTGGGCAAGGTGAAGGAGATTATCCGCACCATCCAACCCAAGGCTGACATCATCGAGTGTGATTATGGTAACGTTGACTTAGAGAAGATTATCCATACCGAGAAGTTCAACTTCGAGGAGGTCGCCACTTCTGCCGCATGGATTCAGGAACTGGAGGGCGACCATGACGAGGAGGAAGAGCATGAGCATCATCATGACGATGACGACGACGCCGATGATGATGAACACGACGACCATCTCCATGATCATCATCACCACCACCATCATCACCATGATGAAGGCGAGGCAGAGGAATATGGTATCGGTACTTTTGTTTACTACGCCCGCCGTCCTTTGAACCTCGGACTCTTCGACGAGTTTGTTGCCCGTAAGTGGCCCAAGAGTATTATCCGTGCCAAGGGCATTTGCTATTTCAAGGGCGAGGAGGATATCTGCTACGTATTCGAGCAGGCAGGCAGACAGGTGTCATTGCGTAATGCGGGACAATGGTATGCCACCATGCCGAAAGAGCAACTCAGTGTGATGATGGCGCAGGATGAGAAACTGCGTCGTGACTGGGATGAGCAGTATGGCGACCGTATGCAGAAACTCGTGTTCATTGGGCAGCACTTAGATAAGGAGCAACTTACCAACGACCTCGACTTCTGTTTAGCGTAGGTAAACAGACAAGGGTATAAAAGTAAATTCAGTGAATTTACACAATAAATCCACTGAATTTACTTAATAAAATAACTGAATTTACTCAGTAAATCTACTGAATTTACTGAAACAGGAATCTTGTCCCTACCACAAACCAGCATCCTGGTTGTGGCACATTACCGTAGTCTACATACCGTTTGCTGGTCAGATTGTTACCCTCTATATATATAGAATAGGTGTCGGCATTCCAACTAAGACGGGTGTCCACCACGGAGTAGGGGTGGTAGTCACAAACCTCGCCATCGATATTGGTATAGGAGCCCATGCGGTCTTGGTAGCGATATTTGACGACGAGGTCAAGATGCTTGATGAGATGCAACAGCAGGGAGGCACTCAGTTTGTGACGCAGATACTCCAAGGAATATTGCGACTGCAGATAATCCTCCACGTCCTTGTCCTGATGCAGGTAGCAATAGGCTAAATCCAGTGTAAAGCGGTTGGCGGTTAGCGTCGCGTTTGTCTCGAAGCCGAGCGTGTTCACCTTCGTATGGTTGACACTCTGCCAGACGGCATCAGTCTCACGGGTATCCATCACCCAGTCGATCATATTGCGTGCATGGTCGTGGAAGACACTTGCTGAGGCTGTGAAGGCATGTGACTGGTATTTAACACCAGCCTCAAGGGCTCGTAGTTCCTCGGGTTTCAGGTATTTGTCCGCTTTATGACCGCCTACACTATAGTATAGTTCAGTGAAGGATGGCATGCGCAATGATGAGTTATAGGAGGCGTATACCTTCCAGTTAGTGCCGATACGATAACTGGCGTCAATACCCGGATAGATTTTAAACGGCATCTCATTCCACGTGTTCTTCACAGCGATGAAGCCCGCTGACAAGGTGAATCGCTTGAGCAGGATATTATGCTCCAGATGGAACGACAGGTTTGAGCGATTCAGTCCTACTTTGTAGTGGCTGAACGGATCGGACAAAGGCTCGCCAAGGTTGGTGCTGACAATATCCTCATTGCGGAACTCAGCCCCTAATGCCGTACGTCCTGCCATCCAGTCGAAATAACTGTTGAGGTTGATGCCAAAGACATCCGTGCGATGATAGTTAAAAGGTACTTTCTCCTCCGACCCGCGAATCAGTTCGAAGCGGTCGTGACTACGGTTCCAATAGATGGCAGGGCGGAAGTGCCATTTGCCTGTCGTGACCTCTCCCTGCAATGCCGTATAGAGTTTGACGGTCTTCTCAAACTGCTCGTCAAACTTGGCACTGTAAAAGGTATTTGAGCCAAAGCCCTTTGTGGATAGCCCAGCATGCCAGTTCAATAGAATTCCTTCCTGTTGGTATTGTCCTTGGTAGAACACCTTCCCACCATCGTAGTCGCTGTTCAGACTACCAGTCTTGGAACGGCTGTAGCCATCGCTACGGGTATAGGAGGCAGAGAACTGGTTGGCGAAAGCCGTCGAGTGAGCATTGATGCGCCCTCCTGCGGAGAGGTAGCCGAAGGAACCACCCTCTAAATGCACATCGGCACTGCTCTTGTCTGCCTGTCTTGTCACGATATTGATCGCTCCCATCAGGGAACTAGTGCCATAGACACGTCCTGCTGGACCCTCTAATACCTCAATACGCTCAATATCCGCGATGTCACAGGGGAAATCGAAGGCATTGTGTCCGGTCTGCGGATCACAGATGTTAATGCCGTTGAGCAGAATCGTTATCTGCTCACTCGTTCCCCCTCGGATACCGATATCCGTCTGAGCACCAATAGGTCCTCGTTGGCGGACATCTACGCCAACTGCGTATTTCAGCAAATCGTTAATACTTTGTACTGGCGCCGCTTGAATCTCGTCACGGCTCAGTACAGTGACCATTCTCGCTGCTTGCCCTAATGCAAGCGGTGCGCGTGACCCTGTGACTTCCACGTCATCCAAGGTCGCTTCTTTGTCCGTCTGGTCATCGTTAGTGGTAACCGTCTCTGTTGTGCTCTTGTCATCAATAGCGGCACTTGCAGAAGTCAGTGTCGCTATACTCAGCACGCCAATAGTCACCACACGTCCCAAACAGGCAAAGAGGGCATATCCCTTCCTGGTAAAATGATGGAAGCGGATTGCCTTGCGCTGATTGAAATTTGGTTTGTACATAATAAATAATAATAATAAAATAACGGAAAATATATGATTATCCGAATAAAGCACGTAAAGCCTCCTCTACTTTGCGGACGGGAATGAGTTCTATCTTGAACTTCTTACGGTTGAGTCCAGAGAGGTTGTATTTAGGAATGATGATATGGTTGAAGCCAAGTTTCTCCGCCTCAGCGATGCGTTGCTCGATACGGGCGACAGGACGTACCTCGCCACTTAGTCCTACCTCGCCAGCCATACACCAACCGCTTTCTATGGGAGTGTCGACATTCGAGGAGAGGACGGCGGCAATGACACTGAGGTCCATCGCCATATCCGTAACCCGCAACCCTCCAGCGATATTCAGGAAGACATCTTTCTGCATCAGTTTAAAGCCCACTCGCTTCTCTAGCACGGCAAGCAGCATGTTCAGCCGGCGTTGGTCGAAACCGGTGGCACTGCGTTGTGGCGTGCCGTATGCCGCACTGCTGACCAGTGCCTGTGTCTCTACCAAGAAAGGACGTACCCCTTCTATCGCCGAACTGATGGCGACCCCACTGAGTCCGTCATGGTCTTCTGTCAATAGCAACTCAGAGGGGTTGCTGACTTGTCGGAGTCCTGTCTGCTGCATCTCATAGATACCTAACTCAGAGGTGGAGCCGAAGCGGTTCTTGATACTGCGCAGGATGCGATACATATAATGTTGGTCGCCCTCAAACTGGATGACGGTGTCGACGATATGCTCTAGGATTTTCGGACCAGCGAGCGTTCCCTCTTTTGTGATATGCCCAATCAGGATGACTGGTACCCCACTGGTCTTGGCAAAGCGGAGCAGGGCGGAGGCACATTCACGCACTTGTGCGATGCTGCCAGCAGATGACTCGACATCCTCTGTCGAGATAGTCTGGATAGAGTCGATGATAATCAACTCAGGCTGCACCTCCTTGATATGCTCGAAGATCGCCTCAAGGGAGTTCTCACAAAGGATAAGGAAATTGTCTGCCCCCTCCAACCTCCCCTGTTGAGGGGAGGCAGTGAGACGCTCGGCACGCATCTTGAGTTGGTGGGCACTCTCCTCACCGCTGACATACAAGACTTTCTTTTCTGGCAAGTTGAGCATGGTCTGGAGGGAGAGGGTAGACTTACCGATGCCAGGTTCTCCGCCTAAGAGGACGATGCTTCCTGGCACCAGTCCACCTCCCAGCACACGGTTCAACTCCTCGTCATGCATGTCAATGCGGGGGTCGTCATGGGCAGAGATATCCCTTAGTCGTAAAACCTTGTTCTCCCGCAACTGTCTACCGGCTGATGCGGCAGCGGATGTTGCAACCACCTGTTTCTTGGTGTCTGCTACTTTAATCTCTTTGAAAGTGTTCCACTGTCCGCATGCTGGGCATTTCCCAATCCATTTCGCTGACTCCTGTCCGCAGTTGGAGCAGACATACATTACCTTGTCCTTTGCCATAATGATGCAAAAGTACTAAAATATTTGCACTTCTGCAAGATTTTCCGTACTTTTGCAGTCAAATTATGAAGAAGATACTCTATACGATCATCGCTGTGATGCTGTTGGTGGCATGCGGACAATCCTATGAGGAGACGAAACGCATCACCCGTCAACAGCGTAGGGAAATATTGCGTAAGGACTCGGCGGCGCTGAAGATAGCCGTGATGCCAACGCTGGACTGCCTGCCTCTGTATGTCGCAGAACAAGAACAGTTGTTTGATACCTTGAATGGTGGTGTTCGTCTGAAGCCCTTCAAGGCGCATATAGATTGTGATACCGCTTTGCTGCGTCAGCGTGTGGAAGGTGGGGTGATAGATTTAGTGAGGGCTTTGCGAATCACGAAAGGCGGCACCTCCTTACGTTATGTGGCTGCTACTAATACTTATTGGCAACTGATCACCAATAAGAACTCACGTATCCATCAGTTGAAACAGTTGGATGATAAGATGGTGGCAATGACCCGTTTCTCCGCTACCGATCTGTTATGTGACTTGATCGTCGATTCCGTGAAACTGAGAGAAGAGCACCTTTTCCGTGTTCAGATCAACGACTTGGACGTTCGGATGCAGATGTTACAGAATAATGAGTTGGATGCGCTGTTCTTTCCAGAGCCACAAGCGACGATGGCTCGTCTGGCAAAGAATCCTGTTGTGTTGGATTCCCGTAAGCAGGACATCCAGTTAGGTGTTATCGTCTTCCGTGAGAAGGAGATGCGCCGTCCTGAGCGGCATAAGCAGTTAGACTTGTTTGTAAAAGCCTATAATGCGGCTTGTGACTCCATCAATAAGAAAGGTATCCGCCATTATCGTGACTTGGTGTCGACAAAGTGTGGCGTGTCACTTGCTGTCGTCGACTCGTTGCCTAAGGATATCAAATTCCAACATGCCATCGGTCCTCGTCAGCAGGATATTGATCGTGCAGAGAAATGGCTTAATAAGAAATAGAAGATGACAGGTACAGCACTTCAGTTACAACGTGTAGCCAATGAGTTGCGGTTTGGGAATGTCGGTCTTGCCATTGCTGAGATGGAGACTTATCTTGCCGCTTATCCACAGCAGCAGACCTTAGAGCGGCTGAACGGTATCAAGGCAGAATATGAGTTGATGGTGGACTATTGGCGACGTGGTGTGAAAGACCCACAGTTAGAGCAACTATACCAACATCTGTTGCAGCGTGTCTATGTGCTCTATGGAAATGTCGCCTCCTATCATCATACGCTCTCCCATCCCACACTGGCTGGTATTTATAGCAGGGTAAGGATAGAGCGACAAGACTGGTCATTGACTGACATCCGCAAGGAGATGGAGGATTTCGTGAGTGATGTCGCCATGCTCGAACTGGAGATGGAGACCGTGCGGGACGAGAAACGGTTGCAGTTGTATAAAGACCATCAAATACAGATGAACAACCTGTTCTGCTATGTCCTGACTTCCCGTATGTGGTCGGATGGAGTAGGACATGACTTCGAGGAGATATTGCTCTCGCCAACGATAGATGGTAACGACCAGCAGTTGTTGGTTTCTGCTGTCACTTTAGCACTTCTGAATCAATATGATATCGCCAAGTTCCGCACATTGGTGAATGTCTATCGTCGTTCCCAAGAGGAGAAAGTCCGTCAGCGAGCCTTGGTAGGTTGGGTATTGGCAATGAGGGAAGAGATGCGTCATGTCTATCCCGAGCAGGAGGAGTTGGTGCTGTCGCTGTTGTCGTCAAAACAGGTCTGTGAGGAACTGACTGAGTTGCAGATGCAACTGGTGTATTGCCTCAATGCGGAGAAAGACACACATACCATTCAGCAGGAGATTATCCCCGACATTATCAAGAACAACAACTTACAGTTTAATCGTTTTGGTATAGAGGAGAAAGAAGAGGATCCGGTGGAAGACATCCTGCATCCTGAGGCTTCGGAGGAGCGTATGGAGAAGTTGGAAGCCTCCTTTGGGCAGATGATGAATATGCAGAAGCAAGGGTCGGATATCTACTTTGGCGGTTTCTCTCAGATGAAGCGTTTCCCGTTCTTCTATGATATCAGCAACTGGTTGGTACCCTTTTATGTCGACCATCCGGATATTAAGCATTTCCTTGGCAGGTTGAAAGAGAATAAGTTTGTGGAGAAGATGATGAGTACGGGACCTTTCTGCGATAGTGACAAATATTCCTTCGTCATTGCTTTCCAACAAGTGATAGAGCGTATACCGGAAGGGATGCGTAAGATGCTGGAGAGAGGGGAGGCCTCTATGGGAGGAGAACTTCCCAAGGAAGAGTTGCAGACTCCTGCGTTTTATCGTCGTGCCTACTTGATGGATCTGTACCGCTTCTTCCGCTTATATCCTAACCGTCAGGAGTTTGAGAATCCCTTTGATATCACCCACAACGAACTGGGACGTTGTGAGTTCTTCAGTCTGTGGTTGTTTACAGGGTCTCCTTTAGAGCCCTATAAGGATCATATCGTACGACTATTGAAACGACAGAAGTTAGAGCGGAATGCCCTGCACTTACTGGACTCCTACAGTGACGACCATCATACCGTAGAATATTATATGTGGTCGGGAATGTATGTAAAAGCCTTGGAGTTGGAGCCTGATAATGAGAAGGCTTTGCAAGGATATGCCCGTGAGATGTTTAACAATGGACTCTACGAGGATGCTTTAGAGGCTTATGATGAATTGCTCATGAAGCACCCCGACAAGAGCAGTTTTCTATTGAACAAGTCTGTCTGTCTGGTTAATCTCAAAGATTATGAGGAGGCATTGAAGATATTGTATCGCCTGAATTACGAGCATCCAGATGATGAGCAGGTAAACCGGGTGCTTGCCTGGACATTGCTTTTTACCCACCAGACAGAGCAGGCAGGTAAGATATACCAGAAATTGGTGTCCAAAGAAAAAGTCCTTGCCGAGGATTGGATGAACAACGGCTATTGCTGTTGGGTCTCAGGCAGGACAGATGAGGCTATCGACAGTATCAGGAAGTATGTCACTGCAGGGAAGGTGGATATGACCTTCTTCAGTTTTGATCGGGAATTGCTGGAGGAATATGGTATCAGTGAGACACAGGTCAAACTGATGTATGCGGCTGTCTTCTCTTGATTTGCTGGTAGCACCACGTCCATCCTAATGGAATACCTACGCCTGCGATGGCATAGAGAATCCAGAACAAGTCTTCCTTGGCATGTTCATGGATAACCATGTGGCATCCTATCTGTGCGAAGTCAAGATCATAATAGGCGATTTTCAACAGACTCACCACCTTATAACTGATGATATGGAAGACAAAAACAGGTAGGGTATTGTCACCGCAGTATACAAGGAAGCGCTTCACGACTCCTTCATGTCGGTTCAGGTAGTGCGCGATATTATAAGTCATCAAGAAACCACAGATGGCTGGTATGGGCAGGCTGACAAATTGGACGAACGACGACCGCCAGTTCATATTCGCCGTCAGGTATTGGGAGAACAGGTACACGACGACAGCCAATACCAGTGTCATCCACCATGATATCCTGTAGTTTTTCTCCCATTTGTGGAAAAGGAAGCCCACTCCAAAGAAGAAGGTTCCCATGATTTCCCGATAACCACCCTGTATGAGGGTGATGATACGCAGCCCTTCGGAGGTCTTCCAAGCAGCCAGCAACAGCATGAGTATGCAGACACCCACTGGGGCAATCAGTTCTCGATGGGGAGCGGCTTTTGGGGAGCGTCCTGCTAAGAAGTCGATGCCCTTATATATAATAAGGTACGCGAGACTTGCCACTAATAGTCCTCGGAAGAACCAAAAGGCGCCACAAAGGAACTGGTCATAACCACCCATTGCCGTCACCATGTTCCATAGGTTCTGTTGCATCTGGTGCCAGGAGTAGGGGTGAGTCACGCCACCGCTCCAGTTGCCATACTGCTCATTGAGAATGCCGAGGTCGAACATCCAATTGTGGATAACCAAGAAGAACACCGACCATTTCAGAAAAGGCACATAGAGTCCCTTGAGGCGTTTCTTCACAAAGGTGGCTTCATCGTTCAGATAGCGTAGTGAGAAGAAATAGCCTGCTGTGATAAAGAATACCGGCATGTGGAATTCATAGAGAAACTTGCTGACCGCGTCAGGGGCGTCAGCATGTCCTATCACCATGAGGATGATGGCGAGTGCCTTACAGATAGAGATAACGGTATTGCGCTGCATAAGGACTAAAGGAATGGGGCTAGCAGATGGGCAAACCAACCACGGAACTTCTGCCATGGGGTGCGGAACTCGTTCCATGACTCCTCTGTCAAGAGGAAACTCTTTCTGGTGTCACGGGCAAACATCTCATCCAACTCTCTGGTCGTCGCCTTGTCGATGATGACAGCGTTTTGCTCAAAGTCGCACTTCAGACTACGTGCGTCAAGATTGGTGCTGCCTATGGTGCAATAGCGTCCGTCGACCATCATGATCTTAGAGTGGTGGAAGCCGGGCTCATACATCCAGATGATGGCCCCACGTCTCATCAGTTTATGTGCTTGGTAGTAAGCGCAGTCGGGTGTCAGTGGGATGTCACTCTTTGCCGACTGCATGATCTCCACCTTCACACCTCGTCGGATGGCTCTCGTTAATGCTCGTGTGACTTTGGGAATGAGCGTGAAGTAGGGATTGATGATCTTAATAGAGTCTTGTGCTTGGTCGATGGCGTTGATGTAGAACTCACGCATGATTTTGGGAGTCCGGTAAGGCTCTCGGGTGATGATGCCCACCATTTTCTTCCCTTTGGTATATGTGGTGTCTGGTTTCAGACCCTCAAACTTTGTCAATGTGCCTCCGCGATAGTATTTCATGCCATGGACATTCTCTCCTGTCACACGGTTCCATATTCTCAGGAAAATCTTTTGCAGTTCATTGACAGCGTCGCCTTCTATCCGGCAGTGCATATCCCGCCATTCACCCACCTGCTCTGTGCCTTTGATGTAATAATCGGCAACATTCATACCACCAGTATAGGCTATCTGTCCATCGATGACGACGATTTTCCGATGATCTCGTCCGAAAATCTTATTCACCCAAGGGAAACGGATGGGATCGTATTCCACAATCTGGATGCTGTCGTCACGTAACGCTTTCAGATGGTATTTCTTCAGTGGCTGGTTATTGGAGTCATTGCCAAAACCATCAAACATGGCACGAACCTCCACACCCTCTTTGCGTTTCTCCCTGAGGATATCGAATAGCAAGGATGCGATGGAGTCGTTGCGAAAATTGAAATATTCCAGATGAATACTGCTCTTCGCCTGTCGGATGGCACAGAACATGTCGTCGAACTTTTCCTGTCCAGACATGAGTAGTGTCACACTGTTATTATCGGAGAAAGATATATTCTTAGAACGGAGAGTACGCACAATCAGCGAGTCACTCGTTTGAGCACTCGCTGATTGGGAGAGGATTATCAATAATGCGAAGGTGATGAGTCGCGTCATTTTACTTCTTGTTCTTTAGACGATATTCCAGAGGAGTCATGCCATATTTCTCCTTGAAGATATTGATGAAGTTCTCTGCGGTAGAGAAACCAATATTAATGGCAAGTTCACTCATGTTGATATTAGTCCTAGTCAAGAGCATGCAGGCATGCTTCAGTCGGATCTCACGGACAATCTCCGCCGGGGTCTTCGTCGTGATATTGCGAATTTTATGGAAGAAGGGGACACGTCCCATACCCATTGCTGTTGCCATTTCCTCCAGACTAATCTGACCACGACTCATATTCTGAAGGACATATTGCTCTACATTCTTCATCAACTGTCGGTCCATCATGTTGTTCAACGAGTAGTTGCCGATGGTCTCGTCCTCTCCATAGAACTGCTGCGCTAATGCGCCACCTTGTTTGGCTGGGGTGTTTGCTGTTGGTTCTTGGGTTCCCGTAGCATTGGCTTCTGTTGTTTCGCCTGCCTGATCGGAAGTCTGTTGAATATCGTCATAGGCTATCGTCGCAGTAGTCATGCTAGCGTTATGACCTTCCAACATACGTGTCTCACGTCCTTCAATGGTGTTCTGCTCCATCTCAACAGGACCTAATCCCATCAGTTTGTTGAAGCGCATGACAGCCTCTTGGACATTAAACGGTTTGGCAAGATAGTCGTCTGCTGCCAACGTGATATTCATATCACTCATCATCTCAGGGGTCAATACCACATCTGTCATGAGCACAAACTTGATCTTCTGAGTCATAGGATTCGACTTCAGTTTATTACACAGTTCGCTACCCGTCATGTATTTCATCTCTTGCTTACAGATGACCAGGTCTGCCCTCATCGCCTCAATATCTTGCATGGCTGGTCTGATGTCATCATAGACATGGAAATCATAGACCTCACGTAGGTGGGCATTCATGAAGTTGTTGAACTCCTGATTGCTGTCAATGAATACCACAATGAACTTCTGTGTCTTCTTGTCCAGTCGCAGAGGTTGGATCTTAGATGTCAACTCTGCGGAGGAAGCGGCAAGGGCAGGTACACTGATCTCGCCTTTGTCGTTAAGTTCGAGGCGATCCTTGACGGTAGACTCCGCTTTTGCCTCTGGGTTCTCCACGATGGTCTGCATCTCTGAGATACGGGTGATGACCTGTAACATCTGGAAGTGGAGAGAGTTCAGTTGCTCACGGCCTTCCAAGTCTCTCTCTTTCTCGGCAAGGCTGCTGATGATACTTGTCATGCGTGCCATTGGCTGACGGAGTTCGTCACTGGTCATCTTGATCTCCTCACGCTGACGTTTCAACTCATCAACGACCGAACGCTTTCTCGTCATGTAGTTCTTGACTTTCTTGAAGCCAAAGCGCCAAAGAATCAGACAGACGATGGCAACAAGCATATAGACGGAAAGCATCCACCATGTCAGCCACCATGGACGCTCAATGGTGATTTCCAGTTTGCGCTCCTGATTACTAACAGCGCCGTCAGCACTGACAGCCTTGACGTGCAAGGTATAGGTGCCGCTGCTTAGGTTGCGGAATCTTACTCCATGGAGCAATGCGTCACCATTGCGCCAATCGTGGTCGCGTCCTTCCATCCAGTACATGAATTGCAGGCGCTCGCCTTGGTTGTAGTTTCCTGCAGCGAACTTGATGGTGAAGGAGTTCTGCTTGTTCTTCAGTTCAATCTTATTACTCTCATTGAGTGCTTGCGGGAGGATGACATTTCCCTCATAGTCGTGTCCCACTAGAATCTCCTCTTCTCCGACAAAAAGTTGTGTCAGCATCACACGAGGCAGGCTGTTTTGGTCTTCTTTCTTTCCATTCCTTACCCAGTTGACACCATACAGTCCTCCAAAGAGTACGGAGCCGTCTGATTTTGTCAGGATAGCACCTGCGTTGAACTCATTGCTTTGTAGACCGTCGCTGGTGTCGTAGTTGTAGAGTCCGTATCCGAAAGTTCCCTCTTCCCTGTTACGTTGTACCACAATGCGGCTGATACCATTACTGGTAGTCACCCAGATGTTATTGTTTATATCTTCTGTTATACCGCAGATGGAGTTGTTGCAGAGTCCGTTCTTCTCTGTGATATAGTTCAAAGAGTCGGTAGTGGTGTTTAGGACATTCAGTCCTTCACGTGTTCCAATCCAGATGAGACCTCGGGAGTCCTCATAGACCTGTGTGATATAGTTGTTCGTGAAGGTCTTGAGGTTGGAACTATTACCCGTCAGAATTGTTTTCTCACGGTTAGACAGGTTCAGCATCATCATTCCCTCAGAGGTACCGATAAGCAACGTGTTGTTCTTTCCGTAGAAAAGGCTGGTGATGTTGTTGGTGTTCAGCATACCGTTCTCACGGGTGTAGGAGGAGAACGTGTTCATCTTCGGATTATACACCTGAAGTCCTCCGTTCGTGGCAATCCAGAGGTTTCCGCTGTTATCCTTAGATAGTGCGTTGATATGATCATCAATCAGCGTCTTCATACTGTCCCTGGCAGCGGAGAAGATGGATGAGGAGCCGCCTTTGATGCGGGTCAGACCATTTTGTCTGGAGCCGACCCATATACTTCCGTCTGGGGTTGTCTCCATGCAAGATACTTTCTGGCTTGCCAGAGGTCCTTCATAACCTATCACACCCTTGTCGTTTGTTCCATACCAGATATTCCCTTCTGCGTCTTGGGCAATAGCGGTGATGTCTCCATTGAAGGATGCCTGGAACTTATAGATATTGTCTCCGTAGAAGGCAACACCCGACTTCTCCGTTCCAATCCATAGCAGGTCGGTGTCATCCACATAAACGCTCTGGACACCAATCGTCTCCTGCAAGGATTGGGTGTTTCTTCCGTTATGGGGCTGTATGGATTCCGTCTCATAGGTGTTCACATCCATGCGGATGAGTCCCATTCGGTCAGTTCCTATCCAGATGTTACCATTGTTGTCGCCAGCCATGCCGTTCACACTATGGTCTACGGCTACGCCTGTCAGTCCGAGACTGTTGCCGATGGTGGTGTTCCATACATTTGTGCTTTTGTTGTAGAGCATCAGCGTTCCTTGACCATAGAGCCAGACATTGTCCGACTGGTCGGCAAAGACCTTTAGGGAAGAACTCTTTCGTAGGTTTTGTTGCGCAATATGCTCAGAAGCCCATACCGTATGCTGTTGGTGCATAATATCGCAGCACACGATTCTTCCGTCCTCATAGACAATGATAGCACCATCACGGCACTCACCAATAGAGCAGATGATACCCTGGGGAACACCATGGCTGTCATCTGTGTATCCGAATTCATACAGCAACTGTTGTTGCATGTTATAGGCTACGACTCCTTTATTGGGGATAGAAGCCCATAGGTTCTTGTGGCGGTCGAAATAAACGACATTCGGCTGTCCTTCTATGCCCATCCTGGCAAAGACTTGCTTCATGTCGCGCTCAAAAGTCTCTGTCTGAGGATGATAGACGCAATAGCCTGCTGAGGTCAGAATCCACAGGTTGCCGTCTAACGCTTCCTGAATACTCAGTATGTAACTGTCGGGTAGGGAAGACCCGTCTTGTGAGTTGCTTTGGAAATTTCTGAAAGTGTAGCCGTCGTAACGATAGAGACCTGCTGGTGTTCCAAACCATACATAGCCACGACCATCTTTCAGGATGCAATTGATCTGACTACTGGTAAGTCCTTCTTTGATGTCCAGCGTCTTGAACAGATAAACACCCGCTACTGCAAGAGGCAGTAACAGCATCAGCAACAATAATATTTTCTTCAGTCCTTTCATAACCTGTTTTGTTTTCAGTTATAGTATACATGCGTAACGGTCGACGACGCCTAATAGTCGGTGGTCGTTGTCTGATACCAACACATTGTGTATCTTGTATTGATTCATCATCTTTTGTATGTCAGAGATCTTTGCCTGTGGGGTGACCGTCTTGGGCGATCGGGTCATGATGTCACTGACTGTCCGGTCGAAGAACTCTGCGTTCCACCGTTCCATGGCACGACGGATGTCGCCATCAGTGATGATGCCGGCAATATGTCCGTCCGCTATGGCGATACCCAGTCCCAGTTTCCCCTTGCTCACCAGGATGATGGCCTCTCCTAGGTGCATCTCTGGAGCAAGTATAGGCAGGTTCTCTGTTATCATGACATCCTGGGCGGTGGTCAGCAACCGCTTGCCAAGTTCTCCGCCTGGATGGAACTGGGCGAAATCCTGTGGCTTGAAGTCGCGTTTCTTCATCAGCGCCACAGCAAGGGCATCGCCCATCACGAGGGTTGCTGTCGTACTGCTTGTCGGTGCCAGGTTCAGAGGGCATGCCTCTTTCTCCACACTCACGTTAAGATGGCAGGTAGAGTATTTCGCCAATAGGGATTGTGGATTTCCGCTCATCGCTATGATAGGAATCTCCATGTGCAGTACCATGGGAATGAAGCGAAGCAGTTCATCCGTTTGTCCCGAGTTGGAGATAGCGATGACCACATCTCCTTTTGACATCACTCCAAGGTCTCCATGGAACACGTCCAGCGGGTTGATGAAGAAGGAGGGCGTGCCAGTGGAGGCTAAGGTGGCTGCGATCTTGGCACCGATATGTCCGCTTTTACCCACTCCAGTCACTATCACCTTACCGCTGCATTGTATGATGAGGTTGACGGCTTGCTCAAAGTTGTCGTCTATCTTGGGTACGAGGTCGAGTATTGCCTGCGCCTCATCCTTGATACATTGTATGGCGTTCTCTTTGTCTGTCACTTCAGTTTCTCGATTAATTGCTCTAACTTGTCCAGTTCTAACATATTGGCGGCATCACTCAGTCCCCTGTCTGGGTCAGGGTGAACCTCAAAGAACCATCCCGTGGCACCGAATGCCTTTGCGGCAAGTGCCATTTGTGGCACGTAACGACGGTCTCCTCCCGTCTTTCCGTCAGCACCACCGGGACGTTGCACACTGTGGGTACAGTCCATGATGACGGTAGGGACAATCTCCAACATGTCTGGGATATTGCGGAAATCCACTACCAGATTGTTATATCCCATCATATTGCCACGCTCCGTGAGCCATACCTCTTGTGCTCCTGCATCCCGCGCTTTCTCCACAGGATAGCGCATATCCTGTCCGCTAAGGAACTGGGCTTTCTTGATGTTGACAATCTTTCCTGTTCGTGCTGCGGCGACGAGCAAGTCGGTCTGGCGACAAAGGAAAGCGGGAATTTGGATGACGTCCACCACTTGCCCCACAGGCTCAGCCTGCCATGCCTCATGGATGTCAGTGAGCAGACGGAGTCCGTATTTCTCTTTGACATCGTTAAGCATTTGCAAGCCTTTGTCAAGACCAGGACCCCTGAACGAGCGGATAGAGGTACGGTTTGCCTTGTCGAAGGAGGCTTTGAATATGATGTCAGTCCCCTGCCTCTGGTTGATCTCCACAAGTGTTGCTGCTACGGTGTCCAGCAACGCTGCAGATTCAATGACACAGGGTCCTGCGATAAACGTACTTTTCATATCAGTAGTAGACATTTCCCTGCAAAGATAGTCATAATTCTACAAATAATATAATCTTTGATTAATTATTTTGTGTAAAAGTAGGAAAATTTCTTTTTATTTAATATGTACGTCTTGTTGTGGGAACGGAATTTCGATGCCGTTTTGGTTGAGGGTGTTATAAATAGTGTTAAGCACATCACTGATGACATAAGACTGTTTGGGAGCCTCTGCCCATACGAACATCTTCAGGTCAATGCCAGAGTCGGCAAGTTCCCCGATGACAGACTTCACCTTCTTCGACTTGTCCATCCATTTGTGTTTCATCTGGTTGACGGCACCATCCACCAGTTCGATAACTTGTTGGAGGTTACTGCCGTATGCGACACCATAGTGCACGACAGCAAGGACATAGCCGTGGTTACGCGTCAGGTTCTTGTAGTTCTTGGTGAAGAGTTGGGAGTTCTGGAAAGTTATCACCTCGCCGTAAAGCGACTCTACCACGGTGGAGGTGTAACTGATCTTCGTCACCTTACCCATCGTGCCGTCCACCTGTATCCAGTCGCCCACTTTGATACGACCAGCCATCAGGGTGATACCATAGTAGATATTCTCGATGATGTCCTTGGAGGCGAAACCGATACCCGTTGACAAGCCTCCTGTCACTACGAGTAGCCATTCTAATGAGACATTCAGAATCCCCATCGTAATCAAGAACCATGCGCCCCAGATGATGACTTGTATGACATTCCTGCCCATCACCTCCTTGCTTGCCGCAGTAGTCGGGTCGCTAATCTGATAGTGCATCCGCATCAACTGTAGGATAGTCTTGCTGATATAGGAGAAGAAGAACCACAGACTGACAACGATGGCAAGGGAGATAATACTTAGTTTCAGATTCTTCAAATCCACAAAGTTGGTATTGAATATCTTCCAGCAGAGGTCACTGAGGTTGAAGACGTCTGCCGCCCAATAGATGCTAACCATCACTGAGGCGACACCAGCCACGGGCAGCAGAACCTGATAGAGCAAGTCGTAAGCCCATGTCTGGGTGATAGGCTTCTCTGCCAGTCGATGCTTGATGCCGTATAACTTCATATATTGCAAGGCGCAAGTGATGGTCAGGATACAGGTCAACTGCATCGTCCACCAGATTAACGTTTGGACTGCCATCAGGGTATATCCTGCCCACGAGCAAATCACTGACGCGATGAAGACTACCAGAGAGATGTAACTATAGAACATGTCCGAACGGGGAATGTTCTGGTTGTGCCGTCCGATAACGCTCCACTGCCATAATGCGCAGAGTAGCAAAACCGGTGGGAATATCATGTCCACCAGTTCATTGGGAATCAGAATGATACGGAATACGATGACCAAGAAACTGACGACGAGCAATGGTGTGTAGATGCGGAAAGCACTCTTGATCTGGTCCCCATTGACTCGAAGTAGCAGTGAGATAAGAATGACTCCCATCAACCAGGCGAAGTTCACTAGCAGATTACTTGCCATGATGATAAAATTCTGCTCTGCCAAGGCGAGGGCAATACCTAGGATGATGGCAAATGTCACCGTTGTCGTCGCCATGGTGATGCAGGCACGTTTCTTCATGAATTCCTCCGTGCGGAACCGTCTCGGCACGATATATCGGATAGCGGCGAAGTTCAGCAAGGATGCGATAATCGCATAGATGATGACGGAGAACAGCAAACCGAATATCCATCGGCTATCCCATTGTGAGTAGGCGTTGGGCTTGTATTTCTTCTTCACCGTCCTGCTCATCATCCGCCATTGCCTGCCCCAGTCCTTGATGATATTGAAATAACTGTCGCCACCATTCTTGAAGATGCTCGTCTGGATGTCATTATATCTCTTCTGGGCATAGTCGTTCAGATGGGAGAGACGCTTCTCCGTCATGGAATAGTAATGGATGTAGTCCTGCATGGTGGAGCGGTTCTCCTCCAGTGAGTTACGGATATTGCTGGCAAGTGTCAGGCACACATTACGGTCAATCTTTGCCTGCTCGTCCAGATTCATTTCAGGCATAGCCCTCAAAGAGGTGATTAGGGAGTCATACCGCGCTATCTCGGCATCCGCCTTGTTGAGGAACGTCTTGAAAGGAGTCTTTTGTCGTTGGAACGCATGGTATTGCTCCGTCGCCTCATGACAGGCATAGGTCAAGTCGAAGACATATTCCTGTTTCTGGGAATAGAGCATCAGCGAGTTCTGGTTCGACTGCTGCATGGTGCTAATCAGTTGGTTCCTGACCGTCTCGCTCTGCTTCTTGTTCATCTCCAGCATCTGTGCCAGTTCCTTATGATAGGAAGTCAGTTCCGTACGCAGGATCTGCAGGGTCTGTGGCAGGTCTTTCTCCTTCAGCACAGCGTGTGCTTGAAGTGTTCCGACCAAGAGGCATATAATGAATATAATCTTCTTCATGATGTTCGTTTTTGCATAATTTGACTGCAAAGGTAGAAAATAATTATCAATTATCAATTGCCATTTTTCAAATATTTAGTACCTTTGCAGAAAATTATAAGAATATGATACTCATTGCAGATAGCGGAAGCACTAAGACAGATTGGACATTGCTCCATGACTCGGGTCAGCGTACCGATCAGGTTTTCATGGCAACTTTCAAGACACAGGGTATTTCCCCGATACATCAGTCACCGGCAGATATCCGACAGATATTGGCACAGGAGTTGATGCCCCAGTTGTCCACCTTCTCTCGTGCTCAACTTGTCAATTCGAAAATTCTTGAAAGTCCGCTACTATCCAATATCCAGATATTCTTTTATGGAAGTGGCTGTACACCTGCTCATGTTCCCATGATGAAACAGATGCTGGGTGAGGTTTTCTCCCCACAGGAAGTGGAGGTGTATAGCGACTTGATGGCGGCGGCTCGTGCCCTTTGTGGTCATGAGGAAGGTGTGGCGTGTATCTTAGGCACGGGAGCCAACTCCTGCTTGTATGATGGTGAAAATATTATACAAAACACGCCGGCATTGGGCTATATCCTTGGCGACGAGGGTAGTGGTGCCGTACTTGGTAAATTGTTTATGAACGCCCTCTTCAAGGACGCACAATTTGCCGCTGTCCGTGATGCGTTTCTAGAGGAGACAAAATACACGATGCCTCTTATTATAAATAAGGTGTATAGGGAACCTCTTGCCAATCGTTTCTTGGCGTCTACCTCCACTTTCATCCATCAGCATCTTGACTTTGCCCCATTGCGTCAGTTGGTGATTGATAATTTCCGTTCCTTCTTCCAGCGTAACCTGATACAATATCAGCGTCAGGATTTGCCAGTTCATGCCGTAGGCAGTATAGCCTATCATTTCCAAGACGAATTGGCGGAGGCTGCCGAGAAAGAGGGTTTCACCCTTGGCAAGGTATTGCAGACACCGATGGAGGGATTGATAAGTTATCATCAATAGCCATCGCGAGATGATACTTTCATGCCTAATTGTGATACTTTTGTCTAAATAGGCGTTTTTTTCTTCACATTTCTTTGCGCAATATCTAAATTTTGTTTATTTTTGCACAACGAAAGCCCTCTTTGTGTGTAAAGGTGGGCTGGGAAATGAATATATTTACTACTAATTTAATATTTTATCTATGGACAAAACAGTGCGAAAAGCAATTGTAAGAATCAGGTACTTGGTACTGTTTCTTATGATGTTCCCTCTTTGTGCCTTGGCGCAAAATGTGAACGTGTTCGGTACGGTGACTGATGCCAATACAGGCGAGGAGGTCATCGGAGCGACAGTGAAGGTAAAAGGTGCCAGTGGTGGCTCTATTACCGATTTCGAAGGTAAGTACAAGATTTCCGTGAAGCCAGGTGCTACCATTGAGGTCTCGTACATCGGTTACCAGACAAAGTCTGTCAAGGTGACGAAGGCTGGTCAGTTGGACGTCCAGATTGCTGAGGATGTCAATATGCTGGATCAGGTTGTCGTTGTCGGATACGGTGTGATGAAGCGTTCCGACTTGACAGGTTCTGTGGCAAGTATCGACGAGAAGGCGATCAAGCAGGGTGTTAACACCTCTATTGAGCAGGCGATGCAAGGACGTATCGCTGGTGTTGCCGTGACTCAGAACTCTGGTGCCCCTGGTGGTGGTATCTCTGTGCAGATTCGTGGTATCAACTCTCTGAACGGTAACGAGCCTCTGTATGTGATTGATGGCATCGCTATGTCAGGACAGACTAGCGATAACTCTTCCGTATTGAGTACCTTAAACCCATCGGATATCACCTCATTGGAGGTGTTGAAAGATGCCTCTGCAACTGCTATCTATGGTTCTCGTGCCTCTAACGGTGTCGTTCTGATTACCACCAAACGTGGACAGGAAGGTAAGCCAAAAGTTGTTTACGAGGGTATGATGGGTTGGCAGAAGTTGCCTAAGTATCTCGACATGATGAACCTGAAGCAGTATGCAAAGTTCTACAACGACCGTGCTGCGCTGTGGGGATGGGGTGCTTTGGAACAGTATAAGGATCCCTCTCTGTTGACAGAGGGTACCGATTGGCAGAGAGAACTCTTCCAGACCGCTTTCATGCACCAGCATCAGTTAGGTGTCAGTGGAGGAACCAAGGATATGAACTACAACCTTTCCGGTGGCTACTTGGACCAGGATGGTATCGGTGTCGGCTCAGGATTTACTCGTGCTAGTTTCCGTGCTAACATGGAGACTAATGTCAGCAAGTGGTTGAAGGTGGGTGCCAACGGCTATTTCGCTCGTACCCAGCAGATTGTCACTTTCGACGATTCCGATGGTAATGGCGGTAGCGTGATTCGCGATGCTATCTCCATCACTCCTGATGTGGCTGCCCGTAATGCAGACGGAACTTATGACTCAGGTGCTGAGAATGAGTTCAACTATACGGAGAACCCCTTGTTCAAGGCTCAGCAGATTGATAACCATATCAAGAAGTCGCAGTTGGACTATAACCTCTATGCGAATATCACTCCCATCAAGAATCTGATGATACGTATAGAATATGGTGGAAGTTTCTCTTGGACAGACTCTTATTATTTCCGTCCTTCTTATACTTATGGTTCTAATAATCAGACGGTGACCTCTTTGGCAACTCGTGGTTCATCGACCAGCAAGTATAAATCGTTCAAACAGTATGCAACTTATGACATCGATCCTATCAAGAACCAACACCTGCAAGTGATGTTAGGTCATGAGGCACAGTGGGGCAACTGGGCTAGTCTCTCCGCTTCCCGTCAGGGCTATATCTCTGATGCTATTCATTCTCTTGCCGTGGGTGATGCCTCAACACAGAAGAATAACGAACAAGGTAGCAAGTGGGCGATAGAGTCATACTACGGTCGTCTGAATTATAACATCTTAGACCGCTACCTCTTGACTGCAACGCTTCGTGCAGATGGATCTTCATCTTTCGGTGAGAATAACCGTTGGGGATGGTTCCCTTCTGTGGCATTGGCTTGGCGTATCACGCAAGAGCCGTTTATGAAAAACCTCACTTGGTTGAGCAATGCGAAGTTGCGTTTAGGTTGGGGTCTGGTAGGTAATCAGAGTGCTGGCTCATACGCTTACGGTGTTGCTATGAATACAGTAGCCACCGCATGGGGTTCTGGATATTATCCAAGTAATTATCGTAACGAGAATTTGAAATGGGAGCGTACAAAGGCATGGAACATTGGTCTTGACCTGTCGTTGTTCAACAACCGCATCGAGTTCATCATGGATGCATACTATAAGGATACTGATAATCTGTTGATGTATTCAGTATTGCCTACTTATATTATTGATGAGGAAGGCTATCAGTGGTATTTTGGTATCAAACCTCCTTATGTTAATGCCGGTGCTATCCGCAACAAGGGTATTGAGTTCACTCTGAATACAGTGAACATCTCTAATAAGGATTTCCAGTGGCGTACGGGTGCCACCCTCTCTTTTAACCGCAATAAGTTGACTAGACTGAATAGTGACGACTCCTCTTTGCAGGGACGTATCGGAAGTGATACTTACACACTGTCAGAGGTGGGTGGTCCTGTAGGTCGCTTCTATGGTTATAATGTGATAGGTATGTATACCAAGGAGGAAGACTTTTATCAGAAAGATCCTGATGGCAATTTCATGATCGATAAGAACGGTAATCGTATTCCTGTAGCACGTCCAGTGGATTCCGATGGTAACATGTATGATATCAAGCAGAATGGTATTTGGGTAGGTGACTATATCTACGAGGATGTCGACGGTGATGGTAAGATCACAGAGTCCGACCGTAAATATATTGGTAACCCGAACCCGAAGTTCACGTTTGGTTTGAACAACACCATTACTTATAAGGATTTTGAACTCTCCTTCTTCTTGAGCGGTTCTTATGGCAACGACGTTTATAACGTGCTCCGCCAGACCAAGACCGATCCGGCAGGGTGGGGTAACAAAATGGCGTATGTGGCAAACTGCGCTCAGATTGGTATGTATGACCCAGAGGGATCTCTGAGTGATATCTCTAACGTGTATATTACTAATCCAGAGACTGCTGAGTGCTGGCGTATTGAGCCTTCAGGCAGTGGACAGAACACCAATAACCGTGTTTCTTCAGTCTTCGTAGAGGATGGCTCTTACATCCGTTTGAAGTCACTTTCTCTTGCTTGGAACTTGCCTAAGCGTTGGACACAGAAAGTCGGCATTGACTGGTGTCAAGTATATGCCAATGTGCAGAACCTCTTCACCATCACAGGTTACGATGGATATGACCCCGAGGTGGGCGCCATGGGACAGAGCGTGATCCTGCAAGGTCTCGACAATGGTCGTTATCCTTCTCAGCGCATTTACAACTTTGGTCTCAAACTTAACTTCTAATATAGCATTACAATGAAAAAGTTAAATATATTTTTATTGGGAGTGTCTCTGCTGACAATGGGGGTCTTGACGACCAGTTGTGGTAAGGATTTTCTGGATATCAAACCTGAGCACCAGTATCCTGTCGAGACTTATTACTCCTCTGATGAGGCTGTGATGAAAGCCGTAGAGCCGCTTTATGGATATGCATGGTTTAACTACAACTACCGTGCAATGGTTGGTATGGGCTCGGCTCGTGCCAATGATGGATGGAACCCATATTTGAATCCACAGTTTGCTACCTTCCAGGTGACAGGTTTGGATAGTGACCTTGCCAATGCATGGAAGTCTTTCTATTTGATTGTCACCATGTCTAACCAGTTGATCAGTGATATAAACAACTATTGTGCGAGCACTGTCAGCGAAGAGGTGAAAGACATGGCGTTAGGTGAGGCTTACCTGATGCGTGGATGGGCATATTTCTATCTCCTCCGTTCTTGGGGTGAGGTGCCTGTCTTTGAGGTGAATGATGAGATGCTAGAGCAACCTGTTGTTCCTCTGACCAAGGAGGAAGACGTGCTGAAGTTCGTCATCCGTGATGCTCGCCGTGCCGTGAAACTCCTGCCTACAGGAAGTACCAGCATGCATGCTACCAAGTATTCCGCAGAAGGTTTGCTCGCCAAGGCTTTGCTAGCCCAGAGCGGTTGGAATAAGACTACACGTGACGAGGCAATCCTCGCTGAGGTGATTGACCTTTGCGATGACATTATCAATAATGGTCCTTACGCATTGATGGACGACTATGCTGACCTCTTCAAGTATGCCAGCAATAACTTCTCGATGCAAAATTCTGAGACCTTGCTTGCCATGCACTGGGCTGATCCTCTGGCAGGTGACTGGGGTGAAAGGAATGCAAACTTCTCCGATCTTGGATGGAGCGGTAGTTCTGATGTGAACGTTTGGGGCGGTATCTATGCTTCTGTAGATATGATTGACCTCTATAACGAGGATGTTAGCGACTCTATCCGTTTCCGTGCTACTTGGTGTTCTCCTGGTGTCTACTATGATTACTGGGATACAGGTAATGACCTGGTGAAGGCTTCTGATAAGACTGTGGAGAATGGTTATCCTCAGGCTTCTGGTTATGTCTATAGCAAGAAATACTGTCAGTTGAAGAAGTGGGTAGTTGGTACCAAGGCTGACTGTAACGGTCACTTGGATATGATGGCTTCACCACTGAATACCTATATCCAGCGTCTTGCTGACATCTACCTGATCAAGGCTGAGGCTGTGCTGGGTAATAGTGAGACGACTTCTGACGCAGCAGGCCTGAATGCTATCAATGCCCTTCGCAAGAGAGCGAAGGTAGACGAGGATAAACTCTACACCTCGTACGGCTTCGAGGAGATTATCAAAGAGCGTCGTAAGGAGTTCTGCATGGAGTTCTCTAACTGGTACGACATGGTGACATGGTATCGCTGGCAGCCCCAGTATATGCTGAATTACTTCAACAACAAGCAGCACCGTGCCTTCATGATCAATCAGGGTGACGTACTCTATAACGAAGACCATACGATCTCCTATCGTACATTCCCCAACCGCCAGTCTTCTCCCTGGTACTTCTACGACAATACGATGGATCCTCGTGGTTGCTACTGGAATGACTGCATGCGTGAGGAAGATTCAGAGAAGGTTATTATGACCAAAGCGCAAGGCTATGTTTATGATGTCGATGCCCTCTCTCGTGCTCAAGACGGTTATGATCCTGTAGTGTTGAGCGAAGCGAATATCTTCATGCCTTATCCTGAGGCTGACGTGATTCGTAACCCATACTTCAAACAGGCTCCGCAGAACTATGACTTTGGAACTGATGAAGAATAATAACTTAAAGATGAAAAACCTATGAATAAGATATTAAATATGCAAAAAGGACTGCTGCTGTCATTGATGGCTTTCTTTGCACTGGGCTTCACGGCTTGTAGTGATAGCGACGGCGGTGGCGGACAGCCGGAGATTACTGGTGTTCGTGTCTGCGACCCTGAGAAGGCTGACAGTCTCTTCACTAAGTCGGCACAGGGTCAGGTGATTGCCATTATCGGTAATAATCTGAATAGTGCCACTGGCGTTTATATCAACGACCAGAAGGTAGGCTTCAGTACCACGATGAATACCGATCACAGTATTATTGTGACCGTTCCCTCTGAGTCAGATGGTTTCGAACTCACAGCCTTCAATTCTGATTTGAAGGATGAGATTCGTGTGGAGACGACACATGGCATTGCCACTTATGCCTTCAAGGTGTTAGGAGCAGGTCCTGTTCTCCAGCGTATCCAGGGAACGTATCCCCGTTCTGCTGGTGACATACTGAATGTCTATGGTCTCAACCTCTACAGCATAGAGAGCATCTATTTCACAGATGCTACGGCTGAGGAGATTGCCACAACAGAGTGGGAGGTAGTTCCTGGTAACCATACCGCTGTAACAGACTATAAGGTAGTAAAGCAAGATCGTTACATCAATTCCAGCCAGAACTATGAGGTGTCATCACAGTTATCACTGACGACTCCTGATTTGCCTTACAGCACAGGAACATTGGTTATCGAGTGTGCCGCTGGTATCGTGTACGTACCTTATTATAAGACACCAGGTAAGCCTGTCATCCTGTCTGTTTCCTCTGATATGCCTGTGATTGGTGAGCAACTCGTCATTACTGGTCAGGAGTTTGTACAGGTTGAGAGCGTTTCCTTTGGTGACGTGACGCTGACTGCTGACGACTTCACGGTGGCTGAGACAGAAGACCAGATTATCATTGACATCGATAAAGTTCCTTCTAAGGGCAGCGGTAGTACACTGACAGTTACCACTCCTGGTGGTGTGGGTACTTTTAACAACTTCTTCGCTTACGGCTGCCTGTTGAACGACTTTGACAGCGATGTTACGGATGAGGGTTGGGGACCCAATGCTGAATATGGTACATTCGGTGTAGGCGGTACTGGCAATGTTGCTCACCTGAATTCTTATGGACAGTGGTGGGGACAGATGATCTTCTTCAAGAAAGACTGGAGTGGCGATCCTCTGCCATTACCTTCTTATGATGTCATCCCAGCAAGTGCCTCTACGGACAATCTCTATTTCACCTTTGAAGTATATGATGGCGGCTCGGACTATAACAATGATGGTACAGGTTTCCAAGGTTATCTGCGGTATTCGTTCTGGTATGCCAATCACATAGCCGAGGGTGAAGATCCCGACGTTCTCTATGATAACTTTGCTTGGGTTGACTATGACAAGGGTACTTTTGAAAATCCCGATGGAAAGATTCTACAGGATATCAATGGTGAGGCTCATGTCGGTAAATGGTATCGCCACGTTTGCAAGTTAAGCAATATGACTGCCTATAAGGGTAAGACTTATCAGGATGTTGTCAACAATGGTATTGGTATTGTCCGTATCATGAGTTTCACTCAGGGTACTAAGACTGGTAACGTGGATGTCTACATCGATAATATCCGCTTGGTATATATTCCCTAATATAAAGATGTAATAAAAGTATATGAATATGAGAAAGAATATATTAAACACCGCAATCCTGCTGCTCCTCGCCTTCGTGGCTGGAGCATGCAGCGACAGCGATACCACGAAGACGGTGGATAATGGTCGTCGCAGTGGTGCTGCTACGGTTCTGCAACTGCTGGATAACGAGGAGGCTTCTCTTTCTGCCCTTAACTTCACGGTAGGCTCTAGCAGTAAGATTATCGGAATCAACTGTGATGGCGACTGGAAAGCAACTGTTGATGCTGACTGGGTGACGCTGTCTAACTACTCTGGCTATGGCTTTACCAATAAGTATAGTTATGACAAGATCACCGTAACTCAGAATACAGGCGACGATCGCACTGCCACGCTGACCATCACCTCTGGTAATCTGAGTCAGACAATCGCTATCACCCAGAGGGGTAAAGGTGGTGATCCTGACGATCCTTTCGAGACTTCCTTCGAATTGGTGGCTAACTTGAAGATGGGTTACAACTTGGGTAACACACTCGATGCTAACCCATGGGGCTCATGGTGGGATCCTACCACGAAGACTATAAAAGACTGGGAGACTTCTTGGGGTCAGCCTCTGACCACGCAGAAGATAATCGATGGTATCGCCAGCAAGGGCTTCAACATCATCCGTGTACCTGTGACATGGTATCCTCACATGGATGCCGACGATAATGTCAGCGAGGAGTGGATGAACCGTGTTGAGGAAGTGGTTAACTATGTGCTGAACGCTGGTTGCTACTGCATCTTGAATGTGCAGCATGACAATGGTGCCGCTAATGGACGTACCGATGGTGGCGCATGGCTTTATGCTGATATGGACGACTATCCCGCTATCACTCTTCGCTATCAGAAACTGTGGAAGCAGATTGCCGAGCGTTTCAAGGACTATGACCAGAAACTGATTTTCGAGTCGTTCAACGAGATTCTGAACAAGGACTACTCTTGGACGGCACCTTCTTCCGCAGAGGATGGCGCCTATCAGGCTATCAACAAACTGCAGCAAGACTTTGTTGATGTGGTTCGTGCAACAGGTGGCAAAAACGCATATCGTAACCTTGCCGTGACAACTTATTCTGCTACGGGAACAAGCGACGTAGCCTTAGAGGCTTTCAAACTGCCTGCAGATGATGCCAGCAACCACCTCTACTTGTCCATTCACTCTTACGATCCTTATAACTTCTGTAACAACAATGCAGGAAAAAAGGATGGACAAGAGTACGACTACAACATCTATGTGTTCAATGAGGAGTGTACTTCTGTCATCGACGAAGTCTTCGCTCGTGTCAGCAAGCGTGCTAACGAGGTCGGCATCCCATTCATCTTCGGTGAGTTCGGTGCTATCGATGAGAACAAGGAGATGGCAGAGCGTATCAAGTATGCCAAGTACCTGAAGTCTAAGTTCACCCAATATGAGACTGCTGGTCTCTGGTGGATGGGTCTCTACAACCGCGAGGATGACGAATGGTATGAGGAGGAAATCGCAGATGCCCTCTTCCAGTAAGCGTTAAACAATGATTCATGATAAAGGGGACTTGCCGTTGTGGCGAGTCCCCTTCTTTGTTTGCCGTTAGTTCCCAGATAGTTCCCTATGTGGGAACTGTCAGTTTCCACGCAGGAAACTGACAGTTTCTCAGTAGGGAACTAATAGTTTCCTACGTGGAAACTATTAGTTTCTTGCCGAGAAACTCCTATTCCCAAGCCATGGAAAACTCTCTTGTCAATGACTTTGTGTATAAATAGAGCAATTAAAAAAGGTGAGACTCGTTGGAGCCTCACCTTAATGATATGATAAGATACCCTTATGGTCTCGTTCACCTTCTGACCAGCGAGGTTGTAAATGAGAGGAGTCATCCGAACATCTGAACCAAGATATCCTTAAGTTCAGTTGTCTCCTGCTCAGATAGAGAGCATATTTTACCCTTTAATCGAGATTTGTCTACTGCTCGGATTTGGTCAGTAACAATCTCCCCATCTTTGTCAATAATGTGACATCTGACTCTATACGGATAATTATGAACTGATGATGTGATTGGTACAATAATCACCGTATTCAAATATTTGTTCAATTCATTTGGACTTGCTATCACACAGGGACGAATCTTTTGAATCTCTGCGCCTTTTGTTGGATTTAGGTCAACCCAATAAACATCATACTGCTTTACCATGACAAATCTTTCAAGTCATCATCGAGGACATCCTCGTTTAAAAGTTTGTCATCTCCGTTCATGTGAGCCATTTTCGCTGCTTCAGCCCATCCTTGCCGTGGACTTGATTTTATAACGATATTATCGCCAATTATCGTAATATTCACTAACGACTGGAGTTTCAACTTCAGTCTTTTTAGAATATCGTTTGGCAAGATGATTCCTTGTTCGTTGCCTATCTGTACAATAGAACTCTCCATACTATTAACATTTCTTGTTCTCGCTGCAAAGATAGTGCAAATTGAGTGAAAATGCAAATATATTTGCAATTTTCCGAGATGCAGCCTATCTTCGCCTTGTTTTTCAAGGCAAAGATAAGAAAAAAGACTGAAAGTTCCAAACTCTCAGTCTTTTTTCTTATTTAGTCAAATACTATTTATTTTGAGCCGTTGGCTCGAATAAATTCGCGCTCGGAAATAAGAACGGGTTCTTACTTCACTCGCTTACTCATTTATTTCTGAATGTATTTCTTACCGTTCTTGATAACGATACCCTTATAGGTCTCGTTCACCTTCTGACCAGCGAGGTTGTAGATAGCGTCGTTGTAGACAACCTTTACAGGAATCT
>JAFTGH010000054.1 GCA_017458005.1 Prevotella sp. | reverse complement strand
TCACGCTTACCATACTTTATCGTAGAATTTGAACCGCAGAAAAAGCATTTTTTGCATCATATTAATAATAAATGCTGCAAAGGTAAGTATTTATCGACGTTTCCAAAGATTTCACCACTCAAAATGACCAATAAGCCAAATATCTGGATACGCGGTCCTCTATTTCAATCCGTAATACACTATCTTCCGTAACTTTCTTTGCAACCTCTAAAGCTTTATATTCCAATCTTCCTGCTTTTTCAAGTTCGTTTTCATCAATACTCACCAAAGCATCTATGGCTTTTGTTATATCTTCCTCTATCGTTTCTTTCGATATCGCCTTTTTAGCTTTTAGCTCATTAGCTAACCTCCTTTTCAACTCCAACATTTGTTGATAACTGGCCTCTGTCTTTCCTTTGTCATAAGTCGTATGGCAATTATGACATAACAATATTTTATTATCCAAGGATTCTGAACATTCTCCGTCTACTTCAACATCCGCAAGGATGATTTTCTCCATATCTGTTGGACTTTGGGGGAATATATGGGCTATATCATATTCCTTATAGTGCTTTCCGTTCTTTTCATTAACGAGACTGACACCACACCCCTTTATCGGGCATAGACCACCAACTTCTTCTAAGAGCATTTTCTGCTCGTTATCAGTAGGCTCTCTTCTGTCTCTTTTATAGTCTTCAAACGAGACATATTCTCCATTCCGGTACATAGACAAAAACTCTTTCTACTTTATGAGTCCAATTCAAACATCAAATATTTGTGAAGCCCATTTCTTGTTGCAAATATACGAATTATATTCCAATCCTATCGCAGTTTAACCATTTTTTTGTAAATGATGGGACATTTTTCTTGTAAACTAATCCGTTTTTTTGTGCATAAGATGAACGAAATTCATTAAAATCATCGAATTTTGCAACTTTTTAGTGACATTTGTCTTTATTCTGTGAGGAATTTTGTAATTTTGTGCCATTAATCCAAAATTGCAATATGGCAGGTAATAAAGATCTCAACCGCTTGAAGGTGGTACTTGTAGAGAAGAAAAGATCCAGTCTCTGGCTATCCAGACAACTGGGATGTGCGCCAACAACAGTATCGAAATGGTGTACCAATTCATCGCAACCTCCACTGGAGATGCTTATGAAAACAGCAAAACTGCTTGACGTGGATTTGAATGATCTCGTAAGGTTTGAAGAATTGGATAAAAACGATTAAATGTATTTAGCAATACCCGATAGCGGAATGATTCAAGAGAATATGAAAACTATATCACGGAAGAAGTTGCTCGACTACATAGAGCATGAGGAAATCGCCTTTCAGTTTGGCGATGGGCTGATGTGTATCACCCATCCCGATGGAGATTATGGCGATGACTATTTGGCTTCTTCTTAGCATCGCTTTATAAAGATAAGTGTACACTAAATAATGGTAGTGAAATATGGCAAACGACAAGCAGATATTCTTGATGAAGCGACCTTTGCAATGGTCTCATCTGACGAGCGGACTACCTATTCCAAAGGTATTCCAAGAGTTGACTTATGACATCTTGGGCAGAAGACTGAATGCCAAAGATAGCATGGAAGTCCGCGTAATGTTTGGTGGGGAGGTTTTCTGCGTGAAGATTTACAATATCGACTTCAATCGGAATAAGTACGACCATACAGAAATCCTTCAATTCAAATACGACAACAACCGCCCACTACTTGACAAACTCCAAAATGTATTCAGTCGGGAATACCAGTATTGTCTCGAAACAAGAGAGGCAAGACGAAAAGGCGATACCAGCAGAGTAGATATCTCGAAGAATTTTGAGACCAGCCTTATCGTCTATGGCACATCGGAACCCGATTTGTTTATTTGGGAGCCAGAATTTGAGAATCTGTCAAGGGAAGTGGAAACAGAAATCAAACAGATGACGGAAGAGGAGTTTGAGATGGCAACTGTTCGCACAGACCCACATGCAACCATCAAAAAGAAACAAAAACTTGTAAAGATTCGCCAGTTAGACACCTCAATTGGCGATTCTCTCAAGCGAGTTTACGGCTATTGCTGCCAAATGACAGGCGAACATATAGGTGAGCAATATGGAGTCAATGCCGTCGAGGCTCATCATATTCGGCCTTTTACGGAAAGTTTGAATAATGACACATCAAATATTATGATTCTCTCGCCGAACTACCACAGAATCGTCCACAAAGCTAATCCTCGTTTCAACCACAAAACTTTATCATTTGAGTTTCCTAACGGACTCATTGAGACAGTGAAGTTGAATCGGCACTTATAACGCATTAATTGAAATGGAAATAAAGAGAATAGATTATGGCAAGTTGCCTGTCATAGATATTTTTAGCGACTGGTATACAGTTCCGTCATACCAGCGTCATTACGTCTGGGACACAGACAATGTCATGGACTTGTTATGTGATTTCAAGGAAGCATTAGATACCCATCCTAACGATGAGTATTTCCTCGGTTCATATATTTACCAGAGCAATGAGGGAGAAAAGAATAAAGACCTACTCGACGGGCAGCAGCGCATCACTACTTTTTTCCTGATATTTGCTTACCTGCGTGACTACGGTAACCTTGACGATACGATGAAGCAGACTTTGCACGGTTTTGTTTATCAAGAAGAAAACAAACTTGCGAGGAAAAATGCAAAAGTCCGCTTGCAATATGAAATCAGGGGTGACGTGGGCAGCTTTATCCAAGAACATATTGTTGAAAAGAATGTGTTGACGCAAGACGAGAATTGGAACACAATTTGTGCAATAGCCAAAAACAGGAATGAGAATGTGTCAATTAACCACGTGTGCAGTACACTCGTGGCTTGTCAGAAGTTTTTCAATGAGAATCCAGACATTGACATCATTGATTTCCTGGCCTATATCTTAAACAACGTCGTAATGATTTACGTCTCTGCCTCCACGCTCGAGGATGCATTCCGCCTTTTTTCCATCATGAACGACAGAGGTCTGAAATTGAGTAATGCCGACATCCTCAAATCTTCCAATTTGGAGTATATCCCTGAGAAATCCGAGAAAGCGATGATTGCCAAGAGGTGGGAGGATATTCAGGAGGATATGGGAGACAACTTTGACAGATTCTTGTCATACGTGAGAACAATGATACTCCGTACAAGGCCCAAGACTAACCTGTTGGACGAATTTGAGAAAGAGATATTCCAAAAAGGAGTTATCAACAGAGGAAAGACATTCTTTGATTTGGTATTCAGAGCCTACGACTATTACTGCAAGACGATAGAGCCGGAAGCAAAAGAGACTGGCTATAACTACGTGAATTTGGTGAAGGTCCTGAAATACACCTATCCCTCTACCGACTGGATTCCCGTTGTCATGTTCTACTATTCACGGTTCAAGACCGACAATCTATACGAATTCACCAGCAAGATGATTCATAAGAACATTGCTGATATAATTTGCGGTTTGATGCCGACTACAAGAATAGAGAATCTAAACAAGATTATTGCAGCAATCAAGACATCTCAATCGCCAACAGAAATTCTGAACAATAATCGGCTTTTCTATTTCGACCACAAGAAGTTTATGAGCATCTTGAATATGGACATCTACGGACGTAAATGTACCAAAACGCTACTGATGCTTTTGGAGTTGAAATACCATAGCGATGAGAGGGAAATAGGCACGGGCATCATAACGATAGAACATATCCTTCCACAAAATCCGAAAGTCGGGTCGGAGTGGACTCGCAACTACACCCCGGAGCAGAGAAACCTTTACACTCACAAGATTGGGAATCTGTGTATATTGACTCGCAAGAAGAACTCCGCATTTAGCAATCTCGATTTCGAGGATAAGAAATTGCGCTATTTCTACGGCAAGATTGACACGATGCCACGAACCTTGCACATTGTCAACAACCATAGCACATGGCTACCATCCGATTTGGAACGGAACCAGCACATGGTACTTGAAGACATTAGGGAGGTGTTTGAAATCTACGATGTGGGTTCAGAGTTCGATGACGTTAAAGGCTTCACTTACGTAGAAAAAGCCAGAGCCGAATTCTCAAATGCCTATAAACCTTGGACGGAACAGGAAGAAGCACAACTGCTGAGGCTATACTACAACAAAACTTCTATAGACGACATCTGCAATATGATGGGACGCAACAAGGGCGGAATAACTTCACGACTATCAAAGTTGGGAGTACTCCTGCCAGATGGCGAAAATACTTTTGAAGGCTAATAACCGATGGTAAGATAATATGAACATGTATATAGAACAGACAAAACGCCCTCACGACGTTATCCCTAAATCGTTAGGGTTAATGTCCGGACGGAACTTGATTAACCGAAACCAGTTTCGGTTAACGTATCTTTTGTTATTCGATTACCGCGCGTCATTGCGGTTAACATCCGAAGGCAAATACGATAACCCTAACATGAAGGGGTTAACATCATAAAGCATAAACGCAATGTCATACAAGAATGGAAATAGAGCAAATGTATTGAACAGATGGTACAGCAGGAACAAAGAAGGCCTCAACCGTCAGGCAGCGCGCACGCCCTTCAAAGGTGAGCCGCAATATACGTTTGATGAACTCTTCATCTCCCCCTTTACTCATGCCTTCACAGCTGACAATGAGGGCCGTGCCGGCTATACCCCCATCAAGCGCAATCTGTCACCAACGGGCATAAACATTCTCGATGACTATCTGCAGGCTCTGCATCGTGGCCATTCAGACATTGCCGACTTCTGCGACCGATACAATGCCCGCACGTCAGACCTTGACGGCCTTATTTTCCTGCTAACAGGCATGACCAACCAGGACTTCCGCAACCGCTGGATTCTAAAGACCGCTGACCTCCTCCTACGCTACACCGACATGACCGTCGAGGAAATTGCCCGTCGTTCTGGCGCAGGCACTCGCACCAACCTCCATTTTATCTACGAGCGTGACCTGAACACTTCCCCCCACCGCCCGTCGCCACGCTTTACGCAAGCCAGATGAGTTGAATCGGTATAAAATCGTGGAATTATAAAGATGGTATAATAGTAATCAAGTAAGAATTATGGCAAGAGTAACATTAAATATCGCAAAAGCATACGACGACGGTTTTATTGAGACCATCGAGAAGACCAAGTATTTCCAGCTTCACAACAACGCAGCAACACGTACAGACCTCTACTGCTTTGCCATCGCACTTTGCGAAATGGAGGGGAAGGAGCCTACGCCAATATCAACGGAGGGCGCGATGAAATCCATTGTCCGCACAGAGTTCCTGACCAATGTGGAACCGTTGCTGTCGTGCCTGTACTACGAAAAGGAGCTGAAAGACAGTCCTGAAAACATCGACAACATCTGCAATCGCGATGAGGTTTGCAACTTTGCTGAGAAGTGTGCCAACACAGGCTTCGGCATCTTGAAAGACTACACGGAGCACCTCGACGAGGAACCCCTGTTCTACAAGCTGATAAGGTATATGGACAAGAGGTACGAGGAAATTAAAGATGAAATGAAAGGAATGGTTTGACATCTAAGATAATTATATGGAAAGATATAGACCACCACGTGGAGATTTGTTTCATAGAGGGGACATACACCAACTTGAAGAAGCTCTCAAAGAGACCATCAGAAAACGGATTCATGACCTCGAGGATGATTATATTTTAAATGTATCGGAACAAGAATACATAGACTATCTTGCAGAGGAGTTCCATCTTGACTGTCCTTTGATTTTGTATGATGAAAAAAGCATTGAACCAAGAAATGTGCTTGTTTCACCTGAGTATCTTCCGAGGAGTTGGTTTTATTATGATGAGAGAGATATTGAAAGGAAAATGTATCGTCTGCATATACCGTTTCAAGGCGATTCAGAATTACTGCGTTTCCGTCCCAATCCGTTCTCTCTTAGTGCTTGGTCTAACTTTACTATTAGCTACGATTCCGTTTACGTTGATATATTAGACATTAATGAGGATGCAAATGAAGTCAAGCGTGAATGCGATTCTTATGTAAACACATTGAGGGAAATGATGAACAGTTTGGAGAAGAACTATTCGTCTATCAACAAGATTATGCCTGACCATATACGAAGTATGTTTACAATACGCAAAAAACAGATACAGAAGGAGCATAAAGAATTAGTCGATATCGGAATCCCTATCAAAGGGCAGATGCAGCAGAATACATATACTGTGCCGACTGTTCAGCGGCGTTTCAAGCCTGTACCCGGGCCAACAAAGACAATCATAGAACCACCAACCCCCACAATGGCCGACAAAGAATACCAAGATATCCTGTCTGCCCTTAACACTATAGGTCGAAACTTAGAGCGCTTCCCCAATACTCACAAAGGCAAGGATGAAGAATCTATAAGAGACCTCTTCTTAGTACAACTTGCCACATCATTTACTGCCTATACATCAACAGGAGAAGCTTTTAATCATAAAGGGAAAACCGACCTGATGGTAAAGAATGGTGATGACATATTGTTTATCGCGGAATGCAAATTTTGGAAAGGCGCAAGAGTTTTTATAGATGCAATATCTCAATTACTTGGTTATCTTACTTGGAGAGACACTAAAACCGCTTTGCTCGTTTTTAACCGAGATGTGGGAATGACTACGGCTTTGCAATCTATTGAGAATGCAAGCTCAAAGCATCCCAACTATTTGTCTGGGAAAAAGAATGGCGATGCTCGTTTCGATTGTGTTTTCCACTTAAACGAAGACAAAAACCAACAGGTTAAGATGGCTATCTTCGTTTTCGATTTTCATGAAACATAACGATGCTGCCCTGGTTTGAAAAGAAGGCAGAAAATAAAGAATAAATCATAGGAAGAAACGTTTAAACAATATGGACATATACGAAATATTCAACGATTTGCGCTATCACTACGAGGATGAGGTAGTGGAATTCAAGAAAGCGGAGAACAACTTTGACTTCGACGATTTGGGTAAGTACTTCTCGGCACTGAGCAATGAGGCAAACCTAAGGGATAAGGACTTTGGCTGGCTGGTATTCGGAGTGCACGATAAGACACGGGTAATTCAGGGTACGACGTACAAGAACAGCATGAAGAGCCTGCAGAAACTGAAGTATGACCTGTCGCAGCATACCACTGACCGTAATACGTTCAGGGACATATTCGAACTGAAGGTTGAGGGCAAGCGTGTGCTGATGTTTCAGATTCCGGCTGCGCCTCGTGGTATTCCGATGGCATGGCAAGGACATTTCTATGCCCGACGCGGTGAGAGTCTGGTGGCACTCGACATGAGCAAGTATGAGGAGATCCGCAGGCAGACATCGGATTTCGACTGGTCGAAGCAGATTGTTGATGGTGCTACAATTGCTGACTTGGATGAAAAAGCCATCAAGGAGGCTCGCGAGGGATATAAAGAGCACTATCCAAACCAGAAGAAAGAAGTTGATACGTGGAGTGACGAGGTATTCCTAAACAAGGCGAAGTTGACCATCGATGGCAAGATAACCAACACGGCTATATTGTTGTTGGGTAAACCTGAGTCGCTGCACTACATCAATCATATCGGTGAGATGGTATGGCGACTGGCTAATATGGATAATGTAGGACAGGTGTTCACCATCCCGTTTCTGTTGACAACAACGGAGGTGATGCATAAAATCCGGAACTATCCGTTCAAGATTTTCCCCAACAATAGTTTTCTTCCTGGTGAGGGTATGAAGTATGACAATGAGGTGATACTCGAAGCCCTTCATAACTGTATAGCCCACCAAAATTATGCCGAGAACGCTCGCATCATTGTGATAGAACGTGAGAACGAGTTGGAATTTAGAAATAGCGGTGGCTTCTATGATGGTACCTACGAGGACTACATTACAGGTGAACGCATCCCCAAGAAGTATCGCAACCCGTTTTTGGCCCAGGCAATGGCGAATATCAAGATGATTGACACGGAGGGATTTGGTATTCATAAGATGTTCGTATCGCATAAGGATCGCTATCTGCCAATGCCCGACTACGACAAGAGTGACAATGATACCGTGGTGCTGACGCTCCCGGGTACCGTCATCGACGAGAACTACAGCTTGTTGTTGTTGGAGAATTCAGATATTGACCTCGCAACGACGGTGCTGCTTGATAAGGTTCAGAAAGGTAAGGCAATTAGCGACGATGCTATTAAGATGTTGAGAAAGAAAGGACTGATTGAAGGTCGTAAGCCTCATCTGTATGTTTCAAAGCAGGTTGCTAAGGCGACTAATACGCAGGTGGAATATACCTTAAGAAAGGGTTTTAACGATGCAGAATGCCGGGAATGGATTTTGAAAGCCTTGAACGACCATAAGGTACTGAGTCGTAAACAGATTAATGAGTTACTATGGAATAAACTGCCTATTGATTTCACAGATACTCAGCGTATCAATAAGATTGGGAATTTGCTAATGAGAATGAAACGAGACGGAACTATTAAGGTAGACGAAAAGCGTATGTGGCACCCTGTATAATTTACGCGAGATAACGTGATTTTTACGTGGGATTTTATGTGAGATTTTAAGCAGGGATCATGGAAAAGCCCTTTGTTTAGGGCATTTGGGCTTGGAGAATTTACGCGACTTTACGTGACCCTTACGTGAGATTTACGTGACTTGAGCGCAACTTGAGTATATACGAAAAGCGAATAAAGTTACCTGAACATTTGGATATTTGAAATATATTGCCTACCTTTGCACCCGATGATGGGCCACGAAACAGGCGGTGGCTCCGAGTCGGGTGCTCTTTTAGGCAATTTATAGCAGAACATTGAGTCCAGAACGGTCTCCAAATCGTAACCCTGATTTTTCCAAATTCTCTGCATCGCCTTTAAACAAAGAAATCCTGCGAATTCTTCCAAAGTTACGAAAAATCGAGAGCAGAACAAAATAAATCTATTTATTTTTTATGTCGAGACGGAGTAACTTCGGTATTTTATGCCAAAGTTACGAAATTGCAGCCAAACAGCCAAATTATTGCATAAAAAAACAAATGGGTGGACATTGTTCGTGTCCACCCATTGATTATAGAGTAGGGGATGATTATTCTTCTTTGACAAATGAAGTGAAGTCTGACCAGTCTTCAACCCTAAATGCTCTAATATCTCTTACAGAATCTTTGAACCAGTTGACGTCTTTGAGTGCTGTGATAGCACGAAAAAGGGTAGCCATATCATTCTTTTCTGTAAGGTAAACACTACCCTGAGTGTTATAGAAATCATATTTGCGTAATATGTTTTTTATCTCATAATACGCATTGTTGTAAGGCTCTCCATATGTTGCCTTAAGGTCACTGATGTTAAGGTCAAATGCTATAGCAAACATTATAAAGCAACAAAATATTTACTTTTGCCAAAAAAGATTCTTCCTAACTGATCTTTTATAGAGATTACCAATCCAACAAAAGGATTATGCTCAACATCAATAACCTCTCCAGCAACCCAATCACTTTGATTTGTCAGTTGTGGACTAACCTTCATTTTGTCTCCAATTTTTGGTTCCATATTTCTTCCTTATTTTATGTTCTTGCTGCAAAGATACGAATAAGCGAGCATAATGCAAAACAAAAAGCACTTTTTTTCATAGTCGAGCGGGAGTATCTTTGACCGACAGGTCAAAGATAATGGTTTTCTTTGGAACTTCCAAATTATTGCATAAAAAACAAATGGGTGGACATTGTTCGTGTCCACCCATTGATTATAGAGTAGGGGATGATTACTCTGGCTTCTCTGTGAGAGATTTTGCGGTTAAATCAAAATCTTTAATGATGGCATCCAATTTTGGATTAGTATTTTCTATAATAATGGCAGTATAGATGGTCTCGCTTTCTACAATAGCATGTGCAGTCTTTATTGTATATTTTCCTTCTTCTGCGTATTTTTCAAACCAATGGAGAAAAAGTCTGTTTCTACTTTCTTCTTTTCCGTCTGAAGTATCGCAAATATAAAGCAAAATTTGTTGATTAGACAGGAAGAACTCATTGATAATAGCAAATATAGTATCTTTTACCTTAGGGTCGTAAGTAGAACCGACTTCATCTAATTTACGAATAATGAATTGGTATGTGTCACAATTGCCAAATACAATATCTTCTTTGACAAAACTGATTTCATATCGTATACCCCTCTCTGTCTGAAAAAGGAAATCACCTTCAGAGAGAATAATCTCATAAGGTGATTGATTCAAAATACGTGGTAAAGAAAAGAATATCATAAGGCAACAACTTTACCTTTGATACCTTCTTGTATCCACCTTTCTTCTGTACGCTTAAGCGCAGATTTCTTATTCTCTATGGCTTTTTTAAAAGCGCTGATAGTTTCTTCTCTTGTCATATTCTTATGTATTTTTATAACTTCTTGCTGCAAATTTACAACCTTTTTCCTTAACCACCAAATTATTGCATAAAAAAACAAATGGGTGGACATTGTTCGTGTCCACCCATTGATTATAGAGTAGGGGATGATTATAAAATGGTGAAACTAACTTTTCTTCCTAGACCATGAAAGATCTTGAATAAGGTTGACATCTGAATATCCGCATGCCCATTCTCAACTCGTGATATATAGGTCTTTTTCGTGCCTATCTTTGTTGCTAATTGCTCTTGGGTAAGTCCTGCCTTCTTTCTTTCCTCTTTTATTTTCTCACCAAGAATAAAGGCATCTACTCCAGCCTCAAATTCCATTCGAGTGCTTGTTCCCTCATCACCGTAGTCTTCTTTAATTAGATCTTCAATAGGTGTGAGTTGCAGTTCTTTCATTCTTTTCTCGTCCATAGTCTTATCGCTTATTTTTTTGTTCATAATATTCATTCATAATCCGTTTTGCTTTTTCAATCTCGTTTTTAGGAGTCTTCTGTGACTTCTTTTGAAAAGCATTAAAGAGGATGATAAGATTTCCTTCGTCCATACAACAGAAGATTCTGTATATATTTCCTTCCTCTTCCACTCTTATTTCATATAGCCCTTGAACTCCTTCAATTGATTTGAAAATCGAACTGGGTATTATCTCCAGCGACATGATGTAGATAAACACCTGATATATCTTCTCAATGACTTTTTTAGGAGTCTTTTTCTTGAAGTCTTTAAAGTAATCTTTGAAAGCAACGATGTGCCTTATGTATTCCCTTTTTGCCATACGAATAAATTTGTTGCTGCAAAGATAACGATTTAGTTAACAATAACCAAATTATTTTGCGATTATTTTGTGTCGCCATAAAAAACAAATGGGTGGACATTGTTCGTGTCCACCCATTGATTATAGAGTAGGGGATGATTACTGAGCAAGGAGCCAAGCGTGGGTCACCAGCCTTAATCATCATTAAGGTCGTTCAGGTCAAAATAGAGGAGACGTGTAGGCTCGTCTATGTCCTCATCGTTAAGAGGGATAAAGCCATTTTTGAGATAAAAAGGAATGGCTGCGGCATAAGCGTCAACAGTAATAAAACGGCATCCAGTTTTATTGTCAGCAACGAAATAGTGCTTGATAAAATCCAAGAGCATGCTCCCGATATTCATACCTCTCATTGATATGGCAACACCCAAACGACCAATTTTGGCTGCAGGATAACTTTTTAACCGCTTTTTGTTAACAAAGCGTTTGCTAAAACGATTATATCTTGACTTACTATCGAAGTCGGCAAGCGATATCCTATCATTTGAAAGACAGAAAAAAGCCGCCACCTTAGTCTTGTCCTCCTTATTTATATATGCGTATGTGACAGCCAGTTTCTCTTTACGATAGAGTTGCGCATCATTAAGAATAAAGTCGTTTAGATCTGCGTCACCACAATCAAACGACTCCACGTTTTCTCTTTCACCCAGTTTGTAAATCCGATACTGAGTTTTTATTTCGTTTTCTGTCATTCAAGTCAAAAATTGGCAGTAGCAATGAGAGCCTCGTAATTGGCTTTGATTCTAGCCCTTTCTTCTGGAGAAACACGATGATGCTCCTTCATCCTCGCCTCAAATTGACGGGCATCCTTACCATATAGGATAGGGGTTTCTTTAATTGGTCTTGCCATATCTTAATTATCTATTATTTGTTATTCTGCTGCAAAAATACAGACTTTTCTTGAATTCTCCAAACTTTTCAATAAAAAACAAATGGGTGGACATTGTTCGTGTCCACCCATTGATATAGAGTAGGGAATAATTACTGAATCCAGCGTGGGTCACCAGCACCAGCAGCAAATGCTTTGCTGTCAGGATTTACTGTAAATGTTGGTGCTTCTCCACTAAAAGGACTTGTTTCTAATACAGTTCCATTTCCCTTGCCTCTTGCCTTTGTACCTGTATCAGATGTGATGTCGTATGCACTGGTGTCAGTATCGAACCAGCAAATGTTTGCATCAGCACCAGTACCAGGTGAAGTCAAGTTCTGGCAATCGAAGTAGAAATTGTTATCCAGAGTAGGCTCTTGGTCAGAGGTTGACTGATTAGTAAAGCCTCTCTTGTAAACTGTTCCTACTACAATGTTATTAGTGAATGTGAACTTGTTCTCTGGGAAGCGAACATAGTAAATGCTTGCATTAGCAGAACCACCAACATTGTATAGTGTACAATGATCCACTATGACATTAGTACCACTAAATCCGTCAACTTTAGGATCGTCAATACGGATAAATTGACGGGTAGATGCCACACCGTAGAATGTGCTGTTAGTTAAAGTGAGAGCCTTTGGATGTCCTGCGCGGCTATCAATGAAATCACCACCAGAACACTCAATACCGCTAACAATACAATTGTTAAAGGTAATACTCTCAACGGTTGCTTTGACATTCAAATACAGGAGACCCTTTCCGTCTGCACGTCCTGTGATTGTACAGTTCTGGACATCCAAAGCACCATAGTTTACATCTGCTGTTTTATAGTTGAAGATTTGGTCTGTAGTGCTATTTCCTGTACCATCAATTACAAGTTGACTTAGTGTCAAACCTGCACCATCATTGAGTTCGAAGCGACCCTTGAGAATAGGCTGATCAGTAGGATAGATACCCTTAATTGTCATAGACTTGTTAATCTTAACAGCACCAAATCCACCCGCTTCCTCATTGTAGTTCAGTTCATAAGTACCACCATAAACAGCGATGACAGCATTTGCAGGAAGTTCTTCGTCCTCAATAATTGCCTTCAAGTCATCACCCTCATGAACGAGGATGGCACCAGCAAGATCAGCAATTGTTGTGAAGTTGCGGTTACCGCATTGTTTACCATTGTAGTATAGATAAGCAGTGTAGGTTGTCTCAGGCTCCAGTCCTTCGATGGTTGCCTGACCTGCCTCTTTCTCCTCAGCAGTAATCTCGTGAGTGATATTGCCGATGACAATGGTGGAAACATCATAACCTTCCTCAACTTCCCAAGTCAGTGTTACGCTGCGGTCGGCAATCTCAGCAGGTTTGGGATTCTTCAAGAATTGCTTGGTGCCTGTTCTAAAGTATACACCATTCCATGTGGAAGTCCTTCCTTCATCACCTTCTGTCAGTGACTGAATTCGAACGGAGTATTTTGTATCAAACTGCAGACCACTAACCGTATAAGGGATGTCATCTGCCGTCAGTCCTGTAATCACTTGCTCAGGAGTCCCAGCAAAAGTAAGACTGTCGTCAGCATAAACTTCCATGGTGTAATTGGTGGCATTTACTGCAGTCTTCCAAGTAATGCTAGCGGTAGTTTCCTTTACGCTATTTGCTTCGATTCCCAGCGGAGCGAAATTCTTGCCAAAAACAAGGCTCTCAATGATGTTGTCATTGTCACTGCATGATGCCATCGTCAAGGTTGCGAGACCAAGCATACAGGTTGAAGCAATTTTATTGATTTTCATATTTGTTCACTTTAAATGTTTATTTCAAGAAATCATTGTTCAAGTAACCAGCACTATTGTCAATAACAGACTTGATGATAGGCCAAACACTGCGCTGACTCGGCTTTTCAACAACATAGAGTCCATTGATAATATCATCGGTAATATTGTTCTCACCATTACTAATGAACCATCCTTTGGTGTCATAGCCTTCGTTGTCTTTCAGTTCTTTACCCTCATCATCTGTATCACCATGGTTCAAGCCGTAGATTTTAAGAGTAATGCCATCACTTTCATATGTAAAGTAAAGTTTCTCAGGCAGATCTGCATATTCACCTTGACGGTCTGCTAATTGCTGCAACTTGGTTTTCGTCTCAGCCAAAGTCTCGTCCAAGATACCCCAACGGATAAGATCTTGCTTGCGTAACATCTCACCTGCAAACTCAAACTTACGCTGTTCTTGGATACCCTTTCGGAAAGCATCCTTGCTTGCTGTGTACTTAGACTGAAGAGCGGATACCTTAGCAGCAGGAAGTGCACGATCAAGAACGGGCTTCAAATACTGCCATGCAGTACTTGGACCATTCAGTTCGTTTTCTGCTTCAGCAGCCATCATGTAAATGTCTGCGTAACGCATAATCTGCCAGTTGATACCATCATCCAAAGAAGTTGCCTTACGTTTCATCCACTCGTAACGGAGTTTTCCAAAACTCCAGTTCTTGATACCCCATAATTCTTGTTTGGCATCTCCGTCATTACCATCACCGCCATTAGACCATTTGTAGGGTATGCAGGTAATGTCACGGCGGATATCCTCTACATCATAATCATAGAACAAAGTAGGAACAGGACCGCTTTCTGCACCAGAACTACCAGTCTTTTGGTAATTTACCCATTGGTTATAAGGTGACTCATGGCGGGTGCCCTTAGAGGAAACAACACGACCACGACCCTCAGAGAACGGAATCTCCCAAATAGACTCCTTACCTGCGGTATAGTCCTCTTGGCAAAGAGACTTGAAGTTTTCCTCAAAGGTACCTAAGGTGTTGCATCCTTTCTGGATAATCTCCTGACATTCTTTTAAAGCGATGGCGTACATCTTTGACTGTGCCAACTCCTCGTCATCACTTAAGCGGTAAGTGCCGTCTGAGTACAGGCTGTAGCCGCCAGCATAGAGAGCGGCACGGGCACGCAGACCTTTTACGAAAGTTTTGCTGACACGCTCTGTAGACTTGGTGATGCTAGACTCGTTAGGCCAGTAACAGTAATTCTCAGCCTCTTCAAGGTCGGCAAGAATCTGCTTATAAATCTCGTCCTTATTGGTGCGATGCATATAAGCATTCTCACTTGTTGTCTGCTCAAAGCGTGCGGGAACATCACCATATGTCTTTACAAGTTCCACATATATCAGAGCACGAAGGGTCAGAGCCTCGCCCAGAAGTTGAGCCATGTCGGGATTATTTTCGACGTTACCGTACTCACGAATATTATCGATGGCAATATTCGCCTTCTCAATACCTTCATAAAGCCCCTGCCATGTATCGTTCGTTTTATCAAGCCATCCATCGTCTTCAGGTGTATTGTAGTTACATGCATTCTGCTTTTGATCGTTGCGCTTGTTGTATGACGGGGTGTTCCACCACTCTGCGTCTGTATTCATTCCGTAAAGTGATATCCAGCGTCCACGGTAGGAATTTGTTTTTCCCCAACCATCGTGAATAGCCATGACAGAACCCTCTGCCAGATCATATTGTGAGAACACAACCGAGGCATCGAGTGATGACTGTGATGGTGCGTCCATATCGCAGGAAGTAATTCCAAAAACCGATAAGGACATTAATGCAATTGAAATATATTTTTTCATGACTTTATACTTTTTAGAAGTTCAAGTTAAGACCGATAACAAACTGACGGCTCTTTGGGTATGCAGAGTAGTCTACACCAGGAGTCAAACCACCGTCCTTGCGGATAGTCGAAACCTCTGGGTCGAAACCTGAATAGCCAGTAATGCAGAACAGGTTGTAGCCAGTAACATAGAAGCGCAGACTGTTAATACCAAAACGCTTAAGTAGTTTGTCTGGCAGTGTATAACCCAATGTCAGGGTGTTCAAACGAAGGAATGAGCCATCCTCAACAGCCCAGTCTGTCAGTCTGTAATAACCCATATAGGGCGACCACAAAGTTGTATTAGCGTTCAGGGTTGCGAGTTCTGTTAAGTCAGTAACGAGTTCGCCAGCAGCATTGATGTTGGTCCAGCGGTTACCACTTGCCATCTCAGTAATCATGTTACGATAGTTACCACTTCTGTAAGCCGTGGTATACTCTATCTTGTTGGCATTGTAAACGTCATTGCCTACACTGAAATTGAAATTAGCACTTAGGTCGAAACCATAAGCACGGGCATTGATAGAGAAACCACCAGTAAAATCAGGATTGGTATCACCAATTACTTGACAGTCTTTTCCATCTGTTGTGATATCTCCACTACCATCCAGATCTTTTACTTTCATGTCACCAGGACGGGTCGTGTGATTTGTAAATGCCTGTCCATTAACAACACCTTCTTTTAAAATCCATTCACCAGTAGCCTCATTGTATCCGTCGAAGTCAGATGCTTCATAACGACCATCGTTCACATAACCAAATATCAAACCCACAGGCTCCCCAACTTGGAGTACATAGTCATTGGGAATCTCTGTAGAACCTAAGCAACCTGTTGTGGTGTAGGGGTTAAAGTTCTCACCGAGAGACTTGATCTTTGACTTGTTAAAGCCAATGTTTCCGCTGAAGTCAATGCCCCAATCTTTCTTGTTTACGATGTGATAGGTGAAAGATGCCTCAAAACCTTTGTTCTGAGTTTCACCGAGGTTGCGGTATTGTGAGGAGTACGCACCACTCATTCTATAGTCAATCAGCAAGTCTTTAGTGGAGTTGAGGTATGCCTCTAAACTTCCATTGAATCTACCGCCAAACAGCGTGAAGTCCAAACCGATGTTGCGAGTGATGGTAGTCTCCCATTTCAGATCGGGGTTAGCCATACGAGTTGTTGGTCCCATGTAACTGGTAAATCCATTTACATATTCTATCTTCTTGGAAATCAAATCTTGTTTTAGGTAACCAGGATCAATACCGTTATTACCTGCAGTACCGTAACTCAGACGGAGTTTCAAGTCGTCCAGCCACTTCTCTGTACCCTTCATGAAAGGCTCAGAAGAGATACGCCATGCCAAAGCCACAGAGGGGAAGTAACCCCAACGGTTGTCCTTAGAGAACTTAGAAGATGCATCTGCACGGAATGTTGCAGAAAGCAAGTACTTACTGTCGAAATCATAGTTCACACGACCAAAGAAAGACAATAACTTGTCATCAGGGCTGTAAGCGTCAGTGACAGAATAAGGATGTCCTTGTACAGACAACTTGCGAGCCAGGTCAAAATCAAAACTTGCAGGGAATCCCTCCAGCATATCTGTGTTTACTCTCTTTTTGGTGATGACATACTCATGACCTGCCATTGCGTTCAGGTGGTGCTTGCTGTCTTTGCCCAGAATCTTCTTGAAATCGTAACTAATCGTATTAGTGTTACGGAAGCGATGACGATCTGTATTTGCAAGTTGCAAAGCAGGCATTCTCTTATAGGCTTCAGTATGCACATTCTCACGAGCATAGTAAGTAGTCTTACCATAGAAGCGCATGTCATAGTTGGTGTACCAGTCATATCCAAACTCTGTCTTGATCTTGAAGTTCTTGAATATCTCCCAACCAAAAGAACCTGCCATGTTCAAGTTCTTGCGCTGCTGCTTACGATCGTTGTCATTAGCCGATACAATAGGATTATACAGACCACCAACATCCTCATCATCGTCATATTCTGCACCTTGGGCAAGACCACCTAATGGCAATGATGGATAAACAACGGCATTACGCAGACGCTTGTCCGTACTTGATGTACTTGTGGCATCATTGGCACCACCACCATTTACCTCAGTGTTGGCAAAGCGGACTTGGAAATCCAGAGTTGTCTTCTTGCTGGGCTTGGTGTTCAGTTTCAGAGAGAAGTTGTCACGCTTGAAAGAAGAGCCGTACATGATTGCCTTGTCGTTCATGTGAGCATAACTGAAAGCGTACTTGATGTTCTCAGAACCACCATTGACGCTCAGGTTGTGGTTAAAGGTGTGACCTGTACGACCGAAAGTCAAATCCTGCCAGTCATTAGTAGGTTGTCCATCATAAAGGTAACGATCCTGATAGGTTCCAAATACAGACTCGTAATTCTTTGCATTACCGTTTTTGAGCATGAAATACTCATATTGCCAGTCCAGATAGTCTCTTGTGTTTAGTACATCTAAGGTCTTTGCGGTTTTCTTCCAACTATAATACATGTTGTAACTAACCTTTACCTTACCTTCCTTACCACTCTTGGTGGTTACCAAGATAACACCATTAGCACCACGGCTACCGTAGATAGCGGTAGAAGAAGCATCCTTCAAGACAGTGATGTCCTCGATGTCGGTAGCGGGAATATCGCTGATACCGTCAACTGGGAATCCATCAACAATGTACAGAGGCTCATTTGACTGCGTTACTGAGCCGCCACCACGAACACGGATAGTTACCTCCGCATCAGGAGAGCCCTCAGTTGCTGTCACCTGTACACCAGCAAGTTTTCCTGTGAGTGCCTCTGAGGCGTTTGCTACAGGTACTTGGACAAGAGCGTCAGATCCTACGGTAGCCACAGAACCAGTGATATCCTTCTTACGTACAGAACCGTAACCGATGACCACCACGTCATTCAGTGTGGTAGCATCCTCTTCCAGTACGACGTTGATGGAAGTCTTGCCTTTGGCATTAACCGTCTGTGTCTTCATACCGATGTATGAGATGACGATAGGCTTTCCAGCCGTTAACTTAATAGTGAAATTACCGTCGAAGTCAGTCACACCGCCATTCTGCGTACCTTGCTCGATAACGCTGGCACCAATAACTGCTTCGCCTGTCGCATCTTTCACGTTGACCTGTACGGTCTGCGCTGACAAACTACCCACGATAAGCAGGAACGTAAGTGTAAGCGCAATTCGCATACTCTTAAATTTAACAGACATAAAATTAGTAGTTTTAAGAAATTAATAAAAATATTTTTATGATTCTGTTTGCAAAATTAAGAAAATTTTTCAAACCAACCAAATAATATCCCTCTTTTTTCCTGCAAACGTTTACGTACCTAAAAATAGGTAATGAAAAACGGCGAGACTCCCCCGAGTCTCGCCGCTATTTATATAATAAGGTGTAACTTACTTGATGATCACCTTACGCCCATTCACGATGTAGACACCATGGTTGGCGTTCTCCACACGGCGACCTTGCAGGTCATAGACAACCTGACCATTCAGTTCGTTCGCATTGACCTTCTGGATGCCTGTAGCATCAGAAATAATGCGAGCCTCACCGAATCCACCTCTTCCGTTAGCGACACGGATGGTGTAGACAGGAGCGTCACCCTCTGCACGACGAGCGGCAGCCTCATTGTCTTCGACAACGAATGAGGTGGTCTTTGCGTCAACGATACCGAGCAACTCGCCATCCTTGAAGATTGCGTATGCTGTAGCACCAGCGGCAGCAGTCCATGAGATGGTTCCATTCTCCAACTTAGCGTCAGAAGGAGCCTCTACCTGCTTGGTCTCTGCCAGTGCAGTGGCAGCCCACTCACCCAGTGTATACTCCATAGTGTAGGTGGCAGCCTGGTCGGCAGTGAGGATAGTGTTCAGTGTCGTGTTCTCCTTCGTGAATGTTACGGTGTTCGATTCAGGCGTGATGTCTGTACCGCTTGCATTCTTCGTACCGTACTCACCTGCGATGCTGTAGTCACAGTTGATACCTGTGAGGTTCCAGCGAGTGCTTACCAGTTTGTCAGGATCGTTAAGTGTGGTGTTCAGCCAGATACAGACGGGATTGTCGCTCCATGCACGTCCGAAGTTATAGGCATCGGCGTTGTTCTCAACGACACAGTTGTTGTAGACATACAACTCAGAGTTAGCCGACATAGTAGCACTGCTGCGCTTCTCGTTGACAATCTTAACCTCGTTGAAGTATACTCTACCATTACCACACATGTAGTCAACGGTTCCATGAACCTCACCACCTTCGAAGTAGTAAACACCACCAACCTTATGAGAATAGTAGGTGTCCTGATAAGACAGCATCTTCACGTTCTTGCAGATTGTCTGTGTACCCTTATCGTGCAGAACGGCAGCACGACCTGTACCTGCGGTGTAGTAGTCGAGGTCATTCTTCAGGGTGACATCCTGCAAGTAGAGACCCGTACTTGTGTTAAGGAACAAGTCGGCTTTCTCCAGACCTTCCATAGATACAGGAGGAGCGTTGACGATGATGGTCTTGTCGGCATCCTGACCAATGATGGAAACATTTGTTCCGGAGATACCTGTCAAGACAGCCTCGCCGAAGTCGTAAGTACCGTTAGGCAGGAAGATCTTGGAGTTAGGATTAGAAGCAGCCTGGTTGAGTGCAAGTACCAGTCCGGCAGCATCGCCAGCAGGAACGATGTAGTAGCCAGAAGTCTCGTCCTTCTCGATGAACTCGCTGACATTGTAAACCTTGACGCTGTGCAGATAAGACTGAGCAGCGAAGGTAAAGGTCAGCATACCAGCCTCACCCTCGTAGTTGATGGCAGTCGTTCCACCGTCTGCGTCAGCCTTGGCGGGAACATCCTCACGGATGACGTTGCCACTTGGGTCTTTCACGGTGATAGTCGTACCATTACCATACTGGCAGAGTGAGAGTACAATCTGTGCCTTGCTGCTAACAGCAACCTGGAAGGAACCTTCTGCGTTGAAGGTGAAACCGTGGTTGTTATAGTATGAGCCACCCTCTACGTTGAAGTTCTCGTGATCCTCTGGATAGAATGTGGCCTTCGTCAGATCGTAGGTTTGCATCGAACCAGTCTCAGGAGCAGTCTCAATAGGCGTCACACTGGCATTGACAGAGACATTACCTGTCACAACGTCAGTAGCCTTCACCTTGACACCGCTGGTGTATACCCAACCACGGAACTTCTCGCCCTCAGGGATGGTAAGGTCTGCCTCTGTGTAAGGAACTTCTCCCAGAGTCTCGCCTTCAAAGACGGTCTTCTTGCCAAGTACATTGCCATTCTGATCCTTGTAAGTAATGGTTACTTCCTGTACGTCGGTAGCCTCAGCCTTGAAGTAAGACAGATACTGGATTGGACCAAAGGTCAGTGTAGTGGCATTGCCAATATAGAAATAGGTTACAGTGCCTCCTGCATCATAGCAGCCTGCAGACTTCTGGTCGAGTGTTGCAAGTGTCTCGCCTGCAGCATTCTTAACAGGGAAAGAACCGCCATACTGGCAACCGCTGATAGTGAATTTCACAGTGCCGTCAACAGGAACAACCATTGTAGCATTCTGATATCCGTGCTGCTTGTCGTGGAATGAACCACTGAAGGAAACGCCTGTTGGTAGCCCAGCACCTGTATAACCGTCTGCTGTCAAAGTAGCATAAGGAATCTCGAAGTCAACGAAGGTACGTGCAACAGTCTCCTTGAAGACAATCTTCTGGAGGATACCCTCGGCACCGGTCTTACGGTCGATATAGACTCCTGTTACATCAGCAGGCAGTTCGATGCTGCCAGTACCTGGACTCTCCGTCACAGCAACAGTTCCAATGAGGTCACCCTTCGTAGCGGTCTTTCCGTCTGCATTAAGGGTACCCTTGCTAACATTCACCTCGTAGGCATCAGCACTCTTTCTGTTACCGAAGGTCAGCGTCAGTTTACCAGCAACAGCAGGTTTCTCGAAGTATGCCCATCCACTGGAGTTCAGTTTTACACCATGCATACCGTTGTTGGTACCCGCAGCATCGTTGACATAAGAGGCGAAGTATAGTCCATCAGCGGGACTCTCCGTGGGAATGTCCTTTTCGCTGTAGTCCCAAGTCAGTATCACGGGATCGTGTGGCTCCTCTTTAATAGCCTCCGCCTTGAAATAGGGGAGATATTGAATGGTTGCGAAAGTCAACGTGGTAGCCTCGCCCTTGTATTCATATGTGATTGAGGAACCGTCCTGATGATAGCATTTCTCAGTCTTTGGGTCGAGTGTTGCTAGAGTCTCGCCAGCCTCGTTCTTCACTGTGAATGTCTGGTTGGCATACTGACATCCTCCAATAGTGAACTTCACTGGACCAGTAACAGGAACCTTCACAGTAGCACCACGGTATCCGTGAGTGTCACTATTGTAAGTACCAGAGAACTCTACTCCACTTGGCAGTGTAGATGTGTCAAACTCGGCAGCAAGACTGACGAGGTTAATCTCGAAGTCTTGGAACTCAGCGGGTTCCTCAGGAATAGCCTCTGCCTTGAAATATGGGAGGTATTGAATGGTTGCGAACGTCAGCGTGGTAGCCTCACCCTTGTATTCATATGTGATTGAGGAACCGTCCTGATGATAGCATTTCTCTGTCTTCGGATCGAGTGTTGCTAGAGTCTCGCCAGCCTCGTTCTTCACTGTGAATGTCTGGTTGGCATACTGACATCCTCCGATAGTGAACTTCACTGGACCAGTAACAGGAACCTTCACAGTAGCACCACGGTATCCGTGAGTGTCACTATTGTACGTACCAGAGAACTCTACTCCACTTGGCAGTGTAGATGTGTCAAACTCGGCAGCAAGACTGACGAGGTTAATCTCGAAGTCTTGGAACTCAGCGGTCTCACCATCACCTTCGCCACTAGCACGAGTGATTTTGAAATCATTGAAATACTCGGTAGCACCAGCGGAACGATAAATGTAAAGAGTAGTCTTGCCAACATACTCAGATCCTTCTGTTACAGTGTAGGATAGAAGGTCGTCGTGTATACCATCAGTTGCATTTGTACCCACACAATCAGGGGCAGCAGATGGATAGCCATCGGTAGTGGATACCCAAAGACCTTTATTCAAGTCGTTTTTCACGCCTCCGCTACCTGCTGCGGAGATTACATCACCAACAGCAAGAGCCTTATCCAACTCCACTTTGAAGTAAGTGTTGTTGTTGGTTATGCAAAAATAATACTTGTTACTTTGTTTAGCAATCAGATTCTTTGCGGATGTTTGCCCACTAATGGCATACATTTTACCACCAACAATCGTTGCTTGATCACTGTTGATTTCAGTGGTTCCACTATTGAAACTCTGATCACTGGTCGCTGTCACGGTAGCCGAGAAAATGGTTTCCGCTTCAGTACTCATCAATGCTCCTAATGCGGCTCCACCGAATAGTACGGCGAATGCGCTAAGAAGCGATAAGCGTAAAAGTTTGTACTTCATAAATTTTTGTTTTTAAGTTATTAATATTAATAATGTATATTTCGTAGTAGTTTATTTGGCAAAGTTAATAATTTATTATTAAAAGGGGGCAAGTGGGGCGGTTAAAAAACAACAAAAAAGCCGTAAACGTTTACGTCTAACGGCGTTCTGATGGCGTTTTACGCTGACTCGGATAGTTCCCTAATAGTTTCCTGCGTGGGAACTAACAGTTTCCGCCCAAGAAACTGCCAGTTCCCGCCTAAGAAACTGACAGTTTCCACGTAGGAAACTGTCAGTTTCTGGCAAGAAAACTATTTGGGAACTACTTTCAAAAGACGCGAAAGTAATGGGTTATCGCTGCATATATTTGACTCCTCCTTGGATGACAAGCCCTTTATAGGTGTCGTCTACCCGCTGTCCCTTGATGTTATAGCGTGGCATGTTGGGGTTCAGGTCAGAGCCTTTGACAGTGATGGCGTTGATGCCAGAGGGGTCGTCATACTCATAGCAGCCCAAATCGGGAGCCTCACCCTTATAGGATACATAGTCGGCAATCTTGTCACCTGCAAAGTCCGTATAGATCTGCCCTTTGTCAATCAGGTTCGTTGCCGTACTCTTCAGATGGAACTGTGTGGTCTCTGCCAGCGATCCGTCGGCTTGGCGAGGGGCATTGATAATGCTCTCGATGTCGAATCCCTCAAAATCATCCTCTGTAGCACTGTAGCCAGAATTCCAAGTGTTGTGTCCTTGGACGGTCGTACCTGTGTCGCTGCGCTTCCAATCACTGTAGCGGGGAGCCAGACTGACATTATTGTATACGGTCAACGTATAGGCATAGTCATTACCAAAACCATAGTTGATATTGTTATCGTATGCCGTACAGTTGATGACCTTCATATTGCCTGCGTTGTTGTTCTGGTCGAAACCCTTACTGCGATGCCCAACGGCAAGGCAGCGATACAACTCCGTATTATGCTTTGTTCCCTGTCCTCCCAACTTAAAACCGTTGGGGTTGCCACCATTGGGAAAATGGCTTAGGTCTTTGCCGGAGAAACAACTCAGGCTGGCATCCTTGCCTAATACACGAGGATGGGCTGTCAGATCATAGAACTCAGGACCGTTATTGTAGGTGATACAATTGATATAGACCGTCGGAGTACCATCGGTCACACGCTGGAAAGAGTCCCATCCGTCATCGGAATTGTTCCATGAGCGGCATCCGATATACACATTACCAGGACAGGCTTCGCCCTGCTTGTCGGCAAAACCGTCGGCATTCCCACCATTGTCCTGATAGTCGAAGTTGTCGTGAGCATCGCAGTTTACCACGGTGTTATAGCCTCCACTGCGCAGTTGGATACCTGCATTGCAGCAGCCATATACGTCCAACTGCTCCAGGATACAATACTTTGCCTCTTCCAGCCAAATGCCCTTATAGCCAGCATAGCGGATAGTGATGCCTTTGATGTGCAGGTAGTTGCCCTTCACAGTCACGCCATTTGTCTTGTTGTTCTCTGTCCTGAAGTCAAGGATAGGCTTCTCGTCCTGATAGGGACAGATGGTTATCATCTTGTCTGCCGTACCATTACGGGTGATACTCAGATTGTTGTTCAAGTCATACTGTCCTCCACGGAGGTAGAGCACGTCATCTGCCGTCAACTTTCCAATCACCGTCGCCGTCAGTTTACCAGGTGAGGCGAGTGTGTAGTTGGAGCCTGAGCCTGTGGGTGACACATAATACTCTGTAGCCATAGCGAAGCAAGGCAGCAAGAGCAATGCCGTGATTCCTATTAATTTTCTCATCATCTTTATTTGTTTTAGTTGCTGCAAAGGTAATCATTATTCTGAAAGAAACAAAAAAATTGGTTTTTTATTTCTGTTTCCACTCACATATCTCTTTTGTCATGCTATTCAGATCAAGGCACATCTGACGGGTAAGGGCGATACGCTCGTTCTGGTGAGGCCACGGTGCAAGAAGTAGCAACTTCCCTTCCGCACATGCCTCATAATACTGATGTCCTGGTTTTGAGAAGGCGTTGAATCCCCATGGCGTGAGGAAGATAAGGGGGAGATGCGCATTCATTACAGCCCGCATCACAGCCTGTTCGCCTTTCGAGATAGCGGGAGAAACGAGGATTGCTCCCTCCCTAGCCAAGGCAAGATAGCCTTCCACCTTCTCTTTGATTTGCCCTTCACTAAGGCTCCTACTTAGTTGTACTTGAATTTTATGTGGGTATTGCAATAAGAAACGATTACCAATAGCAGCGTAAGTGTGAAGGGCAACCTGTAGGTCGAAGCGGACACGGAAGTAATCTGGATAAGCCTTTTTGATAGCAAGTCTGCGTGGGTTGTCCTGTAAGTACCGTTTCCAGTTTGCCAGTTCTCCCCTCCCAGAGAGGATATGGTCGTTGAACCCCAGTGCCCATAACTGCCCGTGTTCCCTGTCATCAAGGCTTCTGTCGCGCTTTTCTTGTTTTCTTTGCTGCGACCCGGTCGCAGCAGAGGGGACGATAGCAGAGGGGACGGCAAGCCCCATTTCCCTGTACGCCTTGTTACAGCCCGTCTTAAAGCCTTTGATTACCTGTCCTAGATGGCAGTCCAGTTGTTCTTTTACAAAGAGGATGCCATGCAGATGATCTGGCATTATCTGAAGTCCTATTACCTTAATTTGTGGGTATAACTGCTCTGTTGCCATCCATCTTTCTTTGACTTTCTCGCCTAATGGTGTCAGTTCTACCCTTGGTGCATCATCGCTGTCTATAGGGGCATCAGCGTCTCCAACGAGTCTGCCCAATAGTTGGTGTCGCCCCTCAACGGTTATGGTAATGAGATAGATGCATCTTGCGCTATAGTCATGACCTATGCGCCGCCTTAGCATGGATGGCTTCTTCTCTCCAGCAAAGGGTTTGTGCTTCTGATATTGCTCCCACTCCATAACCTTGCAAAGGTACGAAGAAGCGAGTAAAAAGCCAAGAGAATTCATAAAAAAGAGGCTCCTGCGAGCCTCTTTCCTTATTTTTGAATCATTTTCTTTCCGTTTTTAATGACAATACCTTTGTAACTCTCGGTGACTCGTTGACCTCTAAGGTTGTAGATGTTACCATCACCTTTAACGACGACAGGGGTGGTGATGCCAGTAGCATCAGTAATGGAGCCTTTGATAAGGATATTGGCAAAGCCTATATCTTTAAAATTGTCGTCTCCGTTATTGAAACTTAATTCGTAGATGTTGATGACTAAAGAGCAGGTGCCTTCTGTCGCTTTGGATTCGTTTTCCACATTATAGGTATATGTGGTGTATGGTGTTGAGGCGTTGTTCCTGGCAGGAGTAACCCCATTGGCAAGCGGCAGTTCTCCATTTCCGTCTACCCATTTAACATCTAGTTTCCCTCTGTCTGTTCCCATGCGAGTAGCATAAAAGGAAAGTTCTGTGGCTTTGAATTTAAAACCGCTTTTTGTTGTCAGTGTGAAAGTAATGGCATTGTCGTTAGTGGCGGATGTCGCATTTACATTCTTCTGTTTAATCTTGGTTTCTGTTCCAACTCCAGATATATTTTGTGTGCCATCCAGTTCAAGTTCACTACCCAAAGTCATGGTCGTTGAGGTTATAAAATCGTTGATAGCACTGCTTACCTCAGCATCGGTATTTGATGACATTGCCCATAATATACTCCCAGTCTTACCTGTCGTCTCTTCGCTGCCACTATTCTCACCATAGGGAAGGGTAGCGCCAGCACCATTCTGTACCGCATCGGGTACGTCGGTAGCGGGAGCCACGGTGTAAGTATAGGGAACGGTGACCGTTGTTCCAAAGGAGGAAGGTTGTGTACTGGCTTCTTTCACGATATTATCGTCAGCCCATGTTACCGCTGTGGCATCATTACTTCTATAATAATTCTTTACACCAGTAGCGAAATTGTTGCCTTCTACAAGGAACTCAGAGTTTATGCGAGGGTTCATGCAAAGGCTGGCACCACTACAACTATAGTAGTTGTTTAGCATGTGGATCTTGCCCACGCGTCCCATTGGCATACGCTGTTTACACCCAGTAGACCACCAGTTAAAGGCGAACGTGGTGTTCAGATAACCTTTTGCCTCACTGTCGCTGCTACCGATCAGATTGGTGTTCTGGTGCATGTAGGAACGACTTGTATAGCGGAAGATACACCAACTTACAGTGTTGAAGTCGGCACTCTGCGTAATATCGAAATTGCCATCCATACCATCCATAAAGACACAGTGGTCTATCCAACAATGCTTGGCACCCGTTGCGGAGATAAGGTCATAGCCTCCTACGTCGATAGAGCCAGGTCCTACGAAGGTGATATTACGAATAATAACATTTTCCTTGTTCAAGGAGAAAATACCCGATTTGCGGTAACTCTCGTTATTATCACCAGTCATTTCGATGATGATTCTGCGTGTATTATACTCTGCCTCTTCACTCACATTTGTGCCATTGGGAAGTTTACCTCCTCCACCACTGGTACTCATGCTAGGAACTCCGGCTTCGTCAAGTGCCGCCTTGATCTCATCGGTTACATACCATTTAGTGCATAAACGAGCGTTGTTAATACCAATAATAGTCTTGCCACCTCTTTCAAAACCAATGCTTTCCGACACGATAAAGTCCCCGTCGGTGCCATCGAGAATAACGACATCGTAATTCTTGATGGCATTCTGGATGGTGCTTTTCATGTCCTGTCCATTAGACTTTAGGGTGATCACTTTACCTGTAAATCCATCAGGGACAGGATAGGTGTAGCAACCACCGCCTGTGATGCTATATTTACTTGTAGCATCTGTACGTGAGGATACAGTACAGAAGCCGAAGGGCTCATTTAAGTCATAGTCAGTAGCGAATGCTGACAGTGATACTGCTAAAAACAAAGTAGTCAATAGATTTTTCTTCATATCTTTTCTTTTTTACCTTTTTACCTTTTTACTTTTTTACCTTTTTACTTTTTTACCTTTCTATATTCTCCGTAGTATATCCCAGCATCTCCATCTCCAGGGAAGCCCAGATGAAGGGACCTACACCCTTGGCGTCGTTGTCACGGATGGGCTCACTGAGATAGTAGTCGTAACTGCCGTCACGCTTTCTGTTCTCTTTGACCGTTCCCTTGGGGTTCACCTTCTTCATGGCAGCCTCTACCTCTGGAGTAGCGGCAGGACCAAGTCCTGCTACAGAGCAGCAGTTGGTCAGGGAAATCGTCTTGTCAGGATGTATCTTGATGAAGTTCTGGATCATTCCCTTGTATGCTTTGATGCCTGCGTCACGGTATTTGCCGTCGACATATCCTTTACGGTAAGCCTTCAGCAGGGCATAGGTGAACATGGCGGAGCAGGTGCTTTCCAAGTAGTTGCCCTGTCGGTCAGGACTGTCCATCACCTGATACCACACACCGCTCTTCCCGTCCTGCCACTTGAGGATAGCGTCTAAGTCCTTCACCAGCAGGTCGATAACCTCTGAGCGGCGGGCATAGTCCTCGGGCAGTGCGTCAAGCACTTCGATGAGTGCCATGGTATACCAGCCTTGGGCACGTCCCCAACAATGCTGGGAGAGTCCCGTCTCCTTATCAGCCCAGAACGTGTTGCGTGTCTCGTCATAGGCATGGCGGTTGAGTCCCGTCTTAGGATCGAGAGTGCGTTGGTAGGTGATCTTCAACTGGTTGACAGCATCGTCGTAGATTGCCGTGACGGGATCGTTTTTTACTTTTTTACCTTTTAACCCTTTTACTTTTTCCGTAATCGGTGCTGTCAGTACACGGAAGGGTAGTCCCATGAAGATACCGTCGAGCCACACCTGATAGGCGTAGATCGCCTTGTGCCAGAACACCTTATCGGCAATGGTGCGTGGCTGGTCTTGCAACTGTTTCATCATGAGTTGCATGGCTAGCAGGTTCTTCGGCTCAGGCCATTTCTGGTACATGCGGGTGACGAAGTGTCCTGTACGGATATTGTCGAGGTTATAGTCAAGGATGTTATAGCCTGTGATGTTGCCTTGCTGGTCAATCATCTTGTCGGTATACATCTTACAATATTTCAGGATATCGTCACCACCATAACGCAGGTAGGTGTCGAGCATGCCTTCCAGTTCGATACCCATGACGTAACTCCATTTGGGCTTGGTGGCGAAGTCGAGCATGTATGACTCCGGCACGCGCTTCATCTCCGAGTAGGTGAGCCACTCTGAGTAGTGCTTATAGGGCATCTCCTGAAGTACCAACGACCCGTTAATCATGAGATTCTCGTAGGTGATGTCCTGGGCAAGACCAATCTGGTGGACGGGCTTGTTATAGACACCATCGAACTGGCAGTTGCGTACCGTGATATTATTGACCGTATAGGCAAGTTGAGGATCCTCGTAGCCCACGATCATCACGCCATACTTAGACTTCTGGCAGGTGACATTCTCCATCGTGACATTGCGCACCGTGGGGTAGTAGCCACGACAGCAGACCTCCTTCGGCTCATAGTCGGTGTTGATCTTGAGCACTGCCTCGCCACACTGTCCGACGGTGATGTTACGTACGTTGATGTTCTCTATCACACCACCACGGCAACTGTTCGTCTTGATACGCAATACACGGTCGAGGTTGGGAGAGTCCATCACACAGTTCTCGGCATAGACATTCTGGCAGCCGCCACTGATCTCTGAGCCGATAACCACACCACCGTGACCGTTCTTCATCTCACAGTTACGGATGATGATGTTCTTGCTGGGCATGTTACGCTCACGTCCGTCACGGTTACGACCACTCTTGATGGCGATACAGTCGTCACCAGTGTTGAAGAAACAGTCCTCTATCAGTACACGGTCGCAACACTCAGGGTCGCAACCGTCTCCGTTAGGACCGTCGTTGATCATCTTCACACGGCGTACGGTGATATCTGTTGAATGGAGGGGATGGATGACCCAGAACGGAGAGCGCAGCAGGGTGACATCCTCCATCAGGATACCCTCGCACTTGTTGAAATTCACCAGTTGGGGACGCAGCCCGTCTTTATCGGTGAAGACACGCTCAGGATTTCTGTTGCCCTTCTCGTCATACATCGGAATACCGTCTTCCCCATCCTTCAACAGGCGGGCACGGCTGCCGTTCCACTGGTGGACGGTGTCGCCCTCCTTCATGCCGAAACGCTTGTTGCCGCACCAGGGCCACCAAGTCTCGTTGCTGCCACCGCCGTCAATGGTGCCTTTACCAGTGATGGCAATGTCCTTCGCCTTGAAGGCATAGACACATGGGGAGAGGTTGAAGCACTCCAGTCCCTCCCAAGAGGTCTCGACGATAGGGTAGAGTGTGGTGTCGAAGACGAACTGTAAGACAGCACCTTCCTCAATAACGAGGTTGACACCGCTCTTGAGTTGAATGGCTCCTGTCAGGAAACGGGTGCCTGCAGGCACGACGACCTTACCGCCTCCCTTCTTGGAGCATTGGTCGATAGTCTTCTGGATAGCCTTTTGGTTCTTTGCCGCCGCAGCGTCAGGCTTGGCACCATATTTTGTGATGTTATACACTTTATCCGCAAACTGCGGTACACGGATGCTTTGCTCAATCTGCTTGTACTGCTGCTCGTCCCAGCCCTTTGCCTGTACCGAGAAAACGATGAGACACAACATCAGCAACGAAAATAATCTCTTCATATCTTTTGTTTTAGTAGTTTTCGGGGGACAAAGGTACAAAAAAAGAGCGAATGACCGCTCTTCTTTTACATTATTTATAGATAAAGTTCATTGTGCTAGGGCATCGAACAACTTATCTAATGCCTCGTCGGCATCTTTGCTCTCACTGAGCAGGGTGACGAATTTCGATCCGATGATGGCACCAGCGGCATTCTGTTGTGCCGCCTCCAGTGTCTGCTTGTTGGAGATACCGAAACCTATCATACGTGGATTGCGCAGTTGCATGGCGTTGATACGACGGAAATACTCCTGTTTCGCCTCGTCGAAACTCTTCTGTGCGCCAGTGATAGCGGCAGAGGATACCATATAGATAAAGCCGTCAGTATGCTCGTCGATGAAGCGGATGCGCTCCTCTGAGGTCTCTGGCGTGATAAGCATAATCACACGGATGTCATAGCGGTCGGCAACAGGTTTCACGATCTCCTGATAGTCCTTAAACGGAAGGTCGGGGATAATCACACCACTCACGCCACTATCCACACAACTCTGGCAGAAGGCTTCGATGCCATACTGCATGATGGGATTCAGATAGCCCATCAGGACTAAAGGAATACTCACCTCTTCCTTGATGTCCTTCAGTTGGGCAAAGAGTTTACGGAGGCTCATGCCGTTCTTCAAGGCTGTTGTGGCGGCATCTTGAATGACTGGACCATCCGCCATCGGGTCGCTGAAGGGAATGCCGACCTCGATCATCGATATGCCACGACGCTCTAAGGTCTTAATCACATCGGCAGTGCCTTCGAGGGTAGGGCAACCGGCACAGAAATAGAGACTAAGTAATTTCTTGTCTTTGTTCTCTGAGAAGAGTTTATTGATCTTGTTCATTATTATTATGGGTTTAATGGGTTTAGTGGGGCTAATGAGGAGAGGAAGTCTCGGAGGGCGTTGACATCCTTGTGGGCAGGGGCAGTCTCGAAGCGGGAGTTGAGGTCGATACCTGCTAACTGCGGGTGGTGGAATGCCTTCACTTTGTCAGCGTCATCAGGTCCAATGCCGCCACTGAGGATAAAGGGGGTAGTGCCTTTGTATTCCGTGAGTACCGACCAGTCGAATTTCGTGCCGTTGCCACCTACCATCTTCGCCTTAGTATCGAAGAGGAAATAGTCGACGACATCCATGTACGGCTTCGTTTGCTCCAAGTCCTCTTTGGTGGCGATGTTCAGTGCCTTGATGATGGCGGCGACACGGTCGCCGCATAGGGGACGGAGCGTCTGGATGTAGGCGGGGCTTTCCTTGCCATGCAGTTGGATGATGTCAAGGGTGTATTCCTGTACCTTTCCCATCACTTCCTCAATCGTGGCATCCACGAAGACACCGACACGCTTCTGCTTGGTGGGAAGGTAAGAAGGCTTCTTACTGACATTGCGACTGGATTTTTCCCAGAAGATCATTCCGAGCCACTGGATGTCGAGTTCACTGACTGCGCGTATGTTCTCAGGGTCGCGCATACCACAGACCTTGATAATCATGGGTTTGATGGGCGGATTTGAGTGATGAAATCACTTAGAGCCTTGCCAGGGTCTGGAGTCTTCATGAAAGTCTCGCCAATCAGGAATCCACGGAAGCCTGCCTCCCGCAACTCACGGACCGTGGTAGGATTGGAGATACCGCTCTCGCTGACCTTGACGGCTTCTCTCGGGAGGAGTTCGGCAAGTCGGTAACTATTGTTGACATCCGTGATGAAAGAGCCGAGGTTACGGTTGTTGATACCACACATGTCGGGTTCCAGTTCGGCATACTCCAGTTCCTCCTCACCGTGCATCTCCAATAAGACTTCCAACCCCAGTTCATGGGCGGTCTGGAGGAGAGACTGACACTCCTTCTTTGTAAGGTCGGCGGCAATCAGCAATGCTGCTGATGCTCCGCAGAGACGTGCCTGGAAGAGTTGGTACTCATCAATGATGAAGTTCTTATAGAGGATGGGTATTTGTACTCCTGCATGGCGTGCCGTGCGGATGAACTCATCCTTACCTCCAAAATATTTCTCGTCTGTGAGAATGGAGAGTGCCGTAGCACCATTGTTTTGATAGGAGAGGGGAATCTCCTCTGCCTTTCCCTCTTCTTTGATCCATCCTTTGGAAGGAGAGCGGCGCTTGAACTCGGCGATGATGCCCGACGCTGATTCTGTCAACGCCTTCGACATGGAGGGTACGCTGAAGTCGAGGATTGCCTCTACTCGACGGTGGAGGTCCCTTTCGGAGAGTTGTTGCTTGAAGCGTTCCACCTCTACGCGCTTGTGGGCTACGATTTCTTGTAGGATGTCCATGGGGCTAATGGGTGGTTATGAATTTAACTCGGCGAACTTCTTGAAGGTAGCGAGTGCCTTACCGCTGTCGATAGACTCACGTGCTGTCTCAATACACTCCTCGATAGATTTCTGTCCTTTCTCCAACACCTGAATACCAAAAGCGGCATTGGCAAGGACGATATTCTTCTGGGCAGGAAGGGCGCGGTTCTCCAATACAGCATCGAAGATTGCGGCAGCCTCTTCCTCGGTGGCACCTCCCACCACTTCCTCTGGCTTGGCGATATCGAAGCCTAAGTCCTGTGGTTTGAAAATGCGCTCGTAAGTGTTGGTCGTTACCTTGAAGTCGCTGGTCAGCGAGATCTCATCATAACCGTCGATAGAGTTCACGATGCCATAGTCGATACCTATCTTCTGATACACATTATTATATAAGCGCATCTGGTCGAGGTTGGCAACACCTAACAACTGACATTGTGGTTGACTAGGATTGACTAGCGGACCTAGTAAATTAAATATCGTGGGGAACTGCAGTGCCTTACGGATAGGACCGACGAACTTCATCGCCTTGGCGAAGAGTTGGGCATGGAGATAGACAATTCCTGCCTCATCAAGACTACGGTTCAGTTTGTCGATGTCGTCAGTGAATTTGATGCCATGGTGTTGGATGACATTAGAGGCACCCGATACGGAGGTTGCCGCATAGTTACCATGCTTGGCAACCTTATAGCCTGCACCTGCAATGACGAAACAAGAGGTGGTGGAGATATTAAACGTGTTCTTGCGGTCGCCTCCCGTACCTACCACGTCGATATAGCGGTCGGCGTTGAGGATGGCGGGGACACCCGTCTCTAAGATTCCGTCACGGAAACCGAGCAGTTCGTCAACAGTCACACCACGCATCTGCAGTGCCGTCAAGAGGGCGGTGATTTGTTCGGTGGGGTACTCACTTTGTGTGATACCAATCAGAATGTTCTTCATTTCCTCACGAGAGAGTTCCTCGTGGTTGAGCATCCTATTGAGGATGTCTTTCATTGTCTGTTTCATATTTAATTATTTTTGTTGCGATATAGCGATGTTGCGATATAACGATATTGCGATATAGCGATATACGATTAGAGGTAGAGCCAGTTCTGGAGCATCTTGCGTCCGTCGGGAGTCAGGACACTCTCGGGGTGGAACTGGATGCCTCGGATGTTGAGGGTCTTGTGCTTGAGTGCCATAATCTGTCCCTCGTCACTCTCGGCGGTCACTTCGAGACAGTCAGGGAAGTGCTCCTTACTGACCACCCAGGAGTGGTAGCGTCCCATGGTGATACGGGAGGGTAGTCCAGAGAAAATCTCGTCGTTGCCCAACTGGGTTCCTTCTGTGGCTACTCCATGGAAGACATCACTGAGGTTCTCCAACTGACCACCAAAGACCTCACCGATAGCCTGATGACCGAGGCATACGCCGAGGATAGGCTTCTTGCCGGCATAGGTTTTGATAACGTCCAGCAGTAGTCCTGCCTCAGAGGGGATGCCAGGTCCTGGTGATAGGATAATCTTGCTAAAGGGCTCCAGTTGAGATAACTCAAACTGGTCGTTCCTGTAGACGGTGACCTCTGCCCCTAATTCTTTCACCAAATGGGCGAGGTTATAGGTGAAAGAGTCGTAGTTATCTATGATGACTATTTTCATAATGGGATTATTGGGTTTAATGGGTTACATGTTTTCTGCCAGGAGAATGGCACGGCGCAAGGCACCGAGTTTGTTGTTCACCTCCTGTAGTTCGTATTCCTCATCGCTCTTAGCCACGATACCACCACCAGCCTGGAACCATAACTCATTGTTGCGAGACACGAAAGTGCGGATGGTGATTGCTTGGTTGAGGCTTCCGTTTAAGCCGATATAACCGATACATCCACCATAGGCACCGCGGTTGTGTGGCTCATACTCACTGATGAGTTGCATGGCTCTTACCTTGGGGGCACCGCTCAGCGTGCCGGCAGGGAAGGTGTCGATGAATGCCTTGATAGGGTCTGCACCTTCGTCCAACTCACCAGAGACACGGGATACGAGGTGGATGACATGGGAGTAGTATTGCAGATCCTTGTAGAAGTCGACCTTCACGCCATGGCAGTTGCGGCTTAGGTCGTTGCGAGCAAGGTCAACCAGCATGACATGCTCAGCGTTCTCCTTGGGGTCTTTGCGTAGATATTCCGCTCCCTCACGGTCTTTCTCCGCATCACCAGTCCTCTTGGTCGTTCCGGCAATCGGATCGATATAGGCTTTATGCCCCTCGATACGACAATGCGTCTCAGGGGAAGAGCCGAAGATGCGGAAACCGCCAAAGTCGAAATAGAAAAGATAGGGTGAGGGATTGATGCTTCTCAGGGCGCGATAGAGTTTGAAGTCGTCCCCCTCGTATTTCTGGATAAAGCGTCGGGAGAGCACGATCTGGAACACATCACCACGCAGACAGTGCTTGATGCCACGGCGGATGTTTGCCTTATGCTCCTCGTCGGTCAAAGGACTTGTCGTCTCTCCGACAGGATGAAAGTCATAGGCCTGTATGTTCGCCTTGTTCATCGCCCGGAGAATCTCGGTGATCTCGGAGTTGTCAGCGTTCTCGGAGAGACTGACAATCGTCAACTGATTATTGAAATGGTCAAAGACGATGATATCCTTATATAAGATGTATAGCATGTCAGGGGCATCGTTCTTCTCTTGGGTCTCGTCTTTCACGGCGATATTCTCAAAATAGCGCACGGCATTAAATGAGGTGTAGCCATAGAGCCCACAGAAGTCTGCATACTCACCCTCCACCTGAATACGGTCAATCAGTGCATGGATAGCCTCTGCCGTACCATAGTTCGCAGTGATGGCGTGTTGCTCGTGACTGCCGTCGGGGAAGTTGACAATAGCCTCGCCATGACCGATTGCCACGGAGGCAATGGGGTTGATGCCGATAAATGAGCGGGAGTTGTCTTTGTCATGATAGTCAGAACTCTCCATCAAGGCACTCTGCGGGTAGATGTCACGCAACCGCATATAGACACCGACGGGCGTATAGAGGTCGGCGAGGATGGTGCGTGAGGTGGTCGTATACTTAAAAGTTTCCATATTCTCCAGCCATTTCTTTATGTGATAGATAGGTCTCAACATCTTTGTCACCACGTCCGCTGACGGTCAGGACGACGACATCGTCTTTCTTAAAGGTGATCTTACTGAGGGCGGCAATGGCATGGGCACTCTCCAAAGCGGGGATGATACCCTCCATGCGAGTCAACTCATAAGCCGCTTTCACTGCCTCATCATCGTTGATAGAGTAAACGGTGGCACGATGTTGGGAAGCGAGGTTGGCGTGCATCGGTCCGATGCCAGGATAGTCAAGTCCTGCCGAGATAGACTCCGCCTCGATAATCTGTCCGTCAGGGGTTTGCATGACGAGGGTCTTAGAGCCATGGAGGATGCCCAGTCGTCCTGCGTGTATCGTGGCAGCGGTATGTCCAGTGTCAGCACCCAGTCCTCCTGCCTCGGCAAGGATGATCTTTACTCGCTCGTCGTCAATATAATGATAGATGGTGCCTGCCGCATTGCTGCCACCTCCGACGCATGCCATCAGAATATCGGGGTAGTCCCTGCCAATCTTCTCCTGTAATTGCTCTTTTATCTCTGCGGAGATGACACTCTGCAGGCGAGCCACCATGTCAGGGTAGGGGTGTGGACCGACAGTACTACCTATTATATAAAAGGTGTCGGCAGGATGACAGCACCAGTCACGGATAGCCTCATTGGTGGCATCCTTCAAAGTCCAGTTGCCCGTCTTGACGGGACGAACCTCTGCCCCCAGCATCTTCATACGCTCCACGTTGACATGCTGGCGCTCCACGTCTAAGGCTCCTTGATACACGACGCAAGGCATGTCCATCAGCGCACAGACCGTAGCGGTTGCCACTCCATGTTGTCCCGCTCCCGTCTCTGCGATGATTCGTTTCTTACCCATCTTCTTCGCCAACAGGATCTGACCGATGGTGTTGTTGATCTTATGGGCACCAGTGTGGTTCAAGTCCTCTCGTTTCAGATAGAGTTGACAACCGTACTTCTCACTCATTCGCTTGGCATAGTAGAGTGGGGACGGACGACCGACGTAATCACGCAGCAGTTGCATGTACTCCTTCTTAAACTCCTCCGACTCGATAATCGGCAGGTACTCCTCTCTTAGTTTCTCGACGGTAGCATAGAGAATCTCAGGAACGTATGCTCCACCAAATTCTCCATAGAATCCTTTCTCGTCGACTAAAAATGTTTGTTTCATCTATTTTGTTGTTAAGTTTTTAACCTTGATACTAAAAAAGGCTCGCCGCGTAAACGACGAGCCCTTATCTCTGTGGAACACACATGGCTTCGTACCCCCGCGACTATTTCAATCTCGAGTTACGCCACCACCATGCATTCATCAATCTTGTCATATTATATTCTGGAGTTTTTATGTTTCCGCTGCAAAAGTACATATAATTCTTTTAATCCGCAAACTTTTTGCACATTATTTTTACTAATTGAAATAAAAAATGTAATTTTGCCGACGAAATGTAAAGATTAAAGGGATGGGTATTCAACAGTTTTTAAATACTAACGACCGTTTTGCCGCAGGGGCAGGATGTCGTATCGTAGCATTGACGGAAGGGAAAGCGATAGCAACGATGACAGTAACCCATGAGCATCTGAACGCTGGTGGGGTTTGTCAGGGAGGTGCGCTTTTCACCCTTGCGGACTTAGCCTTGGCGGCAGTGATGAACAGTCGTGGTCAGTTAACCTTTGGGATACAGAACAATATTATGTATCTTGCCTCAGCCCATGAGGGTGACGTGCTGACTGCTGAGGCGGTAGAGATCGCAGACCATCATAAGATACCTGCTGTAGAGGTGCGTATCACTAATCAAGAAGGTCGCTTGCTTTGTCATGTGACAGGTCTTGCTTACCGAAAACAGGCTCCCTTGTCGGAGTAAAGTGTGGCAAAATGCAAAAAATATAGTTAAAAATTTGCAATATTGCTGATTATGTACTATATTTGCCCTCGATAAGCCATTGTCGGCAATTGCCAGACTCACTTATCACATCAAATTATGAAGCGAGGTTGGTAGCGTCCTGCACCAACCTCTTTTCATAATCTCTGTTTGATAGATGTGTTATTATTGTATCTCCCAACCGATGGCTGAGGCACCCAGCACTGCGGCGGCTGCGCCATCAAGACCGCTCACTAAGAACTGAGCCTTGTTGCGGAAGATAGGGAGCACATGCTCATTATACGCTCTCTTGATAGGCTCCATGATCAGATCGCCAGCCTTCACCATGCCTCCGAAGAAAATAAAGGCCTCAGGAGAAGAGAAGGCGGCAAAGTCAGCACATGCCTCGCCCAGCATCTTGCCAGTGAACTCATAAATCTCCTTGGCAAGTTCATCGCCTTTTCCTGCTGCGATGCTGACATCCAAAGAGGTGATCTCCTCAGGATTCATCTCGCGGAGCAGAGAGGGACGTTCCGTCTTACTCAGCAACTCACGGGCTGTACGTGCCACACCAGTGGCAGAGCAGTATGCCTCCAAGCAACCAGTACGTCCACAGCCGCAACTGCGTCCTTCTGCGCCACGTACCATCGTGACATGTCCCAACTCACCTGCAAAACCGTCATGACCGTAAAGTAACTGACCGTTGACCACGATACCAGAGCCGACTCCAGTTCCCAAAGTAATCACGATGAAGTTCTTCATGCCACGTGCCACACCATATACCATCTCACCGATAGCGGCAGCATTGGCATCGTTGGTCAATGCGACAGGAATACCCAGAGAATCACTGAAGAGTTTTGCCAAAGGCACAATACCATCATGAGCCCAAGGAAGGTTAGGGGCATACTCAATGGTTCCGTTATAATAGTTGCCATTAGGGGCTCCGATACCCATTGCCTTGATCTTCTCAATACCACCGACCTCTTCGATGATAGGTTGCAGTGCCTCCACGGATGCTTTCACATAATCCTCCACTTTCTCATAACCTCCGGTCTTGATTGCCGTTGTTGCCTTGATGTCGCCACGTGCATCTACAATACCGAAAACGGAGTTTGTTCCTCCTAAGTCTAAGCCGATTACATAGGGCTTGATGTTTGCTTGGTCGTTCATAATTTATAGTTTATTATTTTTGAATGTTAGACTTTTAGCAGGCACAAAGATATGAAAAAAGCATGATAAAGCAAAGTTTTATGTCAAAAAACTGATGCTTTTCGTGTAATTTTATTAATTTTGCAGTCGATATGCCGTTTCACGTACCTATAAATATATTGGATTTCATCTTCAAGGGCATGCTGATAGGTATGATAGCCTCTGCCCCGATGGGTCCTGTGGGCATCCTTTGTGTGCAGCGAACGCTGAACAAAGGACGCTGGTATGGTTTTGCCACCGGACTGGGGGCAGCCGTGAGTGATATCATTTACGCGGGCTTTGCCGGTTTCGGTATGTCGTTCGTCATGGATTTCATTACGAACGACCAGAATCGTTTCTACTTGCAGATAGTGGGTAGCGTCATGTTGTTGTGTTTCGGTCTTTATACCTATCATACCGATCCAACTCGAAAGATGCACCAATCGGGACAGCAGAAAGGCACACTGTGGTACAATATATGGACAGCCTTTCTGGTGACATTCTCTAACCCGCTTATCGTCTTCCTCTTTCTGGCGATGTACGCTCAGTTTGCTTTTGTCCTGCCTAACCATCCCTTTGAGATGCTGGTGGGCTTTATGAGTATCGTGGGTGGTGCCTTGCTTTGGTGGTGGGGGCTGACGTGGTTGGTGGATAAGATTCGGACGAAGTTTGATGAGTTTGGTATTCGCATCATCAACCAGATTATTGGTGTCGCGGTGATTATCGGCTCAATCATTATGTTATTAGGTACGACAACAAACCTGTTGAGATTTTAGTGATGTTAATAGCACAAGAGTTAAGACGTAAGAACATAGCGGAGTATCTGCTGTATATGTGGCAGGTGGAGGATACCATCCGCGCCTTCGGTTGTTCGCTGAGCCGTATCCGTCGGGAGTATATCGACCGTTTCGACTATACGGACGAGCAGAAAGAGGATGAGGCTGACTGGTATGGCAACCTCATCCGTATGATGAATGAGGAGGGATGTCGTGAGAAAGGTCATATACAGATTAATAAGGTGGTCCTGCAACAGTTGGAGGAGTTGCATGTCCAGTTGTTGGGCAGTTCTAAGTTTCCTTTCTATAATGCGGAGTATTATAAGGTATTACCCTATATTGTGGAACTGCGCAATCATGGTGCCAACAAGGAGGAGAACGAGATAGAGACCTGTTTCAACTCCCTGTATGGTGTGATGATGCTACGCTTGCAGAAGAAAGAGATATCCTTGGAGACCCAGCATGCTGTGAAAGAGATATCCACCTTTATCGGGATGCTGAATGACTATTACCTGAAAGATAAGCAAGAACCCTTAGAATTTGAATAGGATGAATATATTGATAACGGGCTGTAACGGACAGTTGGGGAATGAGATGCAGTTGCTGGAGAAGGACAATCCCCAGCATCATTGGTTTAATACCGACGTACAGGAGTTGGATATCACCAATGTGGACGCTATCAGACAGTTTGTGCAGGAGCATCAGATTGACGGTATTGTCAACTGTGCCGCCTATACCGCAGTCGACAAGGCAGAGGAGAACGAGGAACTCTGCACCAAGTTGAACGCGGAGGCTCCAGCCTATCTCGCCTCGGCGGTGGGCAGTCGTGGCGGTTGGATGATACAGATATCCACTGATTATGTGTTTGACGGAACCCATCACACTCCTTATGTGGAGGACGACGATACTTGTCCCAACAGTGTTTATGGTCGCACCAAACTGGTTGGTGAGTTGAATGTCCAGAAGTTCTGTGAGAAATCGATGGTCATTCGCACGGCATGGCTGTATTCCACTTTTGGCAATAACTTCGTGAAGACGATGATTCGCCTGGGAAAAGAGAAACCGGAACTGGGTGTTATCTTCGACCAGATCGGTACGCCGACCTATGCACATGACCTTGCTGTCGCTATCATGACTGCCGTTAATAAAGGAATAGTACCTGGGGTATATCACTTCTCCAATGAGGGCGTGATCTCATGGTATGATTTCACCAAGGCGATTCATCGCATTGCGGGGATAACCACTTGCCATGTGAAGCCCCTCCATACGGCAGAGTATCCTACACCAGCAAATCGTCCCCATTATTCAGTATTGGATAAGACAAAGATAAAAAAGACTTATGGTATCGAGATCCCTTATTGGGAGGAGAGTTTGAGAGATTGTATAGAGAGATTATGAATCAGGAGATAGAGAGAAGAAGAACATTTGCGATTATATCGCACCCCGATGCGGGTAAGACAACACTGACGGAGAAGTTCCTGCTGTTCGGAGGACAGATACAGGTGGCTGGCGCTGTCAAGAATAATAAGATCAAGAAGACAGCGACCTCCGACTGGATGGACATCGAGAAACAACGTGGTATCTCTGTGTCTACCTCAGTGATGGAGTTCGACTATACGCCCAGTGGCTCAGATATAGAGTATAAGGTGAATATCCTCGACACGCCTGGTCACCAGGATTTTGCCGAGGATACCTACCGTACCCTGACGGCTGTCGACTCTGCCATCATCGTGGTGGATGGTGCCAAGGGTGTGGAGGCACAGACCCGTAAGTTGATGAATGTGTGCCGTATGCGCAACACGCCAGTCATCATCTTTATCAATAAGATGGACCGTGAGGGGCGTGATCCCTTCGACTTGTTGGACGAGTTGGAGCAGGAGTTGGAGATCAAGGTGCGCCCTCTGTCATGGCCTATCAACCAAGGTGCCAAGTTCAAGGGCGTCTATAATATCTATGAGCAGAAACTGGATCTGTTCACGCCTGACAAACAGCGTGTGACAGAGAAAGTGGAGGTGGATATTGCCAGCAGTGAACTGGATGCAAGGGTAGGGGAGCAGGATGCCGCTAAACTCCGTGAGGATTTGGAGTTGGTGGATGGTGTGTACCCTGCCTTCGATGTGAATACCTATCGTTCTGCCGAGGTGGCTCCTGTCTTCTTTGGCTCGGCATTGAATAACTTCGGTGTACAGGAACTACTGAACTGTTTTGTAGAGATTGCCCCCAGTCCTCGTGACACGAAGGCGGAGGAGCGTATGGTGAAACCTGAGGAGCCAAAATTCACAGGCTTTATCTTTAAGATTACCGCCAATATCGACCCTAACCATCGTTCGTGCATCGCCTTCTGTAAGGTTTGTAGTGGTAAGTTCCAGCGTAATCAGCCCTATCTGCATGTGCGTCAGGGTAAGACGCTTCGTTTCTCTTCACCCACTCAGTTCATGGCACAGCGTAAGAGCACCATTGATGAGGCTTGGCCAGGCGATATCGTCGGCTTACCCGATAATGGAATCTTTAAGATAGGAGATACTTTGACAGAGGGAGAACAGTTGCATTTCCGTGGCTTGCCCTCTTTCTCGCCAGAACTCTTTAAGTATATAGAGAATGACGACCCCATGAAGTCGAAGCAACTCCAGAAAGGTATCGACCAGTTGATGGACGAGGGTGTCGCCCAGTTGTTCGTCAACCAGTTCAACGGTCGTAAGATCATCGGAACGGTGGGGCAACTGCAGTTTGAGGTTATCCAATACCGTTTGGAGAATGAGTACAATGCGAAATGTCGTTGGGAGCCCGTCCATCTGTATAAGGCATGCTGGATAGAGAGTGACGATGACAAAGAGTTGGAGAATTTCAAGAAGCGCAAGTACCAGTATATGGCGAAAGACAAGGAGGGACGTGACGTGTTCCTTGCCGATTCTGGTTACGTGCTCTCCATGGCGCAAGAGGATTTCAAACACATCAAGTTCCATTTTACCAGTGAGTTCTAATGACACGCGAAGAAGATATCAAGAATGCCGTTGAGGTATTACGGAAGGGTGGGGTGATCCTCTATCCTACAGATACGGTATGGGGCATCGGATGTGATGCGACCAATGCCGAGGCAGTGAGACGTGTATATGCTATCAAGCAGCGTGATGACTCTAAGGCACTCATCTGCTTGGTTGACAGTGATGCCCGTTTGCAGCGTTATGTCAGGAAAGTGCCTGAAGTCGCCTGGCAGTTGATAGATAGTTTGCAGGAGAGTGGCAGCAAACCCACTACATTGATATTGGATGGTGCCATCAACCTTGCCGAGAACCTGATAGCGGAGGATGGCAGCATCGGCATCCGTATCACCCAAGAGCCTTTCTCCAAGGAACTCTGTTACCGTTTCCAGAAAGCACTCGTCTCCACTTCCGCCAATATCAGTGGAGAGCCTGCTGCTCAGAACTATCAGGACATTGACCCGCAGTTACTGGAGGCTGTCGACTATGTATGTTGGAGCCGCCGTCAGGAGCATAAGCCTCATACCCCGTCGAGTATTATCCGACTCAAGGAGAATGGCGAGGTCGCTATTATCAGAAAATAAAAGTAATGTTATAACGGCAGATGGACCAGTCAACGGAAATCAGCAGACCGACATGGGTGCAGCGACTGCATGAGTGGCGGGTGGAACATGTAAGTGACAAGATGTTCTTACTTGTCCTCGCCTTCTTTGTGGGTGTGTTCTCCGCCGTCGCCGCTTTCGTGCTGCATGGCATGATCAACCAGATTGTAGCCCTGCTGACTGGACAGTTCTCGGTGACGAGTTATAACTGGCTGTATCTGGTCTACCCTGTCATCGGTATCTACCTGACCTCCTTGTTTGTCCGTTATATCGTCAAGGATAATATCTCTCATGGTATCACCCGTATTCTCTATGCGATTTCCTCCAACCGCAGTAGGTTGAAATCGCATAACTGTTGGTCGTCGGTTATTGCCTCCGCCATCACCATCGGCTTTGGCGGCTCTGTGGGAGCCGAGGCTCCAATTGTCTTGACAGGCTCTGCCATCGGCAGTAATCTGGGACAGTTGTTTAAGTTGGACAATAAGACGCTGATGACCCTTGTGGGCTGTGGCGCGGCAGGTGCTATCGCTGGTATCTTCAAGGCTCCGATAGCAGGACTGGTGTTTACTCTGGAGGTGCTGATGATCGACTTGACGATGGCGTCATTGCTGCCTATCTTGATATCCTGTGTGACGGCGACATGCTTTACCTATATATTTAGTGGTAATGCCGTGTTGTTCTCCTTCCATCTGGATTCTGACTGGACGGTGCAGCGTGTTCCTGCCACCATTCTGCTGGGTGTGACATGCGGACTTATCAGTCTCTATTTCATCCGTACGATGAATGTCTGTGAGGATATGTTCGCCAAGTTCAAGGACAAGCCCTATGTCCGTCTGCTGATAGGTGGTGTCATCCTGAGTACACTCATCTTCCTCTTCCCCTCGCTGTACGGAGAGGGCTATCATGCCATCAACTTATTGTTGAACGGCAAGACGGAGGCAGACTGGAACCAGATACTGGACAACTCCCTCTTCTATGGACATCATGAGTTCCTGATAGGATACCTTGCCTTGGTGCTCTTCACAAAGGTGTTTGCCACGAGCGCCACCAATGGCGGTGGGGGCTGTGGCGGTACTTTCGCCCCGTCTTTGTTTATTGGTTGCTTCACAGGCTTCCTTTTCTCTCGTCTGTGGAATATCAATCAGATAGGTGTCTATGTCCCTGAGAAGAATTTTGCCTTGTTGGGGATGGCGGGTGTGATGTCAGGTGTGATGCACGCCCCATTGACTGGAATTTTCCTCATTGCCGAGATTACGAGCGGCTATAACCTGTTCATGCCTTTGATGATAGTGTCGGTGTTCGCTTATCTGACGATTATTATCTTCGAGCCACATAGTATCTATGGTATGCGACTTGCCCGCCAGGGGAAACTCATCACCCACCATACCGACCATGCCGTGTTGACACTGATGAGTATGGACTCTGTGATAGACCGTGACTATCAGGCGGTAGACCCGGACATGGAACTGGGACAGATGGTGCATAAGATCAGTCGCTCCCGTCAAAGTATGCTGCCAGTGACTGATGCCGCGGGTGCATTGTTAGGTGAGATTAATATTGTCAAGATACGTCATGTGGTGTTCCGCACAGAGTTGTACCATCACTTCAAGGCAAGTCAGTTGATGACAGAGCCAGCGGCGGTACTCGACGAGGATACCTCGATGACAGAGGTGATGCGTACCTTTGAGCGAACACAGGCAGACTGGCTCCCAGTGTTGGATGTTGACCGTCATCTGAAGGGCTATGTCTCCAGGAAACGGTTATATAGCATGTATCGTAAGATGGTGCATGATTTTAGTCAGGAGTAAAGTATGAAGAAAGAAGATTTGCGCATTGTTTTCATGGGAACACCGGAGTTTGCGGTAGAGACATTGCAGGCTTTGGTGGAGAATGACTATAACGTGGTGGCTGTGGTGACGCAACCCGATAAGCCTGTAGGTCGCCATCAGACCGAGATGCAGCCGTCTGCCGTCAAGCAGTATGCCTTGTCGCAGGGACTTCCCGTCCTGCAACCCGAGAAGATGAAAGACCCGGTCTTTGTGGAGCAGTTGCGCTCCTATCAGGCAAACCTGCAGGTCGTGGTGGCATTCCGTATGTTGCCCGAGGTGGTGTGGGCGATGCCGGAATATGGTACCTTCAATGTCCATGCGGCATTGCTGCCACAATACCGTGGGGCGGCTCCCATCAACTGGGCAGTGATCAATGGTGAGACACAGACGGGAGTGACCACTTTCTTCCTGGACCATGACATCGACACGGGACGTATCATCATGCAACAGCCTTTCGATATCCCTGACGATGCCGATGTGGAGTATGTCTACGACGGACTGATGCATCTTGGCGCCGACATCTGCCTGAAGACGCTTGAGGCGATCATTGCCGCTGACGGTCATCCTGCCAGTATGGCACAGGAGGATGTCGCCGACAGTCCTTTGCGCGCTGCCCCCAAGATTTTCAAGGAGACCTGTGAGATCGACTGGTCGAAGACAGCGAAGCAGGTGTATGACTTCATTCGTGGACTGAGTCCCTATCCTGGCGCATGGACGTCACTGGTGGCTCCTGACGGGAAAGAGACGGTATTGAAAATCTATAAGACCCGTAAGACGGGGCATGCCGCCTCGATGCAGGGGCAGTTGAGAGTCGAGCAGAAATCGCTCTGGGTGGCAGCCCATGACGAGTGGCTTGAGATCGTGGAACTGCAACTTGCCGGTAAGAAACGCATGTCGGCTCGTGACTTCCTCAACGGGGTGAAAGACATCGAGTCGTATCATATAAAATAAATAATGTTAATAACAAAATAAACCGTGAAGGCTGTCCGTTTCAAGAGTAGGAACATTTAAATATATTGCCTATGCAAATTTCTACTCAAGAAAACTTAATTCAGCCTCATGAGTCAACCATCCTGTTTATCAAACAGGTGGCACGAATGTACAGAACAGTGAAACAATATGACAATACCCGTGTGGTAGTAGGTTTGAATTAGAATAAAGAAAATGACGAAAGTATCTCCTTCATTGCTCGCTGCCGACTTCCTTCATCTCGACCGCGACATCGACATGATTAACCGTAGTGATGCCGACTGGCTTCACCTTGACGTGATGGATGGCGTGTTTGTGCCAAATATCTCTTTCGGCTTCCCCGTGTTGGAGGCTGTTGCCTCCTTGTGTAAGAAACCGTTGGATGTGCATTATATGATAGTGCATCCCGAGCGGTATATCAAGCAGACGGCGAAGTTGGGGGCTATGATGATGAACGTGCACTTCGAGGCTTGCGACCATCTGCATCGTACCGTGCAGGAGATTCACGACGCAGGCATGAAGGCTGGTGTGACACTGAATCCCTCTACGCCTGTCTCGATGCTGGAGGATATCCTTGGCGATGTGGAGATGGTGCTGCTGATGAGCGTCAACCCGGGTTTTGGCGGACAGAAGTTCATTGAGAACACCATCCAGAAGGTGCAACGCCTTCGTCAGATGATTGACGAGAAAGGTTGTCAGACCTTGATAGAGGTGGACGGTGGCGTACAGGGCGAGACGGCTCCACGTCTGGTGAAGGCTGGTGTCGATGTCCTGGTCAGTGGCAGTTATGTGTTCAAGGCTGCTGATCCCGAACAAACTATCAAAGACCTCAAGGGACTTTCCCGATAATCGGAATCTCGATTACATCTCCATATCCAAGAAGATCTGGTGCTGCTTTGCCATGCGTCGCATGTTGATGAGGGCATAGCGCATACGTCCCAATGACGTGTTGATGCTGACACCTGTCAGTTCCGCGATCTCCTTGAACGACAGTTCTTGGTAGTAGCGCATGTACACCACCTCACGCTGTGCGGCAGGCAGGGTGTCCATCAGGTGGCGTACGTCATCCATGATCTGGTCGTTGACATACTCACTCTCCCTGCTTCCTTCTGTCAGGGCGTCGTTGCTCAGATGGCTCAGGTCGTTGTCGGCATTCGGTTCTACGATATGCTCACTCTTCGTGCGACGGAACTTGTCGATGATGATGTTATGGGCAATACGGGTCAGCCAGAACGAGAACTTGCCGGAGTCGGCGTATTTCCCCTCTTGCAGTTTCACAATCGCCTTGATGAAGGTGTCTTGGAAAATGTCATTGGCAACCTCTTGGTCGCGGACCACGAAGAGGATATAATTAAACAACTTCTGCTGGTTTCTTGCTAATAACTCATCAAAAGCCTTATTATCTCCCGCAGTATAGAGAAGGGCTAACTCCTCGTCAGTGCGGTTTGCAAATGTCTTCATACTTTAACGTTTTAAATTGAAGTAGAAGTTTTCTCGATAGGCAATCAGTTTTGTGTTATTAACAATTATTATTTCGACTGCAAAAATAGGTAAATAAATTCTTTTCACCAAAAAAAAAGGTGAAAAAGTGACAGAAAAGGCGGTTTTAAACGAAAAAAGGCAGCAAAACGCTGCCTTTTTCCTTATTTTGCTAACTGTAACAGGTACTTTCCGTAGTCGTTCTTTGCCATCGGCTCCGCGATCTTCTGGAGTTGCTCCTTGGTGATCCAGCCACGCTTGAAAGCAATCTCCTCCAGACATGCCACCTTCAGTCCTTGTCGCTTCTCGATCACCTCGATAAAGGTGGAGGCTTCTGAGAGGGAGTCGTGTGTACCTGTGTCGAGCCAGGCGAAGCCACGTTGCAGGGTCTGCACCTTCAGGTTCTTCTGCCTCAGGTATTCCTGGTTGACGGTGGTGATCTCTAACTCACCACGTGCACTGGGCTTGATGTTCTTGGCGATCTCCACCACACTGTTCGGATAGAAATACAGACCTACCACCGCATAGTTGGACTTCGGCTTGGCGGGCTTCTCCTCGATGCTCAGACAGTTGCCGTCCGCGTCAAACTCGGCGACACCGTAACGCTCAGGGTCGTTGACGTAATAGCCAAACACAGTCGCCTGTCCGTACTTCTCGGCATTCTCCACACTCTGTCTCAGCAGTCCAGAGAATCCACTACCATAGAAGATGTTGTCGCCCAGTACCAAGCAGGCACAGTCGTCGCCGATAAACTCCTCGCCGATGATGAAAGCCTGGGCAAGACCGTCGGGCGAGGGCTGCTCCGCATATTCGAAGCGCACACCCAGTTCTGTGCCGTCGCCCAGCAGTCGCTTGAAACCTGGCAGGTCATGTGGGGTCGAGATAATCAGTATCTCACGGATGCCAGCGAGCATCAGTGCGGAGATAGGGTAGTAGATCATCGGCTTGTCGAAGATGGGAATCAACTGTTTGCTGATTCCTTTGGTGATGGGGTAGAGGCGGGTTCCACTGCCGCCAGCCAATACGATTCCTTTCATAATAATATCTCTTTATGTTATTTGTGGGCAAAGGTACAAAATTTCTATTAAACGTGAACAAAAGGAATCTATTTATTTTCGTGAGACACCTATCCTCCTACCCCTGCAGCCCTCAAGCGCCCATGTATAAAGGGATTGAAGTGGGGTAGGTGTTTGGCAACACCTACCCCAACAGGTACCCCTTCAAAAAAACCTCTATTTATCGGGGGTTGAGCCATGTTGGGGTAGGAGGGTAGGTGTTTTTCGACGTTAACTAAAATCAGTCGGAATGCTCTTTCCAGGCATGGAAATAATTTGAGGCTTACTTTCAAGGCGTTTGTGGCTTACAAACGGGTCAAATGTAAGCCACAAACGACTCGTTTGAAGGCTTCATTTGGTTTGTGTAAGTGAAATATTAAATTAATTATGCAGCCGTACCTATCTCATAGAGATATTCTGGTGCAAAGTCGGCTCCGTTCTCCCATTCAACGGTGTTGAACTTGATGGAGAAACGCTTGAAATAATCGATGTCTTTCAAAGGGATGTAAACCGTGCCCTTCAGCGAATTGCTTAGATCGACAATTCTCTGCTCCCCATTGTTAAACAGCAACAGCAGTCTGTAGCCGTCTACATATTCTGCTTTGATTACTTCTATAAACATAGCGTCATTATTTTAAGGGTTCGATTTTATCGAGCGGCTCGCCCTTCTGTGCCTTTTCCCAATTGCTCATCAGTTCGGCACGATGATCTTCAAGCCACTCCAGTATCATTCGCAGTGCTCTTCCTGGCATCTCACCTTTCACTATTCCGTCTTTAATGTTCACGATGGCTTTATAGTCCCCATACCATGCATGGAAGTGTGGAGGCTGATGATCGGAAAAGTTCATCCAGATGTAGATTCCATAAAAGAAACTAATTTGTGGCATACTTATTTTGTTTTATATTCTGACGGCAAAGATAAGCATTTTTTTCGAATATTGAACGATAACAGATAGAAAACTCTGTATTTATTTGTAACTTTGGCATAAAATGCCGAAATTACTACCGTTCGACAAAACAAAAAAACATATTTATTTTGTTTTGTGCTCACTTATTCGTAATTTTGCACACAATTTGATAAAACAAGTGAATTATGGCATTTTGGAATAAACTTTTTGGAAAGAAGGGAGAGGAACAGAAAACGGGAGGCATGGAAGACTTCATGACCTTGATCCGTGTATATTTTCAGGCAGTGATGGCATCTGACCTGGGTATCACCAATATGGCGGCATTGCCCGACCTCAGGGTGTTCAAGGCAACACTGCATGTGCCTACCCAGAATAACAAACTGGGACTGGCGGAGAAAGCACGCTGCAAGAAGATGCTGAAGGAGATCTACGGCATGGGCGACGACTTCACGAAGGAGATAGACATGAGCATCCGCAAGCGTTGCAAGAAGCCGCAGGACATCCAGACCTACATGATCCAGTTCTCCGCTTTCTCACAAGACCTAATGATGCTGACGGGTAACCTCATGAAGTTCAAACTCCGTGTTCCTAGCATCTTTAAGAGTGCGATACGTACGATGACAGAGAAGACGGTCAATGATATCTTTAACAAGAATGACTTCTCAGATGCTGGTGTCATGAAGACGGTGGTCGCCATCCGTCAGTATGACCAAAAACTGGGCTTCTCACAGCAGTGGGTAACGGATTTCGTCTATCGTGTGGTGATGCTCGCCAAGAAGGAGAAGCGTCCCGCAGATGCGGATACGAAATAAAAAACGTTAAATCTTTACTTAAAGGAAAGCATATAACATAAAAATATGCTACCTTTGTCAAATAAAGTGAGATGTTATGTCGCCTAATGAGAAAACGATAACCGCTTTTGAGACCCGTTTGAGGCAGATGATTCTCCGTTTTCAAGAACTGAAAAAGGAGAATGAGGACCTCTATGCCGAGATGTCCAAGAACGAGCAGGCTATCCAAGAATTGCGGGATAAGTTGGAACAGGGGCAGCATGACTACGATTCACTCAAGATGGCTAAGATGATCGAGATTACAGACGGCGACCTGGATGGCGCCAAAGAGCGGTTGTCGAAGTTAATACGTGATGTCAATAAGTGCATTGCAATCCTCAGTGACGCAGAACAAGATTAGGGAAAACAAGCAACATGGCAGATCAAAGCAAACTACATATCAGGCTGCATGTCTATGACGAGGAAATCGAAGTCATGGTAGACCGTGAGGAGGAGGAATACTACCGCTCCGCAGCCAAACTCATCACCGAGCGCTATAATGCCTATGCTCAGGCATACAAGGGGCGCAAGGGTGAGCATACAATATCGCTGATGACGCTCGTCGATATCGCGCTGTTGTATGAGAAAGAGCGTGCGCATAATGATACTGCCCCCTATGATAATGTTCTTGCCCGCCTGACGAAAGAGATTGAGGAGGCACTGGGTCCGTCACGCTGATGGTAAGAGAACATTAACTCTATATATATTATTTTTGTATGAACATTATTGTTGGTATTATTCTAATCGCAGCAGCCCTCATCGTGGGCGGCTTCTGCGGCTTTATGATTTTCCGTTATGTCGTTAAGGGAAAATATAACGAGATGATTAGTGCCGCCCAGAAAGAGGCGGAAGTCATCAAAGAGAAGAAACTCCTTGAGGTCAAGGAGAAATTCCTCAACAAGAAGAGTGAACTGGAGAAGGAGGTGCAGCAGCGCAACCAGCATATCCAGCAGAACGAGAACCGCCTGAAACAGCGTGAGATCTCGTTGAACCAGCGTCAGGAGGAACTCGGTCGTCGTAAGAATGAGTTGGACAACCAGCAGACACGTATCGACAACGAGAAGAAACTGCTGGTCATCAAGAACGAGGAACTGGAGAAGATGCAGATGCAGGAGCGCACGAAACTGGAAGAACTCTCCGGACTGAGTGCCGAGGAGGCGAAGGCTCGCTTGGTAGAGGCGATGAAAGACGAGGCGAAGACCGATGCTGCCAGTTACATCAATGAGATCATGGACGAGGCGAAACTCAACGCCAACGCCCAGGCTAAGAAGATTGTCATCCAGACCATCCAGCGTGTCGCCACGGAGACCGCTATCGAGAACTCCGTGAGCGTGTTCCATATCGACAATGACGACGTGAAGGGACGTATCATCGGTCGTGAGGGTCGTAACATCCGTGCCTTGGAGGCTGCCTGTGGCGTGGAGATCGTCGTTGACGACACGCCCGAGGCTATCGTCATCTCGGCTTTCGACCCCATTCGTCGTGAGACCTGTCGTCTTGCCCTCCACCAGTTGGTGAGCGACGGACGTATCCACCCCGCACGTATTGAAGAGGTGGTGGCAAAGGTGAAGAAGCAGTTGGAGAACGAGGTCATCGAGACGGGTAAGCGTACTGCCATCGACTTGGGTATCCATGGCTTGCATCCCGAGTTGATTCGTATCATCGGTAAGATGAAATACCGCTCCTCTTATGGTCAGAACCTGTTGCAGCATGCCCGTGAGACTGCTAACCTCTGTGCTGTGATGGCAGCGGAGTTAGGACTGAACCCGAAGAAGGCAAAGCGTGCAGGACTGTTGCACGATATTGGTAAGGTGCCCGATGAGGACACGGAGGATCCACACGCAATCTATGGCGCGAAGATCGCAGAGAAATACAAGGAGAAACCCGATATCTGCAATGCTATCGGTGCTCACCATGACGAGATGGAGATGCAGACTCTGCTGGCTCCTATCGTACAGATTTGTGACGCTATCAGTGGTGCCCGTCCTGGTGCACGTCGTGAGATTGTCGAGGCATACATCAAGCGTCTGAACGACTTGGAGGCTATCGCCATGAGTTATCCTGGGGTCACCAAGACCTATGCCATCCAGGCTGGTCGTGAGTTGCGTGTCATCGTCGGTGCCGACAAGATGGACGATGCCGAGACGGAGGCACTCAGCGGTGAGATCGCTACGAAGATCCAGAACGAGATGACGTATCCGGGACAGGTGAAGATCACCGTCATCCGAGAGACCCGTTCTGTTGCCTACGCCAAATAAAGTGCGAGATAAATAAAAAAGGCTTGGAGATCTCCAAGCCTTTTTTATTTTCTAGAATCCTACGCTACGCATAACTATGCATGCCGCCTAGGAAATAGTTCACTCCAAAATAGGTCATGAGGACTGTCAGGAAAGCGACAATCAGATAAGTATGGAACCATTTTGGTTGACGTAGGAAGGGAAGGCTCTGCTGATGGAAAGGAACGGCATAGATCAACAGAGTAATTAATGCCCACACCTCTTTCGGGTCCCAACTCCAGTATTTCCCCCATGACACATTTGCCCAGACTGCACCTAGGAAGATTCCTGTGGCAAGGAGGAATACGGCAGGATAGAGCATCAATCTTGAAAGCAGCGTTGATTGCTCAACCTGTTCATGATGACCTCTTTTGAGTTGTATTAAGGCAAAGATACCATTAAGGATCATGAATGCGAGCAAGGCGTATGCCATCATGATAACACTGACATGGGTTGACAGCAATGGTGATTTCAGGACAGGCATCAAAGGGGTGATCTGCGGATTCATCTCTCCTAGCCATGCCACTAACAGGGTGAACCCAGAGAGTAGGAAACCAAAAGGAATCAAATAGACAAAGCGACGATAGAGTAGTATCGTGAGCAGTATGATGCTTAAGGCAAGGAATAGCATCGTCTCATAGCCATTGCCTAAAGGAATACGTCCTCCGATATACCAGCGTAACGCATAGCCGAATAGCAGAAAGAGGAAAGATGCCCATAAAAGTGCTTTGGCAAAACGTAGCAGGACAAAGAAGACAGTGTTACGTGGCATCATCAACAATAGGAATGTCAATAGCCCTAATGTTAGGTTTACCATGAAGAGAATCTTGGCAAACGGCAGGTTGTTGTACAGAATCTCCGCACTGACCTTGCGCTCGGAAAGTTCTACCCCTTTTGCAGGACGGATGAGGGAACCATTGGTCAGCATCAGGATAATGCCGACTTTCTCATCTAACTCCCGGACTGCCTTAGACTCTTGTCCACGTTCTATCAAGTGTTGTAACTTATACTCCTCACCATCAAAGAGTTCAGATAGTTTGGCGTATTTGCTCTCTATACCCAGTTGTTGGCGGAGTTTTGCGTCCTTGATTTTCAACATTGGCTCGTCTTTCCATACGTCAGGACGTTGTAGCCATCCATACAGAACCTGTTCGGCGCAGAGTCCCTTGTAACTGCTCTTGCCATAGAGTTTCTGGGTGAAGTCGTGAGCAAGGGTGCTGAGGGGGGCGACACGGTCGTTATAGATAATGGGCATTCGTGCCATTCTCTCTGCCTTCTCCTTGTTGATAGTAGGTATACTTCGTGCGGAGAGGGTGGAGAGCGGTGTACCCATGACGAATAAAGTGAGGATTAATGTCCCTTTTCTGAGTAAGGGATGGCGTAACAGGCTTCGGAACTCCTCGTTTTTGCCAAATAGAACCAATATCATGGAAAAGGCAAGCATGCAATAGCCCAGATAGGTGAGGGGAGTTCCCCACGGATCATAACTGATACTAAGCACTGTTCCTTTCTGGTCAGGATCGAAGGATGACTGGTAGAATCTGTATCCGTTATACTGGAAGATATTATTCATGGAAATCTTAGCAGCCTCTTTCTTCTGTCCGTCTGAGTAACTAATATAACTGATGAAGTCCTGCGGTGCCTGTGTCCCAGGGTAATAGTCTATACGGAAACTGTCAAGTTCCATTCTCTCAAAGGGAATTGCCTTGATCTCTCCTGTACCTTTAATAATATATTCTGTAGTGGGATATTCCCTGCGGAGGTGTATCTCTCCCTCATGACTGGTAATAAAGGTCGTTGCTGCCCCAGCAAGAATGACGAGGAAAGAGAGATGCAACATGAAGATGGCGGTGCGTCGCCATAGTTTTTGATGACAGATGATAATAAGGGATAATAGGGCAAGAAATGCCCATAGACCAAAGAACCACCAGGTGTGGTAGATGGTCTCTGCTACAAAAAGAGGACCATGGGCTTGCTCCACGAAGGTGGCATAGCCCAATAGTCCTATTAATCCGACAAATAAAATGACAAATATAGTATTAATATATCTCATTATTCATCATTAGAAAGCCTTTAATGTAGGATTGTCAACCTGACGGACAGCCATACACTCCATCTCGACGAGCCATCCAGGACGACATACAGGAGCATGGACAATCACATATGGTTTGCCATGGAAGCGTTCCTCAAACATTTCCTTTACCAAGAGATAATCTGCCGTATCACGGAGATAGACGACAATCTCGCCTACGTCCTCAAAAGTGCACTCTGCCTCTTTCAACAAAGCCTCCACGTTTTCCCACATGCGCTCGGTCTGCTTGACAATATCCTTTGGATGCATAATCTCACCCTTGTTGTTGATACTTGCCGTACCAGAGATGAATACGTGGCGGCGGTCCTGATAGTCGACACGGGTGCCACGCTCGAAACTCACCCCATAGTCGCTGGTGCGGTTGAGGTGGGTGGAGGCATAGAGATAGTGGATTTGCTCCTGGTCAATGCCTGCGATGGCATAGTTGTCCATCTGTGCCAGCACATTGGGGTCAGCCTGTCTGCCACCAATACCTGTTGAGGCAATGAAATGGGTGTTGACGGTCAGTCCCTGTGTGAAGAAAAACTGGTTGCGGGCACGTACCACGCCTCCATAGTTCAGGTCAACATCATTGACAAAGAACCACGTGCGGATGCAGTTATCTTTCAAGGTGCAACCCTCTTCTAATAGTTGCATGTTATACTCATTGAAGAGCAGGCGTGTCTGATACTCCGAGTTTGCCGCCATGTTATGGGCACTTCCATTCCAAAGGTGTTTGAATCCATTGTGCTCAACAGCGTAGAGACCGCCATGAGTGATGGATGTCCTGACACCTGTCATGAAATAGACCCACAAGGCAATCTTCGTACCATCAAGGGGTGCCTGTTGGATATAACTCTTGGCACAATCGGTCATATCGGCAACAATCACTTCGTCCTGTTGGTTCGAAGCATCACTGAGGAAGTAGCGTTTGAAGACTGCCTGTGCACCAGGAAGTTTCTCCTCTATCAGCACTGTATAGGCGTTGAGCACTGCCTCCAATTGCTTGGCGAAAGGTAATCGGGGGACGCTGACATGTATCATTGCATGATACTCCTTGACCTCCGTTCCGTTGTCAAACTTGAATACCTCAGCAAACGCGTTCTCAAATTGAAAGGTTTGTTGTTTTTGCTCCATATTATTTACTCTTTTCTATTTATTCTTCTTTTGCCCCGTTGTTGATCCAATTATCAATCAAGGGAAGGATACTCTGTGCGTTCTTTTCTGATACAAGGTCGAAGTGGTTCATACTGATACCCTCGACGGTCTCTTGGTTGAGTACCATGTGCAGAACGCTGTTCTCGGCATCGTTCGGGTCAACAATCTTCTTGCCCTCTACCTTTTTAGAGTCTACGCCCACCATTGCCTGATAGGCATTTCCCTCTGTGAGGTTGAGTCCTGCCGCTGTGCGGTTGGAGGCACCATGACAGTTGGCACAAGTGGTACTTAAGTAACTCTGCTGTATCGCATTGAACATGCTGGCATTGATGGTTCCAACTTCCATACGTATCGTGTCACGGATACCCTCTATGTCTGCTTCATAAAAAGTCATCACATGTCGGCGAAGGCGGTCAAGCACGCATAATTGAACGCTCGTCACCTCATCTGGAATATTCGTCATGATGACAGATGCATTGCCTTCATTGTCTACCTGAATGGCTTTCGAGATACTTGCGTAATCATCGTCTTCCGTGAATCCGGCAATGGCAATTGTATATCCCTCTGCCCAGTTTCCTATACCCGTAATCTTTCCTTCCAACTTCGCTGATCGACCTACGGTGTCGTAGGCTACTTCTTTATAGATGAGTCCATCGTCACAGGAAGTCAGCCAAAGTGTCAGGAGTGATAGGGATGCAAAGATAATTCTTTTCATTGAAATATCCAAATTATTTGGTTAGAAAGCAAATTGCATCATCACACATGCGGTATGTTTGGAGACTCCAAGGTCGTCCATGTCACGGTCGAGTTGGGTGGCATGACCGGTGCGACCAATGTACTGATACATTGCTGATAACTTGATGTTCGTCTTAGGCACAAAATAGTTGACGACAGCAGCAGGCATGTTCAGCACACCATCTTTTCCAGAGCCGTTACGATCCATGAAATCGTAGCGAACACCCAGTTGCCATTGTGGTGCCACAAAGTATCCAACTTGTGCGTATGCTCCCCAATAGTTGAGAGTCTCGTCAATCTTCTGTCGGTCGGTAAAGCCTACATGCATATAGTAGCCCTCAGCGGCAAAATACCATTTATTGTAAAGCCATGCAAACTCTAATCCGGCACGGAAATCATTCGTCGACTCACTCTCAGCCTCGTTGTTGTAGTTAGCGCTGATGCCAATCAGCATCTTATTGAGGTTCTGCATCTTGGCATTACCCTGTGTCAGTGGCATCGGACCATTAGGCATGTAGGTCAGACGCCCGGCATAAAGAAGTGAGGGCAGATGATTGTCATCGCTGAATCCTTTCGTGGCAGTGTTGACGGAAGAGCCTGTGCCGTTGAAAATACCAACCTCATAGCCGAATTTGTTTTTGATGATACCATGCACCTCAAAACCAAGGTCGAAACCTGTACCGATGGTTGGAGTAACAGCATTCAGCGAGTAGGGCATGATGCTGCTTGCCGTCAGTGACGTGGGAACTTGGGGAAACAACGTCTCGCCTAAGGTTGTCAGATACGCATGGGTAAATGGTGTCTTAAACTTACCAGCACGGAAACGCAAGGCAGGGCTAACGGCATAGTCAATCCAGGCCTGCTGCAAGATATTGCCACCTGAACCTGCCGCATTGATGCTGATATTATAGTCAATCTTACCAAAAGCCTTACCTGTGAAACCAATGATGGCATATGGCATGGCAAAACCAGAGTTTGCCACATTGTCCTGATTGTAAGCCTTATCCAGTCCCTCATCGTCATAGTAACGATAGTTGAGGGTTCCCTGCAAGTACATGTAAGGCTTGAATACGAAGTTACCATCCTTTGACTGGAGGGTAAAACCACGGTCATCAGCAATAGGAATCACACCGTTCTCCATATCCATTTTAGAAAGGATTTCCTCATTGTTTGGAGTCTCTGTGTTCTCGTTCTTCTCGTTCTCAGCAAAGGTACTTACTGAAAGCATGGCTGCCATTGCAATGGCAAAGATTCTGTTGTATTTCATCGTTTTATTTTTTTACCGTTTTATTCTATCATTTTTACAATGACCATAGGAATTGTATCAATTGGTCACGTTGTTCCTTAGTCATGTTCTTGAATTTGTTCTTGGAGGCTTCTCCCTCACCGCCGTGCCACATAATCGCCTCAACGAAGTTGCGGGCACGACCATCATGCAGGAAGTAAGTGTGTCCGTTGACTTTCTTCTGCAGTCCAATACCCCAGAGGGGAGTGGTTCGCCACTCGTTACCACGGGCAAGTCCGCTGACGAAATTATCGTTCAGACCGACACCCATGATCTCTGAGCCCATGTCATGAAGCAGGTAGTCAGAATAGGGATGAATGGTCTGGCTACCAAGCCATGGCAGTTCTGTACCTGCAAGCAGTACGGAGCCACGGGGCTTAGTGTGCAGGGTTGTGACATGGCAGAGATGGCAGCCTGCCTGATAGAACAGTTGCTCACCGGCAATGACATCAGGATCATTGACATTACGACGGGCGGGAACAGCAAGAGACTGCATATAGAGGTCAACATCCTCCATGTTCTCTGTGGAGACATCCAGCAAATCATAGGCAAGTCCCATCATGGAACCTTCCTCCATCTGCAATTGTCCCTCACAAATCTCCTCTGGGTAACGGCTATTGGTCATACCCATATCACTGGAGAATCCGAGTTCGACCGTCAGATCTGCATGTTGTGCCTTATTGCCAGAAAGTCCCAATTGTAGTTTACCACGCTCTTTGATATAGTTGCACCGTCCACTGATGCCCCATTCAGGATAATTACTGCGACGGGCAAGTTCTTCTATCTCATGAGGGTCTAAAGCCATCATTTGTCCCATACCTACGTGGCGCAAAGGAATACGTACTGTGCAGAAAAGGTCCTCAGGCGCGATTTCCTCTGCGTACCAATCAGTAATTGTCCATTGGGGTACACATAGTTCATATTCCTCACCGTCAGGGAATTGGAAAGATTGTTTCCTGATATTAACTTTCAGTTTTCCTTCTGGTTGGACTCCGTATATTGCCTGGTCGTGAATCACGCGTCCATAATTGGGGAAGAATGTTCCGTTCTTACGGGTGATATAGATAAGTGATGCGGTAAAGCCATAGGGACCTGAGCCATCATCGCCACCATTTTTGTAACTAGTCCAGTAGGTTGGCTCTGTACGACCGGCATTACGGTGACAACTACCACAACTGTAACCGGCATAGACAGGACCAAGACCACCGCCGTGACCATTCTCATTGGAACTCTTAGCATTGTCATAGAGTTGGTCTCCCGAGTTAAAACGGGCATTATAGGTGCCCGATAGCCATCTGGCTCCTTGGTCATAGGCAACAGAGGAATTGTAGAAACCTGTTGCCGTTCCTGCGGAGAGCGCATAGCCTGTAGGCACCTCTATGTCGGTGACATCCAACTTGTCATCATCACTACAAGACAACAATGCAAAAAATCCTGGCAATAAGAAGGAATATTTCAGGAATTTGTTCATAAATGTATCTGTTTTTTCATTATATTTCTTTTTAACCACAATAGCGAAGATGGAATTTTCATTCCACCTCCGCTCTAGTATGGCGTTAAGAGTATTGCCTTATTTTACAGTACGAGCCTTACCGTCTTTGAAGATGAAGAACTCTAGTGTGTGGAAGCCACGTATACTTTGTGCATCCTCAACTTTCTTATCAGAGTCACCTTCTTTCCACTCAAGACTGCTGAAATCACCAGATTTCAGAATTTGTGCAATAATGTCTTGGTCGAGAGGCCATGAGTCCATATTGGGATCGAGACCCAGTTCGTCAACAGGACCGAAGAGGAAAGCCTCGCTGGACTCCCATGGCTCACGGGCTGAAAGCCATGCCTCTGCGCAGGCAGCAAAGGTATTATTAGAAGGATTGCTCTTGAAAGCATTGACTGCGTTATCCAAGGCAGCGTTCTTTTCAGCAAGTTCTTTATAAGTAGGGAGAACAACACCATCAACATACTGCTTGATAACAGGGTCAAGAGTAGCATCATCATTGATGTTGTCTTGGAAATAAGGCTTCAATTCTGTATCGATGAAGTCACCAAGGTCAGCGCAGGCCTCCATGGCGGCAACAGTCTCCTTGGAGTTGATGTTGTTACGGAATGGCTGTGGGATAGCATAGATGGCATCGGCTGCAGCCTTAATCAGTGCTTTTGCTCGTGTGTCCAAGTCAGCGTTTTTAGCAGCAAGAAGTGCAGACAAAGAGTTTGCGTTGATGCTACCATCACGAGAACCATAGTAAGCATTACGGATAGAATAGATATTGTTACGATAGTCGTCACGTGAGTGCCAACTGTACCAAGATTCAACTGCATAGAGAGCCTCAGTGGTTTTACCTGCTACATATTTATTATAGGGGTCACCAATCTTAGTGTCACCGACCTCACCAGCAATATCGACACAACCATCAAAAATCTGGCTTACGCAGTCCATAGCAGAGCCATATTCTGTTGAATTGTGATTTTTGAAAGTCTCAGCATATCCATTATTCCACTCATCATAAAGAGTCTGAGCGTCATTCTTTAGCAGTTTTGAGACTGCAACCATATAATTTCCCCATGCAGTAGCATTTGTCTCATTGTAGTCCAGATTTGCTGCATCTGAGATGTCAATCTCCTCTGGATTGGGATTTGGGTTGTCGTTCTTGTCGTCACCACAAGCAACTAAACTGAAAGAAAGGGTACATGCCGCAATAAACAGCAGGGCATACTTAAAAATCTTTTTCATGTGTTTAATTATTTAATATTGTTAATTTGTTGTTATTTATTTCTTGGCAAACCATAATTGGTAGGCGACCCCAATACGGAACTCATTCTCACTGTTGTAATCACTACTTCCAAACATCTTGCTGGTACCAATCTGGCGGGTCGTGTAGTCGGCTTTTACAACAAGGTTGGGAAGTGGTCGCCAGTTCAGTCCCATACTCCAGAGGCTAACTTGACAACGCTTGTCACCAATCAGTCCTTGCTCACATTCCTCCTGTGGATTATAATAGTTATAATGTACAAAAGGATAGACAACGGGGAAGCCTTTCACACCAGGGAAGAACGACTTCAAATTGACACCTACTTCTGCGCTCCAGTCCACTGCACGTTTGGCGACAGGTCCCATACGGCTGTAGGGAGATTTATTGGAGTAACGGCGATTGGTTGCCGTGATGCCGACAGTCTCTGTAATGTTACCTGACAGATAGTTGGCACGCGCAGTCACATATTTATTGATGTATTGGGCATCGAAAGAATAAACGAAGACATTGATTTTGTCTAAGTCATCATAAGTGATTAACTTGTCGGCGTTCTTTCCTGCATTGGGGTTAAAGAGCATGGACGCGCCAATACGGAGACCGGGAACACCTCTCCAGTCTAAACGGACGGTATAGGCAGGAGCAGAGAAATTATCTACTTCCAAGAAACCCTGTTTTGCCTTCTTGATCCAATTGTAGCAGTCAAAGCCATTTGGATTAAGTCCCGTGGTAACCATAGCCTGATAATCGAAAGTGGCGGCACCCTTACCGAAAGTTCCAAAAAACTCCAAACCCGTCTCATGCCATGTCGAGGCGAGTAGGGTAGTGGCACCCTCAGGGCGAGCGGCTGTGAAGAAATTCAATGGCTCGTGGTGGGAGTTGGTTAAGCCTACGGGTAAAATCAGATGACCAACACGGACATTAAACTCAGGAATAATCAGTCGGGTGATATGGAATTGCTCCAAAGCAACCTCTCCACCTTTCTCCGTTTCAGTCTCATACTCACCATTCTCACTACCAGACTGGGCTTCCATTTCTATGGCAGAACCTGTACCGCCAGCCTCAAATTCTATTTCTGCACTGAGAATCCATTTAGAGGTAATCTTATACTCTCCTTGTAAGATAAAACGTGGAATGGATATCTCGTTATGATTCTTTTTGGTATTACCAGCACTATTACCATAGAAACGATTCAATCCATAGTCCTTAAATGCAGCCAGCATCTCACCATAACTACCGATGCGCCATTTCTCATAGTCATTATTGTTAGACGCTTTTGCCTGAACGTTATTAACCCCATCTGTCTTGGGACTCAGAAGTTCTTCTGGTTCAGCAGCGCTAACTGTAGATATTGCCAAGAAGGCAAAAGTTACTGATATTAATCTTTTCATCATACTTTATTTCCTTTCTCTTTTCCGCATGCAAAGGTAGGTTGTTTCGGTATTTCTGACAATACCTAAAAATGATGAAATTGTGTAAAAGTATTGCAAATATCCCGCAAAAGCAGTACTTTTGCATCATCAATATATATTAATAAGGTATATAGATATGAAGAATTTGAAGATGTATGAACCTAGTGATAAGATGATAACGCTTATCAAGGACGACTATAACCTGTTGCAGGCTTTAGGTAGTTTTGGTATCAATCTCGGATTTGGAGATAAGACCGTACAGGAGACGTGTGAGATGAACCAAGTGGATACCTATACTTTCCTTGCTGTGGTGAACTTCATTATTAATGGGTATTCTAATTATAATGAGGATGAGCAGATAGATGTCCATACCTTGCTTCATTACCTAGATGCCAGCCACGCTTACTTCCTGGACTTCCAATTACCGTCAATCCGTAGGCAACTTGCCGAGAGTTTTGATGAGAAAGACTCTTTGGGTCACCTGATCATGAAGTTCTATGACGGCTATGCCCGTGAGATACAGCGTCACATGAAGTATGAGGAGAAGACTCTCTTCCCTTATGTGACAGCCTTGTTGGAGGGACGTGCGATGAATGACTATAACGTGGAGACTTTCTCAAAGCACCATGAGTCGACGGATAAGGCATTGCGTGAGTTGAAGTTGATGATTATCAAATACCTGCCTTCCGATCCCCATAGCAACAATAAGTTGACGGCGACCCTTTATGATATTTATAATAATGAGGAGTGGCTGAAGTTGCATGCGGAGGTGGAGGATCAGATATTCGTGCCTGCCGTCCGTCGTTTGGAAGCCCAGCAGAAGCAGAATGATGTGACGAAGAATATCTCCTCAATGGTCTTTAAGAGCGGACAGGATAATAGTGACGCTTTGTCTGACCGTGAGAGGGATGTGATCATATCCTTGGTGCAGGGTATGTCTAATAAGGAGATAGCCGACCATCTCTGTATCTCAACAAACACAGTTATTACGCATCGTAGGAATATTGCCCGAAAGTTACAGATTCATTCCCCGGCGGGACTGACCATCTATGCTATTGTCAACGGACTTGTCGATATTTCCGCCGTTAAGTTGTAAGGTTACTAAATATTATTGATATCTACGTATCCGTGCATCACTGCATATATAGTGAGTGCGGATACGCTTTTCATTCCCAACTTATCCATGATATTCTTGCGATGGGTGATGACGGTTGCAAGTCCGATATTCAACTTGTCGGCTATCTCTTTGTTGATATATCCTTGGACGATGAGGGACATCACCTCAATCTCACGGTCGGTCAGTATCTTCTGTTGCAGTACTTTGGGTAACGGGGGCAGATTCTTTCCCCCTCCATGCGCATGCTGCTCCAACATCAATAGTTGGCGAATCAGTTGTGGCTCAGGTTGGTTGATACATAAACTATGGAACTCCGACAGTTGTGCGGTTTCTTCTAACTGGAGGGTCAGGACAATGGTCTTTCGTTGTCTTTCCTGAAAGAATTGTCTTTCTTGCAAGACAATATTCATAGCCACAAAATAATGGATATACTTATCTGGATGATTGGCTTCCAGTTCGGCGAAAGAGCCATACGTATCTACCGTCATGATAGGCATGACGTTCTGTAGAATTTGCTTGAGACCGAGTGCTGCCAATGTGTTCGTATCAATAACAGCGACGAGCGGTCTTCCTTGTGGCATATGTTCCATAGAGTCTCGTTTATTTGTTCATGAAAGCGAGTTTGGACGCTTGTTCCATAATCATCTGAGCCATGTCGCCGTTGTTCTCAGATTTGCCATTGATGATGTCAAACATCCAGCGAATACCTTGTTTTCCTCCGTCTGCCTTCAGAATATGGACAATGCAGAGATTTTGCAAGCCGATATTTGAAGAGAGGATATCAATATCAGTGGAGCCCAATTGGAATAGCGCTAACTGATAGGCATCCTCATAGTTCTCATTGATCATGCGCTCAATGTCTCCCAATGTGTTCATCCCCAAAGCACGTAGGAGTGGGAGATAAGGCATGGGTGAGGCTGGATGTAATTCTGCTTGTGTGATTGCCGCAATCTGTTTGTTCAACTTGTCGAAAGGCTGCATGTCGACATACGTACGGAAAGTGTCACCGTCGAGGAGAACCTCTTCCAGTTTTCCGTCTTTCACCAGACTTTCGATGCGTCTGCGGTAATCACTGATGTCGCTGCGGATACGGCTGAACTCGTTATCGGCTAACTCCAGCAAACCTGCGAGACGACTTAGGTTGCGATGATACTCCACAGGCATCTCAATATCGCTCTTGTAGCCGATGTCATGCTGGATGGCTGACCATACATGCTGTAATGCTGTTCGCATCTGTAACTCGAAGGGAATCTCGTTCAGTTGAGGATTCTTCTCATCATAGTACAGTTGTTTAGGAAGTTTGCAGATGTAATGTAGAGAGTTATAGCCAAAACTGTCAAACTGGTGCATCTTCCGCTTGTCGATGGAGTTCGACCAGTCTATGTCAAACAACGTCTCTGCCATGGATGCGATGCGGTCTACATCTTCATTGTAGAACGTGATGATACGTGCCCCGAAGATGTCTGTGATGTCGTCAAGGGTGCGGTATTTCGATCCTTTGCGCTCCAGTTTTCCTGCCAGGGAGTCTTCTGCTTTAATACGTGACTCCATAGCGTTCAGTTCAATACCTGCACGCTTGACCAACTCACTCAGTTTGCCCATCACCACCTGCTGAAGTTGCTGATATATCGGGAGCCTCTCCCGATAGTCTTCCAACAGCATCGTACAGTGCAGATCCAGTCCGTAGTCCTTCATCCTTATTTGATCTCGAAGAGGTTATAGAAACCTGTCATCATGAACACCTTCTTGATCTCATCATTGATTTTCTCGATGACAACCTTACCGCCTTTTGCAGCAGTCTCTTTGCGAAGTGTCAGGAATAGGCGCAGTCCAGAACTGCTGATGTAATCGAGTTGCTCGCAGTCCAGTGTGATCTCTTTGTCGGCATGCTCCATCAGGGGTTGCATGTCTTTTGTTGCCTGTACAGCGGCAGGAGTGTCAAGTCTGCCAATTAACTGTGCGGTGTAACCACCGTTTTGTTCTTTAATCTCGATAGTCATAATTTATATCTTTATTGGTTTTGTACGTCAAACAAACTACTGAATCCTGTCATCATGAATACTTTCTGAATCTCATCGTTGATATTCAGTATTGTTACCTTACTGCCCACGGCTGCGGCATTCTTTCGGATATTCAGCAGAATACGTAAACCAGAACTGCTGATATACTCTAAGTTAGTGCAGTCGATGATAATGTCATGACCAGTACAGTCATTCAGGGGGGCCAAATCTTTTGCGGTCTGCTCTGAGGCAACCGTGTCGAGTCGTCCTTCCAATGTGGCAATGTATTTGCCGTTCTCTTCTCGGAATGTAGTCTTCATAAGCCTAAATATTTAATGTTTTATATTTAATACAACGGATATACGATATTTACAATCAGCAGGTTGGCTGCCAAAAGGATCACATGCATCAACAGACCGATCTTCATGAAGTCGGTGAATTTGAAACCACCAGGACCATAGATGAGCATATGGGTGCTGGAGCCGATAGGTGACGAGAAACTCGTCGTTACGGCAAGCATCAAGGAAACGACAAAGGGCATAGGGTTACAGCCCAAATCTATCGCTGCCTGATAGGCGATAGGAAAGAAGATGCCACTTGCTCCGACATCACTGACAAACTCACTGACCAGGGAGGCGAGAACACACAACACAATCATGATGATAAGAGGGTTATGCCCGCAAATCTGTAACACCTGACTCGCGACGACATTGGCAATGCCTGTCTTGGTGATGGCGGTACTGAATACAACGGTAGCGCCTAATATGAGTAAGAGATCCCATTCAATGTATTTCGTCACATTCTGGGCACGACAGCATTTCAATGCTATCATGGCACCAGCGGCAAGCATCGTCGTAGCCATCAGTGGCATGATATGTAATGATGACAAAATGAACATTGTCACAAGGATTAAGGAAGAGTAGATGGTCTTCTTGCCTAACTGGGGTACGAAATGAGAGTCGAAGAACGTCAGACTACCCTTCGTCAGTTCGTCAATCTCTCGGTCGTCCTTGGGTGGACATTCCAACAGCAGTGTGTCGCCAGCCTCCAGTTCAACCTCACGGGGCTGTATGTTTACACGTTTTCCCTGACGTGCAACAGCCACTAGCACCAAGTCGGTGCGGCGCTCAAACTCATTGTCACTCATGCGAGAACCTATCAGGTCGCTGCCAAAGCCGATATAGGCGGTACGCATCTTGCGGTTGTTGTCAATCTCACTGATGCTATATACATGATGGTCGGCTGCCACCAGACCATGAGAGCGTTTCAGTTCGAGGATCTCATTAATCTGTCCAGAGTATATCAGGCGGTCACCACCTAAAATAAACTCATCCTTGGGCACTGGTGCGATAATCTCTTTGTCAAAACGTACAATCTCAATCAGTGATCCGCCTCGTACGTTGCGCAGTCCTGCCTCATTGATAGTCATGCCAACAGCCTCGTTTTCTGTCGGCACTAACAATTCTACCGTATAATCACTAGTCATCTCGAATGAGGTCTCTGGTGACTGACGACGGGGAATCATGTTACGGAAAAGGAGGAGAAGGACACATCCAATAACCGTGATAAACAGTCCGGGGAAGAATGGGGTAAAGAGTCCCAAGGCTGTACCTGTCTGGTCAGCATAGAGTCCGGAAATTACCAGATTAGATGAGTTGCCAATCAATGTACAAGTACCACCTAAAGTTGCGGCATAACTGAGGGGAACCAGTAGGCGTGAGGGCTCTGTGCCTAATTTCTTTGCCCATATTTTCACAACATCAATGAATAGAGCGACGACGTTGACAGAGTTGAGGAGTGCTGCTAATGAGGCAATGGGTATGGTGAGTTTAATGATAGCCTGTTTGAGATTCGAGGGATTGCCCAACAGGTGCTTCGTTAACCAATAAAGTACACCAGTCTGCATCAGACCAGCCATGACGACGAAGAAGGCCGCATGTACCACTACAGGCTCACTGCCGAAGCCTGCCATTCCCTCCGACTCCGTTACGATGCCTGTAACGAGTAATACCGTCATTGCTCCGAGGAAAGCCACTACCGCAGGGATACGTGTCTTAGCCATCACCACGAAGATACCAATCACCGTGATGATGGTAATCCATGCCTGTAGGCTAAGTCCGAAGATGGCGATATGCTCCATGTTTATTCCTTTGTGGATTCTATTTTCTTGATAATTGTCAGGATGTTATGTCCGTCTATACGTTCGTAGTTGACGGAGTCCATGATCTGTCGCACGAGGAAGATGCCCAATCCGCCAATAGGACGCTCCTCCGCACTCAGCGTGGTGTCTGCGTCCTCTTTCTTCGTAGGGTCGAAGGCGATACCGCTGTCAGTGATGACGAATTTCAGATACTCATTTGTGTAGACGGCATCAATGCTCACCGTTCCCTCGCTGTCAGGATAGGCATACAGAACCACGTTTGTGACCGCTTCCTCTAAGGCAAGGTTCAGACTGGCGATGAGTGCCATTTCAACTCCTGCTTCCTCGCAGACGGTATCGACAAACGCTGGAAGTTTGGTCAGTTCCTCAACTTCGTTCTTGATGGTTAATTGTCGTGTCTTTGCATCCATAACGATTGCAAAGATACGAAAAAAGTGGCAATTCCGTCATGAATCGCCACTTTTTTTATCATTGTAATTCTATGATAGGAATCCCAGTAGTGCTCCTGCTGCCACCGCGGAGCCAATCACGCCGGCCACATTAGGTCCCATGGCGTGCATCAGCAGGAAGTTATGGCGGTCATATTCCAGTCCGAGATTATTAGAGATGCGGGCAGCCATAGGTACGGCACTCACACCGGCATTACCAATCAGCGGGTTCAGTTTCTTGTCTTTCGGCAGGAAGAGGTTCATTACTTTGACGAATAGCACACCACTCATGGTGGCAATGATGAAGGCGCCAGCACCGATAGCGAAAATGTAGATGGTATTGATGGTTAGGAACTCCGAGGCCTGTGTAGAGCAACCGACGGTTAAACCTAACAGCATCACGACGATATCGTTCAGCGCAGCACCTGCCGTCTTGGCAAGGCGGGTTGTCTTTCCTGATTCCTTCAGCAGGTTACCGAAGAAGAGCATACCCAGCAAGGGCAGACCTGAAGGCACGATGAATGTCGTGAGCAACAAACCGATGATGGGGAACAGGATACGTTCTGTCTGTGATACCTGACGGGCTGGTTTCATCTTGATGACTCGCTCTTTCTTAGTGGTGAGCAGGCGCATCAATGGTGGCTGAATCAGGGGTACCAATGCCATATAACTATAGGCACAGACGGCAATGGCTCCCATCAGGTTAGGGGAGAGTTTGCTGGAGAGGAAGATGGCGGTAGGACCGTCGGCTCCTCCGATGATGGCGATACCTGCTGCCTGATTAGGCTCAAAACCCAAAGCAAGGGCGAACATATAGGCTCCGAAGATGCCAAACTGTGCAGCAGCACCAATAAGCATCAGTTTCGGATTGGCAAGCAAGGCGGAGAAGTCCGTCATCGCGCCGATGCCTAAGAAGATCAAAGGAGGATACCATCCCTGACGCACTCCCTGATAAAAAATATTCAGTACTGAGTTGTCTTCATAGAGTCCAATTTCAAGACCGGCATCCGCACGGAAAGGGATGTTTCCAAGAATGATACCCAGACCAATGGGTACCAGCAACAGTGGTTCGAAGTCTTTCTTGATGGCAAGCCAGATGAAGAGCGCCCCCACTGCTATCATGATGAGGTTTCCCGCCGTGGCATTGGCAAAGCCCGTATAGGTCAGGAACTCATTGAAGTTTTCGATGATAAATTGCCACATAATATTGTTGTGATTTCGTTATTTCGATATCTCGATATTATCCAATAGTCAGCATGACAGAGCCTTCCAAGACAGAGTCTCCTGGGTTGACGGTGATAGAGGTGACCGTACCTGCGTATTCTGCCTCGATGTTATTCTGCATCTTCATAGCCTCTAGTACGATGACGGTATCACCGACATTGACGGTATCGCCCACTTTGACATTGACACTGGTAATCGTACCAGGCAGTGGAGCCTTCTGGGCATTGCCGGCACCAGCAGAAACCGCAGGTTGTGCGGGAGCGGCTGGTTTGGCAGGAGCACTTGTGGCTACGGGCTTGGGAGCCTCTACTTTCGGTTTCACGATGGAGGGGTGCTTTGCCGCATTGATGGGCTGTTGCAGTTCTACCTCAAAAGGAATACCGTTGACATTCACTTTGGCGATGTTGCCTTCTACTTCCTCAATCTCAACTTCGTAGTCAACACCTTGTACTTTATATTGATACTTGTTCATATCTCTAAACTTTAAACTCTAAACATTATTTTAACTCTGGTCCTGTTGGAATTTTGGGGGCTTGATGACTGGTTGGCACCACAGGGTCATGGAAATGAGTCATCTGTGAATACTCGTCGTCCCAGCCGGTATCACGGTGCTTGATGGTGATGATACCGCTCTCCATGTCATGCACATCGTCTTGATACTGTTGGAGTGCCATGCCAATAACGGCAAGATATACCTCCTTGTCAATACCTTTGGTTTTCAATCCCTCTTGCAGGATGACGCCAGTCTTGTGGCCAACCTCCATCGTCTTCTCAACCGTCTTGGTGATAGGCTTGATAGGTTGCTTGTTGATGACTTTCTTCGCAGTCTCCTGATGGCGCATGAACATGCCGAAGAGGGTGAAGAATATCCATAGCAGGGCAAGACAGAGGAAGACGATACCCATCGCCATGATAGCCATTGCGATACCATACGGATCCTCACGCTTGAACTTCTCGACCTTTGACTCGCTGACAGTCGTCATGTTCTGGATTCCCAGTGTCACACGGTCTCCAGACTTCACCTCCCAGTCTGCTGGGGTGCCGTTATTGGCAATACGGGCAAACGACTGGTCTGCCTGTAATACGGGAACTGTCACGGAGTCGATGAGTTGTGTGGCATTGCCGTTATACAAGGCTATCCACGTAGGTTTAGTAGGGTCAACTTTGACCGCAAGATGCAACGCCCCTTTAGCGGGTTGACTGTTTAATTGGAACACGATGAGTTGGCGACCGCTCAAATTGGTACGGCTCTCCCCGTTGGGAATGATGCTCATACGCTTGACACGCTCTGGCACACTCATCGACTTGTCAAGTACGGAACGGTCAGTAGTCAGGTACATGCCCCGAATATTATAGGTGGAATGTGAGATGTTGGCAATCTCCACCCAGGCATGTCGTGTTCCGTATTCGTCAATCAGGCTTGACTGGTTATCTGTCAGTACCTCGTTGAGTTTGATGCTGGCATCCATCTGGGCATGCATCGGGAGGCAGATGACAGTGAGTAAGCCTAACAGGAATGGGATTCTTTTCATTTACTTTTGTGTATTATTATATAATTATCGTTTCTTAGTGTTTAATCATCCGCAGAAGAACAACACGATAATCTGTGCCGTGAAGATACGTAGGAACATTGAGAGCGGATAGACCGTGGAGTATCCTAGTGCGGGAGCCTCTTTCGAGCATACGCTGTTGGCATAGGCAAGGGCAGGGGGGTCGGTATATGTACCTGCTATCATACCCATGATGGTGAAGTAATTGAACTTGTATCGTATGCGGGCAATCGGTCCGACAATCAGAATAGGAATGATCGTGATGAGGAAACCAGTCAGCACATAGAGCAGTCCGTCACCCTGTACCACCGTCTCGAAGAAGTTGGCACCAGCCTTAATGCCCACACTGGCAAGGAAGAGCACCAGACCAATCTCACGCAGCATCATATTGGCGGAGGTCGTCGTATAAGTCACAAGATGTATCTTGTAGCCATAGCGTCCGATGAGAATAGCAATGATCAGCGGACCACCAGCGATACCCAGTCGCATAGGAACGGGCATGCCAGGAATGGCAATAGGCAGGGAGCCGAAGATAATACCAATGATGATACCTACGAAGATAGTAGCGATGTTTGGCGCATTCAAACGACGGATGGAGTTGCCCATCTTGTTGGCTACACGGTCAACGGCATCCTCAGGACCTACCACCATAATGCGGTCACCGACTTGTAGAGGCAGACTTGCAGAGGCGAAAAGGTCCATGCCATGACGGGTGACACGAGTCACGTTGACACCATGGACACTGGAGAAGTGCAAGGAGGCGAGTGTCTTACCGTTAACGCTTGGATTCGTGATCAGAATACGCTTGGATACCAGTGGCTGGTCCTGTTGCTCGAAGTCGATGTCGAGTTTAGGACCGATAAATGCCATGATAGCCTCCTGGTCTGCCTCTGCGCAGACAATCAGCATCTGGTCGCCCAAATGGAAGACGGTATCACGGTTGGGAATGCACAACTCACCTTGGTGGACAAGGCGTGACACCACGAAGTCGCGGTTCAGGAAGTCATGCACCTGTAGCAATGTCTTGCCCTCTAAGTATTTGTTTGTCACCTCCAGGTGCATCTTATAGGGTTTCTTGTTGGCGTTGGTCTCGTCCATAGCGGTCAACTCCTCCTCTTCCTTCTCCAGCCTAATCTTACATATATACCTTATTAATATAGTAGCGCCGATGATACCTAACACACCAAGGGGATAGGCACAGGCATAAGCGGATGCTATCTGCGGGGCACCGTTAGGGAATACTGCTTGTAAAGCCTCGTTGGCGGCACCAAGACCAGGAGTGTTGGTGACGGCACCATACAACGTACCGACCATCATGGGCAGGTTGATGACGTTAGAGGTGTCAAAGAAGATGAAATAACAGGCGAACATCACGAGGATATTCAGCAGAATGCCAATGGTGGCAAGGGCATTTAACTTGATACCCGCCTTGCCGAAACTCTCGAAGAAACCAGGTCCCACCTGCATACCGATCATAAAGACGAACAATATCAGTCCGAAGTCTTGGACGAATGTCAGGATAGGGAGTGGGGCTGTAAAGCCGATGTGACCTGCCACAATACCAGCAAACAGCACAAAGGTAACGCCCAAGGAGATGCCCCAGAACTTAATCTTTCCCAAATACACGCCAACAGCGATGACAATGGCATATAGCAAGGCTATATGTGCCACTGAGTCATTTGCCGTAAACAAATCTTTTAACCATTGCAATGATTCCATAACATACTCTGTGTTCAAAACGTCTGCAAAGGTACAAAGAAATTGCGCAATACAAGCAATTTTGTGCAACTATTTTTCATATTTATGAAAATATTATTAAAAACTTCGGTGGTTGAGAAATTATTGTTATCTTTGCAGTCAATAACGTAAAACAACTTATATAATAATACATTTATGGCAAACAAAGAGAAACTCTTCACCGAGTTCCAGGCTCCTACTACCCAAGAGTGGTTGGACAAGATTGAAGTGGACCTGAAAGGTGCCGACTTCCAGAAGCGACTCGTGTGGAGAACCAATGAAGGCTTTAACGTACAGCCTTTCTATCGCCGTGAGGATTTGGCGAACCTGAAAACACCTGATGCCCTGCCGGGCGAGTTCCCGTTCGTACGTGGTAACAAGAAGAACTCCAATGAATGGTATGTAAGGCAGAACATCGCAGTAAATGACCCTGTAGAGGCTAACAAGAAAGCACTCGATATCCTGAACAAGGGTATCGACTCGCTGGGTTTCCGCATCCCCAAGGACTTGGTGACTGCGGAGACAATTGAGGCACTGCTGAAGGATATCTACTGTGAGATCGTAGACCTGAACTTCCGCACCTGTCCATGTCATGCCTTGAAACTCGCCGAACTGGTGGACGCTTACTTCACGAAGAAGGGCTTTGACAAGGAGAAACTGTCGTTCACTGTAGGCTTTGATCCTATCGAGAAGATGCTGCAGAAGGGTAAGGACGTGACTCCACGCCTTGCCGATGGTCCGAAGATCGTGGAACTGTTGAAGGACTATCCGAAGGCACATGTGATGACCGTTCATACCGAGACGCTGAACAATGCGGGTGCCTATATCGTCCAGGAACTGGGCTACGCCCTCGCTTGGGGTAATGAGTACCTGCAGCAGTTGGTGGACGCTGGCGTGGATGTCGACCTTGCCGCTCGTCAGATGAAGTTCTATATGGGTGTCTCGGAGAATTACTTTATGGAGATCGCGAAGTTCCGTGCCGCCCGTCTGTTGTGGGCTCAGATCGTGAAGCAGTATGAGCCGAAGGATGAGAACAGTGCGAAGATGTGCATCAACGCAACGACCTCTACCTATAACCAGACGGTGTTCGACTCTTACGTTAACCTGCTCCGCTCTCAGACAGAGGCGATGAGTGCCGCCTTGGGTGGTGTCCACTCGATGGTCGTTACTCCATTCGATGTGACTTACGAGAAACCAACTGATTTCTCAGAGCGTATCGCCCGCAACCAGCAGTTGCTAATCAAGGAGGAGAGTCATTTCGACCGTATCGTTGACCCATCCGCTGGTTCTTATTATATCGAGCATCTGACCGATGCCCTTGCCCAGGAGGCATGGAAGATCTTCCTCAAGATGGAGGACGAGGGTGGTTTCTTGGAGGCAGTGAAGAAGGGTATCGTACAGGATGATATCAACGCTACCAACGTGAAGCGTCATGGTGATGCCGCCAAGCGCAAGGAGTTCCTGCTGGGTACCAACCAGTTCCCGAACTTCACGGAGAAGAGCGATGGCAAACGCCCCGTGGGCGCTGCCTGTTGCTGTGGCGCAGCAGAGGAGGCTCCCTTCAAGAAACTGGAGACCACCCGTCTTGCCGCTGACTTCGAGGACCTGCGCATCCATACAGAGGAGAGCAAGGTACCTACCGCCTTCATGCTGACCATTGGTAATCTCGCCATGCGTCAGGCTCGTGCCCAGTTCTCCTGTAACTTCCTCGCTTGTGCGGGCTATAAGGTGATCGACAACCTTGGCTTCAAGACAGTAGAGGAGGGTGTTGACGCTGCTTTGGAGGCTCATGCCGATATCGTGGTGATCTGTTCTTCTGATGACGAGTATGCAGAGTATGCCATCCCCGCCTTCAAGTATTTGAATGGTCGTGCGATGTTCGTTGTGGCTGGCGCTCCTGCTTGTATGGAGGACCTGAAGGCTGCCGGCATCGAGAATTTCATCCATGTTCGTTGCAATGTGCTGGAGACTTTGAAAGAGTATAATCAGAAACTTGGTATTTAATCGTAAGGAGGACTTGAATTATGCGTAAACAATTTAAAGATATTGATATCTATGCAGGCATCAAGGCTCAAGACGGTGCCAAGTGGATCAAGGACAATAACATCGTAGCCGACTGGAAGACGCCAGAGCATATCGAGGTTCGTCCTGTATATACAAAAGAGGACTTGGAGGATATGGAGCACCTCGACTTCACAGCAGGTATTCCCCCTTATCTCCGTGGTCCATACTCGATGATGTATCCGTTCCGTCCGTGGACCATCCGTCAGTATGCCGGATTCTCCACCGCTGAGGAGTCGAATGCGTTCTATCGTCGTAACCTCGCCAGTGGTCAGAAGGGACTCTCTGTCGCCTTCGACCTGCCGACACACCGTGGCTACGACCCCGACAATGTCCGTGTGGTAGGTGACGTGGGTAAGGCTGGTGTAAGTATCTGTAACGAGGAGAACATGAAGGTGCTGTTCTCGGGCATCCCCTTGAACAAGATGTCTGTCTCTATGACGATGAACGGTGCCGTGCTGCCTATCCTTGCCTTCTATATTGTGGCAGGTCTGGAGCAGGGTGCCCAGTTGGAGGAGATGGCTGGTACGATCCAGAACGATATCCTGAAGGAGTTCATGGTGCGTAACACCTATATCTATCCACCTGCCTTCTCGATGAAGATCATCGCAGATATCTTCGAGTATACCTCTCAGAAGATGCCGAAGTTCAACAGCATCTCTATCTCCGGCTATCACATGCAGGAGGCTGGTGCTACCGCAGACATCGAACTTGCCTACACCCTTGCCGATGGTATGGACTATCTGCGTACGGGTGTCAACGCCGGTATCGACGTGGATGCCTTCGCTCCCCGTCTGTCATTCTTCTGGGCGATAGGTATGAACCACTTCATGGAGATTGCCAAGATGCGCGCCGGTCGTCTGTTGTGGGCGAAGATCGTGAAGAGTTTCGGTGCCAAGAATCCGAAGTCACTCGCCCTGCGTACCCACTCACAGACCTCTGGTTGGAGTCTGACCGAACAGGATCCTTTCAATAACGTAGGTCGTACGTGTATCGAGGCGATGGCTGCCGTGCTGGGACATACCCAGTCACTGCATACCAATGCCCTTGACGAGGCGATAGCACTGCCTACCGATTTCTCGGCACGTATTGCCCGTAACACCCAGATCTATATCCAGAACGAGACGAAGGTCTGCAAGCAGATCGACCCATGGGCAGGCTCCTACTATGTGGAGACGCTGACCAATGAACTGGTGCATAAGGCTTGGGAGCATATCCAGGAGATCGAGAAACTGGGTGGTATGGCTAAGGCTATCGAGACGGGTCTGCCCAAGATGCGTATCGAGGAGGCTGCCGCCCGTACCCAGGCTCGTATCGACTCTGGTGTACAGACCATCGTAGGAACCAATAAGTATCGCTTGGAGCACGAGGATCCTATCGACATCCTTGAGGTCGACAATACCGCTGTGCGCAAGCAGCAGGAGGAGAGTCTGGCACAGGTTCGCGGCTCTCGTGACGAGGCTGCCTGTCAGGCTGCCCTCAAGGCGATTACGGAGTGTGTGCGTGACTTCAAGGATGGTCGCAAGAGTGAGAACAACCTCCTCGACCTCGCCGTAAAGGCAGCCCAGTTGCGTTGTACCCTTGGTGAGATTTCAGATGCCTGCGAGGAGATCGTAGGTCGTTATAAAGCAGTAATCAGAACAATTTCAGGCGTGTATAGTTCAGAGTCAAAGAACGACAGCGACTTCGAGTTGGCTTGCCAGTTGACCGATGAGTTCGCGAAGAAGGAAGGTCGTCGTCCCCGTATCTTCATCGCTAAGATGGGACAGGACGGTCACGACCGTGGTGCAAAGGTAGTGGCTACAGGTTATGCCGACTGCGGCTTCGATGTGGATATGGGACCGTTGTTCCAGACTCCTGCTGAGGCAGCCCGTGAGGCAGTGGAGAACGACGTGCATGTAGTAGGTGCCTCGTCTCTTGCCGCTGGTCACAAGACCTTGATACCACAACTGATTGAGGAGTTGAAGAAACTCGGTCGTGAGGACATCATGGTCATCGCTGGTGGTGTCATCCCCGCCCAGGACTACGACTTCCTCTATAAGGCTGGTGTTGCAGCCATCTTCGGTCCTGGTACCTCAGTGGCAAAGGCTGCCGTTGAGATGATGAAGATATTACTTGGCGAAGAGTAATACACCTTATTATATATAAAGAGAATCCCCAACCGTCTTGGCTGGGGATTCTCTTTTTAAAAAGTCTCTCTTACCACCCGCGTTTCATGGTGATGTCACCCTCATAGGTCTCGCCGCCATGCGGTACGGTGAGTTTGTAGTGACCCTCCAACTGGTCCTTGTCGTTCAACTTGAAGTTGCCGTTGAAGCCATCGGCGGTGACATAGAGCGTACCGCGCTCCACAAATGCCTTGGCGTCATACTCGAAGTTGGCGCCATAGACGCCACAGCCCACCACGGTGAGCAGAATGGTCATCATCAGTAATAATTTTCTCATTGTCTCTATGTTTTAAATTATGAATGGTTCCCACGTTACATATAAATTATATACAAAAGTACGCATTTTTCCTTGCTTTACCAAAAGGACGTAAATTGTGTATTTTATTGCCGAATAAAGCCTTTTTGTAAAGATTAGACAATAGATTTTTCTCAACATTGCTTGCGGCACTGCTGGCAATGACAGGATTAGTGGCAAACGCCCAAGAGAGATGGACATACGGTGAGCATGTCTATACGATGGAGGGTACGCTGACAGCCTCGAAGTATCAGGCGAAGGCTACAGGCACTGTATCTTTTACCAATGTGCCAAAGGACTTCAAGGAGTTTGAGGCACTCTATCGTCAGTTCCTCGGCAAGACACCTCATGGCACTGCTGCCATGATGCCGATGGCAATGGAAATCTATGGACGCAACCGTGAGGAAGGTCGCAAATGCATTGAACTCATCTGCTGGCCCTCGAACGTGAAAAGTGTCATCTCGCAGTTGAACAACAAGTACGGGCAGTCGCAGTATGCGCCCAAGAACGATACCTATCACCTGCGCTACCTGCCTGCCGCTGTGCTGAAGGGAGCCACGCCGGAGAACGGATACAGCCCTCAGCAGCCCTATACGGTAGAGATGAAGGCAAGTGTGAACCAGCATCGTGACATGCAGTTTATGGGGTCGGGGCGAGTCGTCTACCTCTATATGCTCGGCAATGGCTGGGACACCCGTCAACGCAGTGTCGAGATTATTAAGCCTGAGGACTCGGAACTGCATCAGGTATTCAACTGTCCCGCTCTCTATACCCAGTGCAAGCCCATTCGTGGTACGTGGAAGGGACTGAAGTAATAAGTGGTTGCCGACATGGAGTCAACAGACCTGCTGACTGGAGTCAACAAGGTTGTCGACTGGAGTCAGCAGGTCTGTCGACTGGAGTCGACAAGTGAAAAGTGCCGTTGTAACGATTGATTACAACGGCACTTTACATTGAATATAACGGCACTTCCAACTGCTTAGGATGGCAGTTGTGATGTTTTAACGGTGAGGGATTGGTGCAAAAGGTACGACTAAGTGAGCAAAATACCAAATAAATTTGGAATTTTAAAGGATAAAGTGTATCTTTGTGGCGTGAAATAAAAAAACAGAGAAATATGGAAGCAAGAACAACTAACGTTACAACGAGGAGAAGACTCTCCAAAACATGGAGAACAGCGGTCGCCAATAAGTGGATGATAGAGTTGGTGGATCCAGAACTGCAGGCACAGTGCAAGAGTTACAAGGATGGTAAGAAAATCATCAACCCATGAGACTTCTTCTCATCGAGTATTAAAGTTCCCTAATATACCCCTTTTCCGCCGAGGCTCCTATGAGTCTCGGTTTTTTTTACTGTTTTTATGGTGTTTTGCTTAAATTAGACAATATTTTGGAAAGAATAGACAATGCTTGTTTGCGATTAATGTCGTAATTTTGTAAACAGAATTAATCATTATCACATTATAAACAATTAAACATTAACAATTATGAAACAAGTTTTACGTAAATTACCTACACCTCTTCTAATCCCAATGTGGCAACGGTATCCAACGACGGAACGGTGACAGCCCATGCAGCCGGCGAGACTACTATCACCGCCACATGGGCAGGTAATTCTGACTGGGAGGGCGGCTCTGCTGAGTACACTTTGACCGTTCAGAATCCTCCGAAGCAGAATCCAACTGTAAGTTTCCCACAGAGCAGTTACGAGGTGAAGTACGGCGATCTATGAGATCAATGCCGAGACGGGCAAGTATGAGGTATATAACCTGCAGGGTCAGCGTATCACCTCGCCTGTCAAGGGTCTGTTTATCATCAATGGTCGTAAAGTCGTGATTAAGTGAGCATCAAGCAAGAACTCGTTCATGCTTGATCGAGCGTGAACGAGTTCGAGCCTTTGGCTCAGTGATTGTGATTAAGTGAGCAAAATACCAAATAAATTTGGAATTTTAAAGGATAAAGTGTATCTTTGTGGCGTGAAATCATAAACAGTGTATCAATGCGAAAAGTTATAGTAGTAACGACCCTCCTGCTCACGATGGTGGGCTCGGCAGTGGCACAGACCGCCAGTAAAGAGCGAGTGAAGTATATCCGTGAGAAATATGCCGAGGCGAAAGCGCAGGTTGCCGCCAATGGTCAGAACGGTATGGCGCCGCTCGACGCGACCATCACGCTGAGCAATCCCGAGCAGATTGACGAGGATTTTATTTTGGATGACTGGACGGAGTTGAAGTTCTATTTCAATAAGAACCGCACAGACCCTAGTCTTGACTATGGCAATGCCTCCAGTTGCTATCTCGTCATCGAGAACTTCGAATCACACGGACACACCCGTTATCGGGAGATACTCTTCGACCCCAATGAGGGCACGTTGCTCTTCTGCTATATGAAGGGCGTGACGGATGCCGGTTTTGAGGTGGAGACCCGCTACTACTATGGGGAGGACGGCAAACTCGTCGACCAGAAACACAAGGTGGGAGGGCAGGATGCCGCTCCTGGTGCCCATACTTGGAATGATGGGGACAGTGAGAAGGCGACAGCAAAGAACTACCTTGCCATCTTCGACGCTTTGATGAACAGTGGCAATGCTGTGGTAAACCTGTTCGCAGGTAATACGAAGGCGACTCCCAAGGCGGACCGCATGAAGACCATCCGCAGTGCCTACGCCCAGGCAAGACAGCAGATGGCGGCTGACGAGAAGATGGAGGAGCCTCGCTATATGAAAGTCGTTGTCCACGACCAGACGATGGGTCCCCCCTATACCATTGAGATGAATTACAACTTCACCCAACTGCGACAGGGTGATGAGACGAAGAACCACTGCTACTTCATCTCAGAGCACCGTCATAATAACATGATGGGAATGGACATCTATCGTGAGTTCCTCTTCGACACCAAGCGGGTGAACCTGATGTTCGCCTATGACGTGAGCCATGAGGAGGGGGAGAAGGTTGAGTCACGCCACTATTTCGATGAGAACAACCGTTGCATCGAAGTCATCGGTCAGGAAGAGGGCGAGTCGGAGGGCTCCCCAGAGAAACGGATGGCGCAACAGTATCTGAAGATATTTAACCTGGTGATGAACACCACCGACTAAAAAGAATCCCCAGCCAAACGGTTGGGGATTCTTTTTTGTTTATTTGCATTCGTTTAAAATCTCTATCAACTCATCCTTGGTTAGTTGCTTGCAGCAGCCCGGGGTGATAATGGTCGATGCGGCGATAGCCTCTGTGGTCGCCTCATCCAAGGTGATACCCATCTCGGAGAGTCTGGTGGGAAGTCCTATCTCCCGGATGAAGTCTTCAAGGGCATCGATACCGTCCTCAGGAAGTTGCACCAGCCATACCTCCTCAGCCCATCGTCTGAACTTCCTCTCCGCATCCTTATAGATATGGCGGTAGAGGGTGGGGTGGAGGACGGCAAGTCCCTGTCCGTGATTACAGTCCGTGTAAGCACCCAGTTGGTGTTCCAGCATGTGACACTGGAAGTCGGTCTGCTTGCCAAGTTTCAGGATGCCGTTCTCGCCCATCGCCGAAGCCCACATCAGTTCCGAGCGGGCATGGTCGTCGTTGGGATCCTGTATCAGCCGCTTGATATTACGGATGGTATTACGTTGTACAGCCTCGTTGATTTCGTCAGATACATTGATCTCGTCAGGTCGTCCGAAATAAGTCTCCATACAATGGGAGAGTGTATCGAAGGCTCCGCTGATGACCTGCCGCATCGGCACGGTCTTCGTCAGGTCAGGGTCGAGGATAGCGAAGTCGGCGAAACTGCCCCACATGGCACCCTTGATCTTTTTCTCCTCATCGGTGATGACGGCGCCATTGTTCTGTTCTGAGCCAGTGCCACTTGCCGTTACGACGACTCCGAGTGCCGCCTCTGACTCACTCGACACGATCTTGCAGCAGTCGCTCACACTTCCACCGCCTACAGCGAGGATCAGGTCTACCTTTCGTTCGCGGGCTAATGCCGTCCCTTCCTGCACCTTGCGCAGGGTAGGGTTCGGCATGATGCCAGAGAAGTCGACAATCTTCTTACCTGATTCTTTCAATATCTCTACAATGCGGTCGTACATTCCCGTACGCTTTAGTGAACCGCCACCGTAGGCGAGCATCACCGTCCCGCCATAACTCGGCAACTCCTTCTTCAAACTCTCCTCGAAGCATCCCTGTCCGAAGTGTATGCGTACAGGGAATTCATAATCAAACTTGTTCATCTTCTAATTGCTTTAATCAATCCTCGATCCGCCAGTTCAGCATGAATTGTTCGGCTTGCTTGTAGTCCATATTGAAGAAACGCTGCTCCTTGTTCAGGGCGCGGATGGCATCCATGTCGCCAGAAGAGAGGGCGAAGTCGAAGATGCTAATGTTCTCCTGAATGTGTGCGGGAGTCTTCGAGCCAGGGATGACGGAGAGACCTTCCTGCAAGTGCCAGCGGAGGATGACCTGTGCGGGTGTCTTCTTCAGCCGCTCGGCAATGCTGACAATGACGGGGTCTTTCAGTAGTGCACCTTGCGACATGGAGCCGCCTAATGGGAACCAGCACTCCACCTGCAATCCATACGCTGCCGCCTTCTTGCGGATGTCGAGACGTTGGGCGTAAGGGTGGCATTCGATTTGGAGAGCAACAGGTTTGATCTCACAGTTCTCCATGATGCGGGTAAACACAGAGTCATTGGCATCGAAGTTCGAGATGCCTAACGCACGAACCTTACCAGCCCGCACCGCCTTCTCCATATCCTTCCACGCTCCGACGAAATCGCCCATGGGCTGATGTACGTAGAGGAGGTCGATATAGTCTACCTGCAGACGCTCCAACATCTTGTCGATGGCCTCGGCGGTTTTGCCCTCTCCATATTCACTGGGCCACAGTTTACTCGTCAGCCAGATGTCCTGACGCAGCACACCGCTCTCCTTGATGGCCTCACCTACGCCGCGCTCGTCCTGATAGGCGTGAGCCGTGTCGATGTGCCGATAGCCCATGCGCAGAGCCGTCAGTACACCGTTCTTAGCCTGTTCGTTGGTCTGCTGGTAAGTGCCGATACCAAACTGTGGCATCCGTAAACCGTTGTTCAGTATCAGACTCGGTTGGAAACGTGGGTCTGGTTCTGCCAGTTTCGTGAAAATGAGGGAAGAGAGTTTCCATTCCTTGTTAGTCTGACGGATATACACCTCACTAACCATAAACGGGAAGCGTACTTGATGACCGCCCACCTCTGAGGTCAGGTGGATGTTACTATACACGGTACCGACATTCTTATCGGTGAACTTTACTTCCTGTGAATGGATGTCGGCATGCTTATACCAGATCATACCTCCACGAATGATATCCACCTCCTGCTTGGCTCCCCATGAGCCTCCCATGTGGACGAACATCGCACTATCGAGAAACAGTTCGGCAAGACGGTCGGCATTCTTCTCTGCCATCCATGCCCATTTCTGGTTCGACAGATTGATTAACTCTTGCTGTTCCTTACTGACTTGTGCCAATGCTGTTATGCTTGCGAGAACAAGCATGGCTGATACTATAAATTTCTTCATAACTTTACCTGTTTAACTGATGGCAAAGGTACGGAGAAATCCCCGCATCTTGATAATACAAAATGCGGGGATTCTTTCACTTTTTGCTTTAAATAGTATTTACTCCCTCAGTTGACTGGGCGACACACCGAGGTATTTCTGCACATAGCGGCTGAAATAGGAGGGAGAGGAGAAATCATAGAGATCCGTCAGTTCTGTGAGTGATTTATGGCGGTCACGCAACTGGCGACTGATGTCAAGTGCCGTAAAGCGATTAATCCAGTAGTTGGCAGGGAAACCGCTCACCTTCTTCGAGACCTCAGAGAGATATTTCGACGTAACGAAGAGTTTGTCGGCATAGTAACTAATCTCACGGTGCTTGCGGAAATCACCACGTTCCAGTAAGGCGAGGAATTGTTCCATCAGACTGGCGTATTGTGAGGATACTTTCTCTCCGCCATAGAGGCTGACATGGAAGTCAAAGAAGTCAATAATCATACACTGTATGGCATTAATCATCGCGTCACGATGGAAGTTATGCTGTGACCCGAGGGCAAGTCTGCGCTTGATATAGTCGAAATCAAGGGCACATACTTTTTGCTGTTCTGGTGTCAGTGGCATGATGGGATTATTAAACAAAGCCAACGCCCCCTTCATCCCGTAATTACTTTGTGGAGTGGATATCTCGATGAACTCAGGAGTCACATAGATGACATCTACACGGAAATCCTCACTCTGCCGTATTGTGTCCATGAGATCCGTACGACGGACAATCATACAATTGCCAGCGACAATCATATATGTATTGTTGTTGAAATGAAACTCGCAAAAGCCTTGATGGCAATAGGCATGACAGAGGTAATTGGGATACTTTGAGATATTTGTCAGTTTGTCTTCAATGATGATATGTGACCCCATATTGCTTGTTACTTTTTGAATTTCATATCCATGTTCTGCATGATGAAGCCGTAGATATCCGCCTGCTCCTCTAAGACTTTAGCGAGGGGCTTGCCACCGCCATGTCCCGCTTTCGTGTCAATGCGGATGAGGACGGGATTGCTGCCCTGATGACATTCCTGCAAGGTAGCGGCGAACTTAAACGAGTGGGCAGGTACCACACGGTCGTCATGGTCTGCCGTCGTGACGAGGGTGGCGGGGTAGGAAGTACCTGGCTTGAGGTTGTGGAGCGGAGAGTAGCCACGCAGGTACTCGAACATCTCCTTGGAGTCCTCGCTGGTGCCGTAGTCAGGAGCCCAGTTCCAGCCAATGGTGAACTTATGATAGCGTAGCATATCCATCACCCCGACTTGTGGGATGGCGACACGGAAGAGGTCAGGACGCTGTGTCATACAGGCTCCGACGAGCAGTCCACCATTAGAGCCGCCAACGATGGCAATCTTGTCTTTGTTGGTATAGTTCTCCTTGATGAGCCACTCGGCGGCACCGATGAAGTCGTCGAAAACATTCTGTTTCCGCATCTTGGTACCTGCTTGGTGCCATTCCTCTCCATACTCGCCACCGCCACGAAGGGTGACCTGTGCATAGATGCCTCCATGCTCCAAGAAAGGAATACGGGTGGCGGAGAAACTCGGACCCAGAGAGATGTTGAAACCGCCATAGCCATAGAGGTAGACGGGATTCCTACCATTGCGCTTCATCCCTTTCTTATAGGTCAGGAACATGGGGATGCGTGTGCCGTCCTTGCTCTGGAAGAACACCTGTTCGCTGGTGTAGTCATCCTGACGGAATTTGACATTTGGCTTCGCATAGAGGGTGCTCTCCCCTGTGGCGATATCATAGCGGTAGATGGTGCCTGGCACGGTAAACGAGGTGAAGGTATAGAAACACTCAGGCTCTTTCTCGTCACCCGTGAAGCCGACGCTGCCGACAGAGGGAAGGGTAACCTCTCGCACTTGTTTCCCATCGAGGTCGTAGACATAGGCATGGTCAGAGGCATCCTTGCTATAGGTAAGAATCATCTTGCCATTGATGACATTCACGTCGCTGAGTACGTTTTGTTGTTCTGCGACCAGTTCCTGCCAATCCTGAACGCCAGGGTGACGGATGTCTGCCGTCATGATACGGTTCTTGGGAGCCCCATAGTTGGTGAAGAGGAATATCTTATCTCCTTCAGTATGGATAGGACCATAGCGAAACTCCATGTCTGCCGTCATCTGCGTGAACTGTGAGTCTGGCACACGCAAATCCCTCACGTAGAGATGGTTGCCGGCACCGGCACCGTCCTCATAGAGAAACATCATCGTCTCCTCGTCATTGGTGGAGACGGTATAGAACCGCATGGGATAGGCGGCGTTCTGATAGAACAGCACGTCAGCCGACTGCGGTGTCCCTATCCGATGATAGTAAATCTTATGTCCCGCATTGACATTCGAGAATTCCTTGCCCTTCGTGGGAGCATCGTAGGCACTATAGTAAAAACCGTCACCTTGCCATGCCGCCCCAGAGAACTTAGCCCATTCGATATGGTCGCTAGTCAGTTGCCCTGTGGCGAGGTCGATGACATAGAACTCCTGCCAGTCGCTGCCACTGCGCGAGACCGAGTAGGCGGCATACTTCCCATTATGGGAGAAGTAGACTCCTTTGAGTGCCACCGTACCGTCGTTGCTGAGTTTGTTGGGGTCGAGGAAGACACGAGGCTCACAGCCCAGTTCGTCCATGACATACATCACCGACTGGTTCTGTAGTCCGTTGTTCTTGTAGAAATACCATTTGCCATGCCGTTTCCGTGGGGCTCCGATCTTCTCGTAGTTCGATACCTCCGTGAGTCGCTTGAGCAGTTGCTGGCGGAAGGGTATCTTACTCAAGTAGTCATTGGTCACCTTGTTCTCTGCCTCTACCCAAGCCGCAGTCTTGGCACTGGTGTCATCCTCCAGCCAGCGATAAGGGTCGGCGACCTGTGTGCCGAAATAGTTGTCGACGGTACCGTCTTTGTCGGCTTTAGGGTATTGGATGCCTTGTGCCGATGCTGATGCGGTTGCTAATGTTGCCATTGTCATTAGAACGATTTTTCTCATATCTTATACAAATATTAATGAACTCATGATGTCGTCGCTGACGAAAAGTCCTTTACGGGTCAGTAGCAGATGGGAGCCCTCTCGTCGCAGCAGTCCTTGGTCGATATACCGTTGCGCCTCTTGCTCGCAATAGGTGCGATGCCTGTCGGAGAGCGTATCGAGGTCGAGTCCCTCGCAGGTGCGGAGTGCCACGGTGATGCGGTCGTTGTAGTGGGTGTCCTCGTCTATCTCCTCCCGTTCCGAAGGAATCTCCCCGCGCTCTATCGCCTCCACATACGCTTGGAGGTCGGCTACGTTCCACTGTCGGCTCTTGAGATCGTAAGAGTGGGCTGCGGCACCCAGTCCGATATAAGGGGTGTCCTGCCAGTAACTGCTGTTATGGCGGGAGCGGAATCCTGGTTTGGCGAAGTTGCTGATCTCATAGTGTTCGTAGCCTGCCGCAGTCAGTTTGTCAATCAGCAGTTCGTACATCTGTCGCTCCAGTTCTTCGTCTATGGACCGTTGACCGTTGACCATTGCCCATTGGTAGAGTGGCGTTCCTTCCTCTATCATCAAGCAATAGGCGGAGAGGTGTTCTACGTGAAGGGCGAGGGCTGTGTCAATATCCCGCTCCCAGTCAGCGAGGGTCTCGTCAGGAAATCCATACATCAGGTCGACACTGATGTTCTGGATACCTGCGTCACGGAGTCGTTGGATGGCAAGAGGGATTTGGGCTGAGGTATGTCGGCGATGTAGGAAGTGCAGGCGCTCGTCATCGAAGGTCTGCGCGCCCATGCTTACCCTGTTGACGCCTTGCTGCGACAAGGTCGCAGCATACTCCAGCGTGACATCGTCAGGGTTGACTTCGATGGTGACTTCCCGCTCTCCGTCTCCATATACCTTATTTATATATATAAAGAGTTGGCGCAGTTGGTCGGGAGTCAGTTGCGAGGGGGTGCCACCTCCGAGGTAGATGGTCTCGCAGTCGCCTGTCAATCTCATCTCCATTTCCTTGCATACCGCATCTACATACCGCTGTATCCATTCCATGTTGGTGGTGGAATAGAAACCGCAGTAGATACAGCGACTTTTGCAAAACGGAATATGGATATATAGACCAGCCATTTTCAAGGGATACTATCAAATGCACCCCAAAATTACTAATAAAGTTTAATATTTGAAAGTTTTCTTAGGTTTTTCGCATGAAAATGACTAATTTTGGCTTCACTATCGAAAAGTTAAACCTAAAACATAACCGATATGAAAGTTTATCAAACAAACGAAATCAAAAACATCGCGCTGCTTGGCAGTGCGGGTAGCGGCAAGACTACTCTTGCCGAAGCAATGGTCTACGAGGCTGGCATCATCAAACGCCGCGGTACCGTAGAGGGTAAGAACACCATGAGCGATTATTTCCCTGTTGAGCAGGAATATGGCTACTCGGTGTTCTCTACTGTTTTTCATGTAGAGTGGAATAATAAGAAACTTAACATCATCGACTGCCCAGGTTCTGATGACTTCGTAGGTGGTGCTATTACAGCATTGAACGTGACCGATCAGGCTGTGTTGCTCATTAACGGACAGTATGGACCAGAGGTGGGTACGATGAATGCTTTCCGTAATACGGAGAAGTTGAAGAAACCCGTTATCTTCCTCGTCAACCAACTCGACCGCGATAATTGTGACTTCGACCAGATCCTTTCACAGTTGAGGGATGTCTATGGTAATAACTGCGTTCCCGTTCAGTATCCTATCGCCACAGGTCCTGGCTTCAACAGTGTCATCGACGTGCTGCTGATGAAGAAATACTCTTGGAAGCCGGAGGGTGGTGCTCCTATCATCGAGGATATCCCTGCCGACCAACTCGACAAGGCGAAGGAGATGAAGGCTGCGCTCGTGGAGGCTGCCGCTGCTGGTGACGACACCTTGATGGAGAAATTCTTCGAGAGCGAGGACCTGACCGAGGACGAGATGCGTGAGGGTATCCGCAAAGGACTCGTGACACGCAGTATCTATCCAGTCTTCTGCGTATGTGCAGGTAAGGACATGGGTGTTCGCCGTCTGATGGAGTTCTTGGGTAATGTCGTTCCTTTCGTGAGCGAGATGCCTGTTGTCAAGAACGCCGCTGGTAAGGAGGTTCCTGCCGACGCAAGTGCTCCCACCTCTCTGTATTTCTTCAAGACGGGTGTAGAGCCCCATATTGGTGAGGTACAGTATTTTAAGGTGATGAGTGGTGTCGTTAAGAGTGGCGACGACCTGACGAATGCCGACCGTGGCTCTAAGGAGCGCATCGGTACCTTATATGCCTGCGCAGGTGCCAACCGTATTCAGGTCGATCAACTCGTGGCAGGTGACATCGGCTGTACAGTGAAACTGAAGGACGTGAAGACGGGTAATACCCTCAACGGCAAGGACATTGAAAACAAATTCGACTTTATCAAATATCCAAATTCTAAGTTCTCCCGTGCCATTAAGGCAGTCAACGAGGCAGAGACCGAGAAGATGATGGCAGCCCTGCAGCGCATGCGCCAGGAAGATCCCACATGGGTTGTCGAGCAGTCTAAGGAACTCCGCCAAATCATTGTTCACGGACAGGGTGAATTCCATTTGCGTACTTTGAAGTGGCGCATGGAAAACAACGAGAAGATTCAGATTGAGTATCAGGAGCCAAAGATTCCTTATCGTGAGACCATTACCAAGATGGCACGTGCCGACTATCGTCATAAGAAGCAGTCGGGTGGTGCCGGACAGTTCGGTGAGGTTCACCTGATTGTGGAGCCTTATACTGACGGCATGCCTGATCCTACCTCCTTCACCATCAACGGTCAGGAGTTCAAGATGAACATCAAGTCGAAAGAGGAGAAAGACTTGGAGTGGGGCGGCAAACTCGTCTTCATCAACAGTGTGGTAGGTGGTGCTATCGATATGCGCTTCATGCCTGCTATCCTGAAGGGTGTGATGGAGCGCATGGAGCAGGGACCATTGACAGGTTCTTATGCTCGTGATGTCCGCGTCATCGTCTATGATGGTAAGATGCACCCGGTAGACTCCAACGAACTCTCGTTCATGCTTGCTGCTCGTAACGCCTTCTCTGCAGCCTTCAAGGAGGCAGGTCCAAAGGTGTTGGAGCCTATCTATGACCTGGAGGTGCTGGTTCCTGCTGACTATATGGGTGATGTGATGAGTGACCTGCAGGGTCGTCGTGCCATCATCATGGGTATGGACAGCGAGGCTGGTTATCAGAAGTTGACGGCTAAGATTCCTCTCAAGGAACTGGCAAGTTACTCTATTGCCCTCAGTTCTCTGACGGGTGGTCGCGCATCGTTCACCACAAGTTTCTCTAGTTATGAACTTGTTCCGAACGATATCCAGCAGACGCTTATCAAGGAGCATGAGGCAGAACTCAAGGAAGAGGACTAATCTGTTTCCTATCCATAAAAAATCCCCAACCAAACGGCTGGGGATTTTTTATGGTAATGTTTGATTACAAAGGCATCATGTCACGCTCGTCTGGACGATGAGCCTTGCCATCCTCGTCTTTAATATATACCTGCAGGTCATCCAAGTAACCACCTGTCTCATCCTGCAACTTCTTCAGGGTTGCTTTGGTTTCCTCAAAGCCCATGAACTCCTTGGCGGAACCAATATGGTTGGTAAACTCTAACTTCTTCTTCTCGATGTCGAGAACAGAGATGTACTCATCCTTTGTACGGTCTCCAATAACGAATTTTTTCTTCATATTCGATTGTTTAAATTGTTTGTTGCTGCAAAGATAAGCAAAATCCCGATACGCTGTACAAGCCTATCGGGATTTTTTATACGTAAACGTTTTATTTCGTTATTCACCCTTGATGGCTGCAACACCTGGGAGTACCTTGCCCTCGATAGCCTCGAGCAGTGCACCACCACCAGTGGAAATGTAACTAACTTGATCAGCAAGACCGAACTTGTTGACACAGGCAACGGAGTCACCACCACC
>JAFTGH010000053.1 GCA_017458005.1 Prevotella sp. | reverse complement strand
GCTTACCATACTTTATCGTAGAATTTGAACCGCAGAAAAAGCATTTTTTGCATCATATTAATAATAAATGCTGCAAAGGTAAGTATTTATCGACGTTTCCAAAGATTTCACCACTCAAAATGACCAATAAGCCAAAAATCGGAAAGTAAGAGAGTCACTTCAACCGTTTCAGCAATTCAAGCAGCACTTGCCAGATGTCATCAATGGTCTTTAACTCTACTCGCTCACTTGCCGAGTGGGGCTCTACGATGCGAGGACCTATGCAGGCTATCTGGATGCCGGGATAGTGCTGAACGAAGAAACCTGCCTCAAGTACGAAGTGCATCGCCACTAAACGGGGGCGCCATCCTAACACGTCAAGGAACGTGTCACTGGTGAGTTGGAGGAATGCCGACTGCTGGTCTTCCTGCCATGCGGGTGCCGACATGACGGTCTCTGAGTGACCGCCATTGGTTGCGAAAGTCTCCGCAATATCCTTACTAAGCCTTGCCATATCAACATCGATGAAACTACGGGTATGGGTGCTGACGAGAATATGGTCGCTCTCTGTACTGATACGACCCACGTTGTTCGATGTCTCCACCGTGTCCTGCATCACATCGCTCATCTTGACAACCCCTTGCGGTATCTGCTCCAAGCACCGCATCAGCGCCTCGAAGGTCTCAGTGGGGATGACCGTCTCCTGCCTGTCGCATTTCGTAATGGTGCAACGCATCTGAGGATCGCGTGCTCCGTATTCCTCACGCAACCACTCGTTGATGCTCTCCTCCTGCGCCTTGACAAACTCAGCAGCCTCACCAGAGCGCACACATACCGTCAGGTCGGCAGTCGATGCGATAGAGGCATTAGCCTCCCCTACCTCAATACGGGCGAGATGGAAGTCGTACTCGTTATAGATCGCCGCCAGAACAGCCCATGCGGGGATGACGGCACTGCATCGTCCCTTGTTGATGTCCACACCAGAGTGTCCGCCAAGACCACCCTCGAAACGGATATGATACCAGCGATACTTACCAGTGGGGGCTGGCTCCGGCACCATCGGCAGTCTGTGGAACTGCAAGCAAGCGCCTGCGGCACCTGTGGTGATGGTGTCGTAATCCTCCGAGTCGAGGTTGATCACCTTCCGTCCACGAAGGAAGTCCTTCGACAGTTGCGCTGCCCCCGACATACCATCCTCCTCGTTGGTCGTCGTCATGACCTCCAAGGCAGGATGCTCAATACTGTTGCTCTCCAGTACGGCAAGAGCCATAGAGAGTCCTATGCCATTGTCGGCTCCCAACGATGTGCCTCGTGCCTTCATCCAACCATTCTCGGTATATGCCTCAACAGGGTCGTTGAGGGGGTCGGACATTCCCACGCACACCATATCCATGTGGTTCAACAGCACGATGGGCTCGGAGGACTCATAGCCAGGAGTAGCAGGTTTGCGGATGACCACACAGTTCTCCGCGTCACGCTCATAGTCTAAGTGCAGACGCTGTGCGAACTGACAGAGATAGTCGGCAACACGCTCCTCATGGTGGGAGGGACGTGGTATCTGGTTGAGTTCATGAAAAATGCTCAACACACGTTCGGAAGTAGGCTGTTTCATTTGCTTTTACTATTATTTGTTGCAAAGATACGGAAAAACTTTCATATCACAATGTTAAAAGGTTGCCAATCGCTCTGCCTCGGCACGGGCGGGCTTGCCTGTCTCTGTGAGAGGGAGGTGGTCGACATGGAGGTAACGACGGGGCTGCCAGTATTTGGGTAACACCTGCTCGCAGCAATGGCGAACAGCATCGATATCTGTTGACTCAGTGAGCAGGACGACCTGTTCACCGAGTCTCGTATCTGGTGCTTTGGTGATGATATATGGTTCGTGAAGATGGGGGTGCAACAATCGCTCCACCTCCTCTATCTGTATCTTGATACCTCCAGAGCAGATGACATTGTCTTTCCTGCCAAGGATGCGGAATTGCTGAGTTGAGAGTTCGGCGATATCATTCGTGACTAATAAGCCGTCATGAACGACTGGGGCATTGATGACCAGACAGTTCTCCGCATTCAGCGACACCTCGACACCCTCGAAGGGAGTGTACCAGTCGCTACGGTCAGGACCGTTGAGCCGTCGGAGGGCAATATGCGAAAGTGTCTCTGTCATACCGTAGGTGCTCCAGATATGATTGGGCAGGTCTTTCAACGCTGTTGCCAACTCGTCGTTGATGGCACCACCACCGATAATCAGATGACGAATCTGGCGAAGTCGCTCTGGCGCTTGCTGCAGCAAGTTCCATACCTGTAAGGGTACCATAGCGGCGAAGTCGACGGGACCTTCCCACGCTGGACAGCCTTTCGGCTCTACGCTGACCAACCGCAATCCACAGGTCAGCGCACGTACCACCATCATCTTACCAGCGATATAGTCGAGGGGCATACAGAGCAGGGCAGTGTCGCCCTCATGCAACCCCAGGAACTGACACGTGATCCGTGCCGAAGCCTCCATACGTCGTTTCTCCACAAGCATCGGCTTGGGCTTACCCGTCGAGCCACTGGTATGTACCAGCACGGTCGGACTGTCGTTATGCCACTCAGTTAGAAACTCCTCTAAAGACAGATTACCTTTTAAAGACATAATAACATATTAACGTATTTAACTTCTTGTTATTTTGTTAGTCTGTCGTTACCCATAATCTGTCGCCTCGTATCTCTAAAGGCATGGGGATATTATCGGTGAAGAGTTGTCCTGTGCCTAAGCCCTGTGGCATGCAAATAGCAGGACCATAGATATCCGAAGCGAGTTGGGCAATGGCATTCAAGCCAATATTACTCTCCAGGGCAGAGGTAATCCATGAGCCTATGCCCATATCGCTTGCTATCTCCACCCATTCACGGACACCCGTCATACCACCATGCAAGGACGGTTTCAGGATGATATACGCAGGACGGATAATGTTCAGCATCTGTCGCTTCTGGTCAGGGTCGTTGACTCCAATGAGTTCCTCGTCCAAGGCGATACGGAGGGGAGACTCCCTACAGAGTTCCGCCATATAACTCCATTGTCCTGCCTTGATGGGTTGCTCGATGGAATGCAGCGCATACTGGGAGAGCAGTTCGAGTTTATAGAGTGCCTCCTCGTAGGGGAAAGCGCCATTAGCATCCACCCGCAGTTCCACGTCCCGAGGTCCGAAGCGCTCCCGTATTTTCTTGAGCAGTTCTAACTCCGCCTCAAAATCGATGGCACCAATCTTCAGTTTGACACAATGGAAGCCCTGTTCTAACTTCTGTTCGATGCGCTGCCGCATCTCCTCATAGGTTCCCATCCATACCAGTCCGTTGATGGGGATGCCTTCCTCGCCACGACTGAATGGGGTGTCGAAAAGCATGCCTCTTCCATCTTCCTTCTTACATCTCACATCCAATAATGCCGTCTCCAAGCCGAAGAGCATGGAGGGATAGTCGCGCATGGAGTCTGTATCTATCTCACCTGTCTGCTCCACCTGATCACAGAAACGGCGGAGCACTTCCGCATAATTCGGGATATCATCGCAACTGAGTTGGGGCAGTGGCGCACACTCCCCCACTCCAACACGTTCTCCATCCGTCATCGTCACCAGCCAAATGCGTCGCTCTGTATAGACACCACGACTGGTTCCTGCAGGTTGCTTGAAATGGAGCGTCCGCTCCTCTATCTCTATCTTCATGGAATCTTCGGATATTGCTCAAAGTCGGGTTTACGTTTCTCCAAGAACGCCTTGCCACCTTCCTGCGCCTCATCAAGGAAATAATACAACATGGTGGCATCGCCCGCCAACTGCTGGATACCCGCCTGTCCGTCAAGTTCGGCATTCAGTCCTGCCTTGATCATGCGAAGGGCGATAGGACTGCGCTCCATCATCTCCTCTGCCCAGGCGACACACTCATCCTCCAACTGGTCGAAGGGTACGACCTTGTTCACCATACCCATCACCTCAGCCTCCTTGGCGGAATACTGACGACAGAGGAACCATATCTCACGGGCTTTCTTCTGTCCGACGATGCGTGCCAGATAACTGGAACCAAAACCAGCGTCGAAAGAGCCCACCTTAGGACCAGTCTGTCCGAAGATGGCATTCTCGGAGGCTATCGTCAGGTCGCATACCAGATGCAACACATGACCGCCACCGATGGCATAGCCATTGACCATGGCGATGACGGGTTTGGGCAGACGACGAATCTGCATCTGCACATCGAGGACACTCAGACGGGGTACTCCCTCGTCATCGACATAACCGCCACGCCCCTTGACATGCATATCACCACCAGAGCAGAATGCCTTGTCACCAGCACCTGTCAACAGGACTACTCGGATGTTCTGCATCTCACGGCAGAGGGCAAAAGCCTGCGACAGTTCCAACGTCGTCTTAGGCGTAAAGGCATTACGGTAACGAGGACGATTGATCGTAATCTTCGCAATACCGTTATACTGTTCGAAAAGGATCTCCTCAAACTTCTTAATTTCTTTCCATTCTCTTTGTGCCATATCTATCTCTTTTTTAGTTGCGCATAATACTCTTTGAAAACTCGCTCATCCTCTGCGGCATCCGTAAACACTTCCAAAAGCACGGGGCGATCGCTCTGCTCCTGAAGCAATCGGTCAACACCCTCCTGCATCTCTGCCATGTTCTCCGCCCTCAGGTAAACGATATCATTCTGCTCACAGATACCCTTGGCGGAAGTATGGTGTTCGGCAGCGACAAACTTGTCACGGGCAGGACTCTGTTCCAAACCATGCAGCATATTAAAGATGCCCCCTCGTCCGTTATTCATCAACAGTATTCGGAAATTACCACGTAGGTTCTGATTCCATAGTGCATTCTGGTCGTAGAAGAAACTCAAGTCACCAATGACACAGAATACGGGGTCGTCCGTAACAAGTGAAAAGCCTGCGGCAGTGGACAAGGACCCGTCGATACCATTTACCCCACGATTGCAATAAACATAATGACAGGCATAAATATTTGCCAAGCGAATGGCTGTACTATTAGCATAGTGGATATGACTGTCACCATCAATAAGCGACTCGAAATACTTGACGACTGCCATCTGAGAATAGGCAGGAGCATATTCTCCTCCATATTGACGAACGCTATGCAGCAGTTCCTGCCATTGCAGTACAAATGGATGTGGCTGTTGCTCCAGCATGAAACGTACTTGGTCGGCAATCACCTCTCCGTCACCTTGTACGACATGGGTCAGGTTCTGGAAGGTGTCATTGACTTCTCCTGTCCAGTTGACAGCCCATGTCTCTTTTGCTTTCCGCAAGAAACGCTTCACCCGTTTGCTGACGATAGAGCCACCGATATACAATACTAAATCGGGTACATAACGCTCATCGTCCATCACGAGACTGACAGCCTCATCAAAATTAGGATTCAATGGCTGTCCGTCAACCAGCATCGGGCGTTTCGACTGCATGAACATCCTGCACACATGACTCAGTGTATGCGACGGTGTATCCGCAGACAACAGTTCTATCTTCCGCTCAACAGGTAGCGAAGAGACTGTGAACTCAAACAATGGCTCACTGATTGGCACGTTGATATGAACAGGAGCATGGCGAACGATTAACGCCTCATTCACCAAGCGGTTGCAATACCAACGTTCCTCCTCATCATGGGGCTCTGGCAATGATACTGCTTTCTTGACGAATCGTCCTAAAGCATCTGGCTGCGGCAGGGTCTGACCATCCAACTGGTCTATCCACTGGATGGGACGGTCAGCAGAGATAACGACCAACGGAACATGCTGGTAGTACGCCTCAGCAACGGCTGGGGCAAGATTCAACAATGCCGTACCACTGGTGACGCATACCGCAACAGGTTGGCTAAGGCATTGTGCCATTCCCAAGGCATAGAAGCCCGCACTGCGCTCATCTGTCACGGGATAGCACTGGATATCAGGACACTCGTTGAGGTTATGTACGATGGGCGCATTGCGACTGCCAGGACACACGACGGCATGACGAATGCCATGAGCCACCAACAACGAGGTCAATATATTTACATTCTCTTTATTACTATACATTATTTACAATATTACGCATGGTGTCAAGTTTGATCTCTGTCTCCTGCCATTCCTGCTCCTCTTGACTGTCTTTCAGGATGCCGCCACCAGCATACAGGCGGTAGCCATTTGCAAAGAGTTGCATACAACGGAGGGTAACAAAGAGGTTGGTCTTATCTTCCACAAACAGAGGTCCCATAAACCCACTATAGTAACGACGGTCATGGTGCTCGTTATGCAGGATGAAACGGAAAGCCTCCTGCTTGGGTAAGCCACATACGGCTGGGGTGGGATGAAGCGCCTGAAGGAGGTCGCCTATCACCTTATTATCATGTAGGCTGAAATGGAAGTCACTACGCAGATGGGCAAGATGACCGGCACGTATCGTCCGAGGACCCGTCTCCTTGAAATCTGTCGTAAACTGCTCCAACTGCTCTATCATATAAGTAGCGACATACCGCTGCTCCTGGATATTCTTGTCACTCCATCGGACATCCTCCTCAAAGGGCATCGTACCAGCCAAGGCAACTGTCTGCCACTGCTCGCCACCACCAGACAGCAGTATCTCCGGTGTCGCCGCCAGCCACATCCCACTCTGCGGGGTGTAAACCAGAATGATCATCATCCGAGGATAACGGTCACATGCTCTCCTGAACAACTCCAATGGGTGCGTTTGGGTATCCGAAGGGATAAAGATACTACGTGACAGGACTAACTTCGCGAAGTCTCCATTGTCCAGATGAGCATGGAAATTGGCAAAGTCAACCTGATAGTCCCGATAGGAATCCGTGGAAAGAGACGATGCGGTGTCCCTCAAAGGCACCTCCATCGTCGATGGAAAATCATGAGTCACCCTGTCAGGACGAATCAAGAGTATCGGACAATCAGAGGAAGGGGCAAAAGGCGAAACGACAAATCCCGTCTTACCACTCAACTCCCCACAAGATACTAATTCGAGCGGTTCACCCGAAGTTTGCTCTATCAGCGTATATTGTTGCTCATACGGCAAACGAAAGAGGGCGAAACTCGACATGTCACTTATGATTTTTGATGATATAGTTTGTCACACGGACGGTAGAGATCAACTCCCCCGCAGTATTTTTGATATCTACATTCCACACATGCAAGGTGCTGCCTCGATGCTGCAGACGAGCATAGGCAGTCACCGAATCACCCTCACTGACCGCCTGCACATGACTGCCACTGACCTCGATACCCACACAGGCACAGTCAGGACAGAGCGCACAGGAGCCGACACCCGCCACATTCTCCGCCAAGGCAAGGGAGGCACCCCCGCTCAAGAAGCCAAAAGGCTGGCGGTTACGCTCATCGACCTTCATACGAGCCATACACGTATCGTCCTCGGGGGTGGAGATAAACTCCATTCCGAGGGCGGTACTGAGATTCGGCTTTCGCTCGATAATTTGCTTGATATGCTCTACATCCATTATTTGAAGAGTGAATATTCCGGAACTTCCCAAGCAAGGGCACTGGCACCTAAGACATCACGCTCACGGTCATTTAACTCTGAGACGAGAATCTTCACCTTGCCACGCATATTACCAAACACATGCTTCTCAAATGCCTCACGAGTCGGGTCTATCAACCACTTCCCGGCATGAGAGATACCACCTGTAAGGATGATTGCCTGAGGATTAACGATACTAGCATAGTTGGCAAGACCAAGTCCAAACTTATGACCAGTCTGTTTAAACACCTCTATCGCCATCGCATCACCTTTGTCGCAGAACTCTGCGATAATACGTGGAGACAGGCGCTCGACATCACGCATCATAGATGGCTCGTCAGATGCCGCCATGAGTTCCTCGGCAGTACGAACAATACCTTTTGCTCCAACGTATGCCTCCAAGCATCCTATTTTGCCACAAGCACAGGTCCGCCCATGCTCGTCGACGCAAGTATGTCCGATCTCACCGGCAAAGCCCTCAAAGCCTTGATGCTCATGTCCACGGGAGAAGAAGCAACTTCCCAGTCCGACACCCAGGTTGATGACGATGAAGTCTTTCATGCCATGCGCAGAGCCAAAGGTATGCTCACCTAAAGCAGAGACATGGGCATCATTAGCCAACGCCACGGCAAGTCCTAAACGGTCACGCAACATCGCTGCCAAGGGGATGACACCCTTCCATGGCAAATTAGGCGCATTGACCAGTGACCCAGAGATAAAACTGGCACTCGGTGAACTGATGCCCACGGAGCGTATCTTCTCGTAGCCGCCATTAGCCTCCACAATCTCCACTATTTTCTCACTCAGCACAGACACGAAATTGTTGATATCCTGATAGTCTGTCGTCGCAAAACTGTCTTCTGCTATGATATTACCCCTGATGTCGACTATCGCATAAGTGGTGAGTTCGTTACTGATATCGACACCAACAACCCTTGTTTTAACATTATCTACTTCCATGAATATAATAATAATTAGTTATTTGTTTATTTTTCGCACTTACTTAAACAGCGAATACTCCTTGACTTCCCAAGCAAGGGCACTGGCACCCAGCACATCGCGCTCACTATTATTCAGCGGGGATATCAGGATGTTAACCTTTCCTTTGAGGTTATGGAAAACACTCTCCTCAAAACTCTCCTTCATAACATCCATGATCCACTTACTGTAAAGCGTCAGGTCACCAGTCAGTATAATCGCCTCGGGATCTGTCAACGACGCTAAAGAAGCCAATGCCTTTCCTAAGATAGAACCAGTGCGGCGGAAGGTCTCCAGAGCCACCTCATCACCTTGCTCACAGGCATCTGCTATCGCCTGCGTAGTCATCGTATTCACCTGTTGCAGCACGCTAGTCTTTCCCGTCTCTTGAAGAATCTCCTGAGCCGTTTTCACCATTCCACGGGCAGAGACATACTCCTCCAGACAGCCATAGTGCCCACAAGAACACTGTCGCCCATTCTCTTTGAAACAGATATGTCCAAACTCTCCTGCGAAACCCTCAGCACCCAGATGGGCATGACCATCCAGATAGATGCAACTTCCCACACCGCCATGACTGACAGATACAATCACGAAATTACGGAATCCACGAGCGGCACCAAATGTCTTCTCTCCCACAGCAGTCACATGGGCATCATTACCCAAGGCGACGGCAAGTCCCAAGCGGTCACGCAACATGGCAGCCAAAGGCACATGTCCCTTCCAAGGTATATTGGAAGCATTCTCTATACTACCTGTGACAAAATTTCCGCTCGGCGCACTCATTCCCACAGAACGGACAGACTCATAACCGCCATGCTGCTCAACGAGGGTGATAATCTTCTCGCTAAGTACGGTCACATACTCATTCACATTGGGATAATCGAATGTCGGGAAACTCTCCTTGGCAATGATTCCCCCCAGGATGTCAACCACCGCATAAGTAGTCAACTCCGTACTTACATCGACACCCACTACATGTCTCTTTGCTACATTTTCGTTCATAGGTAATTCGCTATTTGAAGAGAGAATATTCTTTTACATCCCATGCCAGTACACTTGCACCAAGCACATTAAGTTCCTTATCGTCATAGATAGAGGCAATGAGTTTCACCTTTCCTTTCATATTATGGAACACATGCTCCTCGAAAGCCTCATCGGCTGGTTCTAACAGCCACTTCCCCGCCTTTGACACAACACCAGCAAGGATGATGGCCTCGGGGGTGAACAGAGACGCATAATTGGCAAGTCCGAAGCCCAAGGCACGACCAGTGCGACGCATCACCTCAATGGCAAGTTCATCGCCCTGATTACAGAACTCTACAATCAACTGCACCGTCAGTTGCTGTACGCTCCTCATGAGGGAAGGAGTGTCGCACTCATCCATGACCTCCTGTGCCGTCTGCAACACACCTTTTGTCGCTGTATATCTTTCCAAACAGCCTTGCCTTCCGCAACCGCATGGACGACCTCCTGAGATATAGGTGGTGTGACCAATTTCTCCTGCAAAGCCATTCGTCCCTTGATATATCTTACCTTTACTGAACAAGCAACTACCCATGCCACTACCTAATGTGACAACGATGAAATCCTTCATACCATGAGCAGAGCCGAACGCATGCTCTCCCATTGCCACCACATTGGCATTATTGTCCAAAGCGACAGCCAAACCTAGGCGGTCACGCAACATGGCAGCCAAGGGCACGATACCTTTCCAAGGAAGATTGGGTGAGTTCTCAATACAACCAGTATGGAAATTCCCACTGGGAACACTTATTCCTATAGAGCGCACGGTCTCATAGCCTCCATTTGACTCCATCAAGGTCATGACACCATCAGACAACTTTGTCACAAAATCGCTGATATTGGGATAGTCAGAGGTAGCGAACTCATCTTGCGCTAACAGATTACCACGAATATCAACCAAGGCATAAACTGTCCTGTCGACACGGATGTGCACTCCTATTACTTTGGTATTTAAATTGGTCTCTATCATCTCAGTGTTAGTATTATCTGGGCAAATATAACTATAAATCCTCATCCTACCAAATTTTGTCAGCATTTTTAGCAATTATTTAACGTACTCACCTTTGAGAATGATAAAAAACTCTAAAAAGAAAGATGTATCAGATAAAATGTGTATCTTTGCATCCATATTACATTTCTTAAGAAAAACAAAGATGAACGTTTTAGAACTCAGTGAACAAGAGATTGGCAGACGCGAGAGTCTGCAAGAATTGCGTCAGATGGGCATTAACCCCTATCCTGCCGCAGAATACCCAACGAATGCTTTTTCTATTGACATACGCGACAATTTCCGTGACGAGGACGAGCCTCGACAGGTTTGCATCGCCGGGCGAATGATGAGTCGCCGCGTCATGGGAAAGGCAAGTTTTGCGGAAATCCAGGATAGCAAAGGCAGAATCCAAGTGTATGTGTCCCGTGACGACCTTTGTCCAGGAGAAGACAAAGACCTATATAATAAAGTATTTAAGCGTTTATTGGACATTGGCGACTTTATCGGTGTGAAAGGCTATGTGTTCCGCACTCAGACTGGAGAGATCTCCGTCCATGCACAGGAGTTGACGCTGCTCTCCAAATCGCTGAAGCCATTACCTATTGTCAAATATAAAGATGGGGTAGCCTACGATAAATTTGACGATCCCGAGTTACGCTACAGACAGCGTTATGTAGACTTGGTTGTCAATGACGGCGTGAAAGATACTTTCCTGCAGCGTGCCACCGTCATCCGCACCATACGTAAAGTGCTGGATGAGGCAGGATACACCGAAGTAGAGACGCCAACACTCCAGATGATAGCAGGCGGTGCCTCGGCACGTCCTTTCATCACCCATTTCAATGCGCTGGATCAGGACATGTATATGCGTATCGCCACCGAACTTTACCTCAAGCGACTCATCGTTGGTGGCTTTGAGGGTGTCTATGAGATCGGCAAGAACTTCCGCAATGAGGGTATGGATCGTAACCATAATCCAGAGTTCACTTGTATGGAACTGTATGTACAGTACAAGGACTACAACTGGATGATGTCGTTCACCGAGCATTTGCTGGAAACCATCTGTATTGCCGTCAACGGCAAACCAGAACGGGAAATTGACGGGAATATCGTTAGTTTCAAGGCACCCTATCGCCGTCTGCCTATCCTTGAGGCCATCAAGGAGAAAACAGGTTTCGACTGTGACGGAAAGACGGAGGAGGAAATCCGCGCATTCTGCAAGGAGAAAGGCATGGAGGTCGACGAGACGATGGGAAAGGGCAAGTTGATTGACGAACTCTTCGGGGAGTTCTGTGAGGGAACCTTTATCCAGCCCACATTCATCACCGATTATCCCGTTGAGATGTCGCCACTAACCAAGATGCACCGCAGCAAGCCTGGACTCACAGAGCGCTTCGAGTTGATGGTGAATGGCAAGGAACTCGCCAATGCCTATTCCGAGTTGAACGACCCGATAGACCAAGAGGAGCGCTTCATCGAGCAGATGAGACTTGCTGACAAGGGAGACGACGAGGCGATGATTATCGACCAAGACTTCCTGCGTGCTTTACAATATGGTATGCCGCCCACTTCTGGTATCGGTATCGGCATAGACCGTCTGGTGATGCTGATGACTGGTAAGACTTTCATCCAGGAAGTATTGTTCTTCCCCCAGATGAAGCCCGAGAAGAAGATTCCTCAGAATTCTGTTGCGGAATGGGCTGAGATCGGTGTGGCAGAAGAATGGGTGCCCGTATTGCGTAAGGCAGGCTTCAACCTGATCTCCAACATCAAGGAGGAGAAGGCACAGGGACTCCAACAGAAGATCGGAGATATTGTGAAGAAATACAAGTTGGAAATGCAAAAGCCCTCTGTTGACGATATTCAGAAGTGGATTGACGCATCAAACAGGTAAATAGTCAAAAGGAAACAGCAAGAATATGTACGACTGCGGGAAGATAGCCATCATTGGCGGTGGCAGTTGGGCTACGGCGATTGCCAAGATTGTAGTGGGGCACACCCACCACATCGGATGGTATATGCGCCGTGATGATCGCATTGAGGACTTCAAGCGCCTTGGGCACAATCCCGCCTACCTAATGAGTGTCCACTTCAATACGGAGGAGATTTTCTTCTCTTCTGACCTCAACAAGATTGTACAGATGTATGACACACTGGTGTTTGTCACGCCATCACCTTATTTGAAGAGTCATTTGAAGAAATTGAAGACCCGTATTCGAGACAAATATATCATTACGGCTATCAAAGGTATCGTGCCTGATGAGAATCTGGTATGCTCAGAGTATTTCCATCAGGTTTATGATGTCCCCTATGAGAATCTCGCCTGCATCGGAGGTCCATCACACGCAGAGGAAGTTGCCTTGGAGCGATTGAGTTATCTGACGGTAGGATGCTCCGACCGAGAGAAGGCGCAGGCTTTCGCAGAGGTACTGACAAGCGATTATATCAAGACCAAGACCTCTACCGATGTCATCGGCATTGAATACTCGTCCGTCTTAAAGAACGTCTATGCTATCGCTGCGGGCATCTGTAACGGACTGAAATTCGGAGACAACTTCCAGGCTGTATTGATGGCGAACGCCGTACAGGAGATGGCTCGCTTCCTGCAGGTTGTTCACCCTATTGAGCGGAACATTGTCGATAGTGTCTATCTGGGCGACCTCCTTGTAACTGGTTATTCCAACTTCTCACGTAACCGTACTTTCGGAACCATGATAGGAAAGGGGTACTCTGTCAAGTCGGCACAGATAGAGATGGAGATGATTGCCGAAGGCTATTTTGGTACCAAATGTATGAAAGAGATCAATCGGCATTGCCATGTCAACATGCCTATCCTCGATGCGGTATATAATATATTGTACGAGCGTATCTCCCCACAGATTGAGATTAAACTTCTGACAGATTCATTTAGATAAAAAATAAAACTATGAGTATTAAACTTGACATCACAAAAGCGGCTTGCTTCTTAGAGGCAGGTGCCGTGAAGGCTTTTGAGCCAAAAGTGAAAGCCGCTCAGCAGGCTTTGGAAGAGGGCACATGCCCAGGTAATGATTTCTTAGGCTGGCTTCATCTGCCCAGCAGTATCACCCCTGCTTTCCTTGACGAGGTGCAGGCTGTCGCCAACACCTTGAGAGAGAAATGCGAGGTTGTAGTCGTTGCTGGTATTGGCGGTTCCTATCTTGGCGCCCGTGCCGTTATCGAGGCATTAGGCAACTCTTTCGCATGGCTGATCCAGGACAAGAAGAATCCAACCATCCTTTTCGCTGGTAACAACATTGGCGAGGACTACCTCTCAGAGATGACCGAATACTTGAAAGACAAGAAATTTGGTGTAATCAATATCTCCAAGTCGGGTACAACTACTGAGACGGCCCTTACCTTCCGCCTGCTCAAGAAACAGTGTGAGGCGCAGATGGGCAAGGCTGCTGCCAAGGAAGTTATCGTTGCGGTAACTGACGCCAAACGTGGCGCAGCACGCACCTGTGCCGACAAAGAGGGTTATAAGAGTTTTATCATTCCCGACAATGTTGGTGGACGTTTCTCTGTATTGACTCCAGTAGGTCTCCTGCCTATCGCCTGTGCCGGTTTTGATATCAAGGCTTTGGTACAAGGTGCCGCAGATATGGAGAAGGCATGTGGTAAGGATGTTCCTTTCGAAGAGAACCTCGCTGCCCAGTATGCGGCTGTCCGTAACGGTCTGTATAGTGCAGGCAAGAAAATCGAGATCATGGTCAACTACCAGCCTAAACTGCATTTCGTCAGTGAATGGTGGAAGCAACTCTATGGAGAGTCTGAGGGCAAAGACAAGAAAGGTATCTTCCCCGCCAGCGTTGACTTTACCACTGATCTGCACTCTATGGGACAGTGGATTCAGGATGGTGAGCGCACCATTTTTGAGACCGTTATCAGTATTGAGAAGCCTAACCGTAGCCTTTTGTTCCCCTCTGACGAGGAGAACCTGGACGGTCTGAACTTCCTCGCCGGTAAGCGTGTGGATGAGGTTAACAAGATGGCAGAGTTGGGTACACGTCTTGCGCATGTGGACGGTGGAGTTCCCAACATCCGTATCTCTGTTCCAGAACTCAACGAGTATTATATTGGTCAACTGATCTATTTCTTCGAGATTGCCTGTGGCATCAGTGGTAATGTGCTGGGTGTGAACCCATTCAACCAGCCTGGTGTTGAGGCCTATAAGAAGAACATGTTTGCACTGCTTGACAAACCTGGTTACGAGGCTGACTCAAAAGCCATTAAGGAGCGTCTTGCCAAGGAGGCATAATAGGACAGTTGTTCCTGTTGACATTATTAAAGCACGGTTGGAGGCACTTCGCCGATAACCGTGCTTTTTATTAGTCCTCTTCCCCCTCTTCATCAAGCGCATTGGTATCCATCTGGGCATCACGCTTGATAGATAGTTCGCCCATTCGTGAGAGACGAACAATCAAAGGGATATACTCATCTGTCTGCGGATGGCTAACACTCGCCGCAAACTCCAGCCAATCACCATCAGCCTTGTCAAAGACAAGTCCCTCTAATATTCCTGTTGTCCGATAATCATCGTCCAGATACTTGTCAAAATCCTTTTTTGTAAACTGATGGCTATAGAACTTGGAGCCGTCTTGACGAGAGACAACCAAGGTAATGATATTATCAACAAACTGCTGTCCTATCTCATCCTTGACCATCGGTAAGGAGTCACTTGGCTGACGGTCGATGCTAAGATGATAGGTGCGACCAATCCAACTGAAATCTTTGTTGCCGGAATATGGCTGCTGGCGGATAGGCTCTTGCGGTTTGGGCTGCTCCACACGTTCTGTAATAATATCATTACTTTTTTTCTTTTCACCGCAAGCCACCACCATCATAGCAAGACAACCGACCATGATGAGATTGAATCTGTTTGTTTTCATCTGTTATTCGTTTTGTTTGTTGCAAAGGTAATACTTTTCTTCTATAAATCCTAACATTATAGATGTTTTTTCATCCATCGCCACCCCTCTCCTATCCATAACACAAGAGATGTTGAGCCTATGATCACTATCCAATCCGTCACAGACAAGCGAGTCACATTGAACATCCTCCCGCCTAAGGATACAATCAGAAGTTGACCAAAGAACACAAGTTGGGCAATAAACAGGAAGCCACGACATCCCTTTACCCTCAAAGCACTCTCACCCGTGGCATACGCACGGACATTAAACATGTTCCAGAACTGAAGCATCACAAAGATGGTGAAGAACTGGCTCTGCTCATAGAGTGTCCATCCCTGACTCTCAAACCGTCCAAGGAGGAATAGCAAAAGGACAAAGAACAAGCAACCAACACCGACAATCTGCCATGCCATATCACGGTTAATGATAAAAGCACGCCGATTACGAGGCTTTTCCTGCATGACAGCCTCAGAGGGAGGGAGTGAGGCGAGTGCCATCGCCGCGAAGGTGTCCATGATGAGATTGACCCATAGCATCTGTGTCACTGTCAGAGGTACCTCTGTTCCCATGAAAGCACCCACTAATACGATGAGGCATGCTGCCACATTGACCGTCATCTGGAACAGGATAAACCGCTGGATATTCCGATAAAGGGAACGTCCCCACATGACAGCACGTCCGATACTGCTGAAGGAGTTGTCGATAATCGTTATATCCGAAGCCTCCTTCGCCACAGCAGTTCCAGCGCCCATTGACAAACCGACATGGGCAACTTTCAAAGCGGGAGCGTCATTGGTGCCATCACCCGTTACCGCTACTACCTGTCCTAGCGACTGCAATGCCGCTACTAATCGTTTCTTGTCCATGGGACGTGCACGTGCTATCACTTTCAAGTCCATCGCCCTCTCCAACAACTCCTCATCGGTCAATGTCTCAAACTCTGGTCCTGTGATCATCTGACGGGTTGAGTCACCATCATTCCACAACCCGACCTGTCGGGCTATCTCACAGGCTGTCGTCGCTGTGTCGCCTGTCACTATCTTGACGGCAATACCCGCATCCAGACACTCACGGACGGCTTGAGGCACATCTGGACGGACAGGATCGGAAATGGCGACAACGCCAAGGAACACCATATCATCTACCAATAATTGTTGGTCAGCAATAGGCTTCTCTGTATCATCTAACCGCTTGAAAGCAAAACCAAGGGTACGCATTCCCTGTCGCTGCTTATCATACAGGTATTTTTGTATCTCCGTTCTCTGTGGCTCGGACATATCACACTTCTGACCCACTATCTCTGGAGCACCTTTCACATAAAGGATACGTCCTTTGCCTGTGGACACGACAACAGCCATCATCTTACGCTCTGTAGAGAAAGGCAGTTCTGCCTCATACATCACTTGCTCTCTCAACACACGATAGTCAACATGCTGTTCTTGCAGCCATAATAGCAAGGCGCCCTCTGTTGGATTCCCCAATACTGTCGGCTGGCTATCGGCTTCTATCTGCAAGGATGCCGTCGTGTTCACCGCAATACCTAGATAGACGAACTCCTGCAGGTCGGACTTCATTCCTTCGAAAGACACCTCACTAACACGCATCTGGTTCTGTGTCAACGTACCTGTCTTGTCCGTGCAAATCACTGTCGTCGCTCCCATGGTCTCACAAGCATGCATCTTACGTACCAAATTATTCGTTTTCAACATGCGACGCATACTATAGGCAAGGCTTAGGGTCACCGCCATAGGAAGTCCCTCTGGAACAGCAACGACAATCAGAGTGACGGCAATCATGACGGTCTGAAGGAGGTAAGAGACAAAAGACACCCATTCGAAATCGTAGTGCAGGAAATACATCAGAACACGTCCGACAATGACCAGGAATGCGATACCATAACTGGCACTCGCAATCAGTTTTCCAAGACGATCCAGTTGCTCATTCAAAGGAGTCTTCACGCTATCGTCTATCTGAGCAGCCTCATACACCTTTCCATTCTCCGTAGCATCTCCCACGGCATGTACTTGGAACACACCATGCCCATCCATGACTTTTGTCCCTCTCAATACCTGATTGGTGGGGAATGTCGCCTCTTTGTCAAAATCCTGCTCGTCGATACTCTTATGACATAGAGGCTCACCTGTCAGTGTCGACTCGTCAACACTCATGGATACGGCTTCCAGCAAAATACCGTCGGCAGGAATCTCATCACCTGTGGCTATCAACACCACATCACCGACTACCACGTCACATTTGGGAATCTGTATTTGTCGCCTGTCTCTAATCACCATTACAGGCTCCTCGTCATTCACCTGATTGAGAATCGAGAATTCCCTGTCTGCCTTTACCTCAAAGAGAAAAGCCATTCCTGTAGCAAGTAAGATCGCGATGAAGATGCCTACAGGCTCAAAGAACACTGCGACGCCTTCACACAGGACGAGGTATTCATAAAATGAGATACCTATGGACAAAGCCCCTGCTATCAACAATATGACAATCAGGGGGTCGGTAAACTTATTCAGGAAACGCTTCCACAAGGGAACCCGCTCTGGTTCGGAAAGTATGTTAGAGCCGTACTTCGCCCTACTCTCCAACACCTCCTTATCAGTGAGTCCTACATATACTTTCTTGCTCATGGGCTACAAAGGTAGTGCAATTCAACAAAAAAACAAAATTAATCCTCAGTTTTCTTCTCACCGAAAGCACCGGTTGACATGGAGTCAAACAATCGGTTGACATGGAGTCGAACGCTCGGTTGACTTAGAGTCGAACAATCGGTTGACTGGAGTCAACTGGTAAATCGGATTGTTCTATCGATTGATTCCAACGGCACTTCTCGTTGATTCCAACGGCACTTTTCGTTGATTCCAACGGCACTTTTCAATGATTACAAAGGCTCTAATCGGTTGTCGACTTCAGTCGACAGACCTGCTGACTCCAGTCGACAAGGTTGCTGACTCCATGTCAACAGACCTGCTGACTCTAAGTCAACAAGTGGAAAGTGCTATACATCATTAGAGGCTGCCATAAGTTAAACAGGCTTAATTCTGAGAAGAAAGTATGCCGTAACTCACCCCCAATTAAAGAAAAATGTATAACTTTGTGCCAAAAGCCGGGTGGAGTACCTTTGCAATTATGAGAAGATATATATGGATTCTGCTGATAGGGTGTTGTGTCGCTTGCACGAAGCAAGTGCGACAATCGGAGCGTGAGGAGACGGTCAAGGAGGCTGTCGACTCCCTGCCTTTCCTCATCACACAAGTGCAACATTGTTCTCGCATCTACACAACGGAATACAAGATTCACAAGATTGTCACGCACGACGATGTCATCCGCCTAAAAGGGACATTACTTGCTCAGGATTTCGACTTTAAGATGCCATTGGGCGACCGTAAGATAGCCATTCCGATGGATGCCACGCTGAAGGCGTATATCGACATGAGCGATTTCTCGGAACGTAATGTGGAGCGGACAGGTGGGAAGATCATCGTCACCCTGCCCGACCCTCAAGTAGTGATGACCAGTTCGAAGATTGACCAGAAGAACATCAAGGAGTATGTCGGACTGGTACGCTCTCATTTTACCGACAAGGAGATGAGCAATTACGAGCAACAGGGACGTGCCGCCATCATTGAGAGCATCCCCCAGTTAGGGATGATTCCTACTGCTCAGGAGAATGCCGCACGTGTCTTGGTACCACTCATTACCCAGATGGGCTACAAGGAAGAGGATATCATCATCCAGTTCCGTAAGGATTTTGGGATAAAGGACATCCAGTCACTCATCAATAGGAATATCGAACATGGAAATAAAGAATAAAGGCGTCCTGACAATTCTTGGCATTGGCATCATCCTGCTATTGCTCCTGACAGGTTGGATTTACCGTAGTGTGAAATCCAGTCATATCGAATTAGGCGCCGACCAGCAGATAGACATTACCCCTCAGCAGATACAGAGTATCAAGGACATTGGCGAATGGGAGTTCCTCTCTATCAGTGATGAGGAGATGGTAGACACCATCCGCCGAGGCATATTCACTGACGACCATCTGGTGAGGATCTACTATGGTACCCTCCGATTGGGTGTCAATCTCAAGCAGGTGGAATCGGGATGGATCACACCAAGGGGCGACACGCTGGAGATTACCTTACCGAAGATTGGACTGCTGGACCGTGACTTCATTGACGAGGCGCGCACCAGGAGTTTCTACGAAAGCGGCTCATGGACGACAAAAGACCGTGAGGCTCTGTTCCGCAGAGCGTACCAGCGCATGCTACAACGAGGATTAACGCCACAAAACATCCAGATAGCAGAGCAGAACGGCAATGCGCAAGTACGTCAAGTGATGCAAAGCATGGGGTTCAGACAAGTCAAGATACAATACAAAGACTAACACGATGGAGGCTCTTAATCATTTCTTCACAGAACTAGGCAAACTACTATGGGGATGGCCCATGATCATTCTCTTGCTGGGTACCCATATCTATCTGACCATTATCCTGCGCTTCCCCCAACGCTATATCTTCAAGGCTATCCGCCTGTCCGTCAAGCGTGACAAGGACGCGACGGGTGATGTATCACAGTTCGGTTCCCTTGCCACGGCACTTGCCGCTACGATTGGCACAGGTAATATTATCGGAGTAGCCACGGCAATAGCCTTGGGTGGTCCCGGGGCTGTGCTCTGGTGCTGGTTGACGGGTGTCTTTGGCATCTCCACCAAATATGCGGAAGGACTCCTCGCCATCAAATACAGGAAGAAAAAGACCGACGGGAAAGTGATTGGAGGACCGATGTTTGCCTTGGAGTACGGACTGGGATGGAAATGGCTTGCCGTGCTGTTTGCCATCTTCACCGCCATCGCCTCCTTTGGTATTGGCAATACCGTACAGGCTAATGCCATTGCCACACTGACCCATGAGACCTATCAAGTGTCTCCTTATATCACAGGAGCCTTCATCTGCCTGTTGGCTGGAGCCGTCGTGCTGGGCGGTGTCAAGAGCATCGCCAGGGTTTGCTCCATGCTTGTACCCTTTATGGCTTTGTTCTATGTGACTGGCTGTATATATATAATAGGTGTAAATGCCTCTTATGTCATACCAGCCATCAAACTCATCTGCGTCTCCGCTTTTAGTCCGCAAGCCGCTGGAGGCGGATTCATCGGCACCACGGTCATGATGGCAGCACGCTATGGTATCGCCCGTGGACTGTTCAGTAACGAGTCGGGACTGGGCTCTGCCCCGATTGTCGCCGCTGCTGCCCAGACGCGCAATCCCGTTCGTCAGGCATTGGTGTCTAGTAGCGGTACTTTCTGGGACACGGTCATCATCTGTGCCATGACGGGTATTGTCATTGTCAGCAGCGTCCTCGCCTACCCCGACATCACTTTCGAGAATGGTGCGGTACTCACAAAGGTCGCTTTCTCGAAGATTCCCGTAGTAGGAACTCCTTTATTGACCATCGGGTTACTCACCTTCGCCTTCTCTACTATCTTAGGATGGTGCTACTATGGTGAACGTGCCGTGGAGTATCTCAAGGGGAAACGTTGGGTAATCGTCTATCGTGTGATATACATCGCGGCAATATTCATAGGCAGTGTGATGAACCTCAGTATTGTATGGAACCTTGCCGACTGCATGAATGCCCTCATGGCAATACCAAACTTGATATCGCTATTGGCATTAAGCGGTGTCATCGTCCACGAGACTCGCAAATACTTGTGGCGAGGACAATTAGACAAGACGGAGGAGTTCTGACTTACCGGAGGGGCAGGATGAGCACGAAGCGAGAGCCTTTCCGCATATAGTTGTCGTCCATGTAAAGAACACCGCCCATCTTCTGTGCCAGACGGTAACAGATACTCAAGTCAAGTTCTGCGGCATCATTCATGTCATCAGGCTCCTCAAACCATGTAAACAAGTTATTACGACGATTCTCGGGAACGCCCCGACCCGTATCTTCCACGAAGATTGTCAGGCGATCGGTGTTCTCACTTGTGTTACAACCCACGATGACCTCTCCAGTCTCCGTAAACCTGCAGGCATTGAGAATCAGTTTGTTGAGAACCAGTTCCACCAGATGGCGGTCATTCCTCACAAAGAACTCATCACTCAATTCCCGCTTGAAGTTCAGTTTCACCGCCTGACGATGATAGATGCTATACATATTTGCCTCCAGACAACGACGGCAAAGTTCATTAGGACTGAATGAGTCAATATGTAACTGATGTCCCTCGTCACTATTACCCGAGAACAACACGATCTCATCAAACAAAGTCCCTATCAGTTCCGCATTATAATTCATCTGAACAGAGATATTGCGCTTCTCATTCTTCGAGAGATACAGGTCCTGTTTCGACACCGTCTCTGCCAGTCCTTTCATCGCATCCAAAGGAACATGCATCTCATTGTTGATATTCTCCAAGAAGGCATGCTTCATGCGATTAAACTTCATCATCTCACTAATCTTGCGCCTTAAGGACAAGATATACAGCAGACTGCACAACAATGCTATCAGACTGACTATCAATATCATAACATACATCAACATCGTCTATAACCCTTCCACTTTTGTATTTGTTACGCCTGCAAATATATGGATTATTATTCAACAATCCAAATTTTTCCTTAGTTTTTGACAAGAAAACTATACAATCTTTACAATTGTCAAGACACCGTCTGCCACGACAAAACTGATTTCCTTCTCAGCAAAGGGCATGACATACACCCGTTGAGGGTCACTATGATAATGCGGACGAGGGTCTAAGGAAAGGGATTCCTCGATAATCCTCCACTGCGGATCAGAATAATGAGGGCGGAAAGACGTAGGGATGACTACCTGCAAACGTTGCCACGGGTGATGATCCGTAAAACCACCATGCGCCTCAGCATGACAGTCAACATAAGGCAGGTAGGGTTTCACGTCGTAGATAGGTGTTCCGTCCATCAGGTCAGCCCCAAGCACCTCTATGCTGGGACTCTCTGGATGGACAGCGAGAATACGGACAGAGGAAAGTCCGAGGTTATTGGGACGAAAGGGGGAGCGAGTTGCCCACACCCCTATCCGCTCGTTGCCTCCCAGCAAGGGAGGACGAACAGTAGCATGCTTCTCTGCCGTCTCATTCTCCGAGAAGCCCCATATCATCCACAGGTAGTCGTATGCCTCCAAGCCACGTAGTGCCTCTGGTTGCGAATATTCCTTGGTAAACACGATAGTGCCTTGAAGGTCTTCTATGAGACCACTCTGGCGTGGCACGCCAAACTTCGACGTGAACGGAGAGTGGAAATATGCGATGGGTTCTATGTTCATTTCACTTCACTTTTAAAACAGGAGGAGCCATGCATCTCGCACGGCTCCTTTCTTGATTTGAATTAGTAGTTGTATTGTTTTCGTGAATTTGTTTCTAAACCTGTGGCAAAGATACGAAACTTTTCATTTCCTGCAATCGATTTATGCTAAATAATTAGCGTAAACGTTTACATAGAGTCTATTCCACAGGCTCCAGTATGATCAGCATGACGATGCTCTCAGCACTACCTTTTGTAATCGTATATGTTGTATTAGCCGTCACTGCGATAGGCTGCATCTCATAATACTTTCCTTCAGTATTCTCTGTGCCGCTAACAGTTGTCGTGGTACCATTCAGTTTCACATCCCGACCATTCTTTGCTGTTGCCAAGACAATCGTCATGTTGTAATCCTTGGTTGGAGTGAAGGTAATAGAGCCTTTGGAGTCCATCTTCTCACCCTTCTTATAGTAGACACCATTATAGGTAATCTTACCATCACCATAGTTATTTGCTGCTGTGAACATGCTATTAGAAGGGGATCCGTCAAACGATACAAGGATTGTTCCCTCTGGCGTTTCTCCGCCTTGGTCATCACCGCCTTCGCCGCCTTGGTCACCACCACCTTCACCACCTTGCTCTCCACTGTCGGCATTCTCGTCACCGAAGATACCTACGAGAGAACTCTTGTAGTTGTCGAGCAGACCACCCAGTGTAGCATCGTAGGCAGAGTCATCATTGTCACTACCCACATTATCCTTAAATGTATAGGTGAAGTCACCATGATTCAGACGACCTGCGCCATAGTAGCCTGTCACAAGGGCAGGAACATCCTCTGCGGCAACAGCATTATAAGTGTACATCAAAGAGGAGTTGGTATCGAAGTTATCATATTTCGTGCCACCCTGCTTCGTTACCTCTGTAGCAGGAATCTGCTCATCACGAGTAGTAGTCTCGTAAGCGTCATAGCCAGTGGTAGCGTCAGGATTCTTCTGGGTATAGTAACTGAAGTTCTTCGCCGTCTTGTCGAAGTAGTTGCCGTAAGCCTTGATCATACCACCATTCTCACCAGAGAAAGTACCAGAGCCCTTGGCATCCGTACCTTGCTTAGAAGAGAGGATAGGCTTCTTGGTCTTCAGGAAGTAGTTGTTCTCCACGAAGACACTGGAGCCAGACGTGGCACCAACGCCATACTTAGCGACATTGTCGAAATAGTTGTTCCATACATGAACTGACATCGTACGAACACGTGGATGACGAGAGTCGGAATGGTCGAACCAGTTATGGTCGTAACTGATATAGTTTGGACCAGACTCGCTCTTCATACCAAACATATTCGTCTTTCCAGTATCCCAGTAGCGGTTATAGGAAACCGTCACATACTTCGAGTCGCTCTTCACGTCAACAGCACCATCACCCTTGGCATGGTCGCCACCACCGTTAGGACCGTAGAAGACATCCATGTGGTGAATCCATATATTCGAGTTGTCCGTATCCAGTGAGATACCATCGTCCATGCAGCGCATGATGCCGAAGTTACGGAACTCCACGCTCTTGGCATTACGAACGAGGAAGCCGAAGCCCTTGACAGTGGCATCGTCACCAATACCCTCAATCGTGATATTCATCTCACTGTCCTTGTTCTTGCCTTTGATCTGGAGACCTTCCTCACTGCTGCTAATACCATCGAGATCAGCCTTCTCTACCAAACCGATGAAGCGGAAGGTGATAGGAGTGGTATCATAACCCTTCTGGTAGGCATCGATGATGCTCTGGATACCTATGCACTCAGTAATATTGGAATCCTTGGAACCTGTCTTAACCGTGGTTTTAATTGTCTTTGCGGTATTCTTGGTGACATAGAACACCTTGGCACCACTCTTCAGCGTACCATCACTATTATAGGCACCAGGCACATAATTGTTCATAAAGGCAAACCCCTCACGACTATAACTCTTCACACTAATACCAGTAGCCTCATTGGCGTTCTCTGCCAACTCATTGCCTGCGGCATCCAACGGAACCACTTTGATAGCATAGTCGGAAGCCACCTTCAGCCCTACCACGTCAGCACGTCCGTAACTTCCGTAGTCGCGTACCAGTTGAGCGTCAATCTTGGTATAGTCGCTGAAATTACCACCTTTGACATATACGTTATATGACTTCGCTCCATCCAGTTTCTCGAATTTCACGTAAGCAGACTCCAACCAGCCCTTTGCCTCAGTGATCTTCACTACGCCGTCTACGTTATCCACCTCACCTGACTGTCCGTTATCAGCCTTGTTAAAGGCAATACCAGCCACGTTATTGTCAAAGGTGTAGTCACCTGCTGCCTGCTTCACTGTCACCTGGTTATTATCACCAAAGGCAATCTCATTGACAGACTCCGTATTATAGTATTTCTTAGTAGCATCGCTCAGTGTCAGCACAACCTGATTCTTTGTTGAGTTAGCAGATACAGAGTAGTCGTTGGTCGTTGGGGTTGTATCGTCACCACCAGTATCGTCACCACTCGTTTCATCGTCATTATCACCAGCATCAGCCACTTTGATGAGTTTCACATACATACCACCTGTCGACTGGATGGTGATATTACCATCCGCATCTACCGTACCCACATTAGTCGTCTCGCTGGTCGACTCTACGAAACCTGATGTCGTTGTGACATTTGTCGCTGTTATCGTACGAGCAGTAGAATTACTGGACGATTGACAGACAATGGTCAGCACCTGTCCTGCCCTCACATTTGAGATAACAACTTTTGCATTCTTATTGTTAAGCGTCAGACTGCGTTTTTTCATATCCACACGAATCTGGTCAACAGCCGTAGTAGTAAAGAGCAAGTCTTTCGTAAACTGCAACTCCACACCGTTAGCCTTCAAGGCTTCGTTGGTGAGGACAGCCTGCTGCAACCAACGCTGGTTGGATGATTCATAGGTCCAATTCTGAGTGTCTGCATTCAGATTCTCCTGGTCTGCCGCATCCACAGAAGCGAAGTCCCACGTCTGAGCCTTCGCGTTCATGCCCTGTCCCAGCATCAGGACGAGCAGTGTAAAGATAGATGATATTCTCTTCATAGTCCTTTCCTCCTACACCTATTTAATAATAACTTTCTTGCCGTCTACGACATAGACACCCTTCTTCAGGTTCTCCACACCCTGCCCCAGGTACTGTCCCTGTAGGTTGTAGACACCCTTGCTTCTCAAAGCCTCTATCTGGCGTACGGTCTCGATGCCTGAGGCATTCGTCAGGTCGATGACGATAGTATCCATGTCATCAACAGTTGTCGTGGTGCCATTCTTGTAATGAAGAATCACCTTGTCACCCTCGAAGGTAATACTGGACAACTCCGTCGCATTGATCTTCTCAGGCTCTGTTCCCTCTGCCATCACCGTCATGGACAACAGGAACATCCCACAAAATAGTAAAAACTTTTTCATATTCATTAGTCTTAGTAAATTATTTCCAGTTGCAAAAATACGAAGATTATTTCATTCCCCATGTGCTTTTCCTCCTTTATTTCGCTTAAACGTTTACGTAACTACATCGGTTAGAATGGTACTTTACGCATATCTTCCCATACAAAATTAACAAAATGCTTGGTTGTTTAACCGAAAATAACTAATTTTGCCACCAATTAACCAATATAGAACGACAAATGAGAAGACTAAGTGTAATGTTACTGACCCTTTGCCTTGCTCTTGGATGCATGGCGCAACAGGGAGAGACGGATGTGTTTCAGACGGCATCCGGCAAGACCGTGAAGATCACCTGCATCAAGCATGCCAGCATCATGATGGAGTACAATGGGAAGACGATCTATTTCGACCCCGTCATCAATCTGGAGCCACATACCGACTTCACCACATGGCCCAAGGCGGACTATATCTTCGTCACTCACGAGCACCACGACCACTTCGACTCGATGGCACTGACAGAACTGCGCCGCAACTATACGGTCATCTACACCAACCATAATGTCTATACACAATGGGGAAGTGGTTATGTAATGGCGAATGGCGATAAGGCTGAGGTTTGTGACAATATCACCGTGGAGGCAGTTCCTGCCTACAACACCACCCCCGCCAACCTGAAGTTCCACCCCAAGGGACGTGACAACGGCTATGTGCTGACGATTGAGAACCTGCGCATCTATGTCGCTGGTGATACCGAGGACATTCCTGAGATGGCTGACCTGCAGGATATCGACATCGCCTTCCTGCCTTGCAACCAGCCTTACACCATGACACCAGAGCAACTGGTGAGGGCGGCAAAGACCATCAAGCCGAAAGTGCTGTTCCCCTACCACTATAGCGACACACCTATCCGCAAGGTGACGATGTTGCTCGCTGGCAGTGGCATCGACGTGAGAATCCGCAAATATAAATAGTTCTCGATATATCGATATATCGAGATATCGATTCCAAAACCAATATAAAAATTAAATCAAGATGAGAAAACAATTTTTCAAGGAGGCGTTGCTTGCCGTTGCGCTTGCCGCCTTCAGCAGTACTGCCGCTATGGGGCAATCGAGTGAAAAGAAAGAAGCAATCGACTGGTTGAAGGACGTATCCGACCGCATCGAGTTGCATGGTTACGCACAAGGAGGCTTCAACTACACACACCAAGACGCAGAAGACAAAGGAACCTTTGAACTCAAGCGTGTTCTCTTCTGGGCTAACGCCCGAATCACAGACAGATGGTCGTTCCTGTTCATGCACGACTTCTCAAGTGTCGTACAAGAGTTTTATACCGACTATCGCTTTACCAACAACAAGGCCTTGACCGTTCGCCTTGGACAGTTTAAGAACGGCGTATCTCTTGAGAATCCCCTTTCCCCTACCTCTATGGAGGCTATCGATGTCTACTCAGAAGGTGTGACTTACCTGACAGGCTGTGGCAGTGACCCGCTGATGGGGGTGCAATACGGTCGTGACCTCGGACTCGCCATCTTTGGTGAGACTAACGACGGCAAGTTCCGCTACGAGGCACAGGTGATGAACGGACAGGGTATCAACAAGAAAGACGGCAACAAGGAGAAGGACTTCATCGGACGACTGGAGTATCGCCCCGTGAAAGGACTCAACCTCGTAGCCACAGGACAGTTGGGACGAGGACATGCCATCGCCAACTCACCCTATAATCCTGACATTGAAGCAGGTGACAACTATAAGCGTAACCGCTGGACGGTGGGCTTCGACTATAAATCCAAAGACTTCAATGTACACGGGGAATATATAGAAGGTAAGGACAAGAACACCACCAGCCGTGGTGCCTATGTCACTGGCGCCATCCCCTTGTATAAAGGTCTGGAGTTCGTAGGCTCCTACGATTTCTTCAATTTCAACACCTCCCTCGGCATGGACCAGCACAAGGTGATTGCCGGACTGCAATACTGGTTCTTCCGCAAGTGCCGTTTCCAGGTGCAGTATGTCTATAAGAGCGCCTATCTCGCCAATGGTGTCTTCACCCATGGCGCCAGCAATGCCATCATGGCACAGATGCAGATACGCTTTGATTATTCCAAAAGAAAATAACAAGTCGACATATCGTCCTATCGATATATCGAAAAAAGATTAATTATGATTTTAAGAATTAGCCTAACGATTCTCTTCCTACTGGTCATGGTGGGTGTAGGAATCTATTCACGCAAACAAGCAAGTAGTGTCGACGGCTTCGTCCTTGGAGGACGTGCCGTTGGACCGTGGCTCACCGCCTTCGCTTATGGTACCAGTTATTTCTCCGCCGTGGTCTTCATCGGCTATGCGGGACAGTTCGGATGGAAATACGGACTCTCCGCCACTTGGATAGGTATTGGCAATGCCATTATCGGCTCCCTCTTCGCATGGATCATCCTTGGAAGACGCACAAAGATCATGACGCAGTTTATCGGATCACGCACCATGCCCGACTTCTTCGGCATCCGCTACGACAGCGAGGGGCTGCGTGTCATCGCCTCTATCATCGCCTTCGTGTTCCTGATACCCTACACCGCTGGTGTCTATAAGGGCATCTCCACCCTCTTCGAGATGGGCTTCGGCATCCCTTATATCTATTGTGCCATCACGATGGCGGTACTCACCGCCGTCTATGTCATCCTCGGAGGCTATAAGGCTACCGCCATCAACGACTTCATCCAAGGCTGTATCATGATCTTCGGTATCGTCCTCGTAGTGACTGCCGTCATCAACAGCCAGGGCGGACTGACTGCCGCTGTCGACAAACTCGCCGCACTGCCTGCCGATGGAAGCACGGAGACTGGAAGCGGGTTGTTCGCCACCCTCTTCGGTCCTGACCCCTGGAACCTGTTGGGTGTCGTCATCCTGACCTCTTTAGGTACCTGGGGACTGCCTCAGATGGTGGGCAAGTTCTATAGTATCACCGACGAGGCGGCTGTCCGTCGTGGTACCGTCATCTCTACCATCTTCGCTCTCCTCGTGGCTGGTGGCTGCTATTTCCTCGGCGGCTTCGGTCGTCTGTTCGACAGCCCTGCTATCTATGTGGACGGCAAGATTGCCTTCGACAGCATTGTGCCCTCGATGCTCGTCACCCTCAACGACGCCATCATCGGACTCGTCGTGCTGCTCGTCCTTGCCGCCTCGATGTCGACACTCGCAGGACTAGTGCTGACCTCCAGTTCGACGATGACCCTCGACCTGATCTATCGTGACAAGAAGTCTGAGGACGGTGAGGTTGTAGACAGCGTGATTGACGACGAGGTTGCCGAGAAGGTGGAGCGTCGCAAGGTAGTGGTGATGCGTGTGCTGATTGTGTTCTTCATCGCCATCTCCCTGCTGATAGCCCTCAATCCCCCCACGTTCATCGCCCAACTCATGGGTATCTCATGGGGTGCGCTGGCTGGTGCCTTCCTCGCTCCGTTCCTGTTGGGACTCTATTGGAAAGGGGTCACCCCTGCCGCCGTTTGGGCAAGTTACATCTGGGGCGTAGGACTCATCGTGGTGAACATGCTCTCTGGTAATGCCATCGCTAACCCCATCAACTGTGGAGCCATAGCCATGGTAGGCAGTTTCCCTGTGGTATGGATTGTCAGTCTGCTCACGCCAAAGATGAACCGTGAGAAGGTCGACAAGATCTTCAAGTGCTACGAATAACTTTATAAAGAAGCCTGGGCGATTTGCTCAGGCTTCTTTGTTTAGCAGAGCGGTCAACAGCATCGTTTGAAGTCTTTGTAGTAGTTTCATGTTCTTGGTTAATAGGTTTTGAATGCAAAAATAGTAATTATTTTTGAAAACTAAAAGAAAGAAGGAAGATTTTTTACTGCAGCCTCATCAGCATAAATAAAATGATAAACAGAAGATTTTTCAAAAAAGGTTGTCAGGTTGACAAAACACCGATAGCCACAGCGTTTGCAACCTTTTTTGAGGTTGTCAAGGTTGACATAAGGTTGACATGATGGAGTACCCATAAGGGAACCAAGTGGATGTGGCTAGGTAGTGGCTCAATTCTCTAGAGAATTGGAGCGTTTGTAGGCACCTAACGGGGTGGAAAGTGCCTCCTTTCGGGTCAATTCTCTAGAGAATTTGACAAAAAGTTGGCATGATATTTGCAGGAATATTAGGGACAAGTTTAGTATCAACCCAACTAACAAACTATTATGTTACTTATTCCAACCAGTAAACTAAAGATGAGTTACCTCTACCGCCATGAGCGGAAAGAGAAGTGTCTAACGCTTAACACACTTGCCGAGTGGATCAGGGAGGGCAGGTATGTCCGAAGGGTGAATGCCGTCAGGGGACTGGAGTGTATCAGGACCGAGGTCGGCGAGGCATCTGGTCCCGTCGCCGCCGAGGATCTGCCACTCATTTTCCCCTCGAAGGGCGAGAAGGACAGTTACACTGGACTTGTGTTGCTGTCGTTCCGCATCAGGGAAGGACAGGACGCACTGGAGCAACTCCGCAAGCATGTGAATCTCTGGGAGCAGACCCTGCTGTCGTTTGTCGGCAGTAGCGGTCAGTCGCTGAAAGTGTTGATCCCTTACAGGCTGAAGGGCGGGAGCCTGCCAGAGGAGTCTTCACAAGTGTCTCTTTTTCAGCAGTATGCGTACAAGCGTGCCGCGGAGTATGCCCTTGCCTCCACCAGTGTCAGACCCGAGGAGGTGAGACCTGACGGCACGGAGCATTTCCGTATCTCCTACGATCCACAGGTGTATCTGAACCCAGAGGCGAAACCGATTGAGATGGAGCAGCCGACGGAGCCGCTGACAGAGCAGACCGCCCCTGTTGTCAATCTGGCAGAGGAGGTGCCGCTCGACACGCAGGTGCTGCCGGGCTACACCCGCAGGGAGATGGATGCGACGAAATTCAACTTCGTCTGCCGTGAACTCGCCTACGACCGCTACATGGACTTTGACCATCACCTGATGCGACTCGCCTGTGAGTGCCGCAAGGCTGGCATTGACCAGGAACTCGCCGTCAAACTCTCGCTGGAGTATCTGGACTGCTTCGACAAGGAGGTGCTGCTGCGCACGACCTTCGACACCGCCTATGAGAAGCAGAAGAGAGGCAGGAAGAGCCCCATAGAGCCGACACTCATGCACCAGCAGTTATTAGAGGCATTCCTGAGACGACGCTATATGTTCCGCCGCAACAAGGTGACGGGCGAGATAGAGTATCAGGAGAAATACCGTTTCCGCCTCTGGTGGAAGCCGTTGACACAGGAGGCACAGAACGACATCAACAACGCCGCCATCCGCGAGGGTATCAAGGTGTGGCGGCACGACATGGAGCGCATCCTCGTCTCCGAGCGTATCAGCAGTTATGACCCCGTCAAGGAATGGCTGGACAACCTGCCCCGATGGGACGGCAGGGACCGGTTGGGCGAGTTAGCCGACCGTGTGAGCACGAAGACCGCCGACTGGCGGGAGAACTTCAAGATATGGATGCGGTCGATGGTCAGCCAGTGGCGCGCGGGACAGGATGCGATGTACGGGGCGCAGATGGTGCTGATGCTCGTCGGAGGACAGGGCACCCGCAAGTCGACCTTCATGCGGATGCTCTTGCCCCGTGAGTTGATGCCGTTCTACATCGACCGCATCGATTTCAGCAACAAAAAGGAGGCGCTCCGTGCCCTGAGCCGTTTCCTGCTCATCAACATTGACGAGTACGACCAGATCAGCAAGGCGCAGACCGCCTTCCTGAAACACCTCATCCAGCGCACCGACGTGAAGGAGCGCAAACTATACAGCACTACCTTCGAGCAACAGCAACGCCATGCCGCCTTCTGTGCCACCACCAACTCCCTCGTTCCCCTGAAGGACGAGACTGGCAGCCGCCGTTATCTGGTGGTGGAGGTCGACGGGGTGATAGACACGGACACGCAGGGCGACCACCGTATCGACTATCCCCAACTCTATGCCCAGATCGTGCAGGAGATAGAGAACGGGGAGGAATACGCCTTCACGGGAGAGCGGGAGCGGCAGATCGTCGAGCGGAACGCTGACTATTACGAGACACCCAATGTCATCTCCCTCTTCGAGGACCATTTCCGTAAACCCATGGCTGGGGATGAAAGATTACTATTAAGTCCTACGGAACTATTAGGCAGACTGAGGATGGATGCCGAGAACCGTTCGAATGCGACCCTATTGGGGAACTATCTACGCAGGAACGGTTTTGAGAAAGGCACGGGAAGCGATCGCCGCCGCTATTATGTGACATGCTCGGCATGACAACCTCATGTCAACCTTGACAACCTCAAAAAAGGTTGCAAACGCTGTGGATATCGGTGTTTTGTCAACCTGACAACCTTCTTTAAAAATTTTCATATATATGAAATACAAATTAGTAAAAGAGACCAAGCCGAAACTACCTACCTTCGGCAAGTATAAGGCGAAGACCATCCATCACAGGACAGTCAGCAGCGACGAGATCATCAAGGAAGTATCCCAGCGTGACGGAATAGACGAGGGTGCCGTCATCACCGTTATGATGGGACTCGCCCATGTCATTAACTATCACCTCAGACAAGGTGACAAGGTGAAATTATATAGATGGGGGACGATGAAACTGGAGATAGAGAGTGAGAAAGTGGATGATCCCAAGGATTTCAAGACGAGGAAGCATATCCGTGGTGTCCGCCTCCACTTCCTGCCAGAGAGCAGAGGAGGCAGTCCAGAACTCTATCAGGATCTGAAATATGAGAAAGAGAAAGTGTAGACGGAATTCCCTGACTTCTCTAACTATTAGGTATAATTAGTAATAATATTTTTGGATTCTGTTCTGAAAATCTTAAAATTATCTTCCCTGAGGCAAAATTGACTTAATAATACTTAATAGTCAGAAAAGTTCTCACCAAACTATTTGTTATATTAGATGAATTTACTACTTTTGTCATTGAAAGTCCTTTGGAAAAGTGGATCAAACAGCCAAAAAGTCCCTTGGAAAAGTGGATTAAACAATCAAAAAGTCCCTTGGAAAAAAGTCATATGCTAAAAAGAAAGATAGAGACGGTACTGGAAGAATGGAAGCAAACCCCTGATCATAAGCCACTTGTATTGAAGGGATGCCGCCAATGTGGGAAAACATTCTCCGTAGAGAAATTCGCCCATGAGAACTATGCCCATGTGGTCAGTTTGAATTTTGTGCATCAACCCGATCTCGCCTTTGCTTTCCAAAATTCAAAAGTGGTGGACGATATCATAGTAAACATCACGGCTATGGTAAACGGAGCGACTTTTGAACCGGGGAATACATGTCTGATACTTGATGAGATTCAAGAATGTCCAGAGGCACGTACAGCATTGAAGTTTTTCAAACTTGACGGACGTTTTGATGTAATAGCCACAGGTTCACTACTTGGTGTAAAGGGGTATGGACAACGGAGAAAGAACGGGGAAGAGTTTCGTAAAACGTCAGTACCTGTTGGCTACGAGACAATCATAGAGATGTATCCACTTGACTTTGAGGAGTATCTTTGGGCAAATGGTATTCCCGACTTGGTGATACAACGTCTTAAACAACATTTTGTGGAGAAAACCCCCATTGAGGAAGCCATTCACCAACGCATGCGACAGTTGTTGTTGCAATATACTGTTGTGGGAGGTATGCCCGAAGCCGTCAATACCTTTATAGAGACCCACGATATGGGGCGTGTGTTGAATGTCCAACGCACCATCATTGACGAATATAAGGATGACATGATGAAGTATGCCAACGATGAAGACAAGCCACATATCCGTGAATGCTTTGAGTCCATCCCCCGACAATTGAGTAAGGAGAACAAGAAGTTCCAGTATTCCGTCATACGTAAGGGGGGCAAGGCTGCCCAGTACAAAGGCAGCCTGCAATGGATAGAGGATGCAGGTATCATCCAGCGTTGCCGGAATCTAAGCATTACAGAACTGCCACTCGACGGTAATGCCATTGATGAGGTGTTTAAGGTATATATGGCGGACACTGGATTGTTGATTGCTATGCTGGAGGAGGGCACTCAGTTGGATGTCTTACAAGGTAATTTGCTGGGCTATAAGGGCGCTATCTTCGAGAATTTGATTGCGGATATTTTTGGAAAGATGAGACGGAAATTGTATTACTTCCGTAAAGAGTCAGGACTTGAGATAGACTTTGTTATCCGTTATCAAGGACACTGCACACTGGTGGAGGCTAAGTCAACAACAGGCAATGTCAAGAGCACTAAGACCATTCTGTCACATCCAGAGAAATATCATGTGTACCATGCCATCAAGTTGGGTGACTACAATATTGGATATAGTGGCAATATGTTAACCCTTCCACACTATATGGCATTCTTTCTAACGGAAAGATAGATTGTGGAATAAGCGGACGCATCAAAAAGACGCATCCGCTTATGATTGTATCGTGTTTGGATTACTGAGCCAACGCTACGGAGGTGATGCTCATAGAGGGGAGCAGGAGTTGGATGCCCTCGTCTGTCTTCTTGGCGGTGGTCGCCTGCCATGAGGCGGCGGCATTGGTGAAGACGGCACTGGTCGTACTTGCCTTGACACCTTTGACGGTGACCGTCTGAAACTCAGAGGTGGTATTCATCACTACTAAGGAAATGTTGCCATGACCGTCGGTATAGGCGGTAGCCTGTATGCCCTCCAGATTGCTGGTGACACTGACACGGGTCTTACCTGCGGCATAGCGGGCATAGTGCGACAGGATATAGCCATTGCCCGTATTCCAAAGTGAAGTTGTTTAGCATCTTTTTGCTAAACTTCTCGGAAACAAAAAGAAGGATATGCTGTGGCACATCCTTCTTATACTGGTAATGTGAGGATGAATCTCGCTCCCTCGGTATAACTGGTGTCAAGGACGACATCACCGCCAAGGCGCCTTGCCACATTACGGTTCAAAGGAAGTCCGATACCCACGCCGTCCTTGAACTCGTCGAGTTGGACGAACTCCCTGAAAATATCCTCCGCCTTGTCCGCAGGAACACCACAGCCAGTATCCTCTACCGTCATCTTGACAAAACTGTCCTCTAACGTACAACGCAGGCGAACCGTGCCACCCGAGGGGGTGAACTTCATCGCATTCCCCAACAGATGCGCAAGTGCCGATGTCGCATAATGCGCAGAGGTCCGGATTACCAGGTCGTCTGCCGTCTCCGTGACAAGGTCGAAATGGTAATCGGGTTTATCGGCAATACCGCTCATCGTGACGGCATTGGCGCATAACTGGTTGACAGGCACGTCATCAGACCGCTCGATATGGGTACGGCTGTTAGCCTCCGAGAGTGCCAGCAACTGGTTGATGAGGGTCGTGATACGGTTGGTGTTCTCCTGAATCTTCAGGCTCGCCTCCTGACGCACATCATCAGGAAGGTCAGCATCAGGCATCGCCAACATCTGAGAGAAACCTGAGAGGATATTCAGTGGTGTACGGATCTCATGACTGACGTTCTTGATGAAATTGGTCTTCATACGGTCGGACTCTCCCGCATGGTCGAGGGCAATAGTCAGTTCCTCGTTCTTCTCGGTTAATTGGCGACTCATCTCGGCAAGTTCCGCATTCTTTCTCTTCAACCTGCGGTTCATCCAATACCAGTAGCCAACCAGCAGTGCCAGAGCAATGGCAATGACAACCGCCGTATTCATCATATTCCTGCTACGGGTAAGTCGTTGTTCCATCTCTAACTCATTGACATGGAAGAGAGTACTCAACTCATTGATCTGCGTACGAGCATCCCGTTTGTAGATGGAGTCCTTCAACTCATGCAGGTTCCTATACATCTGTACAGCCTCCTGATAACGTCCAAGTCCATCGAGTATCTCTGCACGCTGCTTGTAGATCAGTACCATCGACGACTTATCGTCATAGCCCTTGCTCTTTTGGTAGCGACGGTCATTAAAATCAATGGCTTTTTGGTAATCCTTCCGCTGAAGATAGAGTTGAGCACGATAATACAACACACTCATTGGAATAAACTCTCCACTGCCTTCCGAACGTTTGTCTGTCTCATCAAGATCTTTCTCCGCCTCATCAAGCAGACCGAGCCCCAGATCACATTGAGCACAGGCGATGTAATAGTACGCCCACCATACGTCATAACTAACCCTGTTGAGTTTATTACCATCAGAAGTCTGCTGCTCCAGAAACTTTCTCCATTGGGCAGTGACTTTTTTCATCTCCCCATAATTTCTCTGCTCATTAAGGGCATCACAATAATAGGAATAGACATCATTAACAACATGAGGAACTTTCTCTAACGAATGAATATGCCCCAAGCCCTTCCTGTAACATTGGAGCGCCTCATCGGTGTACCCCATATTGATATAGGCATTACCCATCGCATAGTTGGCAAGGGCAAGTCCATATTTGTCGTTCCGCTCGGCAGCGTCCTTATGCATCTGCTTGACTTCCTGCAGACCCGTATTTACCTTCCCGCTGAACACATAGGTATTCACCAGATGCAACCATGTGTCGTAATAATTTTCCCACAATCCATACTGGCTGTGGAATTTCAAGTCTTCGTGTGCCTGTATAATCAACGAGTCGTTCTTATCATAGTTATAAAGGTCGCGGATATGGTCTACACGACGCTTGCTTTCTGCCTTCAATGCAGGATCTATTCCCCCATCACTTTCAACAGCAACAGCAGGAGCCGTCACCAACAGGACAAGGATTATGGTCAGTATTCTTTGCATAAATAATTTATTGCTCTATTTGCTGAATGGTTGTATCGCCTGGTTTGAAGAGAAGACCCGTGCACTTCGTGGCAGCAGCCTTGTAAGCCTTTAACTCCACCTTGTCCCACTGTATCTGGTCGGTACGCTGGGCAAGGGGCGCATGGGGTATCAACGAGCCGTCACGCACCAGAATGACACAAGGTATCTCACCTACCTTGATGGTCTGGTAGCCACCGTCATACACTTGACCGCTCTGGTAGTCAATCCACTTGCCACGAGGCAAATAGACGGTACGGCTGTCGCCACTCTCCAACAAGGGAGCCACGAGGATCTGGGAGCCGAACATATACTCATCCTCCACGAGCCAGGCACCCGGGTCGTCGGGGAACTCCACCAACAAAGCGCGTACCATGGGCAGTCCACGCTCCGAGCAGTCCTTTGCCTGTGCATAGACATAAGGCATGAGTTTGTATTTCATCTCCGCCGACTGACGGAAAGCCTTCGTGAAACTCTCACTGATCAGCCACGGCTCTGTAGGAGGCGCACCATGGGCACGGGTATGACTCGACAAGAAGCCGAAGGGCAGCCAACGACGGTAGATATCCTCGGGCGAGGCTGTCACGAAGCCACCCATGTCATGGCTCCAGAAAGAGAAGCCGCTCAGTCCGAAGGAGAGACCGCCACGCAGGTCACCCAGCATACCTGTATTCGTCGTAGCGGCATCGCCCCCCCAGTGCAGGGGATAACGCTGGGAACCAGCCCAGGCGGAGCGTGCCCAGATGACACCCTCGCCGCTATTCGCCTTCACAGCCTCCCATAACGCCTTGTTATAACGGACGGGATAGAGGTTGTGCTCATACTTTCCGCCACGACCACTATAGTAGAAACCGTCATAGGGTGCCGCCTCACCAAAGTCGCACTTGATGGCTCCGACACCGAGTCTGATGAGTCCTGCGATCTTATCCTGATACCACTGTACGGTCTTGGGGTTCGACAGGTCGAGGACAGCATCCTCGTAAGGCAGACTACCTGCCGCATTCGTCACCGCCATACCGCCATCGACGAGTTCACGGAAGAAACGGTTCTTGGGTGTGAAGTACGGCAACTGCCAGAGACAGGTATGGAAACCGTCTTTCTTCAGTTGGTCGAGCATCGCCTTGGGATTCTTGAAGCGGTCCTTGGCAAACTCATAGTCACACTGCCAGTCGACCCCAAACCAACCCGTATCGAAGTGGATGACATCAGAGGGTATCTTATGCTGACGGAGTTGCTTGGCTATCTCCAGACCCTCCTCCTGAGAGAAATAGGTGATACGACTCATCCACGTACCGAAGGTCCAGAGGGGGAGCATCGGTGACTTTCCCGTGATATTGGTATACTCATTGAGGATATCCTTCGGCTCACCGAAGAACACGAAGAAGTCCATCTGCTCATCCGCCATAAACAGGCGGTCAGCACCGATATACGACGCACCGAAGTCGGCGGTGACAGGGGCTGAGGTATGCATGAAGATACCATAGCCACGGTTGGAGAAGAAGAACGGAACGGGCTTATACTGTCCGTCGGTCTCCGGTCCCTGCGGGTCAGTCACCATCAACTGCACCTTTTGTCCCACCTTGTTCAAGGCACCAAACGACTCACCACAACCATAGATACGCTCACCCGGGGCTATCGTCAGCACGGGGTTGATGCTGCGGGAGTTGTCGGCACCACGCTTGATAAAGGAGAAAGGAAGGAGTTTCACCTGCGAGGAGTCATTATCGATGATATGACGGGTCTGCGTCATCACCTTGCCGTTCTTGTCCTTCAGCACGATACGCCAAGGGTATTTCTGTATCTCCACCGTCCCATAGTCTGTCCTGTATGCGATGGTATTACCATCGCTCACCATACGCCATGCCGACGACGAGGGCACAGGACCGGCAAGCATCAGGCTCTCGCTGTCCTTACGGGGAGCCTCGATGGGCGACGTTGCCATCCGGATTCGCACGCAACGGGGACTGACGAAGTCAATCTTAAACGACAGGTTGGGGTCGTTGTCATACTGGGTGTCTGGGAAGTCGAGCATCTGCATCCGCACAGGCCAGTAGCCGTTGAGGTTGAAAGCCTGACGAGGTGAGAGCCGATAGCGCTTCCAGTTTATCAGTCCCTCCCCTTTCGCCGCATCGAAGGAAGCGAGCGAGTCGGCAAGGAAATAGGTATTGCTCAAGTCGGAGAAATCGCCCGACTGGTCTTTGGGCATACACTGCAGATACTGTACTCCCGCTGAAGTCCGCAACTGTGCCGTCGCCGACAGGGAGATGCCTAACAGGCAGATAGAATATAGGATTTTCTTCATAGACTATTACATCTTAGTAAATGATACTTTTGCGCGGACATCCGTCTCACTGGAACAGATATAGGCGGTAAACTTACCTGGCTCCACGATCCAACTGCCATGATCGCTATAGAAGCAAAGGTCATTGCCCGTAATCTCAAAGGACACGTTCTTCGTCTCACCAGGTTGCAGTTCCACCTTCTTGAAAGCCTTCAGTTCCTTGAAGGGACGAGGCTCGGAACTCTTCTCGTCGTTGATATAGAGTTGGACGGTCTCCTTACCCGCCACCTTACCCGTATTCGTCACGGGGATGGTCAACGTGATAGTGCCTAACTCATGATAGATTTTATCGTCACTCAGCGTAGGGGTTCCATACTTAAAGGTGGTATAGGAGAGACCATGACCGAAGGCGAACTGCGGTTCTATCTTTCGGGTGTTGAAATGGCGATAGCCCACATAGATATCCTCGTCATAATATACCTGGTTGTTGACACCAGGATAAGCCCTCTCACCATACTGCACATAGGGATAGTCCTCGTAACGCTTGGCGAAGGTGACAGGCAACTTGCCGCTGGGGTTCACCTTTCCTGACAGCACATTGGCAAGGGCGGTGCCTGACATAGAACCTAAGTACCAACAGTGTACCAAGGCTGGCACTTGCTGAATCCATGGGGTGGCATAGGCATTACCGCCAAAGGTCACCACCACGATATTCTTCTGTATCTTTGCCAACGCACTGATCAACTCGTTCTGTCCGAACGAGAGGTCATACGACTCACGGTCGTTCGACTCGCAGTCCTGCTTGGCATTCTTGTTCAGTCCACCTATATATATAATAAGGTCAGCATTCTTCGCCTTGGCAAGAGCGTCTTGTCGCAAAGAGTCCTGTCTAACAGGGTCGAGTTCCTCCTGATGCCCGTACATCGCACGTCCGGAATAGTAGCCCTGGGCATACTCCACCTTATCGCCATAAAGGGTCTTCAGCCCCTCCAGCGGAGAGATGTCATAGAGGGTCTTCAACTCAGAAGAGCCACCACCCTCCGTCAAGGAACGGGTGGCATTCTCACCCACGACCAGGATACGCTGGTATCTCGAGGCGTTGATAGGCAACAGCGCCTCTTGCTTCTTCTGACTGGCATTCTTCAACAGCACGATACCCTCCTCGGCAATCTGCTGGCAGATGGCGTAATGCTCCTCCGAGCACTGGGAGCCGACGACCTTATTAGGATTCATCGAGGTACGGAAGATGGTGCGCAGCACACGGGTCGCCTTGTCGTCCAGTACGGACATGGGGATCTCACCCTTTTTGATCAGATCCTCAAACTTATCGGCAAGATAGTAGTCGTTATAGCCGAACTCACTATCCTTCGTGAAACCATCAGTATATGACCCCATCTCAATATCCATTCCGCCTAAGGCTGCCTGACGGGTATCGGTCACGCCACCCCAGTCACTGACGACAGCCCCATCGAAGCCCCACTCCTCCTTCAGGATACCATTCAACAGGTCGTTATTCTGACAGCAATGGACATTCTTCCAAAGGTTATACGAGCCCATGACCGTCCAAAGGTCTCCGAACAACACCGCCTTATGGAAGGCTGGCAGGTATATCTCCTGCAAGGCACGCTCACTGACGTTGACATTCACACCAAAACGGTTGATCTCCTGATTGTTCAAGAAGAAATGTTTCAGACAGCAGGCGACACCATTCGCCTGAGCCGCCTGGATATAAGGAGTGACTATCTCACCAGCAAGGTAAGGGTCCTCTCCCGTATACTCGAAGTTACGACCGCACAAGGGGGTGCGGGCAATGGTACAGCCAGGTCCCAACAGGATATCCTTACCACGGAAAGCAAACTCCTCACTAATCGCCTTACCATAGAGTCTACTCATCTCGGGATTCCAAGTGGCGGCAAGACAGGTCAGCGACGGGAAGGCAACCACGGAGTCGTTCGTCCATTTTGCCGGTGACCACGAGTTCCACTCCAGTTCGGCACGAACACCATGAGGACCGTCGTCCATATTCAACTGACGGATACCCAGACGGGGGACACCTGCCGACGTGAACTTGCTCTGCGCATGCAGCAACTGCACCTTCTCATGGATGGTCATACGTGACAACGCATCCTTCACTCGCTCCTCTATCGGAGCCTTCGGGTCGAGATACACCTGTGCCTGCGCCGTAGCCATCCCACAGCCCAACAGACACAAGGACAACATGAATTTCCTCATAGTCGTATCGTGTTTGATTTTAATCCTATTGCTTTAGCAGTCAGTGTGCCATGCCCATTCAGCACGACGAAGCAACGCCCAAAGAACGCTTTGCGCTTGTTGTCCTTGAAACGCTCCATCGAGAACTGGCTGCCGTTATCCACACCGATGATAGTAGCATCCGTGTCGAAGAATATCTGATCCTCAGCCCAAGGACAACGGTTTCCGTCCTTGTCGACCACCACAGCCTTGACATACGTGGTGTTCTTGCCTTGATAGTCGATGCTCAACTGGATATGGTCGGGCTGCCCTGCGGTCTTGATGACTTCCTCACGTACCTGTTTGCCGTCTTTACGTGCCACGACTTTCACCTCACCTGGCTCAAAGGTCACACGCCATCCCACATGATACTCGCTATTTAGTTTCGCCTTCATCTGGTGCATATCATAACGCCCGTCTGGTTGCTCCGCCGTCTTACGGCGCACTCCCTGACTCTTGCCATTGATGAAGAGTTCCACCTCATCGGCGTTGTTATAGTAGCACCACATATCAATCTCCTGACCTTCCAGCCAGTTCCAGTGGGGGAAGAGATGCAGCACAGGGGTATCAGTCCATTCACTCTGATACATATAATACACATCCTTGGGCTGACCAGCAAGGTCGATAACACCAAAATAACTGCTGTGAGCAGGGAATCCATAGGGAGTCGGTTCACCAATATAGTCCCAACCAGTCCAGATATACTGTCCACCCACGAAAGCATTATGCTTCACCACATCCCAAGTCTCCTCATGGGTAGAACTCCAAGAGGCATGCATATTGTCATACGAGGAACACATCATAGACGGGTCGGTATAAGGAAGCCACCACTCCTCGGGTGCCCATGTGACAGCATCGGAAGGCATCTTGTAATATCCTGTCGTCTGCAATGCCGACACACTCTCAGAGAAGATAAACGGCTTACCCGGGAAGTTCTTGGGGACATCCTTCACCCATTGGTGATGGTAGTTGAAGCCAATGATATCAATAGCACCGCTCTTAAAGAGATGATTGTTAGGATCTGGCTCATTACATCCTGCAAGGATAGGACGGGTTGTGTCATAACGCTTAACGATATCGGCAAGATGACGTGTCAACAATGAGTTCGGACTCATTTCCTTACCATGAGCCAGCATGGACGCATCATGCCCGGCATTCAGAATCAGGTTTGCCTGCTCCAACGTCAACTCATCGGCATCCGCTGACGACCACTGTTCCAGCACCTCATTACCGATAGACCACATCAGCACACAGGGATGGTTACGATCCCTGACCACCAAATCCGTCAGGTCGCGCTCATGCCACTCGTCGAAGAAACGGGCATAGTCGCCTGCCGTCTTCTTACGCCGCCACATGTCGAAACTCTCGTCCATCACGATGAGTCCCATCGTATCGCACATATTCAGGAGTTCTGGTGCTGGAGGATTGTGAGAGGAACGGACAGAATTGACACCCATCGCCTTTAGTTTCGACAACTTACGGTGCAGGGCATCCTCATTAAGGGCGGAACCTAAGCAACCGAAGTCATGATGCTCGCAGACACCATTGAGTTTCATATTCTTGCCGTTGAGCCAGAAACCTGTCTGGGCATCAAACTTGAAATCACGGAAACCCGTATTGGTCCATACCTCGTCGACAACCTGTCCCTTGACCATCACTCGCGTGCGTACCTTATATATATATGGGTCGGTAGTAGACCAGAGACGGGGCTTCTTCACTTTCAATCCCACCTCTTTGCCTGTGGCATCGAAGACCGTGTTCTGAACCTTGAAACCTGAGCCTTGAACTGCCACGTCCACTTTCACCTGTCCTGTCTTGGCGTCTGTAACGACATGAACGCCCCAGTGCTTCACATGAACAGGACTGGTCTGCGTGAACCATACATGGCGATAGATGCCACAACCAGAATACCAACGGGAATTGGGCTGGTCGGAGTTATCTACTCGGACCGCTATCACGTTAGTACCACTTTTCAAGTATTTCGTAATCTCATATTCGAAAGAACTATAACCATAAGGACGGTGTCCTACCTTCTGCCCGTTCACATAGACGGTAGAGTTCATATAGACACCATCGAACTCGATGAAATAACAGTCATCAGGTGTGTTCTGGCAATCAAGGGTAAAGGTTTTCCGATACCACCCAATACCACCAGGCAGTGCTCCCCCACTCGCTCCTGAGGGATTGGAGGCAAGGAAGTCGCCCTCTATCGCCCAGTCGTGCGGAAGATTTAGGAGGCGCCAGTTAGAGTCGTCGTACGACGGACTTGCCATCTGCGCCGAATCGGCTAGGATGAAACGCCATCCTGTGTCAAAATTCAAACGTTCACGAGCCTGTACTGCCAGTCCCACAGCGAAGACGGCAAGCCATAGAATTACTTTTCTTTTCATATGATATGCTATTTGTTATTATCTTCTTGATATGTCAAAGGGAGACTCACTTCAAAACGAGCACCGGGTCCTGCGTATGAGGTATCAAGTTTGACATCACCACCCAGACGATTCGCCATAGAGCGACAGATAGTCAGTCCAAGACCCATTCCCTCTTTGAAACTATCCAATTTCACGAAACGCTCGAAGATATGCTCTGCTTCCTCCGCAGGGATTCCACGTCCCGTGTCTTCTATGGCAATCACCAACTGGTCTGGTGTCTTCCCGCAGACCATCCTTACTTCCCCACTCTCTGTATTCTTTACCGCATTGTCAAGCAATGGGTTGATAACATGCCGTAACATGCTCTCGTTTGTCCATATCATGAAGTCATCGTCAAGGGTGGTCTCAAAATAGAACTTGGTACTGAGATGTCCCACCTCTCTTCGGAAGTCTTCCATGATACGACGGAGTGTCACGTTCGCTTGTACCTCCGACAGGTTCTGCTCTTTCGTTCCAGCCTCATTCATCGACATCTCCAGCACCTCATCAACCATGGTCGTGATACGTCGGGTACTACCCATCATGGTATTGGCTATCCGCTGACGCTCCTGTGGGGAGATATCATATTCTGTCGCTGCCAGCACCTGGGCAAAGCCCGCGATGACATTCAAGGGAGTACGGACCTCATGACTCACATTCTGTATGAACGCTGTCTTCAGTTTATCAGACTCCAGCACCCTGTCGTAGGCTTGCTTCATCTCACGAAGATGGCGACGCCGCATCTGGACGATATAGACCAGTGCCACCACGAGTGAGGACAGAAGAATGACTATCGCCACCAGACCATAGAGCCAAAGACGACTAGCCCTGCGCTCTGCCTCGTAGATTTTCAATTCATTCTGGATGCCCTGCATCGAACTGCTAAGGATCAGACTGTTCAGGGAGTCAGTCTCTGCCACTCCCTTCTTATAGGCTTCGTACGCCTCACGCCAACGTCCTGCACCAGAATATATCTCAGCCTGTGTCTCATAGGGGTCATCACCGCTCTCGGCTGCCAGACGCACAGCCTCATCAACATGCCCTTGTGACGCGAGGTAGAAGACCTCCAGTTTTCGACCATGGACTGACGAGAATCCTTTTTCCACACCCTCACGATATGCCTTATAGCCTTCCTGAAAACGCTGGTTGTCACCCAATAGATAATAGGCAAGGGTACGACGGGACTCAATATCAAATACACGCTCCGGAGATGTTTTCTTGGCAATAGACGCTGCCTGATCTATCAGCCGCAATGCTTCTTGCGGATCCTCATCCATCACGATATTCACCAGATTCATATAGATAGGTGGCAGACTCTCCGTATAGCCTTCTTGCTCCATACGGCGTATCACTTCCCAGAAACACTGCTTGGCTCCCTCCTTGTTACCGCTAAAGTTATAGATATGACCCATCATGTTGATAGCCATATACATCTCTTTATCGAGTTTCTTCTCTGTCAACTCCTTCGACAACTGGGTGGCAAGTTTATAAGCCTCAAAGATACGTTGGCGGTTGAGTTGGAACACGATCTCATTGCATCGTTGTGTATAGTAGGCATGCAAATCATCCTGACTCAACAAATATGACTCCAATTTCCCGACAGACGCAAAAAAGCGCGCACTATCCGAATCATTAAAAGCATGATGCACGGAATCACGAAGTGCCACATATTCCTTCGATTCCTTATAGGATTCCTTATTATCGGCATGCGTAGCCACTGTCGGTGTAACTACAGCAAGGGTTAGTAATAGGTATTTTAGTCTCATTACAGTATTCTGTTCAATAAATCTCTGCAAAAATAAGAAATTTCCTGTAAATATCCAACTATTTAAAGCATAATTTACAAATACTAATAATTGCAGTTTCTGTAATTATGGTAAGTGAATCCGTAAAATTTATACAAAAAGATTGGGAATTTCTTCGTATCTTTGCACTATAAAACTATAATAATACAAAATGGCAAAGAAAGAAGTTTCAGTTCTGATTGGTGCAGGAAGCATCGGACAGGCAATTATTCGCCGTGTATCGGCAGGTAAGCATGTGGTATTGGCAGACTATAGTGTGGAGAACGCTGAGCGTGCCGCCAAGACATTGGAGGATGCGGGCTTCGAGTGCTCGACGATGAAGTGTGACCTCGGCTCTAAGGAGGACATCCTGAGACTGGTGGAGTTCGCCACCAGTAAGGGCGAGGTGAAGCACATGGTGAATGCCGCTGGTGTATCTCCCTCGCAGGCTCCCGTAAAACATATCCTTCAAGTAGACCTCTATGGTACGAGTGTGCTGATAGAGGAGTTTGGTAAGGTCATCGCCGAGGGTGGTAGTGGTGTCATTATCTCTTCGCAAAGCGGTCACCGTCTGCCCGCATTGCCACAGGAGGAAAACGACGCGCTTGCCATGACACCGTGTGATGAACTGTTGGAGATTCCTTTCATCAAAGCGATTGATGACACACTGAAAGCCTATCAATACTCAAAGCGCTGCAATGTTTTGAGAGTGATGTACGAAGCCACCCGCTGGGGGCATCGCGGTGCAACCATCAACAGCATCAGTCCTGGTATCATCATCACCCCGCTTGCCAACGACGAACTGCATGGTCCACGCAAGGAGGGCTATCTAAAGATGATTGAGGGTATGCCAGCCCGTCGTGCCGGTACTCCCGATGAGGTGGGCGACCTTGCCGAGTTCCTCATGTCCTCCCGTGGCCGCTTCATCAGTGGTGCCGACCTGCTCATCGACGGTGGATGCACCGCCAGTTACTGGTATGGAGACCTGCAGTATCTTAAAGCAACACATTAAGAAATGAAAAAGATTCTAATAACCATCATCACTTTCATAACGACAATGAATATGAGTGCACAAGAAGTAGATTTTAGCGTATGGCCTAAAGGAGAATTGAACACCGCCTACGCCCAGTATTTCATTGGTAACAGTTATCTGGCTCCGCTCGACGCACAGAACGGTGGACCAGTGAACGTGACCTTTGAGCCTCGTTGCCGCAACAACTGGCATATCCACCATAAGTCGGTGCAGGTGCTTATCTGCGTCGCTGGCTGTGGCTGGTACATCGAAGAGGGAAAGGAACCCGTGGTTCTGCGCCCAGGCGTAGTGGTGGCAATCCCTGCTGAGGCGAAGCACTGGCACGGCGCAGCCAAGGATTCATGGATGCAGCACGTCACCTACATGACGAAAGTGGAGGAAGGTTCTTCCACCACATGGCTGGAGCCCGTCGTTGATGAGGAATACGACAAACTGCCTGCCAGTCAGCAAATGCAGAGTTCTACCGACCCAGAGTTCACGGAACGTTTTGAGGCATTTGCCTATCATGAGGTTGTCAATCAGGTAAAGACCAAACTTGACGACCATACCCGTCATATCTGCTATCTGGCGACACTGCTCGGTTGTCAGGGTATCGATGAGTATCGTGAGATACTGCCTAAAGCCCTTGATAATGGGGTGACACCAGTCGAGGTAAAGGAGATTGTCTATCAGGCTACCGCCTATCTCGGGTTAGGTCGTGTACGTCCGTTCCTGACTGCCACCAATGAAATCTTCGGACAGCGTGGCATCACCCTACCTCTGCCCCCACAGGCGCAGACTACGCAGGAGAACCGTCGTGAGGCTGGCACACAGGCACAGGTCGACTGCTTCGGCGAAGGGATGCGTGACTTCTGGAAGTCGGGTCCCGAGGACAGTCGTCATATCAACTACTGGCTTGCCGACAACTGCTTTGGCGATTACTATACCCGTAAGGGGTTGGACATGAAGTACCGTGAACTCATCACTTTCTGCTTCCTTGCGGCCCAGGGTGGTTGCGAGCCCCAGTTGAAAGGTCACATCGCAGGTAACTACCATGTCGGCAACGACAAGGACTTCCTCATTGCCGTCATCTCCTCGAACCTTCCCTTCATCGGCTATCCCCGTACGCTGAATGCCCTGAACTGCATCCGTGAGGTAGAGGCTGCAAAAAAGTAATGATTTATTAAATAGTATAACTATGCAGAATTTTGATTACATGACCCCGACTCGACTCATCTTTGGTAAGGAGTCGATTCAGAAATTGCCAGAGGTAATGCGTCCTCTTGGCAAGCGTGTGTTGCTGACCTACGGTGGTGGCAGCATTAAGAAGTTAGGTCTTTACGACCGAGTGAAGGAACTGCTTGCCGACTTCGAGATTCTCGAACTCTCTGGCATTCAGCCTAACCCGAAGTATGCCCCTAGTGTTCTTGATGGTATCCGTATCTGCAAGGAGCAACAGGTGGATGTCATTCTTGCCGTAGGTGGTGGTAGCGTACTCGACTGCTCGAAGGCAATTGCCGCTGGTGCCAAATACGATGGTGATGTCTGGGATTTGATTACCTATAAGGTAAAGGCACAGGCAGCGCTGCCCATCGTTGATATCCTGACACTTGCCGCTACTGGCTCGGAATATGATTGTGGAGGCGTGATCTCACGTACAGAGACCAATGATAAGATTGGATATATGGACCCACTGCTCTTCCCTGTATGCTCCATCCTCGACCCAGTCTATACGTTCAGTGTCTCGAAGAAGCAGACTGCCGCTGGTTGTGCGGATGCAATGAACCACACCATGGAGCAGTATTTTGTTGCCGACTCCACGCTGTTGAATGATGGTTTCTGTGAGTCGATGCTACGATCGCTGATGGTGAATGCCCGTAAGTGCTTAGACAATCCTGAGGATTATACCGCCCGTGCGGAGATGATGCTCTGCTGCACCTATGGCTGCAATGGCATCCTATCACTGGGAAACAGCCCCAGTGGCTGGCCCTGCCACGGCATCGAGCACGCCTTGAGTGCATACTACGACATCACGCATGGTGAGGGGCTTGCCATCATCACCCCACGTTGGATGCGTCATATCCTGAATGATAAGACCATCGACCGTTTCGTGAAATATGGTATCAACGTATTTGGCATCGATGCCTCACTGCCTAGACAGAAGATTGCAGAGAAAGCCATCGATGCTACCTATACGTTCTTCGAGAGCATCAATATCCCGATGCATCTGCGTGAGGTCGGAATCGACGATAGTCGTATTGATGAGATGGCGCATCATATTGCTGTCAACGAAGGTCTGGAGAAAGCCTATGCTCCTCTGACAGAGCAAGACATTAAGGAAATATTAATAGCAAGTCTTTAAAACAGAAGAAAAAATGAAAGCAACGAGATATATTCTGGCATCCGCTTTGTGTATGCTGGTGTCAACCGCATGTAGCGGCAATAAAAAAGGTGAGGTGAATGTGAACGATCCTGAAACTGAAGAGATACAGGCTGGGGCTGCCAAGAAAGACGGCAAAATCCTTGTAGTTTTCTTCTCCCATGCTGGTGATAACTATGCCGTAGGCAACATCAAGGTGGGCAATACGAAAATCGTCGCTGACTACATCTCTGAGATAACAGGTGCTGACCAGTTTGAGATTAAGACGAAGAAGTATGACGGCATGGCATACAAACCACTCTGTGACCTTGCCAAGAAAGAGCAGCAGAATGGCGAGTTGCCTCCCTTTGAGGGCAGCGTCGACATGTCGAAATACAGCACCATATTTATTGGTGGACCCGTATGGTGGGGCACCTATCCACAAGTGATGTTTACCTTCTTCAAGAAATACGACCTGAACGGCAAGACCATCATCCCCTTCACAACTCACGAGGGCTCTGGTCTCGGTAGTTGTGTGAAGGATTTGAAGAAGACCTATCCAAAAGCAAACTTCCTCGATGCCTTCTCTATCTACGGTCATGATGCCCGTGAGGGAAAAGGTCGTGTAGAGAAGTGGTTGAAGAAAATCGGGTATAACAAATAAATATAACACGATGGAATATATTAAACTTTCTAATGGCATTCAGATGCCGACATTGGGTTATGGTGTGTTTTTAGTACCACCACAGGAGGCAGAGCGTTGCGTCAGTGACGCATTGTCAGTAGGCTATAGACTGATTGATACGGCTCAGGCATACGCTAATGAGGAAGGTGTAGGGGCCGCAATCACTAAGTCGGGTATCAAACGTGAGGATATCTTCCTTGTAACAAAGGTTTGGGTATCCAATGCCGGTGAGGGAAAGGCTGCCAAAAGCATTGACGAGAGTCTGCGCAAATTACAGACCGACTACATCGACCTGTTGCTGATTCATCAGGCTTATGGTGATGTGTTTGGCTCCTGGCGTGCCATGGAGAATGCCTATAAGGCAGGTAAGGTACGTGCCATTGGTGTCTCAAATTTCCAGGCTGCCCGTTTCTTCGACTTCGCCCATTATGTGGATGTGAAGCCGATGGTGAACCAGTTGCAGTGTAATGTGATGATTCAGCAGACAGGTATCTAACCGATTCTTGCGGAGACCAACACCAAAATGATGGCATGGGGACCGCTTGGTGGACAGGGTGTTGACGGTATTGTGAAGAGTGAGACGCTGGCAGCCATTGGCAGCAAGTATGGGAAGAGCGCCGCACAGGTTGCGCTTCGTTGGCTTACCCAACGTGGTATTGTCGCTATTCCCAAGTCGAGTCATAAGGAGCGTATGGCACAAAACTTTGACATCTTCGACTTTACATTGACTACCGATGAGATGCAGCAGATTGCCACCATGAATCAGCATGATACAGGTACCATCAACTTTGGTGATCCTCAGTTTGTAAAATACTTGATAGAGACGTACGGATAACTATCAAGTGTGAATAATATAAAGAGGTCAAGTCTTCTATGGGACTTGACCTCTCTTCATTGTCTTGCTAAATCAGCGATATGCTTTGCCTCACGATCAGCGTTAGCAGCCTCAGCACCGTGAATCGGTGTGCCGTTCAACAGATTGGCTGTCGGACAGAGTTTCTTAATGAAGCGCTCACTGCTTCCCATACCACTTCCCTCGTTGGTACAGAAGGGAATGATGGTCTTGCCAGTGAAGTCGTAACTCTCAAGGAATGTGTAGACAACCATTGGCATCGTGCCCCACCAGTTGGGATAGCCAAGGATGATGGTGTCGTAGTCGTCAATACTCGCCAGTGGATCCTTGACCTCGGGGCGCATCTGGTCATGCAGTTCCTGCTTAGCCTCCTCGATGCAGGTCATATAGTCCTTTGAATACTCGTAGGTTGTGTCAATCTGGAATATGTCAGCATCAGGCAGCAACTCCTTGATCTTTGCTGCCACCACCTCCGTATTACCCAATTTCAGGTTCTTTATACTTCCGTTTACATAATTCTCCCCGCGACGAGAGTAGTACGCAATCAAAACTTTTTTAGTCATAGTTCTTTCTCCTTTAAATTATTTAATATTGCAAATTTACGCCTTTTATTCCAATAATGTTATACCAAAATTACGGATTCGCTTATCATTTTTACTGATTTTTGCAAGAATCCGTAATTTTGGTAACTCAATCCGTAAGATTTATACACGGTTCTTGATATTTCTTTGTACCTTTGTACTCGTAAACAAAACCTTATGACACATTTCGAGACGATACAGGAGTTTAATGAGATGCTGGGTGTGGAGACCCTGCATCCGATGGTGAGTGTGGTAAACTTAGGACTTGCAAAGCCTATGAGGCACATGCGGCATACGAACGGCTTTTACTCGGTGATGCTGAAAGACGAGAAGTTCTGCGATATTGTCTATGGACGCTCTCGTTATGACTACGACAAGGGGTCTGTGGTATCTACGGCACCAGGACAGGTAGTAGGCATAGAGCCGACAAACGAGGCATTAGGCAAGGATGCCAAGGAATTGTTCCAACCAGTCGGATGGGGACTGTTCTTCGCCCCGGAGTTAATCCACGGCACGTCACTTGCCCGCAATCTGAAGGAATATACCTTCTTCGAATATCAGGCTAATGAGGCACTGCATCTGTCGGAGCGTGAGCGTGAGGTGTTCCTGCATTGTCTGAATGAGATACAGACAGAACTAGAGCATGGCATCGACCGCCTGACACGTCGCCTTATCGTCTCGAACATTGAGATATTACTTGACCACTTGTTGCGTTTCTACGAGCGCCAGTTCATTACTCGTGAGATTACCAACAGCGACCTGCTCTCTCGCTTTGAGCAATTGCTGAGACGATATTTTGAGGGTAATAACGCCATGAGGAACGGTTTGCCTACTGTCCGCTATTGCGCCTCGGAACTATGCCTGTCACCTAATTACTTTGGCGACCTTATTCGCAAAGAGACGGGAAAGACCGCACAGGAGCATATCAAACTGCATACCCTCGATGCTATCAAACGTGAACTTGTTGACCCGCAGAAGACGATTACGGATATTGCCTACGATCTTGGTTTCCAGTATCCCCAGCACCTGAGCCGTTTCTTTAAGAAAGAGATAGGAATGTCGCCAGCAGAGTATCGGTCACAGCAAATAGGGTCAGTCGATAATCAGTGGGGATAAGCATAAATCATAGAGAGCCTGTAGAGGAAGAATTTCTCGTCCCTGATACCTCTGAGTGCAGCCCTGAAAGCCTTGACCTTGGCATTGAAAGACTCTGCCGCAGCATTTGACGAT
>JAFTGH010000052.1 GCA_017458005.1 Prevotella sp. | reverse complement strand
CAATTTGTCGCATTCACGGAAAAGGTTCGAATACGATTCGGCTGCATAGGCGGCGCAGGAAGCATCAATGACTGCCTTTGTGATAGTTCCTTTGAAACTCACATTCCAGTCTGAATTCCAATACTGATATTCAACAGCACCCGCCTCTATCTCGCCATACTTGAGAGTCATCGTGGTACCGTCCACCACGGCATACAACACATTGTCAGCCTTCACGCCACTGCACATCATCAGCAGTGCTGCCACTAAGAGTAAAAATCTACATTTCATACGCTTTAGTTTTATTAAATTGTTATTGTTAAGGGTTATTTGGCTGCAAATGTACTACTTTTTTAGTTAAAAAGCGTCACCCCCCTTAAAGTTTGTTAATAGGCGGAAAATTTAAGAGGAAAGGCTGTATTGGGGGCGATAAATGGCACAGGAAGAAAGACAAACTGGTGAAATCGTATTGTACCAAACCGATTTCCGCCAATGGGCAAATAAAGTGCTAAAAGAATATCTGCTGCGTGGTTACGCAGTCAATAATCGTATTGAGCGTTTAGAGAAACGAGTTACGAGAACGGAGGAAAAAAAGATTCCTATGCATCTTACGATGAATGAGGAAAATGCTTCAGGTTGTTTTACTCCATCAACAAGCAAAGAATGCGTCAATAGACTCGCGGTCCGAAGATGGTGGTGCCTACACGTACCATGGTACTACCCTCCTCTACTGCGATGGGATAGTCGTGACTCATGCCCCACGAGCGTTCGCAGAAGGAAGGCTCATCAGCAAAATACTGGGTTTTGAGTTCGTCGAACAACTGTCGGGCGATACGGAACTCCGAGCGAATCTGTGACTCATCCTCCACATACGATGCCATCATCATCAAACCACAAATACGGACGTGGCTCAACGAACGCCATTCTCCCTCTGCAAGCAACTGTCGGCAAGCGTCAGGGGTGAGTCCGTATTTTGTCTCTTCCTCTGCGATATGGAGTTCTAACAGCACATCTATAACACGCTCATTCTTAGCGGCTTGCTTGTCTATCTCTCTTAAGAGTTTGAGAGAATCAACAGCCTCAATCATCGTGATATAAGGAGCAATGTATTTCACCTTATTGGTTTGCAGATGACCGATGAAATGCCACTGGATATCTTTAGGCAGAGACTCCACTTTCTGGCGCAGTTCTTGCTCATGACTCTCACCAAAGATACGCTGTCCCTCCTGATAGGCGGCTTCGATATACTCGTTGGGATGATACTTACTAATAGCCACAAGGCGAACACCCTGTGGCAGATCAGCAAGCACTTGCTTCAAATGACCTTTGACATCGTAGTCCATCATCCTTCGTATTCTGGTTTGTCGTCCTGAGTAGACTTGCCATACTCAAAAACGTCCATCAACGTCGTCTCCGTGACACTGGCGATGACATAGTCGATCATCGTACCTCCCATCACTTCCTCAATATTGTTGACAGCCCCTTTCAAGGTAGCGGCATGCACGAGGTAGTTGACACTGCTTCGCTTCTCTTTCTCCGTCTTCTCATCGATGGTGATAAACTGCAGTTTTGCCTTATACCAACGGTCGGCGGAGGGATCGTCACTGAAGAATATCTCCTTATAGGGAGCGATCTTGATATCCTTGACGGTGAACTCACCACTGATATAACTCGACATCTCTTCCATGATGCGCTTCTCAGCCTCGGTGAAACTAAGGGCATCGACGGTATAGGTCTCATTCACTTTCTTCTGCAGACCATCCTCCATGGTCTTCTCGTAGTTGATTTTACACTCAAACCAAATTGCTGTTCTACTTCTCATATTTTTTCTTTTTTGCGATATTTCAATATTGCGATATAACGATATTACGAGGGGGCAACTATTTCTGGATGCCACGACTGTTGGAGCCACCTAACGCATTCTTCTTCTGTTCTGTCAGACGCTCAATAATCTCTGTGGCTATCAACTGACTTCTGGAAGGATCAAGTGCCGACTCTGCGGCGATTTCCTGCTGTGCCTTCATCAAGTCATTAACGGTCGACTCACTCTGAGACAGGAAATTTTTCTCACTGACATTCATATTCTCCTTATTATATATCTTGGAGAGAATCTTATCAGCAGCCTCTGTGTAACGCTTGCGGAAGATTGCCTCAGCCTTCGCCTGATACTCTTCTTGTGACATTCGTTCGGCAGCCACCAGAGAATCACCGTCGCTCGTCACACCCAGTTCCTCAGGATTAAAGCCGTCATCTATCAGATCATCAGTAGCCTGACGGGGAGCAGGCTTTACAAACTCCACGGGATTGCTCTCAGGCATCATATCAAAATAGAGGGCTATCGCCAGACCTGCGATGGCAAGGGCAATGACTGCCGTCACCAAGGAACGGTAGGTGTTGCGTTTGCGATTGATGCTCGACAACATATCCGTAGGGGTAGTGAAACGATCCTCGGGTGCCTCGCTGACGGCACGCTTGACAACCTTACGCAACGCCAATGGCATATCAGCCTGGTCGAAGATTCTCTGCAGCAACTTACCGATGGAATAGATGTCGCAACGATTGTCGATAGTACCTTTGTTCATCACCTCGGGAGCCACAAACTCCTCCATGCCGTCATGATAAAGTTGGGAGGGGTCGCTCATCGTCAGATAGTGGGAGCCCACATGCGACAACAAGACGGCATTATCACCCTTACGAAGGAATACGGTCTGGGGAGAATAGCACACGCCATAGACTCCCTGCTCATGCAGATAGGCGGCTGTCTCCAATAACTGGCGGGTGAACTCTTCGATGAAGTTAGGCTCTGCGACAATGGACGGGGTGTCATTCAACACCTGCTGCAAGGGCTGATACTGTCCCTGCTCCATCTCCAGACGAGTGATGTCATGACCTTCCTCTTGCGGACGGAAATGCAGGATATGCTGGTTGGTAAGAGTCGCATTCTGCTCACACTCCGTCTTCAACGCCTCACAGAACTTAATGTTACTGTTCAGTTCAGGCTTGATATCCACCACACTACGATATTTCCCGTCAATTTGCTGACGGTAGTAATCGCCAATCGGCAGACGGGTCTTATTCAGTTTCCCGTCCTTTCTCGATGCCAATAGTTCTTCGTAATTCATGTCTTTGGTTCGTTTCGTTGCGCAAAAGTAAGCATAAAATCCGAATATCACAAAATAATTATGAATTATTAATTGTGAATTATGAATTAAATTCGTACCTTTGCATCCGATTTACGTAAATTAGAGAACATGCCGGAAATATCTGTTCGCGGACTGGAGATGCCCGAATCACCAATTCGGAAACTCGCACCTCTTGCCGCTGCCGCTAAGAAAAGGGGTACCCGTGTGTACCATCTGAACATCGGACAGCCTGACCTGCCCACCCCGCAGGTAGGACTTGATGCCTTGAAGGAAATCGACCGTAATATCCTGGAGTATTCTCCCTCGCAGGGCTATTTGAGTTATCGCGAGAAACTAGTCAGTTATTACGCGAAATATAATATTAATGTCACTGCCGACGATATCATCATCACATCGGGCGGTAGTGAGGCGGTATTGTTCGCCTTCCTCTCCTGTCTGAATCCTGGCGATGAGATTATCGTGCCTGAGCCTGCCTATGCCAACTATATGGCATTCGCCATCTCTGCCGGTGCGAAGATTCGTACTATTGCGACCACGATTGAGGAGGGTTTCTCCCTTCCCAAGGTAGAGAAGTTTGAGGAATTGATCAACGACCGTACCCGTGCCATCATGATCTGCAACCCTAACAACCCGACGGGCTATCTCTATACTCGTCGTGAGATGCAGCAGATCCGTGACTTAGTGAAAAAATACGACCTCTACTTGTTCTCTGACGAGGTATACCGGGAATATATCTATACGGGATCACCCTATATCTCCGCCTGTCACCTTGAGGGTATTGAGCAGAATGTCATCTTGATCGACTCTGTCTCAAAGCGCTACAGTGAGTGCGGTATCCGTATTGGTGCGTTGATCACGAAGAACGTAGAGGTACGCAAGGCTGTGATGAAGTTCTGTCAGGCACGTCTGTCACCTCCTCTGATAGGACAGATTGTCGCCGAGGCTTCGCTGGATGCTCCCGAGGAATATTACCGTGATGTCTATGACGAGTATGTGGAGCGTCGTAAATGTCTGATTGACGGTCTCAACCGCATTCCAGGGGTATACTCCCCCATCCCGATGGGCGCTTTCTACACGGTGGCTAAACTACCTGTCGACGATGCCGAGAAGTTCTGTCGCTGGTGCCTTGCCGACTTCGAGTATGAGGGTGAGACGGTAATGATGGCACCTGCCGCTGGATTCTACACCACGCCAGGGGCCGGCATCAATCAGGTTCGTATAGCCTACGTGCTGAAGAAGGAAGACTTGGAGCGCGCCCTTGTCGTACTACAGAAAGCGTTAGAGGCTTACCCGGGAAGAGTCTTGGATTAATGAATCTTCCGTTTTTCCTTGCCCACAGGATCTATTCCGATCATGGCGACCTGCGTAAAGTGAGTCGTCCCGCTATTCGTATAGCCACCATCGGTGTCGCGATCGGACTTGCCGTGATGATTGTCACGGTCAGTGTCATCATGGGGTTCAAGCATACCATCCGTGACAAGGTTGTCGGTTTCGGCAGCCATATCCAAGTGGAGAGTTTCCTGACTTCCCAAAGCACCACACCCTATCCTGTCTGCATCGACGACTCGCTGATGCGTGTTCTAAAAGGCATACCCGGTGTACGGCATGTCGGTCGCTATGCGTTGACACAGTGTATTCTCAAGACGGACGATGACTTCCTTGGGGTCGTTCTCAAAGGTATTGGTGAGGACTACGACACCCATTTCCTACAGAATAATATCGTGGCTGGCAAGATGCCTCAGTTCTCCAGTAAGAAGAACTCCAACCAACTAGTCATCTCGCAGAGGATGGCAAATAAACTCAAACTGAAGGCTGGTGATCGTGTCTTCGCCTATTTTATCAGTTACAATGATGTCAGGGCGCGTCGTTTCACGGTGGCTGCCATCTACGAGACTAATATGACACAGTTTGACGAGAGCCTTTGTTTTACCGACCTCCCCGTCCCTGTCAAACTCAACAAATGGAATGCCGACCAATGTAGTGGCGCGGAACTACTGGTAAGTGACTTCAACCAACTGAAGACTACCGCTGATTTGGTAGTTGAGAGGGTCAACAGACATACTGACAGTTATGGGGAGATATTGACTTCCCATACCATACAAGAGAGTTATCCCCAGGTCTTCTCCTGGTTATCCCTTCTCGATATCAATGTGTGGATTATCCTCGTCCTCATGGTATGTGTTGCCGGCTTCACCATGATTAGCGGTCTACTTATCATCATTTTAGAGCGTACGCAGATGATAGGATTGCTGAAAGCATTAGGAGCACGTAACAAGAGTGTGCGCCATACCTTCCTCTGGTTTGCCGTCTTCATCATCGGACAGGGTATGCTCTGGGGCAACCTTATCGGTATTGGCCTCATCTTGTTGCAGCAGTATACTGGTTTTATCAAACTCGACCCCGCCAATTATTATGTAACCACAGCACCTATGGAACTCAATATCGCCATCATCGTGCTACTCAACATCGCCACCCTTGTCGTCACCCTCTTCGTTCTCATCGCCCCCTCTTTCCTCGTATCCCGTATTCATCCCGCCCGTTCCATGCGGTATGAATAACAGACTAAAGAGCCATCACCGCTTGCTGCGCACTATCATGGTTCTCACCTTATTATTATAGCGGTCGGCGGAGAGAAGTTGCTCGATAGTGAGGTGCATACGATACTTCCAACGGTTATAAGGATCGCTCGGTACGTTGACGCGCTCCTCCTGCGGGTTCTTCGAACGTAGTTCACTGTCCATGGCAAGCCAGTCTTGCAACTGGAGAACGCAGAGCATGGAGGGGCAATACAAGTGACGAGCGACAATCTCTTCGGCAAGGTGGGCTGGCAACTGCTCAGGCGCACGACCCTCCTTTTGCAACATCGTGACATAGAACCGCTGACGACGCTCGGGACTCTCCTGCCACCAAAGTCGCAAAGGCGACATATCGTGGGTGGAGATAGTACATACAGAGCGGTAGGGATTAGCCTCCAGATGGGCGAACTCGAAACCTTGTTGCTTAGGCATCTGCTGAATCTCCAAGGTGAGGATACGCAACTGGTCGAGAACAGGCTCCACACAGTCAGGAAGCATGCCAAGGTCTTCTCCACAGATAAGCAGTCTGGAATCCTTCAGTATGGCAGGTATGCGTTTAAGTGCCTGTTGTCCCCAAAACATCGAGTGACGTTGATAGAAAAAGTTGTTGTAGAGTCGCATAAACGCATCCTTATCCTCATTACTCAATGCCTCAAAGATGGGTTCGTTAATAGCACCAATACGCGGATGGTACATCTCTGGCTGACGCGGATCCTCGACAAAAAGCACATTACTGATCAGTCGCATCAGTCCGTCACGAATCCACAAACTACTCTCGTCTCGTCGGTCAGCAAATAGTGCCTCCACCTTACGCTGTGTATTACATTCGTCTTTCAGGTCGTAGAGATTATAAGCCTTGCGCACCAAGAAGTTGTCACGGACATATTGTGCATGTATGCCAAACAGACGTTCTATCAAACGATCGTTGATAAACGGACGAGTAAACAAGTCCTTTCGGAACGGCAGTCCAAAATACTCTATCTCACCGACTGTCAACGGCAAGGCTGGTGAGAAATGCCCCAATAGTCCATGGACGGCATCCCTTGGAATCTCCCAGATACGGAAGAAACCCAGAATATGGTCGACGCGAAGGGCATCGAAATACTGCTCCATGTGCTTAAGACGTTTGCGGAACCAGTCGACTAACTCATCCCCCCACTGATAGGTGGGGAATCCCCAGTTCTGTCCTTGAGAGGTGAACAGATCGGGGGGCGCTCCTGTCTGCGAGTCAAGGTGGAAGAGCGCAGGATGCTCCATGGTCTCCACACTCTCGCGGTTGACTCCAATAGGCAGGTCGCCTTTCAAGATAACTCCTTTGGAGCGGGCATAGTCGGCAGCAGACTTCAATTGCCGGTGAAGGAGGTATTGAAGGAAATAGGTGTAATGGGGCTGATGGCTTTGATGGGGTGAATGGGTGGTTATGAAAGCCGCATACGGTTTCAACCATTCCTCATTCTTCTTGACAAAGTCCTTATATTCGGGACTGTCCATGATAGTCTTTCCCTTCTCTTCAAAGAGCAGCCCCAAATACTCATTCTTCACACGGTCTACTGCCTCATAGTCACTATATGACAAAGCATTCAGTTCTTGTCTGCGACGATGGAACTTCGTCATCACCTGCTTGGACTTCAACGTGCCTGCCGCCTCCAAGTCAATATAATGCGGATGGAGCGCAAAGACACTGATAATATTATAAGGATAAGAGTCCTGCCAACTATGGCTGACCGTTGTATCATTGACGGGTAGCAGTTGGATGACTTTCATTCCCGTTAGCACAGCCCAGTCAACCAGTCGTCTCAGGTCGCCGAAATCACCTACTCCATAGGAATGCTCACTACGTAGGGAGAACACTGGGACAGCGACACCTGCCGCACGCCAAGTCTGCTCCCGTAAGCGCAACTGCTCCCCATAAAGCACCAGCACCTGTCCATCGCTGATGAGTTCCTGACTATTTGCTGAGGGCTGTTGGCTGTCATCGATCACACGATTGTCACCCTCTTCCCAACAGACTAATTCATGCGTCTCATCATTGACTACCACATACTTATACTCGATTGGGAATATCATGCCCAAGGCATTGACAGTCAGCATCCATTCGTGTTGCCCAGCATATTCCATCCGAAGATAGCGTGAGGTGTTCCAACTGCCAATAGCAGGATGACTGCCACAGATGGCTACCGACTGTCCTGGTTGCAGTTGCGGGGCTGACACTCGGAAAGTAATCGTGCGACGGAACAATGGAAGGCGAAGAGCCTCCACATGCTCGTTGGCATGTCTTTTCATCATCGTCAGATAGGCATTGGTATAGAGGTGATAGGGTAAGGGCATGTCATGCCATTGGTCTGGGAAGAGATAGTCCTTCGACGTGTCGAAATGGTAGATACGTGGCACCATGTCCCATTCCCTCCGTAGGACATCCCCGTCGGCATTCTCTACTTGGTAGATATAGACGATATGGGATAGCGGATGCTGACGAGACTCCAATGCGGCAGTCTCCAAAGTCCACAACTCTCCATCCTCCGTTTGCATCAACAGATTATACTTCCTAACAGTACCATCTTGACTATGATAGGCGATGCAGACATGCAGGCTCTCCCCCCATGCCGTACGATAGCGTATACTGAATCTCAATTTCATGACAGCCTAAGTTTGTTGCAAAGATACAAAAAAGTTTAGAGTTTAGGGTTTAGAGTTTAGAGTTTTTTGTATCTTTGCAACGAAAAAATATGATTTGACATGAAAATACCCAGTTCAAAGAAATATCTCACCCCTGCTATCATTGGCTTGATACTGGTGTTAGGATTAACATTCTACTTTTTTATGCGACCTGTATCGACCATCCATGATATACATTATATATATATAGATGAGGACGACACACAAGATAGCGTGATTGCCAAAATCAAGCCAATAGCCCATCCTACCGCTATGGCAGGACTGCAGACCTTGCTTCGACATGCTGGATATACGGAGAACATCAAGACTGGGCGATATGCCATCAAACCTGGTGAGGGAGCCATCACCATCTACCGCCACCTGAAAAACGGACTGCAAGAGAGTCTCAAACTCACCATTCCCGAAGTCCGCACAATGGATCGACTTGCCGCAGTCTTAGGCAAGAAACTCATGCTCGACTCTGCCACAATAGCCTCAGCACTCTTCTCGCAAGAGGTCTGCGGCAAATACGGCTATGACACCTGCACTATCCCCGCCATGTTTGTACCCAATACCTATGAGATTTACTGGAATGTGAGCCTAGACGGACTTCTAGAACGGATGCAAAAGGAGCATGACCGCTTCTGGAAGGAAGGACGCACCGACAAGGCGGCGAAGATAGCACTAACTCCCAACGAGGTTGTTACCCTCGCCTCTATCATCGATGAGGAGACGGCAAACACGGCAGAGAAGCCGATGATTGCGGGAATGTATATGAATCGCCTAAAGCAAGGCATGCCCTTGCAGGCTGACCCCACCATTAAGTTCGCCCTGAAGGAGTTTGGGCTAAAGCGCATCTACAACAAATTACTTAAGGTAGACAGTCCCTATAACACTTATGTCAACGAAGGATTGCCTCCTGGTCCTATCAAGATTGCCTCCATCAAGGGTATTGATGCCGTGCTGAACCATGTGGAGCACGACTACCTCTACATGTGTGCCAAGGAAGATTTCTCTGGTACCCATAACTTTGCCAAGACCTATTCGGAACACTTGCAGAACGCGGCAAAATATACCAAGGCGCTCAATGAGAGAGGCATCAAATAAAAAATGCTCCTTGCTTCACAGCGAGGGGCAATTTAATTCGGTATTAGTCCTTTTAAGGTAAAAAGATTGTATTCAGGATAACGGGGACAAAGGTACTGTCTTTTTAACATTCGTGCAAATTATTTCGTATGTTAAATAACATATTTTTATATACGATGGCAAAAAATTAAAACGAAATTGCAGGAATTGAAGAATTCTGTGTAACTTTGCAAACAAAATTAAACGTTTAATATATCATGACAGAAGAGAAGAAAATGACTGAGAACGAAGAGAAAAAGAGTCTCAGTTTTGTAGAGCAAATGGTGGAAGGCGATCTTGCCGCTGGTAAAAATGGAGGAAGAATACAGACTCGTTTTCCACCAGAGCCCAACGGATATATACATATCGGACACGCCAAGGCCATCTGCATGGACTTCGGTATCGCCGAGAAGTTCGGAGGCATCTGTAATCTCCGCTTCGACGACACCAACCCCACCAAGGAAAATACGGAATATGTGGAGAACATCATGAACGACATCAAATGGTTAGGTTTCCACTGGGAGAATGTCTTTTATGCCTCTGACTATTTCGAGAAGTTGTGGGACTTCGCCATCTGGCTCATAGAGAAAGGAATGGCGTATGTCGACGAACAGACTTCGGAGCAGATCGCAGAACAGAAAGGTACTCCGACACAGGCTGGCAGACCCAGTCCTTTCCGCGATCGCCCAATAGAGGAGAACCTCCGTCTGTTCCGACTAATGAACACAGCAGAGGCAGTAGAGGGATCCATGGTTCTACGCGCGAAACTTGACATGGCAAATCCGAACATGCACTTCCGTGATCCGATTATCTACCGCATCATTCATATTCCCCACCATCGTACAGGTACGAAATGGCATTGTTACCCGATGTATGACTTTGCCCATGGACAGAGCGACTACTTTGAGGGCGTTACCCACTCTATCTGCACTTTGGAGTTTGTGCCTCATCGTCCTCTCTACGACAAATTTATAGACTTCCTGCAAGAGAAGGAAGGACAGCAAGACTACCGTCCCCGCCAGATAGAGTTCAACCGTCTGAACCTGACCTACACAGTGATGTCGAAGCGTAAGTTAAAGGCTCTGGTGGACGAAGGACTGGTCGACGGATGGAATGACCCTCGTATGCCAACAGTCTGTGGCATGCGCCGTCGTGGTTATTCCGCCCAGAGCATCCGGAACTTCATTGACTCTATTGGCTACACCAAGTTTGAAGCCCTGAACGACTATGCCTTGTTGGAGGCTGCCGTTCGTGACGACCTGAATAAAAAGGCATGCCGTGTGTCTGCTGTTCTGAATCCTGTCAAATTGGTCATCACCAACTACCCAGAGGGAGAGACAGAGGAGTTAAACGCTATCAACAACCCCGAGAACGAGGCAGATGGCACGCACACCATCACCTTCAGCCGTGAATTGTGGATTGAACGTGACGACTTCATGGAGGTTGCTGAAAAGAAATTCCAACGTCTTGCTCCAGGAAAAGAGGTGCGCCTGAAGAATGCTTATATTATCAAATGTGATGAGGAGCATCCCTGCGACAAAGACGCTGAAGGTAATGTGACGACCATCTATGCCACCTATGACCCAGAAACACGTAGTGGTATGCCTGGTGCCGACCGTAAGATCAAGGGAAAGACGCTTCACTGGCTCAGTACACAACATTGTCTACCCGCAGAGGTTCGTCTCTATGATCGTCTGTTCTCTGTCGAGAATCCTAGTGCCGACGAGCGTGACTTCCGTGAACTGCTGAACCCAGAGTCTCTGAAAGTCCTCAAGAACTGCTATGTAGAGCAATACCTTGCCGAAAAGAAACCCGGTGACTACCTACAGTTCCAGCGTATTGGCTATTTCACCCTTGACGAGTCGTCGACAGACAGCCAACTGGTCTTCAACAAAACTGTCGGTTTGAAGGACACATGGGCTAAGATCAACAAGTAGATGATCCGAACAGGCGACGTTTATTTCGACAGCGAGGAGTTCAGGAATATCCTGAGCACATTCGAGGAGTCTTTCAATGCGGGACATCCTGCCTTTATTGATGCCGATGATTTGGCGGATATCGCAGACTACTATCACATCAATGGCTATGACGACAAAGCCAGTGAGGTGATAGAATATGCGCTATCGGTATACCCCAATGCCACCCAGCCCAACGTTTTCAAGGCACGTCAGGCTCTGACGGATGGAGATATCGACTTGGCAAAGGAATGCATCGAGCAGATTGAAAGCAAGGACGATCCCGACTATCACTATATGCAGGCGGAATTGTTGATAGCACAGGAGCGGGAAGATGAGGCAGATGCCTACCTACGTGACTACTTCATGACAGTTCCCCCCGAAGAATATGAGGACTTCATCATGGACGTGGCGAACATCTATTTCGCATATGAGTTGAATGACAAAGCGTACGAATGGCTGATGCGCTCCAAGGGGAACGACAGCAATGCCTTTAAAGAACTGATGGGGCATGCCCTCTTTGGAATACGAAACTACAAAGAATGTAAACGTATTTTCACAGAACTCTTAGACGAGGATCCCTACTCTACGCAATACTGGAATTCCCTTGCTAACGCACAATTTTTAGATAAGGACTATATGGGGGCGTTAACTAGTTGCGATTTCTCATTAGCCATCAACCCTGAAGATACTGACGCCCTGATGACAAAGGCAAATGTTCTCTACCAGACAGGCAATTATGAGGAAGCGATTCGCTATTTCAATCGTTACGACACCATCAACCATCCTGACGAACTATGTTTGTTGCACAAGGGGTCTTGCCTAGTAAACCTCAACCGCTATGAGGAGGCAATAGAGGTTTTTAAGCAATTATTGACACTCAGTGACATTGACACCACACTGCTTTTAGAGATATATCAAGAATTGGCACTCTGTTATAGTGCTCTCCAGCAGAAGGATGAGGCTATCAGATATATCGACAAGGCAACGGATTTGAACTGTGACCCCTTTGAGATTCAAGTGCTAAAAGGACATGTCTATCTGGAGAACGACTGTATAGACGAGGCGGAGAAGGTGTTTAGGAATGCCATTAAACGCTCACAAAATGACCCTCTTACCATCTTGCGTATCATTATCTCCCTCTATGAGAACAGATATGTCAGGGCTGCCTATGACCTTTTCCAGAAATTCTTCTCAATGTTTCCTACCAAGGACCATAAACTTGCCTATTCCTATATGGCATTGTGCTGTTGGGACTTGGGGTTTACTGAGGATTTCCTGTATTATCTCCGCATGGCGGTAGAGAACAATCCGCAAGAGGCACGACTAGTACTAGGACGCTTGTTTCCTGAGGAACTGGCAGCAAAAGACTATTATAGTTATATCTATCACAAATTAAAACAATGAATCTCATCTCTTCCCTTCTCTCCAACCTCAACTACGGGACAATCCTGTTTCTGATGCTTCTTGAGAGTACGGTGGTGCCCGTCCCCTCTGAGTTCGTAGTGACACCTGCCGCCTATCATGCCGCAGGAGGCAACCTCGATGTATTCCTGGTGATACTATTTGCCACCATAGGAGCCGACTTAGGGGCTTCCATCAATTATCTGGTTGCCTATTATGTGGGCAGACCCGTCATCTATCGTTTTGCCAACAGCAAGTGGGGTAAGATGTGTTTACTGAATCAGGAGAAGGTGGAGAAGAGCGAGAAATACTTTGACGACCACGGTATTGTGGCAACCCTGACAGGGCGACTCATCCCTGGCATCCGCCATCTCATCTCCATTCCTGCTGGTTTGGCGAAGATGAACTATTGGAAGTTCCTGCTCTACACCACGATTGGTGCCGGTGTTTGGCATAGTATTCTTGCCGCTCTGGGATGGTATCTGCATGCTATCGTGCCCGAGGAGCAACTTAATGACAAGATCAGCGAATATGCCGAATACATCAAGATGATTATCATCGCCATTGTCATATTGGCAATCGCCTATTTCGCCATTCGTCACTTACTAAAAAGAAAAAAACAGTAAGATTCGTTCTTTTCAAATATTTTTTGTATATTTGCCGAATAATTAATAATTAGAAGTTATTATGGCAAGAATCAACAACCATCTGGTCATCATGGCAGGAGGCGTAGGAAGCCGTTTCTGGCCTATGAGTACAGCAGAGAATCCCAAGCAGTTTATCGACGTGCTGGGTACTGGTAAGACACTGCTCCAATTAACCGTAGATCGCTTCGAGACCATCATACCCCATGAGAATGTCTGGGTTGTGACCAACCAGAAATATGTGGATACTGTGTCACAGCAGTTACCTGAGATACCTCGTAACCATATCCTTTGTGAACCTTGCCGTCGTAACACAGCCCCATGTATCGCCTATGTCAGTTGGCGCATCAAGTCAACCGACCCGAAAGCAAATATTGTAGTGTCACCCAGCGACCATATTGTCATGGATACCACTGAGTTCCGTCGCGTCATCACAGAATGCATGGAATTTACAAGCGACAGCGACGCCATTGTCACTTTGGGCATGAAGCCCTCACGTCCTGAAACGGGATATGGTTATATTCAGGCTGCCCTGTCAAGTAATTCCCTCCGAAACAAAAGCATTTTCCGTGTCGACTCTTTTCGTGAGAAGCCTGACCTAGAGACGGCTAAACAATATATCAGTAAAAACAACTATTTTTGGAATGCTGGCATCTTCATCTGGAATGTGAGCACCATCGTCAATGCCTTCCGTATTTACCAGCCTACTATGGCTAAAATCTTCGAGTCGATGCTCCCCATCTATGGCACAGACAAGGAGCAGGTGGAGATCGACCGTCTATTCCCCGAGTGTGAGAATATCTCTGTCGACTATGCCATTATGGAGAAAGCAGAGGAAATCTTTGTATGTCCCGCCGACTTCGGATGGAGTGACTTAGGCACCTGGGGCTCGTTGCAGCAAAACACCAAACAGGACCTCTACGGAAATGCCTGTATCGGACAAGACATCACGATGATAGAGTCGCATAACTGTATGGTGCATACCGTTCAGGAGAAGAAAGTTGTCATCCAGGGACTAGATGGATATGTCGTGGCAGAGAATGATGACACACTACTGATCTGCAAACTCTCTGAGGAGCAGCGCATCAAGCAATTCAGTGGACAAGACAAATAAAGCCTATGCAACCTATCCGGACCTTAAACGACATGATTGTCTTCTTGCAAGAGCGAGGCGACCGTAAGCGCGTGGCTGTTGTCTCTGCCAATGACGCCAGTACCAGATATGCCGTAGAGAAAGGCAAGGAAATGGGGTTTATAGACCCTATCTATGTGGATGGAGACGACAAGGAAGAATGCGCTCGTCGTGCCGTGGCACTATGCAAGAATGGAGATGCAGACATCCTGATGAAGGGACTAATCAATACTGATGTCCTTCTGCGCGCTATCTTAGACAAGGAGAAAGGCATCATCCGACCAGGACATGTACTCACCCATGTCGCCATGGCAGAGATTCCAAAGTACGAAAAACTACTCTTCTTCACCGATGCGGCAGTGATTCCAGTCCCAACCCAAGCACAGCGACGACAACAGATTTATTACGTAAACTACGTATGTCATGCCCTTGGAATCGAGGAACCCCGTATCTCTCTCATCCACTGTGCCGAGAAAGTCAGTGCCAAGGCATTCCCCTATACCGCTGACTATCTTGAGATTATCGCCGAGGCACAGACGGGTAAATTCGGACGCTGTCTGATTGACGGTCCACTCGATTTGAAGACATCACTTGACAGTGTCAGTCTTCACGAGAAGGGAATCCACAGTATTATTGACGGACAAGCAGACGCGCTTATCTTCCCCGACATCGTAGCGGGTAACGTTTTCTACAAGACACTGACACTGTTTGCTTATGCTAAGACGGCGGGCGTACTGCAGGGTACCCAGTGTCCGTGTGTGGTTTCGTCAAGAGCAGATAGTCCCGAATCAAAATATTACTCACTTGCACTGGCAGCGATATGAAGATACTAGTCATCAATCCAGGCTCAACATCGACGAAAATTGCCGTCTATGATGACGAGAAGCCCATATTACTCCGTAACATCACCCATCATGCGGAAGAGTTGTCACAGTTTGGTGATGTGCTAGAACAACGTGCCTTCCGTCGCCAACTGGTTCTTGACGAGTTGCGACAGACAGAGATTCCTCTGGAGTTTGATGCAGTCATCGGACGTGGCGGACTAGTGAAACCTATCGCCGGTGGTGTCTATGAGATTAACGACAAGATGGTGGATGACACCCTACATGGATGTGTGATGCACAGCCATGCCTGTAACCTCGGTTGTCTGATAGCCCATGAGATTGCCTCTACAATACCCCATTGCCGTGCTTTCATCGCTGACCCTGGCGTAGTAGACGAGTTGTCACCCTTGGCACGTATCAGCGGATCGCCCTTGATGCCTCGCATCTGTATCTGGCACGCCCTCAACCAGCGAGCCATTGCCCGCCGTTATGCCCACAGCATTGGGAAGGAGTACGAGGATTTGAATCTGATTATCTGTCATCTGGGAGGGGGAATCTCTGTTGCAGCCCATGAGCATGGCCGTGCCATTGACGCGAATAATGCCTTGGACGGTGAGGGACCTTTCTCACCTGAGCGTGCTGGTTCTTTGCCTGCAGCAGACCTGATCCGTTTGTGTTTCAGTGGCAAGTATACAGAGAAACAACTACTGAAACGTATCGCGGGACAGGCAGGTCTGACCGCCCATCTAGGAACGAACAACATGCGAGAGATTCTGGATCGCATCAAACAGGGTGATGAACATGCACAGGTGCTGGTGGATGCCATGCTTTATCATGTCGCAAAGCAGATTGCCGCTGAGGCCGCAGTTCTATGCGGTAATATTGATGCCGTCCTTCTGACTGGTGGCATGGCACATTCCGACTATATCGTCAGTGAACTTCGACGCCGCATCGGTTTTATTGCTCCCGTCTATACTTTCCCAGGAGAGAACGAGATGGAGGCACTTGCCCTTAACGCCCTTGCCGTCCTGCAAGGTAAGCGGGAAGCGAAAGTATATCAATAGCAAGTCAAATGGAGGCTTCAAACGATACGAATGGAGGCTTCAAACAGGTCGTTTGAAGCCTCCATTTCACAGAGTTCTTCCCAAAAACTATATGTTCTTACTCAGTGTCTCTTTCCATGCGGCATAAGCAGCAAGATACTCACTACGCTTGGCTGCCTCAGGCTCGATGACCTGTAACTTGTCCAACGTTGCGAATGCCTCATTACTATCCTTATAGATACCTGCGCCGATACCAGCACCTTTGGCGGCACCTACAGAACCGTCGGTATCATAAAGTTCAATAGTAGCCCCACTAACACCAGCCAAAGTATTGCGGAACAATGGACTCAGGAACATATTTGCCTTGCCAGCGTGAATCTTCTGAATATCCATACCCATCTGCTGCATAATCTCCATGCCATAGCAGAAAGAGAAGACAATGCCTTCTTGGGCGGCACGAACAAGATGAGCCTTGTTGTGCTTGTTAAAGTTCAGACCATTAATAGAGCATCCGATCTCCTTATTCTCCAGCACACGCTCTGCACCGTTACCGAACGGAACGATAGTCACACCCTCACTGCCAATAGGAACAGTAGCGGCAAGGTCATTCATCTCCGCATAACCTACATCTGGAGTGATATTACGATGTACCCATGCATTCAGAATACCTGTTCCATTGATACACAACAGGACACCCAGACGAGTCTGGTCGATACTATGATTGACATGGGCGAAAGTGTTCACACGGCTCTGCTTATCATAGTTCACCTCACCAAGAACACCATAAACAACACCAGAGGTGCCTGCTGTGGCAGCAATCTCACCAGGATTGAGAACGTTCAATGACAAGGCATTATTTGGCTGATCGCCCCCTCTATATGAAATAGGTGTACCTGCTTTCAATCCGAGTTCTGCGGCAGCCTCAGCACTCACCTCGCTCTGAATTCCAAAGGTAGGTACAATATCGGCGATAAGTGATGCGTCAAAACCATAGTATTTCATCAGGAAATCAGCCACCTGACTGTTCTTGAAATCCCAGAACATTCCCTCAGAAAGTCCACTGACCGTTGTATTGGCAACGCCAGAAAGACGCATGGCGATATAATCACCAGGTAACATGATCTTGTGAATCTGAGCATATATCTCAGGCTCGTTTTCCTTGACCCAGGCAAGTTTAGCCGCCGTAAAGTTACCAGGAGAGTTCAGCAAATGACTCAGGCACTGGTCTGCGCCCAAATCCTTAAAAGCCTTCTCACCATAAGGTACAGCACGAGAGTCACACCAGATGATAGAAGGGCGTAAAGCCTTCAAGTTCTTATCAACACATACCAAACCATGCATCTGATAAGAGATACCTATCGCCTTGATATCCTCCCCTGTGGCTCCAGTCTCTGCCATGATCTTGTTCAAACTCCGCTTCGCATTATCCCACCACATCTGAGGGTCTTGCTCAGCCCAACCTGCTTTTACCGCCATAATCGGTGCTTCCTTCTCTGGGAAGAAAGCGGCTGCAGCACACTTCCCTGTGTCTGCGTTTACCAACGATGCTTTTACAGAAGAACTGCCCACATCGAATCCTAATAGATATCTATTTGCCATAATTATGTTGAAAATAAATTCTCTACTATTATTACGTTTAACAGCCCAAATTTCCCTAAATAATTTTTAAATTCCAACTTTTTTCCTCTTTTTTGGCATTTTTTTATCATTATTTGACTACAATTAAAAATATTTTTTTACCTTTGCACATTAGAATAACATAACCGAGAACTAAGTTTTATTCATATATGAAGAAAAAAATATTAATACTAGATGACAAGGAGACCATCGCCAAGGTGCTCTCGATTTACTTGATGAGTGATTATGATGTCCAGTGGTTACCCGACGGTTTGCAAGGTGTCAAGTGGCTTCAGGCTGGTAATACGCCAGACCTTATCATTTCAGACATCCGCATGCCAGGAATGCGTGGTGATGACTTCTTGGAGTGGATCAAGCAAAACGAACTGTTCCGTCACATTCCTGTAATCATGCTTTCCAGCGAGGACTCAACCAGTGAGCGTATCCGCCTGTTGGAGATTGGCGCAGTCGATTATATTGTCAAGCCATTTAATCCCATGGAGTTAAAGATCCGCGTCAAAAAGATCCTTCCAAACTAATCTAATTCTAATTATTATATCATTATGATAGGTGTTGTTTACTTAGGTAACAATCCAAAGACACAAGAAAGGCTCAAATACATCCCGGGGCAATTGGTCAGAATGACAAATGCCTACAAGGATGCGGCTCAGGTGTGTACCCCTCACGTATCCAATGAGCATTTTATTGTATTTTTCGACCGTAATGTCCGTAGTGAGGATATTACGGCTATCACCTATCTGCGCAAGAAATGCCGTAATGTCTATATCATCCTTCTGACCGACGACATGTCAGAGGAGGAGCGTAACATCTACATGAAGTGCGGTGTGAACGACACCATCAACAAAGACGCTTCTGTGACGGCATTGAACAAGAAGATACAATTCATCTCCGACCGTGAGAACATCCTCTTCGACGATGAGGCACCCCGCTACAAGATCCTGAAGTTCAAGATTCCAGTATGGAAACGCTTGTTCGACATCATCTTCTCCGGGCTTGCCATCATCATCCTTTCTCCAATCTTCATTTTGACTGCTATCGCTATCAGGTTGGAGAGCAAAGGTCCTATCCTTTTCAAGTCAAAGCGTGTAGGTACCAACTATACCATTTTCGACTTCTTGAAGTTCCGCAGCATGTATGTTGATGCCGAAGAGCGCCTAAAGGACCTCAGCAAGACCAGTAACCAGTATGCAGAGAAAGAAGAGGAGGACGAGCACAAGACCATCACGGCTCCACTCGGTGATGAAGCCGAGCAAGACATGTTGGATATGGGCATGGAGTCTGAGATGATGATCAGCGACGAGGAGATTATGCTTATCGGTGATGACTTCGTGGTGGCAGAGAGTGACTTCAACAAGCAGAAGGAGGAAGACATCAACAATGCCTTTGTCAAGATAGAGAATGACCCACGTATCACTAAGGTGGGACACTTTATCCGCAAATACAGTATTGATGAACTTCCACAACTTTTCAATATTCTCAAAGGCGATATGTCTATCGTCGGCAACCGTCCTCTCCCACTCTATGAGGCAGAGAAACTGACCGCCGACTCTAGCATCGACCGCTTCATGGCACCTGCAGGACTTACTGGTCTATGGCAGGTCGAGGAGCGTGGTAAAGGTGGCAACATGTCTGCTGAGGAGCGCAAGCAGTTGGATATCACATACGGGCAGACCTACAACTTCATACTGGATATGAAGATTATCTTCCGTACCCTCTTTGCCTTTGTACAAAAGGAAAACGTATAATCAAAATAGTCTAACCCACTTAGGAAAAATGAACAAAATAAGACATCTACTACTTTTTGCCATTGCACTTGGCATAGGTTCAGCAACCCATGCTCAAAGTTTAGACGAAAGTGGTATCAGTGCGGGATTCTTTGATTCCAGTGAAGAGAGCACCTTGAACTTTTCCACGTTCCATCTCCCACCGCTTTCTGTTCTTTTTGAGAACGCCAAACAGAACCCCAATATCCTATCAATGGAGAAAGCCGAGCAACTTGCCAAGGCGGAAGTCGCCCAACAGAAGCGCCATATTTTCTCCTATGTCCGTGCCCATGCCAGTTACAGTTATGGTAAGACGGATGTTTACAGCCAGTTGACCAACAACCAGACGGGTACCATGAACTTCACTCCTATCTTTGAGTCGAAGGACGGTAGCGAGCAGTCATATTGGAATGTTGGTGTCAACGTGAATGTTCCCTTAGAGGATATTCTAGACTGGGCACCATCTATCAAGCGTAAGCGTCTGGAGGCAGAAAAAGCAGGGTTAGAGAAGGATGCCAAATTTGAAGATCTCAAACTTCAGATTAGTACCTTATATGCTAAGATTACCAATACGTTGGTAACCCTGAAGACTGCCAGTGAAGGTGCTGCTGCCTATCAAGGTGCTGGTGCCTTGAACCAGGAGGACTTCCATCAGGGTAACATGAACATAGAGGACTATGCATGGACTAAGTTGCATGAGTTGGACGTGGTGAAGGAATATCAGGTTCTTCAAACTGAAATTATGACAGACATTCTCACTCTGGAAATTCTCTCCCGCACCCCGATTATTACCAATGCTACCACTGAGGTGACCTTGGATGGCACGATACACAAGTCTGAAAGTCAGATTCGTCGTGAGAACAAAGCAATGGAGAAGCGTATCGCCAAGGAGTCGAAGGCGGATGAGAAACGTTATCAGCAGTTAGAGAGAGCGGAGAAGAACGCCCAGCAAAAAGCCTCTCGCCTTGATGCTCGCGAGGCATCGAGATCTGCCAGCGCAGCAAGGGCATACGAGAAAAGCAGTAGAAGTAGAAACCGTTAAAACACAGCATTATGGATTTATTCAGATATATCGTCAGGTTTTTATACAAGATACGTTGGTATTTGGTTATCTTGCCGCTGATTGCATTGATTGTGGCTTGGTTCATGACTAGAAACATGGAGCGTGTATACGACACGAACACCACAATTTATACGGGTATGATTACAGGATATAACATTGAGGGTGGCACAGGTGTTGCCGGCGGTAATCCCCAGACTAACATCACCAACTTGATGCTGATTATCACGACGGAGAACACCATCCGTGAGGTTTCCCTTCGTCTGTTTGCCCGTTGTATGATGTATGGTAATCCCAACAAGGACAACAACTACATCTCCGCAGAGCATTTCCGTCAGTTGAATGCCTCAGTACCCGCTGATGTCAAGGCGCTAATCAACCATAATAGTGAGTCGGCGACCTACGCAAACTTGAAGGCATACGAGAAGCCATCACAAGATAACTATATCTTTGGTATTCTCAACTACCATCCCTATTTTGGCATCAATAGTATCACCTCTAGACTGAAAGTCTTGCAGTTGGAGCGAAGCGATATCATAGATATTGGCTATTCGGCAAACGATGCAGGTATTGCCTATAACACTTTGGATATTCTGAATGAGGTTTTTGCCCGCCACTATCAGCAGATTCGCTTTGGTGAGACGAATAATGTTATTAAGTTCTTCGAACGTGAGGTTGCTCGTCTGTACCGCATCCTTACCAGTGCAGAGGATGACTTGATTCGTTACAACATCTCTAAGCGTATCATTAACTATGGTGAGCAAACCAAGCAGTTGACCGTACTGGATCAACAGCAACAGAATTTCCAAAACCAGCAGTTGATGGACTACACCACGTCCAAGGCATTGATGGACTATCTGGAGCGTCAATTGGGGGACCGTGCTCGTGTGATTCGTGCCAACAAGCAGTTCACCGATCAGATTAAGGACATCTCTCGTCTGCAATCCCGTATCTCCAACCTCCGTCTAATGGCTGGAGAAGGCGGTGACCTGAACAACGAGGCGCAAGAGGAGATGCAGAAAGCGCAACGTGAATTGCAGGCTACCACTAATACCGTCAAGGACCTGACCCACGAGATTGAGGCTGGCACCTATAGCACAGAGACGGGTGTCAAGGCAAAGGATATGATTGACAAATGGTTGGAGCAGATGCTGTTGATGGAGAAAGCAAGAGCAGAGATGTCTGCCACCGATGTGATGCGTCAGCGTCTGGATCAGCAATACTTGTTCTACTCTCCTATCGGAGCCACACTGGATCGTAAGGATCGTCATATCAGTTTCGTGGAGGGTAACTACATGGAGATGCTGAAAGCATTGAACGCTGCTCGTCTGCGTCAGAAGAACCTGCAAATGTCTACAGCGACACTCCGTGTGCTGAACCCGCCGATGTTCCCATTGAATGCTCAGCCCACCAACCGTTTGATGATCTTATTGGGAGCCTTCCTATTGACTTTCATGTTGACAGCACTCTACTTCTTCATTATCGAACTGCTTGACCGTACCTTACGTGACCGCATGCGTTCTGAGCGTATCACCAAGATTCCCGTTATGGGCTGTTACCCGAGGGAGAGCAACCTGCGCTATCGCCGTTTTAACAAGACGATTGCCGACATGTCACTCCGTCAGTTGAGCAAGGCATTATTGCCAAAGTTCAAGGAGGGTCAGCAGAATGTATTGAACCTAATCTCCACTGACTCTGGTAACGGTAAGAGTTTCCTTGCCCAGGAGTTGGAGAACTATTGGATATCCATTGGCCTGCAAGTTCGCCGTCTGACTTATGACGAGGACTTCCTTGCCGAGGACAGCAAGTTCATTATGGCAAACGGTATCAAGGACCTCTGTCCTGATATTCTGCCTGAGGAGATTGCTATCATCGAGTATCCATGCTTGGATGAGAACTCTATTGCTCCTTCCCTGTTGAACATGGCTACCGTCAACCTGATGGTTACCCGTGCCAACCGTACTTGGAAGGATGTCGACCAGAAAGCGCTGAAGGAAGTGGAGGCTATGCTGGACGAGGAACATAAAGACTCGCTCTTCATGTACTTGACAGAGGCTAGTCGATATGCTGTGGAGGAATTCGTTGGACAGTTGCCACCTTATACCAAGTTTAATAACTTCGTATATCGTATGTCACAATTAGGTCTGACAGCAACGGAAAACAGTCATGCCAAGTAAATACTAAATGAACAAAGGGATTGCAACATATGCCCAAGAGAACAGAGGAAGAGCATTATTGCTCTTTCTCTTGTTTGGTTTAGCCATCTACCAGTTTATCAATACAGGTTTCAGTGCTTTTGCAATGATCTGCATGTCCCCTTTTCTAGTCTTAGCGGTCTATGCCGCTTTTACGTGGAGGATGACTGCTTTCTGGGCTTTGTTTGCTATCAACTACACGGTGATGTTCTTCGGCAAGCAGCAGATGCTTCCTCATGGCATTCCCACCTCTATGTATAATGAGTTGCTGGAATTGCTGTTGATTGGAATCGCCATTGTAGATGCCCGAGAAGAACCCAAATTTGAGCGGACGGCAAACCTGATGTTGTATGCCCTCATTGCCTGGTGCGGATATTGCACGTTGGAAGTACTCAACGACACCTGTGACCTGGGCATCAATGTCGGCAACTGGTATAGTGGAGCCCGTCTGATGGCATTCCAGTTGCTGTATATCTTCTTGGTTTTCTCGCTCTATGTCTCCACACCAAAGATATTACACCAGTATCTATGGGTGTGGGCACTCTTTAGTCTCTTCTCTGTTTTCTGGACCTGGAAACAACAGAAAATAGGATTCACCACTCCAGAGAATATCTGGATGGAGACTGTGGGAAGACGAACCCACATCGTGAATGGTATCACTCGTTATTTCTCCACCTTTAACGATGCGGCAAACTATGGTTGTAATGCAGCCGCTGCTGCTGTTGCCTTCTTTGTGTTCTCTATCACTACGAAGATTAAGAGAGACCGCTATTTCTTCCTGTTTACTGCATTTGCCATCATTTGGGGAATGTTTGCGTCAGGAACACGTACTGCCATCGTCTGTCTCTTTGCAGGAATAATGGTCTATGTTGTCCTTTCTAAATCCGTCAAGATAGCAGTTCCTGTGATTCTTTTTGCAGGATTCGCCTATGTCTTCCTCGCATTCACAGACATTGGACAAGGCAACGGACAGATTCGCCGTATGCGTTCTGCCTTCAATAAGAATGATGCATCGGCAAATGTACGTACCATCAACCAGGCAGCCATCAGGAAGTATATCCAAGATGCGCCATGGGGTATCGGTATCGGAACGAACTATGATAACGTTCCTGCGAACAACAAGTTCCGAAAGTTGTCTACCATTCCTCCCGACTCAGAGTATGTCTACATCTGGGTACATGCGGGGCGTATTGGGATCACCACTTTCATTGTTACGATGCTACTCATGCTGGGAGGTGCCTGCTATATCACGATGTTCCGACTAAAGAGCCGTTCGCTGATGGGTATTGGTGCTGGATTCTGTTGTGCTTTTGTCGCGATACAGTTAGGTGGCTATGCCAACCAGATCTTGATGCAGTTCCCTAACTGCCTGCTTTTCTATGGTGGACTCTCTATCGTCTATGTCCTTCCCTTCATTGAGAAAGACTGGATTGCATGGGAGGAAAAACGGTTTGCCGAGCAGCAAGAGCGAGAGCGACTGAAATTAGAGAAGAAAAAAGCGTCAAGAGTGTAATACATTAAATATTGAACATTAAATATTTAGCATTAGGAATTGAAGAGTGAAAAGTTATTATCTATCATCACTATCAACTATAACGGGCTGAAAGACACCTGTGAGTTGATTGACACATTACCTGTTGATGACGAGTCATTAGAGGTAATCGTAGTAGATAATGCCTCAACCCAAGATGAAGCAACCACCATTGAGCAACGCTATCCGCAAGTCACCGTCATCCGTAGCAGCCAGAACCTTGGCTTTGCCGGAGGCAATAACCTTGGCATCAAGGCGGCTCATGGGAAATACCTCTTCTTCTTGAATAACGACACCTTATTATATATAAAGGGGGCGTTTTTCTTTCAACCGCTTATCGATAGGCTCGCGTCCTCCGAGAAGATTGGGATGGTATGTCCGAAGATACGTTTCTCTTGGGGCGACCGTCTTATCCAATATACAGGCTACACTCCCCTCTCCCCCATTACCCTACGTAATCAGTCGATAGGATATGGAGAGGAGGACAAGGGACAATATGATGCGGCACATCCGACTCCCTATGCTCATGGTGCCGCCATGATGGTGAAGCGTGAGGCGATAGAGAAAGTGGGCATGATGCCAGAGTGTTATTTCCTCTATTACGAGGAACTCGACTGGTCTGAGATGTTCCGACGTGCGGGTTATGAGATATGGTATGAGCCTAGTTGCACGGTCTATCATAAAGAGAGTCAGACCACAGGGCAGATGTCGCCTTTAAAGACCTATTATATCACCCGCAACCGATTACTATTTGCCCTGCGCAACATCCAAGGAGACGTGAAGTATATGACTTATGCCTACCTGATAGGACTGGTAGCCGTCAGGGATATCCTCAAGTATCTCTGCAAAGGACGAACAGACCTCGTGAAATCGACCCTCAAAGGAATTACTCATTTTTCTAAAATATAACAGATATGGATTTTTGGCTGATACTATACATCATTGACTGGGTGCTCTTCGGTCTTGTAGCGTTGACAGTGCTCTATATGCTCTTCTTTGCGTTTATGTCACTGTTCTATCACAAGCCCGACCTTCCCAAGTCGAAGCACCAGAACCGTTTCATCGTATTGATTCCGACATACAAGAACCCGGATGTCATCTATACCGTGAAATCCATTCTCGGTCAAACCTATCCTCAGCGACTCTTTGATGTCACAGTCATTGCCGACCAATGTGATGAGATGACCAATTTCCGACTGGCACAAGAGCCTGTGACCCTGCTGACTCCTCAGTTTGAGAAGAGCACCAAGGCGAAGGAACTCCAACTTGCCATCAATAACCTACCCCAATTCAAGATTTATGATATTGTCATCGTGTTGGATGGCGGTAGTGTTGTTGAGCCGGAATTCCTCGAGTTGGCAAACGATGCCTTTGAGGCTGCAGGCACCAAGGCGATACAGATGCACCGCCTCTCCCGTAACAGAGATACGGCAACCGCCCGATTGGGTGCCGTTTTCGAGGAAATCAACAACTCTGTCTTCCGCCGTGGACATGTAGCACTCGGTCTCTCTGCTGGTTTAAGTGGAGGTGGTAATGCCTACGATTTCAACTGGTTCAAGGAGAATATCTTCAAAGTTAAGACACCTTGGGAGGTCAAGGAGATAGAGTCCTTACTGGTTCGCCAGCATATCTATGTCGATTTCTTTGACCAGGTCTATGTCTTCGATGAGAAGAAGCGCACTTCTGAGGCTTTCAACAAAGAGCGCAAGCGCTGGATAAAAGCCCATTATAACGCATTCTTCCGCAACCTCATGTATCTGCCAGGAGCGCTGCTAAACCAGCAATACAATTTGATTGACAAGATTATCCAGTGGATGATACTACCCCGTTTGGTAATGATGGTGATTATTATCCTCATGAGTATTATCTTGCCAATGGTCTATATGTCACTGGTCTTCAAGTGGTGGGCAATCTTTGCCGTCGTACTGTTTATCTTTGCGTTGGCAACTCCCGACTATCTGGTGGACGACGACTGGGACAGCACCTTCTTCAAGACTCCTCTCATCTTCATGAAGACCATACCCGGACTCTCCAAGATAGCCGATCGCTTGGAGAAGAGGGCTGAGGTGCGAGACCAGAGACGGAAGGAGAAGAAAGCGTTGAAAGAAAAGAAGAAAAAGAAAAAAAAGAATAGAAGTAAGTAATGTGGACGCTCATACATATCATCGACTGGGTACTATGGATTCTCCTAGTACCCTCTGTCGCCTATGTATGCTTCTTCGCCCTGATCTCCCTGTTTCATCGGAAGAAGAAAGAGTACAGCACCTTTGAGATCTCCCGCTCCTCTTTCTTAATCCTGTTTCCTGCCTATCGTGAGGATGCAGTCATCACCCATGCCGTCAAACAGTTTCTTGACCAGAACTATTCACATGACCTTTACCATGTGGCTGTCATCTCCGACCACATGGAGGAGTCGACCAACGACCAGTTGCGCCAACTCCCTATCACGCTGTTTCTCCCCCAGTTTGAGAAGAGCAGCAAGGCAAAGGCATTGCAATATGCGATAGATCATACAGAGAAGCCCTACGACTATGTCATTATCATGGATGCGGACAATGTGGTATTACCAGACTTCTTGGAGAAGGTCAATGCCTCATGCCAACAGGGGTTCCATGCTATCCAATGCCATCGCTGCGCCAAGAACAGCAATAATAATATCGCCGTACTGGACGGAGTCAGCGAGGAGATCAACAATACTATCTTCCGCAAGGCACATAATACGATAGGGATGTCGTCAGCGTTGATTGGCTCTGGCATGTGCTTCGACTATGGCTGGTTCCAAGAGCATGTCCAGTTGCTCAACTCCGCCGTGGAGGATCGTGAGTTGGAGGCACTGCTGATGAAGGAGAATATCTACATCAGGTTCGAAGAGCATATCCATGTCTTCGACGAGAAGGTGAGCAGTCAGGATAATTTTGAGCGTCAGCGACTCCGTTGGCTCAACGGACAGTTGCAGACGTTGTTACTGATGCTGCCCTATATCCCACATGCCATCAAGACCTGCAACATCAATTATATTGATAAGACAGTGCAGCAGGCATTGATTCCGAGGTCTGTCCTGTTGATGGTACTCACGCTCCTTGCTGTGCTGATGCTATTGCTTGCCCCCGTATGGAGCATCAAGTGGTGGGTGCTCCTGCTGGTATTGTGTCTCTCCCTTTACATTGCCATTCCATCCCAGATGCGCACCAGAACTGTCTTTGGTAAACTAATCAGTTTTCCCAAACTTGCCTGGAAGATGCTGAAGAACATCATGCGCATGGACAAGCGCAACAAGAACTTCTTACATACTACACACGGAGAATGAGTGAGCGAGTACATAGAAGTGTGATGAACATCAAGGTAGGCATGTTTTTCTATGTGCTTTCCTTATTCCTTGCCTTCTTCTCCCGTAAAGTGTTCCTCGACTGCTTAGGCGAAGAGTTTATTGGACTGACGGGTATGCTCATGAATATCATGAGTTTCCTCAGCGTGGCGGAGTTAGGAATCGGTGCGAGTATTGTCTATTTCCTCTATAAGCCTTTGCAGGAGAACAACCACGAGAAGATCAACGAGATCATGTCGATGCTCGCCTTCCTCTATCGTTGTATCGGTGGCATTATCGGCATCGGTGGTCTGGTGGTCAGTCTTATCTTCCCTTGGTGGTTTAGTGATCTGTCCACAGGACTGCCCCTCGTCTACTTCGCTTTCTATTCCTTCCTTGCCACGGCAATGGTGGGTTATATCTTCAACTACCGCCAGTTGCTGGTCAGCGCCAACCAACGCCAGTATGTCGTCAACGCTTATTTCCAGTCGATAGCCATCATCCAGAGTGTGGTGCAGATTATCCTCGCCTACTATTACCGCAACCTATGGCTATGGGTCATTGTAGGACTGGTGGCAACCATCATCGGATGCATTGTCTTCAACTACCGTATCCGCAAGGAATACCCATGGCTGCGCATCAGTCTGAGGGAGGGAAAGGCTAACCTGAAGAAATATCCTGAGGTGCTTCGTAAGACACGCCAGATCTTTGTACAGCGCATCAAGGACTTCATTCTCTATCGCAGTGACGAGATCCTCGTGGGTACTTTCGTGTCAGTGGCGCAGGTGACGTTCTATGGCAACTACACCATTATCACCAGTAAACTCAATTTCCTGGTTAATATCCTCAGCGATGGCATGAACGCAGGCATCGGCAATTTGGTGGCAGAGGGCGACGACGAGCATACCATGAAGGTGTTCTGGGAACTCACCGCCTTCCGTTTCCTGATAGTCGGCATAGTGGTCTTCGGCTTATTACTGTTCATCCAGCCCTTCGTCGCCTGTTTTTTTGGAGCCCGATACCGATTGAGTGACCTCATCGTCTACCTGTTGATTTTCAACATCTTCATCATGCTGTCACGTGGTGTTGTCGAGATGTATATCTCCGCCCATGGACTCTTCTCCGATGTCTGGGCAGCATGGACAGAACTTGCCGTCAACCTGACGGTCACCCTCTGTCTGGCTCCTTTCTATGGCATCGTCGGCATTCTGTTAGGAAAGATCATCAGTGTCTTCTTCATTGCCATGTTCTGGAAGCCCTATTTCCTCTTCTCACGAGGACTGCACAAGGGTGTCATGGTCTATTGGCGGGGTATGCTCCCCTACTACACCATCTTTGCCGTCTTTATCGGTGTCACACTGCTGTTACGCTATACCGTGATGGAGCCAAAGGCAACCAGCATGCTGAGCATGATTGGTTACGGATTGCTCATCTATATCCCCCTATTACTCATCTATTTCCTCACTTATTTCTACACGACCCAAGGCATGAAAAACTTCATTGCCCGCAAGCCCGCTTTGTATAAACGATTGGCAAGAAGTATTAAATAAGAAAACATTTGGCTGTTACAACATTTTTCACTACCTTTGCAGCCTGTTATGAATCGATTAATAATGGAAAGAGAAAATGATTAGCAAGCGAAGTATTGTTCTTATGGCATGGCTTGTCCTATGCTACATACCCTGTTTGGCAGACGATGTAGAATATGATACCGTGACGATTACGGTAAAAACATCAAAAACCGATGCACAACCAGAGTTTGCTAGGGTGAAATACAACAAACTTTGTCCGCTTAGTATTACTAGTGATGACATGGGACGTGTGGAGTTTGTCCGTAACTGGGCTTACTTCAATGGCTACCCTGTTTTTCACAGCGATTTCTTTGGTCAGTTGGACGACCCGATGACCCTACTTGATGCGCCTTACAACACCACCACTCAGTCGTGGCAAGAGCCAGAACTGGCAGCCACTTCTTGGCAGCCGCTGACCTACAGCGATGGCACGGGCGGTGTACGCCGGTTTACGGCTACCAGTGCCATCATGCCCTACAATATTGAGAATGCCAACTATTCATTTATCACCCCTAATATGGCCAAGACCATGGTACGTACGGGCTGGAGTTTCGCACAGCACGACGTGGCCGACAATTGGCCCAGCGGTGTCTCTACTGACGAGCAGAAACAACAATACATCAGAGAGCAGTTGCCCATACAAAGCGACATCATGAAGAAAATCACTGGCTATGGGCTGAAGGTCGTCGTTGAGCCCAACGGCAACAAAAACTACATGGCTGCTGGCGTCGCCTCAGATGAAATCTGTTGGAACATCTGCCAGAATGCCTCTAATGAATACCCTCCACAGTCGAAACTTCTTTCTGACTGGACAGACAAAACAAAGGGCATGCCCACCACTTTTACCCTGAAACCCACGGGTGCATGGGAGCGTCTCTTCTTCATGAATCATGAGAACACCTTGAAGGAAACCTATATCGACACAGCCGATGGCACGTCAATGATATTGGGCGGCACCCATGGCATGACAAACGCAGCACTTACTCTTCTGAAGGATATCTCACAATCCGGTACGTCAGCTAAGAAAGACCAGTTCTGGGTCGCTGGTGCCGATGAGGTTTGGGAGTACTATTATCTCTACCATAAAGCATCAATACAAAACGTCAGTTATGCCAACGGCACGCTGACTTTTCAGGTTAAAGTGCCTAGATACAAGAAGAGTCAGTTCCGTGAGATGACCATCAATATCCCTGGTGTCACCGATGCAAATGGAACCGATTGTACATTCTCTAGCAATGTTGTTACTGGGGGAGCAGCAAAAGATCTTGAAGGAGGACGCTTCGTAATCAATTTCGGTATTGAAACCAGTACAAAAACATACATCTCACAACTCTTACCATTGTATCGTAGTCATTTGCATAATGAATATCTAAAACGTGATATACAATATCTAATTGACTTATTAGTACCTGGTGCTGACAAGAATACTTATCAGTCCCAGTTGGATGCAGAACCCAATTACTCTTATACTATCAGAAATAGTTTTGGCACAACCTTGTTAGAAGGTGCTTCTGACGCTAATAATGAAGTATATTACAAGTATCCAAGGTATATCTTAAGTGAGAATACGTTGTATGAGGCAGCAAAGAACACATCGAATATTCAAAATAAATCTGTCAACTATGTAAAGTCATATACTCCTACTGGCACAAACCAAGTAGAAACTCTCAACTACGCTGCTACAGCAATAACGGGTGTCTCCTATTATACAGAAGGAGAGGATATTACGGGTGTAACAATTGCGACTAGAGACTTTAGCAAAATTACTGAAGGTTCGGGTGAAGCCTATGCATTACGCTTTGCATCAAATGGAGCAGCAGGAGAGGTCAAAAGTCCTGTTACTGTCACTAACATCCCAAAAGGCAAATACACACTTGTCGCTGCCATTGGTGACACTCACACCAGTAGCACTGCACAATTCACATTCAAGGTGGGCGACAAGTCCGTCTTGTCATTGACAACAGAAGATGTGTCTGGCTATATCAAGGAGTACACCAAAGAGGGCATCACGGTGAAGACCAATCAGCCACTGACTATTGAGGCTGTAAACAGTGGTGGTTCTTTCTGGGTTGACTATCTCTATCTTATAAAGACTGGCGAATATGATGAATCTACACCCGATGTGGCATTTACAACAGAAGACTTTTGTGTTGACATGACGAATGACAGCCGCAAAAAGGTGACTATCACAGCGAATGCATCTGCTAAAGGAACAGCAACCATTACCAAAACTGTCATCAAAAATTCAAATGATGACGTTGTTGCTGAAAGTTCCACTACTGATCCTACAACCTGCACCTACACCTTTACGCCAAGCCAAGTGGGTGATGTCGTCTTCACTGCTGAGGCTACAGACGACACTGAAAACGGAGGAAAGACTGGTCTTTCCGATGAATTGACTATCACCGTCATGTCGGACTTCAATCTCACGGCAACCTCAAAAATGGGTGACAATATCGGAAGTGTAACTTTCCGTGCACAGACTGCCAACAGGACCTATCGCTTCATGTATCCTCGTTTCATACTGAAAGGCACGAATCTCTATGAGACAGAAGCCAGAAGTACTAATAATAAAGAACTGCACTATGGTGAGGAATTGCATTTCACATTAGCAAATAATAATATCAACAAAACGATAGATTACTCGCAGGTAGCAACAAATGTAATATTTTACCATGAAGGTGAGGATATCAGCGGAACTAGATCTTGGACTTGGGAAGGACCAACTCCTGACTTCGGTAAAGGAGAAGCATATGCTCTTACCCTTGGTTCTATGGGGAAATGTGGAGCGGTGACTAACGCCACCATCACCACACTACCTGCTGGCAGTTATAAAGTCTATGCTGGTATTGGTACCACCAACTCCTCTACCTGGACTTTCAAATATGGAAGTACTACATTGGGGTCTTTTGTACCATCCCCAACATATGCCATAAGCACCTTCACCTCTGATGCCTTCACAATAACAGAGAGTACAGAACTGACTGTTAGCAGTAGTCAAGGTAAAGACAATTCCCAGAACTGGCTCGACTACATTTACATTCAAAAACTGGATGCAATTCCAGTATCTGTCACTGAAGCAGGCTATGCCACCTTCTCGTCCAAATTTGCTCTTAACTTCCCTGAAAATGGTACGATAAAGGCATATAAGGCATCTGTGAATGATAACAAGATTAAGATGACTCAAGTGAGTGGAAATATTCCTGCAAAGACAGGACTCTTCTTGGCTGGAACTGTTGGTACAGCAGTCTATGCAGACATTCCACTTGCCACCTCTGTACCTAATTCTATTGAAGACAATATCTTGGAAGCACATGTAGATGAAGGTAATGTGGATGCAGGCAACTACGTCTTGTCTGGCACTGGTACAAACATCGCATTCCGCAAATTGGGAAGTGCCACCAATGTTCCTGCTGGTCGTGCCTATATTGCAGGCTCTTCCATACCTAATGGTGTTCGTACCATTGAGGTGACATCGGATGATGTGACGGGTATCCAACTCGTTCCTATGAAGCCTGCCACATTGACGGCTCCCCCCTATAACCTCAAGGGGATGCCTGTGAGTGAGCAAACGAAAGGAATCATCGTCCGCAAAGGAAAGAAATACATCAATAAGAAGTAAGCCATGAAGAGTAAAAAGACATATTTCACACCGACAACGGAGGTCATCAGAATCACTTCCCTTTCTCTTCTGGTCGTCAGTGAAAGTGGAAGTAACTATAATGTTGACATAGAAGAAGAATATCACGACGAACCCATCCTCTGAATAAACAACGAAACGCTCCCTTTTGTGGAGCGTTTCGCTTATACAGCAACATCGAATACCAATAGTAATTGACTACCTTATGTCAAGGATTTTGGTCGAAATTCGTGTATGGATTTTTGGTGCTTCTAGAAATTGAGGAGGCAAAAAACGGGACTTTTCAGGGTTAAAAACGAGGAAGGACGTACCTTCGAGGGACGATAGTAGGCTCTTCACGGTCGGGAGGAGGCACCTCCTGGTCGTGAAGAGCCTACCTTTTTCCGTCAAAAGGCTGCAAAAAATCGTGAGTTACCTACTATTTTGCACCTTTTTAGGGGTGTTTTTAGGGTCAAAAAAGTCCTCAAAGCACAAAACACTCTCATTATCAACGAATTACGACAACCCTCCATATTTCGCGTATTTGAGACCCAATCAGGACTTGATGGATTTCGCGCGAAACCTGAGAGACCTTTTGTCAATTATTTATCATGGAAGACGAGAAAGGGGGTGCATCCGAAGACGCACCCCCTAGTCAGGAAATTTATTTAAATATAATGCTTTTCCTTTTGATTAGAAGTTGTAGTACAGACCGAAGGTCAGGCTTGAACCATCAAGGTCGAGACCAAAGGTATTAGCAGCCTCAGCACCATCATAATCATCCTTGCTGTTCTGGTAGCCCAAGAAACCGAAGTGAGTAACGAAACTCAACTTATCGTTCAGGTTAACAGCAACACCTGGCTTGAAACCAATAGCGAAAGTGTTGTTCTTGTCATCACCAGCCTTCGTGTGAGTGTAAGACAAGCCACCGTCTACGAAGAGGTTTACCTTGTCAAACTTCACGAAAGTATAACGAGCATAAGGAGAAATAGTGAATACATCAGTCTTTCTGCTAACCTCAACATCATTCACCTCTACAGAATTCTTGGTGTGACCATAACCGAGAGCGATACCTACAGCCCATTTGTCGTTGATATTATAACCAACCTCTGGCATCAACTTAACAATGGTATTTGTAACATCACCCTGTGAGGTCGTCTGGAAACCGATACCACCACCAATGTAAGCCTGAGCGTTCATTGTTGTTGCCATAGCAACGGCAACGAGAGTCATCATAATCTTTTTCATAATTCTTTTTACCTTTTTAATTAATAATTATCCTAAATATGTTTACACAACTCTTTCGAATTGCGCTGCAAAGGTAAGGACTTTTTACATTCAGTGGCATTGTTTTCGTACACAAAACGGTCAAAAAGGGTGTTTTCGATGATTTATATCAAGAAAAAGCAATAAAAAAAAGTGCATCCGAAGACGCACTTTCTTTATTTGATAACAATTGCTTTTTACATCACAGAAGAGGCAAAGAGCCAGTCGTAAATGCAAGAGCAGATACCAAGCAGTGCGATGCCTGCCGTGCAGACGGCAAGAGCAAGACGTGTGTTGACATCAGTCTTGAACGTAGGTAGGGGACTCTCCGACGACTTGATATACATTGCCTTGACGATCAGCAAGTAGTAGTAAAGTGACACCACCGTATTGATCAAGGCGATGAATACTACAAAGTAAGCCCAGAACGAGCCCTGCTGCGCTGCCGCCATGAAGACGAAGAACTTCGAGAACATACCAGCGAACGGAGGAATACCTGCCAGTGAGAACAGGGCAAGTGTCATCAAGAACGCCAGTTTCGGGTTCGTCTGATAGAAGCCGTCGTAACTTGCCATCATCGTCGTACCACCATTGTTCTGCTCCACCGTGCTAATCACAGTGAACACAGCCATATTGGCAACTACATAGACCAGTACGTAGTACATCAACGACGCCATACCCATCTGACTGCTGCCAATGACGGCGAGCATGATATATCCTGCCTGAGAGATAGAACTGAATGCCATGAAGCGCTTCAACTCCTTCTGGCGGATAGCGAAGAGGTTGGCTATCGTGATACTCAGTACGATGACGATATAGAGCAGATACTCCCAATATGCTGTGAGTGGTGCAAACACCTTCACCATAATCATCATCAGCGCAAAGGCTGCGGCCCCCTTAGACACCACGCTCAGGTAACCTGTAACAGGTGTAGGAGCCCCCTCATAGGTGTCTGCCGTCCAGAAATGGAACGGTACGAGTGAGAGTTTGAAGCCCAGTCCACTGAAGAAGAACACCAGTCCCATGATGGCGAGTGCTATTGGCTGTTGGCTGTTGGCTGTTAGCGCATTGGCAACGTCGGCGAAGTACAGAGTGCCCGTCGCACCATAGATAAACGAGATGCCATAGAGCATCACGCCACTGGAGAAGGTAGCGACGAGGATATACTTGGCGGCACCCTCGGCAGAGTTCTTCTTCCACTTATCGAAGGCAACGAGACATGCCATAGGCACACTCGCCATCTCCAGTCCGAGGAAGAACATGAGGAAATTACCACTGGATGTCATGATAAACATACCGAGGAGGGTGGATATAACCAACTCGTAGAACTCACCGACCTTGTTGCCGACTTCGTTCTGCAGCCAAGGCTGTGCCATGACGATGACAATGGCAGTACCGACAGAGAGGATGATCTTCATCACGTTAGCAGCCTCCGTGGCGACATACATACCACCAAAAGCCTCAGCAGGTTTTGCCATCAAGGCAATCCATACTGGCAAGACGATTGTCAAGCCCCCGGCGACAGCATACATGATATCGAGTTTCTTCTCATTCTTATGCGTAAAGAGGTCCGCCAGGAATACAACTATCAGGATTAATACGAGATAGTATTCTGGAACCATATTCAGAAATTGTCCGTAATTCATATCTTATATCCTCCTTGATTAAATGATGTTAGCCAAAATAGGTCCTACGGCATCAGAGATGACATTGCTTGCCCAGAGTGGGAACAAGCCGAGACCAGCGACACAAGCGATGAGGCAGATGACTGCGACTCGCTCATCCCACGTGGCATCCGTCAACTCCAGATAATGCTTGTTCTTCACCTCGCCATACAGGATCTTACCTACCACACGGAGGATATAGACCGCTGTGACGACGATAGAGGTACATGCGATGATGGTGGCGATACGATGGAACTGGTCGGCATTCTCGAACGAGCCCACGAAGATAGTCATCTCAGCGATGAATCCTGAGAAGCCCGGCAGACCGAGGTTGGCAAGACCTGCCACCACATAACCCACAGCGAGGAAAGGCATGATTTTCATCAAACCATCCAAGTAGCGGATGTCACGAGTATGGGTACGTCCATAGATCATACCGATAAGGGCGAAGAAGAGTGCCGTCATCAGACCGTGTGACAACATCTGCAGGATAGCACCCGTGCAGGATGTCTTGGTCATCATCAACAGAGCGAAGAGCACCAAGCCACAGTGTGACACGGAAGAATAGGCGTTGATATACTTCAAGTCGGTCTGTACACATGCCGAGAAGGCACCATACACAACTGAGATGGTCGTCAGTATCAGGAAGATCCACGCCAGTTCGTTGGCGGCATCCGGCAACAGGTACATGGCGACACGGAAACAGCCGTAGCCTCCGAGTTTCATCAGCACACCAGCATGCAGCATAGACACTGCCGTAGGCGCTGAGGCATGACCGTCAGGAGACCATGTGTGGAAGGGGAACAACGCGCCCAGCACGCCAAAGCCGATGAAGATAAAGGGGAAGAACACCTTCTGAGTCTCTACTGGGATATTATGCATCGCGGCGATGGCATTGACATTCATCGTCGTGGCGCCACTGTAATAGTAGATACCCAAGATACCGAGAATCAACAGGGCGGAGCCTCCCATCAGCATCAACGTCAGTTTCATGGCGGCATACTCCTTGTTACCACTACCCCATACACCAATCAACAGGTACATGGGAATCAACGCCACCTCATAGAACATGAACATGGTAAACATATCCGTGCAGATGAAGAAGCCGTACACACCTGTTGAGAGGAGGGTGAACCACAGGAAATACTCCTTCGTCATGGGCTTCAACTGCCAAGAGGCAAACGTTCCCGTGAACACGATGATGCTCGACAGGAGCAACATCACCACGGAGATACCGTCAACACCTACGGAATAGGCAATGTTCAAAGGCTTAAACCAGGGGATGGAGGCTGTCAGCAGCATCACATCGGTATTACCTGCACTGCGCTGCTGGATGAAATAGATGGTAAGCCATACCGACAAGGCAAGCAGGCAAGAGGCACCAGCCACCATCACGCCACGCACCTGATTGAGGTTCTTGGCAAGCCAGAGACCTAACAACATCAGGGCAGGAATTATTACGAAAAGACTTAATATATTCATTTTTCGTTATCTCGTTATTTCGTTATTTCGTATATCGTTATATCGCTATATCGTTATATCGCTATTAAATCGCCAGCAAAATAAGCGTCAGTGCTACGGTGCCCGTCAGGAACCATACGGCATACTGACGCACGTCACCACTTTGCCAAGGACGAATAGACTCACCGGCCTCGTTGGCTCCCCAAGCAAGGAAGTTGAAGGTGCCGTCAACCACATGACGGTCGAACCATGCCACTGGCTTGGATACGCAACGGAAGATGATACGGTGAGTGACATACTGCCATATCTCATCCTGATAGAAACGCTTATAGGCTGCCTGATGCAACTTCGGGAACGTCTTGTACAGACGGTCGGCGATGGGCTGACTCTCACCTTTATAGATATAGGTGGCGAGACAGATAGAGCAGACAGCGATCACAATAGAGGTGGCAGCCACACTCCAGTCGAGGTGGATGTCATAGGCAAGACCACTGGCGGAAACGAAATGTCCGAAAGGCAGGAAACCACACAGGCAGGTCACTACCGACAGGAAGATGAGCGGGAACGTCATCGTCCAAGGTGCCTCATGTGGGGTGTGATGCTCGTGAGCCTCCTTATTCTCCGTACCCCAGAAGATACCGTAGTACAGACGGAACATATAGAAGGCTGTCATGGCGGCAACACCTGTCATGATCCAACCGCAGACGGGACTGTAGTGCATACATGCCGTCAGGATCTCGTCCTTCGAGAAGAATCCCGAGAACGGAGGAATACCTGCGATGGCAAGACAGGAGATCAGGAAAGTGATGTGGGTAATAGGCATATACTTACGCAAACCACCCATCATCGACATCTCATTACTATGTACGGCATGGATGATACAACCAGCACCCAGGAACAGACATGCCTTGAACATGGCATGAGTGAACAGGTGGAACATACCTGCCATGAAACCTAACTGAGCATGATTGTCGAGCACGGCATGCTCACCCGGCAGACTAACGCCCAGTGCCACCATCATAAAGGCAATCTGCGAGATAGTGGAGAAGGCAAGCACACGCTTGATATCACTCTGGGCACAGGCAACGGCTGCGGCATAGAAAGCGGTGAAGACACCTACCCATACCACAATGCTCAACTGCGGCTGCGCATACTCAATCCATAAGGGGAACATACGGGCGATCTGGAACACACCAGCAACCACCATCGTAGCGGCGTGAATCAGCGCACTGACTGGTGTAGGACCCTCCATGGCATCGGGCAACCAGATATGCAACGGGAACATCGCACTCTTACCGGCACCACCGATGAACATCAACACCAATGCCGTAGGCAAGATGAAGCCTCCTGCGGCAAGTGCCTTGGCGGCATTACCCTGAATAAATGGCGTGGTGCCCTCGCCCATCACGATATCTCCCGCGAAAGAGAAACTGAACGAGTCAGTATAATAGCCGAAGAGCAGGATACCTATCAGGAAGAACATATCCGCGAAGCGTGTCACGATGAACGCCTTCTTAGAGGCTGCGATGGCAGGCTTCAAAGGATAGTAGAATCCAATCAACAGATAAGAGGATACACCCACCAACTCCCAGAAGGTGTACATCTGGAAGATATTCGTGGCGACTACCAAGCCCAGCATAGACATGGTGAACAGGCTCAGGAACGCATAGTAGCGCTGGAAGCCCTTCTCACCATGCATATAGCCGAACGAGTAGATATGCACCATCAACGATACTGTCGAGATGACAATGAGCATCATCACGGAGATGGGGTCTAACAGGACACCCATGTCGAAATGCAGATTGCCCAACGGCAGCCATGTGAAGTTATAAGGAACAACAGTAGCAAACGTACCGTCAGCGAGGCGTGGAGCCGTGAAATAACTGAACGCCGTGAGATACGACAATACCGTCACCAGTCCCAGGGATGTCGTTCCGATAAGACCTGCCGTCTTATGGGACATCTTCATGCCTGCCAGCGCAAGAATCACGAATGACAGCGCAGGCAGCAAGAGTATCAGGAAAGAATAACTATAAATATCCATAGTCTTTTACTTTTTTACCTTTTTACTTTTTTACCTTTAACTACCATTTCATATTCTTAATACTGTCAACGCTATCGCTCTTGAAGTTGCGGAAGACATTGAGGATAATCGCAATAGCAACAGCCGACTCGGCGGCTGCCACACCAATCACAAAGACCGTCATAAACATACCCTCCATAGAACCAGGATAGAGCAGACGGTTGAAAGCGGCAAAGTTGATATCAACGGCGTTAAGCACCAACTCCACGGAGATGAGCATGGCAAGCAGGTTACGACGAGTGATAAAGCCGTAAACACCGATGAAGAACAGAAGTGCGCTAAGCACGAAATAACATTCTACAGGTACCATTATTCTCTCTCCTCCTTTCTTGATATAACCAAACCACCAATGATACAGGCAAGTAGGAACAGGGAGATGAACTCAAAGGGAAGCACATACTGATACTTGTCGGCTCCCACCATTGCCTGACCGATCTTCTTCATCGGCAACTCCACGTCGGCTACTGCCATGGCATTATACATAAACTGAGTCTTCAGCAGCACCAGGATGACGACCGCACAACTGATCAAACTCAACAGACCGCCCCACAACATGCGACTGGTCTTGATGCGCTCTATCGTTCCTTGCAGGGTACGTTTGCTGACCAACTGGATGGCAAAGACGTATATCATCGTCACACCACCTGCATAGACAGCCACCTGTGCCGCACCTAAATACGTGTAATCGAGCAGGAAGTAAAGACCTGCCACACCTAAGAGCACAAACAACATAAATGTTGCGGCTCGCATAATCCGCGTCGTCACCACACACATCACGGCAGAACCGAGGATGAGGACGGCGAGGATACAAAACATGATCATATTAGCCATAGTCCTTACTTTGTTTTAGTATTAAACTTACCAATCTGCTGGGGAGCACCACCCTCTATCAGATGAGGCAGGGAACCGCCCTGATAGACCTCCTTGTCGAGGTGAAGCACCAGTTTGCTACGGTCAAACACCGCATTCTCGAAGTCATTGGTGAACTCAATGGCATCGAAATTACAAGCGTTGGTACATAACTGACAGAACATGCAGTCGCCCAGATCGTAGAGATAGTCGTCCAGCACCTTCTTCTTCTTTCCCGTCTCAGGATCCTCCTGCATGTGGGAAGTAATCTTAATGGTGCCATTAGGGCAGGACTTCTCACACAAGGTGCAAGCCGTACATTTGTAGGAACCGTCCTCATTGCGCTTGAACACCAAGCGTCCGCGATGACGTTTAGCGACATGCAGCGTCGTCTTACGGTTCTCAGGATACTGCTCTGTCGACTTGTTGGTGAAGAAGTCCTTGAAATACTCCTTCCAAGTGACTCCCATACCAGTGGCAAGGGTCTTGAGAGCGTGCCCGATTTCTCCGAAATATGATTTATTTTCTTCCATTGCTATACCTTATTTAATATATAGGCCTAAAGCCACGACTACCGTCATCAACACCAGATTGACCAGTGCCAGTGGCATCAGATACTTCCACTCCAGTTTCAGGATCTGGTCGATACGCAGACGGGGGAACGTCCATTTAATCCACATCAGAATCCATACCAGACCAAATGCCTTACCCATAAACCAGACGACACCCGGGATGTAGTTCATCACGGCATCGAAAGACTCAATACCAATGTTCAGGGGAGCCCATCCACCAAGGAATACGGTGGCGGCAATACCCGCATTGATAAACAGGTTCAGGAACTCAGCGAGGTAGAAGAAACCAAAGCCCATACCAGAATACTCTGTATGATGTCCTGCGGTCAACTCACTCTCTGCCTCCGCCATATCGAACGGACCACGGTTTGCCTCCGCATTACCTGCAATGAGGAATACGAAGAAAGCAATCAGTGCCGGGATATGACCCTGGCAGATCAGCCACTTGAAAGGACCAGTCTGTGCCTCCACGATACCAGACATCTGCATCGTACCTGTCAGGATCACCGCAGTGATCAGGCAGAGACACAACGACATCTCGTAAGAGATCATCTGAACAGCGCTACGCATTGCCGATACTACCGAATACTTGTTATTGGAGCCCCAACCGGCAAGGAAGATGCCGATGACACCCAAAGAGGATACGGCAGTCAGCAGGAACACGCCCACATTGAAGTCGATGACTGTCGCGCCATTGTTCCAAGGCAGGAAAGCAAAAGCGCCCACAGAACCGATGATCACCAGAAGAGGAGCAACGGCATACAGGAACTTGTCCGCACGGTCGACGAAGAAAATCTCCTTGATGAGCATCTTCAGCACGTCGGCAAAAACCTGTAGCAAGCCCCAGTAGCCTACTCGCATCGGGCCCAGACGGCACTGGAAGTAGGCACAGACCTTACGCTCCATGAATATCAATACGATGGCTATCAACGCATATCCTACCAAGATAGCGACACCCACCAGTACGCACTCTATCAATATCGCCAACCAACTAGGGCAACCTAACGTTACCTGCAGCAGTTGGTCGAACCATTGTGTTACTATAGAAAAGTCGAACATATTTTACCTTTTTACTTTTTTACCTTTTTACTTTTCGACTATCTGTCAATATCAGGAATTACAAAGTCAATAGCAGCACCTGTGGCAACCAGGTCGGCAATCTTCTGACCACGCAGCATTGGATCAAGGGCACCCGTCAAAGACAAGCCCATCGGACGCATCTTCAGACGATAAGGACTCTTGTCGCCACGAGAGTCAAGATAGACACCGAACTCACCACTGGCACCCTCCACAGAGAAGTACCACTGTCCCTCAGGCACTTTGATAATGGGCTTCTGCTTTACATAGAAGTCACCCTCAGGGATATTGTCAATGAGTTGCTCGATGATATGCAGGCTCTGGTACATCTCGTTGATATGACAAGTGTAACGGTCCATCGTGTCACACCCTGTCATCGTGATCTGCTCCCACTCCACCTTGTCGTACATATCATACGGATGGTTCTTACGCACATCGTTCTCCCAACCGGAAGCACGTCCGGCAGGACCTGTCACCGCATAACTGATACAGTCGGACTTACTCATCGGACCGACATGCTCAAAGCGGTTATGGGTAATGATATTGTCACCGAACACGTCGACATACTCCTGGATAATCGGTTTCATGTATGCCACGAGGTCCTTGACATTCTTCACGAAGTTGGGATCAATATCATCCTGCAAGCCACCTATTCTATAATAGTTCTGAATCAGGCGACCACCTGTCGTCTCCTCCAGACAGTTAAGCACATGCTCACGGTCACGCATCGAATAGAGGAAAGCCGTCAACGCTCCCATATCCTGTGCGCAACATCCCACATACAGCAGGTGGGAATCCAGACGCTGCAACTCATCCATGATGGTACGGATATACTTGATACGGTCAGTGAGTTCCACACCCATACCTTCCTCGATGACACCTACCAACGCATGACGGTGCATCATTGCCGACAGGTAGTTCAGTCGGTCGGTCAAGGCAAGCGACTGGGGATAGGTCATCGTCTCACACATCTTCTCGATACCACGATGGATATAACCCAGATGCGGATAGACACGTTTCACGGTCTCACCATCCAATACGGTCTGCAAGCGCAGCACACCATGGGTGGAAGGATGCTGAGGGCCGATATTGATCACATAGTCATCAGCGGTAAAGAGTTTATTCTGCTTGGACTGCAGGTTACCATCCTTGTCCAGGAAATACTCCAGTCCATAGTCTGGCTCATTGTCATCCTCCAAGGTATAAGCGTCATTAAACTGCCAATCCTTACGGAAGGGATAGCCTTTGAAATCACTTCTCAGGAACAGGCGACGCATATCAGGATGACCAAGGAACACGATGCCGAAGAAGTCATAGACCTCACGCTCTAACAGATCAGCAACCTTCCAGATATTAATCACGGAAGGAATATAGGGAATCACCTGTCCGTCAGTCTCACCAGTTCCGTTTGCGGCGATACCATCGCCACAAACCTGTGTACGGGCAAGCATTTTTACGGAGCAACGCTCATGGGTATTGGTGTTCTCCAAGATATAGATACAACCAAGTTCCTCCTCGGCGCCGAAGTCCTCACCAACAATCGTTACGAGGTAGTCGAAGCCCTTCCTCTCTTTCAAGTCCTGCATCTCCTGTGCGAACTTGTCGAAATCAAAAGATAAGAATTCTAACTTCATACGGCAGCCTCCTCCTTCTTTAACTCTTCGACGAAATCCTGAGGAACGTCCGTCACCACGATTGGCTCACGACGATGATCGCCTAACTTCGAACGGAATGTCAGTTCCTCATTGGAGACACCAAGTTCTTTCTCCGCAGCAGTCTGCTTGTGGTTGGCACCACCGAAGAACTTCTCGATCTTCACCTTACGCTGCAACTGCATCATGCCATACATGATTGCCTCAGGACGTGGAGGACAACCTGGGATGAAGACATCGACAGGAACAATTTCCTCGATACCCTTCACCACATGATAACTCGACTTAAACGGACCGCCACTGATAGCGCAACCGCCTACAGCAATCACATACTTGGGCTCAGCCATCTCATCATACAGGCGCTTCAAGGCAGGTGCCATCTTATGAGTGATAGTTCCTGCACACATAATCAAGTCAGCCTGACGAGGAGAGTTACGAGTCACCTCAAAACCGAAACGGGCAAAGTCATAACGAGAACAACCACATGCCATGAACTCGATGCCGCAGCATGAGGTGGCAAAGGTCAGTGACCAAAGGGAGTTGGCACGTCCCCAGTTGATCAACTGATCCAGTGTTCCTGTCACAACATTCACACCACCCTCATGGAGTTCATCAACGATCTTCTCCAGAGAGTCATTGTCATTCCACTCTTCGTAGGGAATACTCTTGATGTGGGGTTTCCTTACTTCCATTCTAAGTCTCCTTTCTTCCAGGCATAAACCAGCCCGAACACTAAAACAACCAAGAAGAAGCCGATACTCAGCAATGCCGCTGTACCAAACTCCTTCACGACGACTGCCCATGGATAGAGGAAGATGGTCTCCACATCAAACATGAGGAACAAGATGGCAAACAGGTAGAATCCTACTGTCACAGGTAACCATGACGAGCCTTTTGTCGGAATACCGCACTCATACGGTTCGCCTTTTACCTTGTTATAGGATCGTGGACCTATCAACTTAGCAATGATGTAAGCCGCTACCACCAATGTAATAGCCGTCAGGATGACGGTAATTAACAAAGTAAAGTTCATAAAATAAATAATATTGAATTCAATTTGAGTGCAAAGGTACAAAATTCTTTGCAAAGAAAAGGTATAAATATCAAAAACTTTACAAATAAATAAAAGCCGTCACCACAAATGGCAACGGCTTCAATTTATTTGTTCTTGGGAAATGCTTCTTCGGACAATTCCTTAAAGAAGTCATAATTCAAAATAGTACTGATACGCATCAATAAACGAACGTCCAAACTCTTACGCTTGAAAATGTTGTAAACATTCGTACGCTCGCATGGAATCTGCGTAGCCAACCAGGCAGCAGATTTTCCCTGCTTCCTTAGAATTTCTTCGATGTGCTTGCCTATATTCATCTGTCTTTGTCGGTGTTGGTTAATTGTTTCTTACCTTTCCGTCGGCAAAGGTACGCAATAAATTCCAATATATCAGCACATTATTGTAGAAATTGTTTTCTCAACACTTAATCAAATTGCAATATGTCTCCTATACATGCATTGGGTTGTTGAACATGTAGCAACGAGCAGACTGTTGGAGCGATATCTGTGATATGTACTTCCTGGGCATGACTGCCATGAGGAACATGCCACCCATAGAACAATAATGGGATATGGGCATCATAGGGATTCCACTCTCCATGAGTGGTTCCGACTGGAGAAGTCCATGAGCCAAACTCATAGTAACCTGGCTCGGGAACGACGAAGATCTCTCCGCTCCTATGGAAATTATATCCCAAAAGCATACGGTCACGAAGTATGGAAGGTATTGGGGAGGTGGCTATCTTCTCGCAGTCGACCACGAAAGAGAGGTTTGGACTCTGACGTAGATACTCTACTATCACGTCCTTCACCTGCTGATAGTCGAGACCTTGCTGACGAATCCCCTCCTTATCCAAGAAGAAACGGTAGTCTATGATACCGAGGATAACCGATTTGCTATTCCCAAGTTTGGAAGCCACGTATTTATCCAAGTCTTTGCGCAGTTTCTCTGACAGCCATTTACCCGCATGCAACTTGTTGTCTTCCATCCATTGGGAGTTATGCGCCGCACCATGGTCTGCCGTCAGGAAAGCGATATAGTTTCCTTTCCCGACCTGCTCGTCCAGAGCGTCAAAGAGACGGGCGATATCCTTATCCAGTTCAAGATATGCCTCATCGGTGTGTTCACCACGGGTACTCCACTTATGTCCAATGAGGTCAGTCTGGGAGAAACTGACACATAGCATATCCGTCTCCTCACCTTTCCCTAAATTCTCACCCTTCAATGCCGCAATAGCCATATCAGCGGTCAATGTTCCAGCAAGCGGAGAAAGCCCGACATCCTTACCCAGTTTCTTCAGTTCCTGATGCTGGCTCATTCGTTTATTGACATCCTTTACCCATTGAGGCAACTCTGTCATATAGTAGGTACTGGTGACAAACTGTCCGTTTTTGATATCCAGCCAATAGGCTGCATTAGCGGCATGTCCGGCAGGGAAGATAGCGGCACGGTCTTTATACGACACACCTATGACCTTAGAGCGGAAATTAGTATGCAGGCGCAACTGGTCACCTATCGTAGTGGCAAGCAGATTCTTAGGCGACATCTTACCAACATTCTTATTATCCGTTCCTACCGTCTTCACCGTACTGTCTTGACAACAGTACGTCCGTTTCCCATCTATAAAAAAGGTATTTCCACAGATACCATGGAAAGCAGGAGACGTTCCAGTATACGCACTCGTATGTCCGATAGCCGTTACCGTAGGCAGATAGTTGATCAGGCAGTTGTCAAAACTATACCCCTCGTCTATCATCCGACGGAAGCCTTCGCGCGTGAACCTATTATAATATATAGACAAGTAGTCCCAGCGCATCTGGTCAACCACGATGCCCACCACGAGTTTAGGCTTCTCGCCAAACTGTGGACGAGGATTCTCGGCTGCAACCTGTAAGGCAGCAACCATGAGACAGATAGTCAATAATTGTTTTCTCATCTTACTCAAAACGCTCTATAATCTCTAAACACATGCGACTATTATGATAAGGACACTTCCAGAAGCCAGCCTTATCATCTTCCAAATTCAAGGTTCCATCGGGGTGACGGCTCCAATGCCACTCCCCATGCTCATAGTCGATGAGGTTGTCTTTGATATACTGCCAACAACGGACAGCATGATGCAGGGCATCCTCATCACCAAAATGCTGGTATATATTCATCCAACCTACCACATTCTCTGCCTGTACCCACCAGTGCAGGTCGTCATCCACATGACCAGTATCTAGGTTTGCCTCATGGATCATCGAGCCATCAGGACGCAAGCCTTTCTCTGAGGCCTTTGCCACCATGCGGACGATAGACTCCATCTTGGCAAGCACCTCCTTGTCGCCAAGTACCAATGCAGCCTCGTGCATCAACCAAGAGCACTCGATATCATGCCCGTAACTCTCCAACTGTCCTGCCCCACGAGTCCAGTCGTTCTCGAAGAAGAGGTCCAGATGATGTGTCTCAGGATTGAGGATATGGTCTGTGAAGATATTGATAATGTTACGCAAGGCTTTCTCCACCTTAGGTAACTTACAAATCCGATAGAGGTTAGCGTAGGGCTCTATGATATGCAGATGCGTGTTCTGCGACTTCGGGAAGTTGGCATCCAACTCCGACAGACGCATGTCGGCAATAGGTTGCCAGTCACATGTCTGAGCCTCGATATACCCATTATATAGTGGGTCAAGGGCATGCTCCTCAATACAGTCAAAAAGTTGGAGGGCATAGTCCAAGGCTTCCTCGTCGCCAGTGGCACGAGCATACTCCGACATGCCATAGAGTGCAAACCCGATGGCATAGAACTGTTTACGGGTATTCAACGGATGTCCCTCATAGTCGACGCTCCAGTACACACCGTCATGTTCCTTATCGATGAAATGCTCGATAAAATACTCCTTGGCATAAGTCGCCATCTCCAAATACTCGGACTTCTTCAGAACCCGATAGGCAGCAGAGAACGACCAGAGGATGCGGGCATTCAGGATCGCTCCCTTCTCTGCCTCTGGATGCAACACCTCATGACCGTCTATCCTTCCATAGAAGCCGCCATGCTCATGGTCCTGCATCTTATCCATCCAAAAGCGCAGGATGTTGTTCTCCACAACATCCTGCATTTCACGCTTCATGATTTGAATGATTTTCAATTCTTCCATCTTTTAATCCTCTATAGCACGAATCTTCTTCAACTCCGCATTAATCGCATTGATACGCTCAGTAGTCAATGGGTAGAACCATACCACACAGACAGACAGCAGTGCCACACAGGCCGGGATGAAACTCATCAACCAGCGCAGACAGGTAAGTGCCTCTGCGGGTTGAGCGACACCCTGTGCAAGTTGCGATGCATCCGTGATATAGCCGAAGCCGTCAAGCAGCCACAATACTGCGGCACCACCGATAGCACCACCAAACTTCTGTGCCATTGAACTGGACGAGAAGATCAGACCTGTCGATGCGGTCTTGAACTCCAATTCCGCATAGTCGCTCACGTCAGCATACATACTCCATACCAATGGAGACATGATACCTGTCAGGATAGATATCAGGATCTGGAAGATCAACATCATCCAATAACCTGTCGGTGTGCAGGGGATGAAATAGAACAAGACGCTTAATACCACCAGCGACACGTTCACCAGAATAAAGGTGGTCTTCTTTCCCAAACGTCCTGAGATAGGCACGCAAGAGGCGACACCCACCATGTTAGACACCTCACCGACACCCAGGAAAAGTCCAGCATAGAAGGCAAACATCAGACCGAAGAACACCAGACTGACATCGGCACCAATGATATCCTGGAAGAAATAGGCGACAGTAGCGCCACGAACGGTATTGAACAAGTTGAAGCACAATGCCGCACCGATCAGCAACCACCAAGGCTTATTGGAAAGCAATGCCTTGAAATCGCTACCCACACTGACGGTAGAAACGGTCTTCAGATGCTCCTTCGTCATGGTGAAGCAAAGGATAAACATGATGAAACATGCTGTGGCAATCATCACCATTGCCCAGAACCAACCCTGTGGAGAGTTATAGCCTCCCATCGCATCACACAACGGTTCCCAGAGGAAAAGGGAGATAAACGAGCCGCCATAGGCGAAGAACATACGGAACGAGGAGAACACGGTCTTCTCGTTGGTATCATCGGTCATCACACCCAACATAGCACCGTATGGCACGTTGATACCCGTATACACCGTCATCATTAAGATATAGGTGACATACGCCCATATCAGTTTCCCTCCGTAGTTGAGGTCTGGAGTGGTAAACAACAGGATACCACAGATGGAGAAGAATGGTGCGACCCACAACAGGTATGGGCGGTACTTACCCCATTTGGTATTGGTACGGTCGGAGATGACACCCATCATCGGGTCGCTGACAGCATCCCAGATACGGGTCACCAGCACCAGCACACCGGCGTCGACCAGCGACAGTCCGAAGATATTACTATAGAAGAACGGCAGGTAATAAGAGAAAATCTTCCAGAACATGCTGGACGACATATCACCAAAGCCGTAGCCTATTTTCTCTGATAATTTAGTTCTAGCCATTTTGTTTATTTTTTGCGATTAATTTCTTAATGGTCTCCACCGACGCTGCCGTATAAAGTCCGTCCTCGGGCGTATTCATGCAGTAGTCGATGAGTTTGTCGATGGTTGAGGTAGCCACATGCATACGAGTATCGGCAGAGGCATAGTAGATAAACACCTTACCATCCTCATCGGCAATCCATCCGTTGGCAAAGGCGACATTCATCACGTCACCCAGATACTCGTCACCTGTGGGAACAAGGAAGAAGCCACCAGGCTGGGCAATGACCTTCGTCGGATCCTCCAGCGATGTCATATACATATATAATACATAACGGAGTCCGTCGGCTGTGGCACGAACACCATGAGCGAGGTGCAGCCATCCCTTCTTCGTCTTGATGGGATGTGGACCCTCACCGTTCTTCACCTCCGTGATGGTATGGTAGTGACGGGCGTTGATAATCTTCTCGTCCTTCACTTCCGCATGGGTGATATCGTCTACCAATGCCCATCCGATACCGCCACCAGAGCCTGTATCGATGAAGCCGTCCTGCGGACGGGTATAGAACGCATACTTGCCGTCAACAAACTCAGGATGCAGCACCACGTTACGCTGCTGGCTCTTCGTCTTCAGGTCTGGCAGACGCTCCCATGTCTTCAGGTCCTTGGTACGGGCAATGCCAGCCGTTGCCGTTGCCGCGCTCAGATTACCAGGCTGTGAGTCGTCATGACGCTCGGCACAGAAGACACCGTATATCCAACCGTCCTCATGGGCGGTGATACGCATATCATAGATGTTCGTGGCAGGAATCACGTCGTCAGGCATGGTGATAGGCTCCTCCCAGAAACGGAAGTTATCCACACCGTTAGGACTCTCGGCAACAGCGAAGAACGACTTGCGATCGGCACCCTCCACACGAACTACCAGGATATACTTGCCATTCCATTTGATGGCACCTGAGTTCAAGGTGGCATTCATCATGATGCGCTGCATCAGATAGGGATTGTCCTGCTCGTTGAAGTCATAACGCCATTCCAGGGGAGTGTGCTCCGCTGTCAGGATGGGGTTCTTCCACTTGTCGTAAATACCATTGCCCCACTCTATGGGCTCATTCTTGCGTGTCAGCAACTCCTCGTGATGAGCACGCAACGCTGCTACTTTGGTTTTAAAATCGCTCATTGTATCTTTATTTTATATCGTTCAGGAATAATGTCTTCTCGTCGTTATAGAAATCTACGAAATTCTTCGCATCGGGCTTCGAGGTAGAAGGTCCGAACCACTCACTCTTATAGTTACGCCAGGTAAGCAGGTAACTGATAGGAAAGTCCTTCACGGCAGGCAGCAGGGTGGAAGTCCACCAGTCTGGCTGCGTCATGTTCTTCATACCTGTCTCCGTCATGGCGGGAATCAGGTGACGCTTCTTCGCCACCTCACAGAGCACCTGCAGGTTCTGCTTGGTACGCTCGACAAACTGGTCTTTCTCCTCGGGTACCCACTGGTAGCCATCCAGTCCAATCATATCCACACGGTCGTCACCAGGATAGCGCACCAGCAATCGCTCTGCCGTCAGGTTATCCTGACAACCAGGCGAGTACGACCATACGAGGTTATCAAAACCGCTATCCAACAACTTATCCTGCAGCATGTTCCATAGTGCCTTGTATTCCTCTACGGTACAGAGTTTCTCACCCCACCAGAACCAAGAACCGCTATTCTCATGCCAAGGACGGAAGATGATGGGAATCCGCTGACCGCTATCATCAGTCAAGGTGGCAAGGAAGTCAGCCACGCGCTGCATCCATGTCTCGAATTTCTCATGGTACTCGCCACCTGGGAGTATCTTCTTCACGACAGTAGTGTCTGTGATGTCCCAAGCAGTACCCTCTGGGAATTTCTGTCCTGCATTACCACCACCTTCAATAGTAGTGACGGGATTGCGAGGATGCCAACTCAGCGTCACGATACCGCCACGACGATAGTGGTTCTGTATCTCCTCTGTCATACGAGTGAAAGGCACACTGTCGAGGTTCTTTTCATCGCCCATCTCGATACCACCGAGGTCGAAGCCCATGATAGCGGGATAGTCGCCACACACGTTCTTCACATCACTGGAGTCTTTGGCATACTCCCATGTCAGTCCGTACATCGGATCATCCTGATGTCCGTACATGATACCATTCTTTTGGAGATCAGCAAGACGGACTAACAATTGTGTCCTTACGGGTTGTTCTTCTATTTGTTTCGCTGTGCAAGCGACCAATGCAGTGGCAGCCAGTACCATCATCATTATCTTCTTCATATTCTTCAATTTCTTAAATGCATTTGTTTCAACATCCACTCTTCCCACTCGTCCCATTGCTCCTGGAACCAGAAGTGCCAGGTTGCCTGATAGGGCTTGATAGTCTTGGAACCCTTTACGGTGTTATAGGTAGCCCATGCCGTCGTGGGTGGTACTACATCATCATTATAGCCGAACGAGAACCAACCTGTCTGTTGATTGGTGATCAGACGGGCAAAGTTCACACCATCGTAATAGCGTGACACCTCTATCTGCTTCTCCTGTCCCTTCCCCTTATTCCAATAGAAATAATGAGGCCATCCACAGGCAACACCCTGCAAGGAGGCGGTATGGTCACAGAGGGCGGCATGCACAGGAGCATAGTAAGTGATGCGCTTGTCGAGTGCCGCAGTGGCAAGTGTCAGGAAACCGCCCTGACTGGAGCCAGACACACCCATCTCCTGACCGTTCCATGGTGTATACTCAGCGATATAGTCAAGGGCACGGATACATCCTAATACCACCCGCTTGTAATAGTTCTTGTCACGGTCGCCAGTATAGAACTCCCAATACCAGTTCAACGCACCATGGAAGAGGTCGTCATACACTTTCTGCTCCATGGTCACGGGGATGCCGTGAATACCAATCTCCAAAGTGATGGCACCTTGTGAGGCGGTATACACATCACCACCGTAAGGACGGACACCAGCACCAGGGACACGCAGCAAGGCGGGGTACTTCCCTTCCTTCACGGGGACACAGAGGATGCCGTATGTACGATAGTCCCACTGCATATTATTGAATGACACCTCATAGACATTCACATCCTTGGTGCAACGCTCTGGCAACAGACGTTTCGTAGGATTCAGGTCGGTGTTGCGAGCCTCCTTGATGGCGTTCTGCCAGAACTCCTCGAAGTCCTTAGGCATAATGGTTGTCGGCTGTAGTCTCTCTGGCGAGAAGGCGGCACCACAGGCACCTTTATACTCCTTACCACCTACATACGCCTTGACATCGACACGATAGAAACCGGGCTTCGTCATCTTTCCCTTCAAGGTCAGCGTTCCGTCTTTCAGTACCACGCCTTGTTTCTTCACGTCCTGATACATCTCGGGACCAGCCTCATAGTCGACAGTCACATTGTCGAGCAGCGTTGCCGAGCGTGTCACACTAATCTTAAAGGTCGCCGTCTCGCCCACCTGATAGGTCCAGTCCTGATGGTCGGGCACGACATTCACCTGTATCTCGTTGCCACGGATCTGAGCCTGCATGGGCAAGGCACAGGCAAACAGCAGCAACAGCAAAACAGTCTCTATTCGTCTCATCTCTAATCTTTGTTTTAAGTGTAATAATATCGGTTGCAAAGGTAACACTATTTTTGCAAAAACAATGATACTTTCTTACCTTTATCACGTACAATTTTATATATTTCTCACTTTACGATATGGCTCATACGGTCTACCTGACCACGAATCACCTCCAGCGTGGTAGTGTCCGTGGCAAAGACAGAGTTCAGTCCTTGTGCCTCCTGAGCGGGATCGTTGGTATAGTCATCGCCCACCTGCCACTGCTCATGCTTAGGTACAGCGAAACCACCCCAGCCCCAGAAGTTACATCCAGCGAACTTACCTCCGCTCTCCGCATTGTCGGCAACAAGAGAAAAGACGTATTTATAATAGCCGTCACGCCCTGTAGTAGGAGTGCTTGTCGTAAACTTAAAACCATCGCGAGGATAGCCGAACTCCTCCATCACGAGGGGCTTGTTCAGACTATCGCATACGGCAAGGTGCTGGTCGATATACTGTTTGGTATTCTCACAGGCTCTGGGCAGGTGCTCGATGAGCGAGTCGGGCTTTGCCCATCCCCAGTTATAGGGCCACAGATGCACGTTACAGTAGTCGATATTCTTGTCGCCACAGATACGCGCCCAACTGCTCAGGTCGTTCTCACAACCCCATGAGCCCTCGCTGCCCACACTGATCAGGTGGTTCTTGTCCAGTGAGCGGATGAGGGCGGAAGCCTCGGCAAGCCATTTCTCAAAGGCAGGCAATGCCTCCTTGGAGAAAGCACGTGGCTCATTACCTATCTGCCACGACATGATGGCGGGGTCGTCCGTGTACTTCACTCCCGTATAGCGGTTGGTGCGACTGATGATGAAACGCACGTAGTCGTAGAACAATTGGTGAGCCTTCTCGTTGGTGGCATACTTCGACATCGCCTCCATAAAGGCTGGATAGCCTGCATCGTCAGGACGTGGCTGCTTGCCTGCCCCCGCATGCTCCAGATAGAAGCCGTAGCCCCCACTCCATTCCCACGAGTTGTTCAGATAGAGCACGGCGACCATCTCACGCTTACCCATCTCCATCAGCAGGTAGTCGAGTCCAGCCAGTATCGTGTCGTTATACACGCCAGGGGCAATCTGCAGCGTAGGCTCCACCTTCGTCTTCACGCCACGCTCACCGTCTGAGCCAACGAGGATGCGCAGGTTATCGATACCCATGCGCTTCATCTCGTCCAGTTCACGTCCCAGACGCTCACGGTCGCCCCCCTGCCCCTCCGAGCCGAGGATGGCACCATACCAGAAGTTTGTGCCCACATAGTAGTACGGTTTGTCCCCACGCATGAAGTGTCCGTCCTCCACACGTACGAAATCATTCTTCACTTCCTGTTGTCTCTGACAGGCGACTGTCATCGCAGCCACCATCGTTAGTAGTAATAGTTTCTTCATGTTAGTATTGGTAATATTATAATTCTACGACCTAAAGGTACAAAGCGACTTCGCCAAAGATTTGGAAATTCACGTCATTTTGCCTGTAAGTATTTCAGATTCAAGGATACTATAAACATAGGCTGTACTTTGAGAAAACAAACCTGTTCGCACATCCAAAACCTTTCCATATGTCTCGGAATTATAGACCGTATCCAATGCTTCTTTCATCGAAAGACCACGTTCCTCAATTAATCTAAGAGCCAATTCCTTAACCAACTCTTCTATCATAAACGTATCCCTACTCATATTCTTCTCAAATATTTCAACGCCGCCTTTGTACCAAAGAAGTATTGATATGTTTCTCCACCCATATGTTCAATCTCCTTTACAAACTGGGCTACATCAATAATTTTCGCTGAAAGCCTACGCAATTGGAAACCAACCGTGTCATTGGCAATTGGTCCATACACGATATCAAACTGGTGGGTTTGCTCTCGTGTTTTATTCTCACGATTAAGTCTTATGAATTCTCCCCATTCCATAGAGTAATTATCGTATCGCTTATAGCCTTCTCCCAAGTCTCTTAATGCTCCCTCCTCGTCAAATTCAAAATTTGTCACAATTGGAGTGCCTCCATATATTAATGATTTCTTTACAGCCATCTCCTCTGCCTGTTCCAAATCGGCTGAGAGATAAAAGCCAATGCCAAAATCCTTTCCTGGCTTGGACTTCTCAAAGTCAACAGACTCAATTTCCACATTTGACCCGTGATACAATATCATGCTAATGAGCCTCCATTCTTACGACAATACACAGCCAAGTCCTCAACTACATCCTCAAAAGATTGGGTATGCTCTACATGATAAAACTTGTCTACAAAATCTATTCCTTTGAATCTGTTAAGATAACGATATGCTTGTTGCGGATTCAAAGAGAACGCTGTAGCGAATTCACTAACCACAGCAATAATATATGCGATCTTGTCTTCTAACCTCACTTCCATTTTATACAGATTAATATTCTGTTGCAAAGATAACACTTTCTTTCCTATCCTCCAAATAAAAATCAAAAAAGGTGGAACCCTTTGTTGGAGTCCCACCTTAATGATATATAGGAAATACTATTTACTTTGAGCCGTTGGCTCGAATAAATTCACGCTCGGAAATAAGAACGAGTTCTTACTTCACTCGCTTACTCATTTATTTCTGAATGTATTTCTTACCGTTCTTGATAACGATACCCTTATAGGTCTCGTTCACCTTCTGACCAGCGAGGTTGTAGATAGCGTCGTTGTAGACAACCTTTACAGGAATCT
>JAFTGH010000051.1 GCA_017458005.1 Prevotella sp. | reverse complement strand
ATTGCAACGTCAAGAAAGGCATAATACTAAGGTTGCAATCATACAGCAGGAGTTAAACGACTTGAACAAGGATGTTCCTTCTGAAATTACCCAGATACTCAGCCGACTATCACTTGGTGACCAACGCGTCTATCATGTTATCAGGCGCAATGGTGGTGCGCAAGCCCAAGACATAGCAGATCTTATACCGGAATTGGAAGGAATTGACAATCCCAGTCTTTCTACAATTAAGCGTAGTATAGCTGCCCTGACGGCAGTTGGACTTGTCAAACGAGTAGGCAGTCGCAAGACAGGGCAATACATGGTTAATGAGGTTGTTTACGACAAAGATAAATAACAGCAGCCCTCACCTTTATGAGCTCTCACAACCATTATCACGGGAATACCACGGGAATTATGAAAAAGAAAAATCGCTAAGCAACTGATTATCAGTCTCTTAGCGATTCTTTCAGTCGGGATTACTGGACTCGAACCAGCGACCTCGCGCCCCCCAGACGTGTGCGCTACCAACTGCGCTAAATCCCGATCCTTAACAGGTGACTTCTCTCGAAATCGTGTGCAAAGGTACTGCTTTATTTCTGCATTTGCAAATTTTTAACTGACTTTTTTTGTAAATCAAGTAATTTGCACTACCTTTGTAACGTTATTAGATTAATAAGGTACACGAGAATATGCAATATACGATTACGGCTCCGAGCCGTCTCCAACATACCGCTAAACTGCCAGCATCGAAGAGTATCTCCAACAGAGCACTGGTCATCCACGCCCTGTCGGGAGGGAACATACTCCCCGAGAACCTCTCCAACTGCGACGATACGGAAGTGATCATAGCGGCACTGAAAGACAATCCCTACGAGATCAATATCAAGGCGGCTGGTACCGCCATGCGCTTCATGACGGCATACCTCGCCGTGAAGGAGGGGGAGGAGCATGTGCTCACAGGAACGGAGCGCATGAAGCACCGCCCTATCGGTATCCTGGTCGACGCGCTGCGTTTCCTCGGCGCCGACATCGACTATGTGGGTGAGGAGGGATTTCCCCCACTCCGCATCCGAGGGAAGCAACTGGAGGGAGGACTGCTGGAGGTGCCTGGCAATATCAGTTCGCAATACATCTCGGCACTGTTGATGATCGGTCCCGCCCTGCGTGATGGACTCACCCTCCGACTGACGGGCGACATCATCTCCCGTCCGTATATCGACCTGACGCTATGGACGATGCGTGAGTATGGCGCTGACGCGGAGTGGAGCGACTTCGAGACGATAGCGGTGCGCCCCAAGGCTTATCAGGAACGTACCTACTATATCGAGAACGACTGGAGCGGCGCCTCCTACTGGTATGAGATGGTGGCGCTGTCGAGAGACCCAGAGGCTACCGTGCGACTGGAGGGACTGATGGACGGCTCGAAGCAAGGCGACTCCTCGCTGCGCTACATCTTCAGTCTCCTGGGGGTGAAGAGCCAGTTTGCCTCCACCCAGCAGGGAGTGCCGACCACGGTCACCCTGCGCCGTTCAGGACGGTGTGTACCCCGACTGGAGTACGATTTCGTCAACTCCCCCGACCTTGCACAGACCTTCGTCGTGACCTGCGCCCTGCTGAACGTCCCCTTCCATTTCCGTGGACTCTCCACGCTGAAGATCAAGGAGACTGACCGCATCGAGGCTCTCAAGACGGAGATGCGCCGACTCGGCTTTGTCGTCAGGGATGTCAATGACAGTGAACTGATCTGGGACGGTGAGCGATGCGAGCCAGACATGGAGCATGGCATCGACACCTATGAGGACCACCGCATGGCACTTGCCTTCGCCCCTGCCGCCTGCCAGACAGGTAGTCTGCGTATCAACAACCCGCAAGTCGTCACGAAGTCATATCCCAACTACTGGGACGACCTGACGAGTGCGGCGTTCACCATTCAACAATCATAGTCATGAGTTTCGCCCTGATAGTCATCGGATCACTCATCGCCCTCGGCATCATCGCCGCCCTGCTCTCAAGGGGTGGCGACGACGAGCCTATCGTACAGCAGGAGGGCGACTGTGGCTCATGTGGCAGCAGGGCAGAATGTAAACTTGCCGACCTGGTGGAGAAAGGCAAGAAAACGTGCGGAATACTGTTGTTGTTACTGGTGATGGTATCGTGCTCCACGAAGAAGAACACGGCGAACACCCGCTGGTGGCATTCGTTCAACGCCCGCTATAACACCTACTTCAACGGCTCGCAGGCTTTCATAGAAGGCAGTCTGGAGAAAGAGACGGGCAACCACGACGACCATACCCAGTTGATACCCCTCTATACCGTCGCCAACAAGAACAGCAAGACGCTTGGAAGCGGACAGTTCGACCGTGCCATCGAGAAATCGGAGAAGACCATCCGTCGCCATAGCATCAAGGCACGTCCTGAGTGGAACAAGAAGAGGAGGAAGACACAGAAGGACATCGAGTGGCTGACCCGCAGGGAATACAACCCGTTCCTCTGGCACGCATGGCTGTTGCTGGGCAAGTCGCAATTCCAGAAAGGCGAGTTCGAGGAGGCTGCCGCCACCTTCGGCTATATGGCACGACTCTATCAGACACAGCCCGTCATCCTGGCAAGGGCTCGCGCATGGCAGGCAAAATGCTACGTAGAGATGGACTGGCTCTACGAGGCGGAAGACCTCATCACGAAACAGCGACGTGACTCCATCCCCTATCGTGCCAACGCCGACTGGGACTATACCCTTGCCGACTACCATATCCGCAGCGAGCACTGGGCGGAGGCTACCACCTACCTGCGCAAGGCTATCCGCCATGAGCGACGGAAGAAGCAACGGGCGCGCATGTGGTTCCTCATGGGACAGATAGAGAGCCTGCAAGGGCACCGCCAACAGGCTTACGATGCCTATCGGCGAGTCATCAGGCTCAGTCCTCCCTACGAACTGGAGTTCAACGCCCGCATCGCCCAGAGCGAGGTGATGGCGACGATGGATGCCAAGAAGACCATCAGCAAACTCAAGCGCATGGCAGCCTCCGACAATAACAAGGACTATCTCGACCAAGTATACTATGCCATTGGTAATGTCTATCTCGCACAACGGGACACCGTCCGTGCCATCGCAGCCTATGAGAAGGGCAACAAGAAAGCGACACGAAGCGGTACGGAGAAGGGCGTGCTGTTGCTACAACTGGGCAACCTCTACTGGCAGCAAGAGAAATACAGCGATGCCCGCAGGTGCTATGGCGAGGCTATCGGACTGCTCGACCAAGACCGTCCCGGGTACAAGGAACTCTCCACACGCTCTAAAGTGCTCGATGAACTGGTACCCTATACAGACGCTATCCATCTGCAGGACTCCCTCCAGCAACTCGCCAACATGCCTGAGGCGGAGCGTAACAAGGCTATCGACCGGGTGATCGAGGAACTCATCAAGAAAGAGAAGGAGGAGAAACGTGCCCAGCAGGAGGCAGAGGCTGAGCAACAACTGCAACAGAACGGGGGCAATAACGCCACGCAACAGCAGACACCCCAACAGCCCACGACTACGAACCCACAGAATGCCTTATGGTATTTCTATAACCCACAGGCTGTCAGCCAGGGTAAGCAACGTTTTGAGCAGCAGTGGGGACGTCGACCGAATGCCGACAACTGGCAACGCTCCAACCTCACCGTCGTCTCTCAACTAGATAATCTAGAAAGCCTAGATAATCTAGAGGTCCTAGATAGCCTAGAGAATGACACGACGACTGTGGAACAGGCTGATAGTGTCGTCGATGCCGCCAACGACCCCCATACTCGTGAATACTACCTCGCGCAGATACCCTTCACGGAGGAGCAGAAGCAAGCCAGTGACGCCATCATCATGGAGTCGCTGCTGAAGGCGGGCATCATCCTGAAAGACAAACTCGACAACCTCACCCTCAGTCACCGCATGCTCCACCGACTGGTATACCAGTATCCCGAATACGAGCAGAACGACGAGGCATGGTATCACCTCTATCTCATCTATGCCCGCCAAGGCAGGTGGGACGAGGCGGAGGCGGCTCTCGCCCAGATGCGGCAGCAATATGCGGAGAGCCAGTGGACCATTCTCCTGACAGACCCCTACTATGCGGAGAACCAACGCTTCGGACAACATATCGAGGACTCGCTATATGCCGCCACATACAACGCCTTCCGTGAGGAGTGCTACCAAGAGGTGACGACCAATGTCATGCTCTCCGCACAACGCTTCCCCACAGGACAGAACCGTGCCAAGTTCCTGTTCATCGAGGGACTGAGTTACCTCAACAACCAAAGGGCAGACAGTTGTGTGGCACGGATGCGCCAGATCGTGGAGCAATATCCTGAGAGCGAGGTCAGCGACATGGCAGGACAGATTGTCAAGGGAGTGCAGCAAGGCAGACGACTGCAGGGCAGCAGAATGACGGCAGACGACATCTGGCGGCAGCGTCAGAACCTGGAGCACCCAGGCGACTCCACCGCTATCGACACGCTGAGCACGGTCAGGGACACCCGCTATACCTTTATCCTCGCCTACTCGCCCGACAGTGTCGACCAGAACCAACTGCTGTACGACATCGCGAGATACAACTTCACCAGTTACCTTGTGCGTAACTTCGACATCAGTGTCGACACGGACGGACCTATCAGCAGAATGATGGTCAGCGGATTCCGCAGTTATGACGAGGCGCTACAGTATGTCCACCAACTCACCGCTAACCTGCAGATGAGTCAGCGACTGGCAGGATGCCGCCGTATCATCATCAGCGACGAGAACCTGCCCCTGCTGGGCACGGTATTCAGTTACGACGACTACGACATCTTCTTCCAGGAGGAACTGGCACCTGTGCCTATCCCAGAACAGCCTCTGCTGACACTGCCCGACACCATCGTGGAGGAGCCTGACGAGGAGGAGGAAAGTCCCTCGCAGAACCAACAGGACGATGACGACGACCTGTTCCCCAACGAGGTGCCACAGAATACGGAGACCATCGACTTCGACGATGACTTCTATTATTAAGATTAAACATTAAAGATTAAACATTAAAATAGCATAGATGACGAACGGACTATTACTTTGGGCAGATGATGAGATGGAACTGCTCCGCCCGCATCTCCTCTTCCTCGAGAAGAAAGGATATGAGGTGGTGACGGTCACCAATGGCATTGATGCGATAGAGGAATGCCGACAGCACACCTTCGACCTGGTATTGCTTGACGAGATGATGCCTGGACTGACGGGTATAGAGACCCTGCAGCGCATCAAGGAACTGCAACCTACCGTTCCTGTCGTCATGGTGACGAAGAGCGAGGAGGAGGATATCATGAACCAGGCGGTGGGACAAAATATCGCCGACTACCTCATCAAACCTGTCAACCCCAACCAAATCCTGTTGACACTCAAGAAACTCATCCATAAGCGGGAGATCGTTGCCGAGGTGACACAGACCGCCTACCAGCAACAGTTCCAGCAACTCAGTATGCAGATGATGGACTGTAGGACGTGGGACGACTGGGCTGAGATGTATCGCCAACTTGTCAGATGGGAACTGCAACTGTCAGCCACCGACTCCGCCATGGGTGACATGCTGCGCATGCAGAAAGAGGAGGCAAACATCGGCTTCGCCAAATTCGTGAAGAAGAACTATATGGGCTGGCTGGAGAAGAGGGAGACGATGATGAGTCCCGACATCTTCAAACAGAAAATATTCCCCACCCTCTCCGAGGGAAAGAAGGTGTTCCTCATCGTGCTCGACAACTTCCGCTACGACCAATGGAAGACGATAGAGACGGAACTTGCCGACTTTGAGATTGACGAGCAACTCTATTGCAGCATCCTGCCTACGGCGACACAGTATGCCCGCAACGCCATCTTCTCAGGACTGATGCCCGACCAGATAGCCCGTATGTTCCCCGACCTCTGGGTCGACGAGGACGAGGAGCAAGGGAAGAACCTCAACGAGGCACCCCTCATCCAGACACAGATAGAGCGGTACAGGCGACATGACACCTTCTCCTACCATAAGATCAACACGACAGACGACGCGGAGCACTATATGAACCAGTTTGCCTCCTTGGAGAAAAACGACCTGAACGTGCTGGTGGTCAACTTCATCGACATGCTCTCGCATGCCAGGACGGAGTCGAAGATGGTGCGTGAACTAGCCCATGACGAGGCTGCCTACCGCTCCCTGACCCTCTCGTGGTTCCGCCACTCTATCATGTCACAACTGCTACGCCAGTTGGCGCAGACGGACTATCAGGTAATCATCACGACAGACCACGGCTCTATCCGTACCACCTCACCAGTGAAGATCATCGGCGACAGGAACACCAATACCAACCTGCGATACAAACTGGGTAAGAACCTTGCCTACGACAACAAAGACCTTTTCGCCATCAAGGAGCCGCACAAGGCTTTCCTGCCCTCGCCCAACATCTCCACCAGTTATGTGTTTGCCACAGGCGACCAGTTCTTCGCCTATCCCAACAACTATAACTACTATGTCACCTACTATCGGAACACCTTCCAACATGGAGGTATCTCGATGGAGGAGATGATCATACCCATTATCACACTCAAAGGAAAAAACAGATAATCATGGAAATCAGCATCAAAAGTCTAGATACTATCCGAGAGGCGGCACGTGAGTTTATCAGCCATATCGGGGAGGCACGTGTCTTCGCCTTCTACGGCAAGATGGGAGCGGGAAAGACCACTTTCGTCAAGGCTATCTGCGAGGAGTTGGGCTGCACGGATGTCATCACCAGCCCCACCTTCGCCATTGTCAATGAGTACACCACTCAGCAAACACCCATCTACCACTTTGACTTCTATCGTATCAAGAAACTGGAGGAAGTCTACGACATGGGGTATGAGGAGTATTTCTACAGCGGCGCGCTCTGTCTGATAGAGTGGCCCGAACTCATTGAGGACATCCTGCCCGACGATGCCGTGCGTGTCACGATCGAGGAACAGCCAGACGGGAGCCGTCTGGTGAGATACTAAAAAAAGAGGTCTGCTTTCCACAGACCTCATTCTTTTTTACAACAGTGCGTCGAACTTCTCTTGGATCTTCGCCTTTGGCTGGGCTCCCACCATCTTGTCGACCAGTTGACCACCCTTAAAGAACAGGATGGTTGGGATGTTGCGGATGCCGAACTCTACGGCAAGTTCCTCATTCTCCTGCACGTCGCACTTACCTACGGCAATACGACCGTCATACTGCTCGGCTAGTTCTGTGATGACAGGACCCACCATGCGGCATGGTCCACACCATGTTGCCCAGAAATCAACTACTAATGGCTGTGCGCCATTCTTCAGGCTCTCGAAATTCTCGGATGTGATTGTTACTTCCATTGTCTGAATCGTTTTAATATTATAAATAATGTGTCCTATCGTCTCCTCTGCAAAAAGCATGCCATGTTTTAGTTTATCTTATAGTCCAGTGCTGGCGTATGCTCGATGAAGTTCACCAACGTGCTCTTCACATCCACAAACTTGGAGGTGCTGCGCAAGAGTACATGGTGCTTTCCCATACTGTCGACCAACTGGAAATATAACTTCGTGGTGCCAGGATGCTCGTTGACCAGTTCCCCTAACTCGGTGACGACCTGCTCGTCCAACAGGTCGGTGGTCAAGGTAATGGTGATACGGTCAATAGACTTCGCCTTGACTTCCTGAAGATACTCCACATTCTGCACTTTCAGTTCCTTCTGCTCACTATGCTGGAAGCGAGGCTGCATCTTCGCCGTCACATAGACAGCAGAGCCGATGGCGAACATACCACTGCGCTCGCCCCAGTCCTTACCAAAGAGCGCCAACTCGCCAGAGCCCTCGAAGTCCTCGATGGTAACGAAGCCACAAGGCTCTCCCCGCTTGGTGAACTTCTGCCGCACATCTGTCACGATACCACCGAAGATGACATCCTCCCTGTCAGTCAACTGCTGGACATCTGACAGTTCGGCACAATGGGTGTTGCAGAGGTTATCCAAGACGATACGATACTCATCCAGCGGATGGGCGGACAGATAGATGCCCACCAGGTCACGCTCACGGTTCAGACGCTCGATATCACTCCACGTCCTACCCTTGGGGATCACTGGCGTGGCAATATCCACCTCATTCTCACCACCGAAGAGGGAGTTACGCATCTGCTGCTGCTCCATCTGATACATCTGTCCATAGCGTACCAATGTGTCAAGGAACATCTCCCCCTTATTGTTCTCCGCAAAGAAATCCTCTCGGGCAATGCCAAAACTATCAAAGCCACCACTCAAGGCGAGGCTCTCGAAAGCCTTGCGATTGACATTAGAGAAATTGACACGTTGGGCAAAGTCGAAGATACTCTTGTAAGGACCATTCTTCTCACGCTCCCCGATAATCGCCTCTGCCACAGCGTCACCCATGCCCTTGATAGCGGCAAGTCCGAAACGGATCTCTCCCTTCTTGTTGACACCAAACTTCAGATAACTCTCGTTGACATCAGGACCCAGGGTGGCAATACCCATCGCCTTACACTCATCCATCAGTTTCGTGATCTCAGTGATCTGGTCACGACGACGGCTCATAATAGCCGCCATGAACTCGGCAGGATAGTTCGCCTTGAGATATGCCGTCTGGAAGGCTACCCATGAGTAGCAGGCGGCATGCGACTTGTTGAAGGCATAAGAGGCGAAAGCCTCCCAGTCGCCCCATATCTTCTCCAGCACCTTCGGGTCGTGTCCGTTCTTCTTACCGCCCTCGATAAACTTGGGCTTCATGGCATCAACGATGTCCTTTTTCTTCTTACCCATCGCCTTACGGAGGGCATCACTCTCACCACGGGTGAAGTCGGCAAGGAGACGTGACAGCAACATCACCTGCTCCTGATAGACCGTAATACCATAAGTGTCTTTCAGGTATTTCTCCATGACGGGAATATCGTAGGTGATAGGCTCCTCTCCACGCTTGCGCTTGATAAACTGGGGGATATAGCCCATAGGTCCCGGGCGATAGAGGGCGTTCATCGCTATCAAGTCCTCGAAGACGGTAGGTTTCAACTCACGCAGGTATTTCTGCATACCGCTCGACTCAAACTGGAATGTGCCGATGGTACGTCCCTGCTGATAGAGTTCGTAGGTCTTGGGGTCGTCAATAGGAATATTGTCAAGATCAATATCTATGCCACGGGTCTGCTTGATGATGGCACATGCCTCCTTCAACTCCGACAAGGTCTTCAGTCCCAGGAAGTCCATCTTGATCAGTCCTGTCGACTCAATCACATGACCATCATACTGGGTGCAGTTGGTCTTCTGGTCTTTGAAATCGGGGTCGTCGGCAGTCGACACAGGAACCCAGTCGCTGATAGGGTCACGGCAGATGATGAAGCCACAGGCATGGATACCCGTTCCACGTACCGTACCCTCCAGCATCTTCGCATATTTGATGGTGTTACGCAGTGCTGGGTCATTGCTTGTCTCTGCCTCACGCAACTCAGGGACTGCCTTGATAGCATTCGGCAGGTTCATCTTCGGCGTCTTGCCGTCGACATCTGGCAGACGGTCGGGAATTGCTTTACACAGGGCATTCGACACAGGGATAGGCACTTTCTCCACACGGGCCACATCCTTGATGGAGTTCTTGGTTGCCATGGTGGCATAGGTAATGATATGCGCACAGTTCTCATGTCCGTATTTATCCTCCACCCATTTCAGCACCTTGCCTCGTCCGTCATCATCGAAGTCGGTATCGATATCAGGCAAAGAGATACGGTCAGGATTCAGGAAACGCTCAAACAGCAAGTCGTATTTCAGCGGGTCTATCTTCGTGATGCCCAGACAATAGGCGACTACCGACCCTGCGGCAGAGCCACGTCCAGGTCCCACCATCACGCCCAGTTCATCACGAGCGGAATTGATAAAGTCCTGCACGATGAGGAAGTAACCCGGGAAACCCATCGTCTTCATGATATGCAACTCAAAACGGATGCGGTCGTCCACCTCCTTCGTCAGGGGGTCGCCATATCTCTTTGTCGCTCCTTGATAGGCAAGTTCGGCAAGATAGTCTGCCTCAAACTTGATTCGGTATAACTTGTCGTAACCGCCCAGTTTCTTGATTTTCTTCTCCCCTTCCTCTGGCGGCAACTGGTTCTCGCCATTCTCATCACTGGTGAACTCATCATAGAGTTGCTGCTCTGTGAATTTCTGCCGCCATTGCTCTTCTGTGCCGAAGGACTCTGGGATGGGGAAGAAAGGCATGATAGGGTCATGGTCAAGACTATAGATCTCCACCTTGTCCAATATCTCCAGCGTGTTGGACAACGCCTCAGGGACATCAGAGAAGATGGCGTTCATCTCCTCCTTGGTCTTAAACCACTCCTGCTTGGAATACAGCATGCGGGTCGGGTCGTCCAAGTCCTTGCCTGTCGACATGCACAGCAGATGGTCATGCGCCTCCGCATTCTCCTGATCCACGAAATGGGCGTCATTGGTACAGACCAGTTTGATACCATACTCCTGAGCCAGTTCGATAAGGACCTTATTCGCTTTCTGCTGTAAGGGGAATGTCTCACGGTTGGCACGTATAGAGGGGTCTGTCACCTCATGACGCTGTAGTTCCAAGTAATAGTCTTCGCCAAAAACACCACGATACCACTCTATCGCCTCACGGGCTCCTGCGATATCGCCCTCCAAGATCTTATGGGGAACCTCACCGGCGATACATGCGGAACAGATGATGAGACCCTCATGGTATTTCTCCAAGTCAGCGCGGTCGGTACGGGGACGCATATAATAGCCGTCAATCCAAGAGTTGCTGACCAACTTGATCAAGTTCTTATAACCCTTGTAGTTCTTGGCAAGGACGATGAGGTGATAACCGCTCATATCCTCCTTGCCTCGCCTGAGTTCCTTGGAGCCGTAGCGGGACACATACATCTCACAGCCGAAGATGGGTTTGAATGGCTCCAGCCCCTCCTTCTTGCGACCTTTATTGAGACCCTCCACATAGTCATGAAATTCCTTGATACCAAACATGTCACCATGATCGGTAATCGCCATGCCCCGCATGCCGTTGCCAACTGCCTTGTCTACCAGTTTCTTGATACTCGACTGACCGTCAAGAATCGAGTAATAAGTATGTACATGCAAATGTACGAAGTCTTCCATAACGATGTTTTTGCTGATTTTGAGCCGTAAAGTTACATTGAAAAGACGAGATAACCAAAAGAATAACGTAAAAAATTTGTAAGATAAACAAAAAAAACGTACCTTTGCATGTGGAACATAAAACAATCGACATTACTACGCATGGGAGAAAGAATCCAGAAAATAAAGAAACTCAAAAAAATAAGAATACATCGCGAGGGAACCAACGAGTTGACCATCAGTATGCTGTTACTGATTGGTATCGGGCTCATCCTTTGGTATACGATAGACAATCCCATTCCCTTTTGGGCTTTTATCATCATCTTTGGTGCCGTATGGGCAATGGCTCTTAACTTCTACCGCTGCCCTATCCGCTATTTCAATGGTGACACAGAGAAACTGGTGGTAGCCCCTGCCGACGGAAAGATCGTGGTGATTGAGGAGACGGAGGAGAACGAGTATTTCCACGACAAGCGGTTGATGATCAGTATCTTCATGAGTCCACTGAATGTTCATGCCAACTGGTTCCCTGTCGACGGAAAGGTGAAATTCGTCCACCATCAGAACGGTAACTACCACAAGGCATGGCTGCCCAAGGCGAGCGAGGAGAACGAGCATGCCGACATCATGATCACGACACCTGACGGTGTGGATATCCTGGTGCGCCAGATAGCCGGTGCCATGGCTCGTCGCATCGTCACCTATGCCAAGGCTGGTGAGGAATGCTATATCGACGAGCATCTGGGATTCATCAAACTCGGCTCCCGTGTGGACGTTTACCTGCCTGTAGACAGCAAGGTTTGTGTCGATATGGACCAGCCTACTACTGGCGACCAGACGGTCATTGCAAAACTGAAATAAATGAGTATCAAGAAACACATCCCCAACACCATTACTTGCTGCAACCTCATCTCTGGCTGTATCGCCACCTACTGGGCTTTCTGCGGAGTATGGGATATTGCCTTGCTTTTTATTGTCATCGGTGCCGTGTTTGATTTCTTCGATGGTATGAGTGCCCGTTTGCTTGGGGTATCCTCTCCTATCGGCAAGGAACTCGACTCACTAGCCGATGATATCACTTTCGGTTTCGCCCCCTCGGCAATCCTCTTCGACTTCTTGAAGGGTGGTATCGAGTATCTGCCTTGGCACTATCTGCCGTACGCCGCTTTCATCATGGCGGCATTCTCCGCACTACGCCTTGCCAAGTTTAATCTCGACGAACGCCAGGCAATGGGGTTCATTGGATTACCCACGCCTGCCAACGCACTGTTCTGGGGAGCATTGATAGTAGGTGCAGGCGACTGGCTCACCTCGTCACCTTATTTATATTATGCCGTATTTATCGGTATCTTCATCAGTTGTTACCTGCTTGTCGCTGAGATTCCCATGTTCGCCTTGAAATTCAAGCACTGGGGATGGAAGGGCAATGAAATCAAATACATCTTCTTGCTGACCTGTATCCCACTTCTTGCCATCCTTGGCATCAGCGGACTGGCGGCTATCATAGCATGGTATATTATCCTGTCTGTAATTACAAAAAAGAACTAATCTAAACCACAACTACTATGAACGACAAAGGGTTTCTTTTATTCATCTTCTTTATTATCGTCTTCCTCGTCCTGCTCACCGGTGGCAGTATCGTCCGCTATCTCAAAAGGGCGAAGTTGAAGGCAAAGAAGGCTGCTGACGCGAAAGCCCAGAAGTTCCGTGACGAGACAGGACGGCAGCAGCGACAATACCACTATACTGCACAGTCGACACCCAACCAGCAGGCTGAGCCTCGTTCTGCCCAAGAGGAGAAACCCCAGCAGAAAGAGGAAGAGCCCGTCGAGATTCACACCAAGACGGCTACGGGCGAGACGATCATCGACCGCCGCGCTGAGCGTGAGAGCAAGAAAATCTACGAGGACGCTGAGGGAGAATACGTTGAGTTCAGTGAGGAATGACCAGTTGACTTAGAGTCGAACGATTGGTTGACTTAGAGTCAAACAATCGGTTGACATGGAGTCGAACGATCGGTTGACTCCAGTCAACCGCTAATTAGGATGCTTCAAGCACTTGCGAACAACGGCACTTCACCGTGCTTAGGATTAGGGATGCACCAGCGTACCTATATCCTCGCCAGCCATCACCTTCTTCAGATTGCCCACAATATCCATGTTGAACACATAGATAGGCAGGTTATTGTCCTGACACATACAGATGGCTGTCAGGTCCATCACTTTCAGACCACGAGCAAGCACCTCCTTATAAGTAATCTCATTGAACTTCGTCGCTGTCGGGTCTTTCTCTGGGTCTGCGGTATAGACACCATCCACACGAGTACCCTTCAGCATCACGTCAGCCTCTATCTCGATGCCACGCAGACTACTGCCCGTATCCGTCGTGAAATAAGGACTGCCAGTACCTGCGGAGAAGATGCAGACATACCCTTGCTCCATCGCCTCAATAGCCTTCCACTTGCTGTAGAACTCGCCAATAGGCTCCATACGGATTGCCGTCAGCACCTTGTTCTTCACACCCTCGGCTCCTAAAGCGGAACTTAACGCGAGGGAATTGATGACGGTAGCACACATACCCATCTGGTCGCCTTTCACACGATCGAAGCCCTTCTGCGAACCGCTCAGTCCACGGAAGATATTGCCACCACCGATGACAATACCGATCTGCACACCCATCTCACTCACTTCCTTGATCTGACGGGCATAGTCACTCAGACGCTCGGGGTCGATGCCGTAGCCCTGTTTTCCCATCAGACTTTCTCCTGACAGTTTCAGGAGGATTCGCTTAAATCTTGCCATAATCTTTTGTTTTTTATTGTCGTTATTTCGATCATTTGCTATTTCGATATATCGATATATCGAGATATCGATATTAGGTTATAAACTGAACTTCCTTAAAAGCATAACGGCATTGCCGTCCGTCTTCCTTAGCGAGCAGGAGATGCCCGTCGTCCTCCACGTCTATCAACTGCCCCATAAACGCTCCCTCTTTGTCATAATAGGGATGAAAGCCCTTACGACGGTAAAGCATATTGATATATTGGGATTTGTTCTCCTTATTAATATAATAGGCAAAACGCGCAAGGATGTCATTCAGCAACGCCTCCCTTTGTGTCTCATGCCCATGAATCTGCCAAAGCGAGACGGGATTAGGCGCATCACTATGGAACTGACGCTGGTTAACATTAATACCTACTCCGATGATGGTGTCACGAATAGTCTGTCCCAACAGACGGTTCTCGATGAGGATGCCACATATCTTAGCATTCCGCCAATAGATATCATTAGGCCATTTGATGCTGACATCCCCGATCTGTTCTCCCAAAGCATCCGCTATCGCCAAGGAGATCGCCATGGAGATGGTGAACTGGCGGTTGGCTGGAATATCATGGGGATGATACAGAACTGAGAACAACAGGTTCTTCCCACGCTCTGACTCCCACGTGTTAGAGCCCTGTCCCCTACCTGCCGTCTGATAGTCTGTCCAGACTACCATATCATGCTCATCACCATGCTCTTGCAACCAGCGGTTGGTAGAGTCTGTCTCATCGATATGCACGATTTTCCATTCCATGTTGCAAAGATACGAAAAATTTCGTATCTTTGCAACATGACAGCAGAAGAACAGCAAAAAAAAGACGAGCAGTATATGCGGAAGGCTCTTATAGAGGCAAGGCAAGCCTTAGAGGAGGGCGAGATTCCCATTGGTGCTATTGTCGTATGCAATGACCACGTCATTGCCAGAGCCCACAACCTGACTGAGACACTTCATGACGTGACGGCACATGCCGAGATGCAGGCAATCACCATCGCCGCAAACGAGTTAGGAGGGAAATACCTGACAGACTGTACCCTCTACGTGACTATAGAGCCTTGCACGATGTGTGCCGGAGCCCTGGGCTGGTCGCAGATTCCCCGTATCGTCTATGGGGCGGAAGACGAAAAGCGGGGCTACCATCAGTATGCCCCGCATGCGCTTCATCCCAAGGCGACAGTCACCAAGGGTGTGTTAGAGGAGGAATGTCGCCTGTTGATGCAAGATTTCTTCAAGACCAAGCGATAACATTCCCCCTATACCTTATTTATATATACTTCGCTATTGCCTCCAAACATTTCTGACCGCTGACAGGCTTTGACAGGAAATCGTCACATCCTGCCTGCAATGCCGCCTCACGGTCGGTATCGAAGGCATTTGCCGTTAAGGCGATAATGGGGAGCGCCGGCATACGCTCCTTGATCTGGCGAGTCGCCTCCAATCCGTCTAGGACGGGCATCTTCAAGTCCATGAAAATCAGATCGGGTTTCTCCGACTCCGCCTTTTCCACAGCCTCCTGTCCATTACGGGCACGGGTGAACGCATAATGGTTCTTCAAGATATACGTCATCAACATATAGTTGCTGTCGTTATCTTCTGCTATCAATATCGTCTTCATATCCTTATGATTGTTTCTTCCACAGTTTTGTCATATCCTCCAGTGTCTTGCCTTTGGTCTCTGGAACAAGTTTCCAGACAAAGAGAGCGGCAATCACACAGATCAAGCCATAGAGTCCGTAGGTAAACCAGTGTCCGAAGTCATCACCCTCTGTCAGGTGCATGTTGAACATCGGCACGAAAGTGGAACTGACAATGAAATTGAAAATCCACTGGAAAGCGACTGCAATGGCAACAGCGGCTCCACGAATGGTATTGGGGAAAATCTCGGCGATGAGTACCCAAGTGATAGGTCCCCATGAGAACATAAAGGAGGCGGAGTATACCAACAGAGAGGCGGCAGTAACCAATGCCAGACTCTCATTGCCGAAGGTAATAGCAACTCCAAAGGCTCCAAGGGCCATTCCTAATGAGCCCCATATTAGCAAAGGCTTGCGTCCCCATTTCTCGACGGTAAACACAGCCACGAGTGTAAACGAGATATTGATGATACCCATGAAGACTGTTAACATCATCGGGTCGTCCATGCCCATATCACCAAAGATACGTGGAGCGTAATAAAGTACGGCATTGATACCTACTGCCTGTTGGAACACACTCAGCATGATACCTACAAAGATACACATGGCACCATAGGTCATCAACTTCTCGGTCTTCACCACCATGGTGTCCTTGATCTCCTGCAGAATCTGGGTTGCTTTCGCAGCACCGTTAATCTTCGACAGGATACCCAATGCCCGCTCGTCATTCCCAATGGAGACAAGATAACGCGGGGTCTCAGGCACGAAACAGATCAACAGGGCGAAGAGTCCTGCTGGCACAGCCTCGCTTCCGAACATATAACGCCAACCTGTGGTCACTGTCCACTGGGCTGCGGGATTGATGGCTGCGATACCTTTTCCCATCTCCTCTACGAGTGGCTGAATATGATCACCCAGAATGAAGAAATTGACGAAGTAAACCACCAACTGACCGAAAATGATGGCGAACTGGTTCCAACTCACCAGCATACCACGGATATTCGAGGGAGCCACCTCACCGATATACATCGGGCAGATAGCAGAGGCAAGACCCACACCAACACCACCGATGACACGATAGATGTTAAACATGATCAACAGTGAGTAAGATGGTGCACCATGCTCAAAGAACAGGAACTCCGGCTCCATGGAGCCCAATGCAGAGATGAAAAACAGTAAGCCTGCGATGATCAGCGACTTCTTGCGCCCTAAGCGGGTGGCAAGTAGTCCCGACAAAGCAGAGCCAATGATACATCCTATCAAAGCGGATGCAGACGTAAAGCCATGCCAACCGTCCGTATAGGCAAAATCTTTCGCTTCCATGAAGAAAGCCTGTAGTCCCTTCTCCGCACCAGAGATCACCGCTGTGTCGTAACCGAAAAGCAAACCACCTAACACGGCTACTAACACGATTGAGAATAGGTAGGACTTGCTACCTGATTGTGTCTGTTCCATTGTTCTTTAAATTCAATTATGTTATTCTTTTCTTAATTAAATACAAAAGTAATGCTTTTTTCGCTAATCCTTTGCTATTCTCTGACTTTTTAACTAATTTTGTCGGAAGAAACGTATAACTACAAAACATACTCAACATGACAAAGAAACTATTAACCTGCGCTTTTGCCTTGTCATTAGCAATGGCATCCTATGGTCAGAGCACCATGGACGTGAATACCAAAAAACTAGGAGCACCTATCCAGTCGACTATGTACGGTATCTTTTTCGAGGATATCAACTATGCCGCTGACGGCGGCTTATATGGCGAACTCATCAAGAACCGCTCTTTTGAGTTCCCACAGGCCTTGATGGGATGGCAGACTTTTGGTTGTATCGACATCATGGATGATGGCCCCTTTGAGCGTTGCCCCCACTATATCGTCCTCTCCGACCCTGGGCACAAAGAGCGTCGCTCCGGACTTGTCAACGAAGGCTATTTCGGTATCGGTGTCGAGAAGGGAGAGGCATACCGCTTCTCTGTATGGGCTAAGGCACCAAAAGGCGATGCCGCCATCCGTGTCCAACTGATTGATGAGAACTCGATGGACGAGAAACAGGAGTTTGTAGAGCAGGAACTCAACATCACATCTACTGACTGGAAGAAATACACCATCACGCTGACCTCCCCCAAGACTGACAAACAGGCGAAACTGCGCATCTTCCTGAAAGGTACTAACAGCGTGGCACTGGAACATATCTCCCTCTTCCCTGTCAACACATTCAAGAACCGTGAGAACGGTATGCGCCGTGACCTCGCGCAGGCTCTTGCCGACCTGAAACCGGGCATCTTCCGCTTCCCCGGTGGTTGTATCGTTGAGGGTACCGACCTTGCAACCCGCTACCAATGGAAGAACACACTGGGTCCCGTGGAGAACCGTCCGCTGAACGGCAACCGTTGGGAGCACACCTTCGACTACCGCTACTATCCCGACTACTATCAGAGTTACGGACTTGGTTTCTTTGAGTTCTTCCAACTTTCTGAGGATATTGGCGCTGAACCGCTACCCATCCTCAGTGTAGGTCTCGCCTGTCAGTACCAGAACTGGGAAGACGAGAAGGCACATGTTGCCATCGATGAGTTGCAGCCCTATATCAACGACTGTCTTGACCTCATTGAGTTTGCCAATGGACCCGTAGACAGCAAATGGGGAAAAATCCGTGCTGACATGGGACATCCCGCTCCCTTCAACATGAAATATATCGGTGTGGGGAACGAGCAGTGGGGAGAGTTCTACTACGAGCGTCTGAAACCCTTTGTGGCTGCCATCCGCGCCAAATATCCTGATATTAAGATTGTAGGCACTAGTGGTCCCGTGCCAGAAGATGTACCTGACAACACCTTCCGTTTCGAGGACGGTTGGAAGGCGATGAAAGCACAAAAAGCCGACCTTGTCGACGAGCATTACTACCGTGACGAGGAATGGTTCCTCACCCATGGATTACGCTATGACTCCTACGATCGCAAGGGTTCGAAGGTCTTTGCCGGTGAGTATGCCTGTCATGGCAAAGGCAAGAAATGGAACCACTATGAGGCGGCTATCTTGGAGGCGGCATTTATGACTGGCTTCGAGCGCAACGCTGATATTGTCCACATGACCACCCCTGCCCCTCTCTTCGCCCATGTTGACGGCTGGCAGTGGCGTCCAGACCAGATATGGTACGACAACACGGACATGTTCAAGACCGTCAGTTATTACGTACAGCAGATGTATGCTACTAATGCTGGTACGAATGTACTCTCACTGACCATGGACAAGAAACCTGTCGCAAACCAGCCAGGACAGAATGGGCTTTTCGCCAGTGCCGCTTATGACAGCAAGACAGGGGAGGTTATCATCAAGGTGGCAAACACCACAAAGCAGCAACAGACCGTCACCTTCCGTCTTTCCGACATCAAGGTTGGCGGTACCGCAAAGACGCTGACCCTCTGCCACGATGGCATGGATGACGAGAACTCTATCTGTAAACCAGAACTGATTACACCAAAAGCAGGTTCTGTGAATTACACGGCAGACAAGAAACAAGCCGTCCTCAACGACAACCTGCCTCCCATGTCATTCCGCATCTACCGTATAACGAAATAGGACAAAATGTAAAAAAAGTGGCATTTCTTCGGAGATGCCACTTTTTACTATCAGGATTGTCGTATCAATCCTGATAGTATATTTTTTTCACACGGTTGCTGACACCTGTCAGCACCTCGTAGGGGATGGTGTCGAGGATATCCGAGAGGACGGTCACGGGGAGATGCTCACCGAAAATCTCCACGCTGTCACCCTCCCGACAGTCGATATCCGTCACGTCAATCATCGCCACGTCCATGCAGATATTACCCACATAGGGCGCTTTCTTGCCGTTGACCAGACAATAGCAGGCGCCACGTCCCAAGTGGCGGTTCAGTCCGTCGGCATAGCCGATAGGGATAGCGGCAATGACAGAGTCACGAGTCAGGATGCCCTTACGGCTATAGCCCACTGTCTCCTCCTTGGGAACATGACGGAGTTGCAGGATGGTGGTCTTGAGGGTGCTGACAGTATGCAGCATGCGGTTGTCACGAGGATCGACACCATAGAGTCCCAGTCCGAGGCGACACATATCCATCTGTCGCTCTGGGAAGTGCTCGATGGCTGCGGAGTTATCCATATGCCGCAGTATCTTATGTGAGAAGGCAGCCTGCAGTTTCTTGCTTGCCACATCGAATTTCTCGAACTGCATCGAGGAGAAATTGTCGAAGTCATCACTATCGGAGCCCACGAAATGGGAGAATACCGAACGGGGAATGATGGCATTCTGCCGTTTCAGTCGGTCGATCACCTCATCGATATCTTTCTCCGGGTCGAAGCCGAGACGATGCATCCCCGTATCGAGTTTGATATGTACGGGCCATCCTGTGATACCCTCCTTCTCCGCCGCATGGATCAACGCATCCATCAGTCGGAAGGAATAGACCTCAGGCTCCAGGTCGTAGTCGAACATCGTCTTGAAGGCAGTCATCTCAGGATTCATAATCATGATATTCTGGGTGATGCCGTTGCGACGGAGGGTCACTCCCTCATCGGCGACAGCGACCGCAAGATAGTCGACACGATGGTCCTGCAGTGTCTTTGCCACCTCGATAGCACCAGCGCCATAGGCATCCGCCTTAACCATGCACACCAACTTCGTCTCTGGCTTGAGGAACGAGCGGTAGAAATTAAGGTTATCCACCACCGCATTAAGGTTGACTTCCAGAATCGTCTCATGCACTTTCTGCTCCAGCAGTTCCGTCAGATGGTCGAAACCGAAGACACGGGCACCTTTCAGGAGAATCACCTCGTCATGCAGACTACGGAACAAATCGCTTGCCACAAACTGCTCGACGCTGGGGAAGAACGCCTTATCGGCAACGGCTATCACCTCGGCATGCCGCTGGATAGAGGTGCCGATACCTATTAGACGGTCGATGCCACGCTTCAAGCACAGGTCGCTGACCTCCTGATAAAGCGCTGCCTTCTCCATTCCCGTCTGCTGGATATCACTGAGTATCAGGGTATGCCGACGACCACGAGGGTCTGGACGGCGATTCATGAAGTCGAGGGCGATATCCAAGGAGTTGACATCTGAGTTATAGGAGTCGTTGATGAGGGTACAGCCATGCTGTCCCTCCTTGACCTCCAGACGCATTGCGACAGGCTCCAACTTCGCCATACGGGCATCCAGATCCGCTGGAGTCACACCGAGGTAAAGGGCGATGGCGGCACAGGCAAAAGAGCACTCTACCGAAGCCTCATCGATAAACGGGAGGTGGTATTCCGCACGGACACCTTGATAGGTATAGGAAATCCTAGTAGGACTAGTAATACTAGGAGAACTAGGAGAACTAGATATACCAGAGATAAACAATGGCGCAGACTGGTTCTCACGGCTCCATCCTATCTTCTCGCCCTTATAGCCAGAACGTCGGATGCAACGGCTGATGGCGTCGTTATCGCTATCATAGGCTATCACCTTCGCTCCATGGAAGAGTTGCAGTTTCTCCATGCATTTCTCGTCCAGCGAGCGGAAATTCTTCTGATGGGCATTCCCTAAGGAGGTCAGCACACCAATGGTAGGCTGGATGATGTCATGCAGCGACTGCATCTCACCCGGTTCACTGATGCCCGCCTCGAAGACACCCACCTCCGTCTGCTCGTCCAAGAGCCATACGGAGAGAGGCACACCAATCTGCGAGTTATAACTACGGGGCGAGCGGGTCACCACCATCTGGGGCGACAACAATTGGAACAGCCATTCCTTGACCATCGTCTTGCCATTTGAGCCCGTGATACCCACCACGGGAATGTCGAACTCGTCACGATGACGCTCGGCAAGGCGTTGCAGTGCCTCTAAAGGAGAGGGGACGATGAGGAAGTTGGCATCCTCCATCGGCTTCGCGCTCTGACTCCTTAACTCCTTAACGCCTTCCTGGCTTACCACAAAGTTTCTTACTCCACGGCGATACAGGTCGTCAATATACTTATGTCCGTCATTACGCTGAGAGCGTAAGGCGAAAAACAGGGTCTCCTCAGGGAAACACAAAGAACGACTGTCGGTCAACAGCCATCCTATTCTCGCATCAGCAGAGCCGATGCGACGCGCTCCAATGAGCGTCGTTATCTTCTCAATTGTGTAAATCATAGTACAAAGGTAGGATATTTCTTTTGTAACTCGGTCACTTTTAACATAGTTTTATCCATGAAAGCCTTGTAATCGGCAGAATAAGGGTGGAAAGGCTTGTGCTCCAATGCCTGTTTGATGGGATGCCACTCCATCAGGAACCGCTTTGTCGCCTCACTGAAATAGGTCTCGGAGAGCCGTTCCCAGATATAGTCTACTGCCTGCTCGGAGGGATGCAGCATATCGGCGGCATAGAAACGATAGTCCCGCAACTCATCATTGACTATCTCATAGGCAGGGAAATAGGACACCCCCTCTACCCCCATCAGTTGATGGGCGGCAAGCAACAAGGTCGCTTTTGACAACTGGCTGCCATGGAAACCATACTTGCGATAACGGATAGGGCTGACCGTCAGCACCGCCTGCACCTCGGGGTTACGCTCCTTGAGGAGTTCCACCGCTTGCCGCAGATAGTCGGCACACTCCATCACCGTCAGTTCCTCTTCCTGGAAGAGGTTGTGGGGGCGTTTCTCACAATTGTCCACGATCTCTCCCGTCTCCTTCAGACGATAGACATGGTTCGTGCCTAAGGTCAGGAACACGACACGGGGAGCCGTCTCCACCCGTTGGATAGTATGGAGGATAGAGGCTGGGTTATACATCACCCCGAAGGGATTGACGACAGCCTGAAACTTATCTTCCACGAAGCGACGACCGATATGGTCGGCAAAACAAGAGCCCACTAACAGCATCTGCTCGCAGGGTTCTATCTGGAAAGCCGACTTCGGAATATCAACAACAGTTCTAAACTCCATCACATCATCCTTCTTACATCATACATCTGACATCATCAACTCCTACTGATCTGCAGTCCTTTCTTACTCAGTGACATATCCACGAAGCGGGCATTGGGGTTCTGCTCATGCTGCAGAATAGTTTGCTTGATACGGGCTGCCGCCTCCGGGTCTTTTGCCACCATATACAGATAGCCGCCACCACCTGCTCCTGGCAATTTATAGCCTAGACACAGATCGTCAATCATATCCGTGATACGACGTACGCTGTCAGGATTGGTACCACTATCTATCAACTGGTTCTGCTGCCATGTCTTACGGATCAGCCGTCCCATCTCCACGAAGTCATGCCGTTGTATCGCCTCGTACAAGTCTATCGAATGTGCCTTCATGGCACGCAGTTGCAACAACTGCTCATGCTGGTTGAGGAACATACGGCGCACGATCTCCGCAAGAATCTTCTTTGCCGTGCGGGTAATACCAGTATAATAAAGCAAATGACAGGACTGGTACTCGGGTTGGGTGAAGATGTCATCAGGCAACCAACGAACCACGGGGTTCTGTTGGAAACCACGGGTGGTCTCCAACAGTTTCACACCACCCAACACGCCACCGAACTGGTCTTGCCAGCCTCCACCTGTCGTCAACAACTGTTCCAGCACCAAAGTACGCTTGCCTATCTCGTTCTTGTCCCAGGCAAGAGAACAGAAGTCGCTGACGGCACCTAATACGGTAGCAGCGAGAATACTACTGGTACCCAGTCCACTCCCCGCAGGGATTGCCGACAACAGAGTCAGTTCGATGCCACAGCCGAAAGCCTCCAACTGCTCCTTGAGCGACGGATACCTCTCTACTGAGAACTGCGGCAGGAATCCCGCCAGGGCGAGAGCCGCCTTGGGAATGCTGAAAGGAGAGCCTACATGCATAAAATCGCCTAACTGCTCATAAGTCTCCACCATCTCCGAGGCGCCAAGGTCAATACTACGTAGCACGATACGGAAATCCCTCGACGGCTTGACGTATGCCTGCAAGGGGGGCTGTCCGTTCAACTCTATGGCGATATTCACCACGCTGCCGCCTTCCATCAGACAATATGGGGGGGTATCTGTCCAACCACCTGCCAAGTCAATGCGCACAGGAGAACGTCCCCATACGATTTGGTCTTGGTAGACAGACAGCCGTGGCGACTGTTTCTCGGCAAGCACTCCATCTGTCAGCCCCTCTCTCAACAAGGAGAAGGCACGTTGCTGGTCGTTACGGAACATCGCATCATGGATACGAGTCAACAGAGGCGCGTCCTCAGGGAGCACTGGAGGCATTGCCACCTTCATCTGCTCAAACTCCTTGGCGGCATCGTCCAAATCCAGTTGATAGAACACACTATGCTGCCAGTTCTTCGCCATCGCGCTCCAGTTCTCATTACGGAAAGCCTTCCGTTGGGCAAACAGTCGTCTGAGGTTGGCACGCTCAGCGAGTTCGTTACTATTTACAGGCTCGTCAATCCTATAACGGCGCACCTCATAGTCTTTCTCCCCTACTGGTACGACATCAATACACTCTCCTGGCTCCAGACGCAACTCCCAGTCATTCTCCGGCACTCCTGTCACGACATTGTCATGCGTCAATTGCCAACGAGGACCCACATAACTGTTCTCAATCCAAATATTCGTGTTCTCCGAGGTAAACGGATAATGGGTAATCGCATTCTGCGTAAAGATAGAGGGATGCGGTTTCTTGTCATGGTGCATGATCTCCCGTTGGTCATTGACGATATTCTGTATCGCCAATGTCGAGGAAATCATCTCCCTAGAGGTGCCGAAATGATAGAACTCTCCTCCAGGCAGGGGAACGATGGCGACCGTCAGTTCATGCAGTTCCGGATCGTCGATCGTGGGATGAGTGCCTAAAGTACAACCGAACTCACTATATAGGTCATATTCTTTGATACCGCCAGATGTCATGCTCCGTTTCTTCAAGAGTTCCAAGGCACGGTCACTCAATAGCCATATTCCGATGTCAGTCAGATAGAAATGGTCTTTCAGTAGTTCAGAGAGTTTCTCCACACTGGGCTTTTGCAACATCATCTTCAAGATGTTCGGTGTACGCCGGTCACTCACGAACACTCCATGGTCCTTGGCTATAGAGGCATCGAGCCATAAGCCATAGCACACCACATCGGCATCAGGAATCTGTCCGATACGCTCTGCGGCACGGATATACACATCCCCACTGACTATCATGGTACGCAACCGCTCTGGGGCAGCCTCCATCATCCGCTCATAAAGTGGCAACTGCAAGTCCAGCAGTGTCTGGGATAGTCGTTGTCCCCGCTCCCATCGGAACACTGGGACTGGAGCCAGTATCTTACCGCTGACGGCATAGGAGGGTAGACGCTTACTCTGTCCTCCTGCATGAAGAATGATACTACGCTCTTCGCCCAACCAACTGGCAGCCTGTTGCAGGAGCCATGTGGTACCTCCACCTGAACCCAGTCGATGACCTATCGGGTCGCAGGTACAGAAAAACTCATCCCTGCTCAATCCTGTTATCTCGTGAAAGCATTCCACCAAATTAGGTGGTACGGATAGTAGTTTCTTCATAGCGCTTATGATATAACTTTACACTTTTTTCCTTTTAAGATAGGCTTGTACGGCAAGCAGGACGAGCAATAAGAGTAAGACTCCCAAAGCAATGTATGCGATGGTCTCCGTGGTGGTGATACTCTTCGGGAAGAAACTCAGCACAATCTCATGCTTTCCTGGTTTTACCAGCAGGGCACGCAACACATAATCGACACGTCCCAGTTCCTGCTCCACCCCATCCACAGTGGCTGTCCATCCTGGATAATATATCTCCGAGAAGACGATAATACCGCCTTTACCCGACTCCACCTCATACGACAACTGGTTAGGCTCGTAACTCTTGATACGGACCACACTCAGGGTGTCTTGTAATGTGCTCTCGCCCAACTGTTCCTTAAACTTGGTGTCAGCGACTGCCTCATGACGCAGATCCAACTTTGCGATCATGTCAAGTTCCTGATTGGCATTGTCAACATAACGCACCTTATCCACCAGCCATGCATTACCATAGGTATAGGGATTCTCCACAGGAACCGTCTGCCCACCTTGCAGTGGCAGGATGAAATACTTGGTGTTAAGCATGTTCAGCACAGGATAGATAGAGTCACCCATCACCTGTGTCATATCGCCCTGAGCCTCAGCAATAGCAGTGAACGTCTGATCCATCTCCCTGGAGATATAAGCGTCAATCAGTTCCTGATAACGACGGAGTTTGGCGGCATGATAGCCTCCGATACTCTTCACATAGAAACTCGTCTCGTTCTCATTGAATGTATTCGAGGCAAGGTTCAGCACCCGGAAGTCGAGGTTTTTGTCTTGAAGGATATGGTCGATAGCCGTTGACTTCTGGACGGGTTCCTCACGGACGGTCTTGGAGACAAACATCTCGTCGTTCAGATAACGCTTGTTGACCTGCCACATATCCACCAGACAGAGTACGGTCAGCAGACCTACTAACCATTCCGCACGCAACTTCTGGTATCTGAAGAGCAACAGGCAAACAGTACCTATCACAATGACCCAGAACGAACGCCAGCAGTCAGCGGTGAACACGGCGACACGCATCTCTGTAAGGTTCTGTATCAACGGATTCAGATGCTCTGCAGGAATCTGACTCATCGCCTGCATCTCACTGGCACTGATATAGTCAGGGAAGAAAAGTCTCGGCATCAAGGCAAAAAGCAAGGCAAGTCCACCTGTCAGACCAAAGGCAATAAATACATATTTTACTTTCTTGGTGAGAATCTCTGGCTCCTCCATGACTTTCTTCAAGGCAAGCATCGCCAACAAGGGAATCGTAAACTCCGCTATCACGAGGATAGAGGCGACGGTACGGAACTTCGCATACATCGGCACGTAGTCGAGGAAGAAATCCGTAAACGGCATGAAGTTACGACCCCATGACAATAGGATGGACAGAATGGTCACGGCAAGCAAAGCCCACTTCAGTGGACCTTTGACGATAAACAGTCCCAGCACAAAGAGCATCAACACAAAAGCGCCCACATAGACAGGTCCTGCCGTCATCGGCTGGTCGCCCCAATACTGTCCTATCTGCTCATAGATTCCAAGATAGTCATTATTGGCATGTGCCATCGCCGTCTTGTTTTGCACCATCGGCACAGAGGCACCGCCCTTGGTGTTAGGCACCAACAGCGTCCATGTCTCGTCAATGCCATAACTCCACTGAGTGATATAGTCACGGTCCAGTCCACTGCTCGTCTGATTGGCGGCATTCGCCTTCACCAACTCACTCTTCCCACGCATCGACTCCTTACCATACTCCCACGTATGATAGAGGTTCGAGAGATTGATACAGATACCAATGGCAGCACCTGCAAGACATACACCTGTCGCTTTCAACAGATGTTGCCACTCCTTCTTGCGGGCACCCTCTATCACAAAGGCGATCACCATGGCAAGAATGACAAACAGATAATAGTAAGTCATCTGCACGTGGTTGGCAAGCACCTCCAAGGCACAGAACAGGGCTGTAACGATCAAGCCCCATGCGTATTTCCCCCGATAGGCAAGTACCACACCCGCTATCATCGGAGGCAGATAGGCAAGGGCTATCACCTTCCAGATATGTCCTGCCGCGATAATAATAAAGAAATAACTGCTGAATGCCCAGACCACAGCACCTAACGTCGCAAGATACCAACGGAAGTCAAAGGCACGCAACAGGATATAGAAGCCCAACAGGTAAGCAAACACATACCACACATTCTCAGGCAGCCACAGATGATACACTTTCTCAACCTTGGCTAGCGTATCCGTACTCTTATACGACGGAGCGGTCTGGTAGGTCGGCATTCCGCTGAACACAGCATTGGTCCAACGGGTTCGCTCCCCTGTCCGCTGATAGTATTCTGATGCCTCCTGTCCTGCCCCGCGTCCCGCTGAGGTGTCATGGCGATACAGGATGCGACCCTCTATATCGGCGGGGAAGAAATAGGCAAATGATATAACGGCGAATAACACTACGGCTATGATATCTGGTAGCCACTGCTTCAAACTTTTCATCATAATTATCGTATTTTGGGTGCAAATATACGAATTAAATTCGTAACTTTGCACCATTAAACGGTAAAACAACATGAAAATTGGAATTATTGTAGCGATGGATAAGGAGTTGCGCCAATTGCAACAACTCTTCTGTGACGGGAATATACGTGTAGAGAAATGCGGTATCGGCAAGGTGAATGCCGCCCTTGGTGCCCAACGGATGATCAACGAGTTCCACCCCGATATCATCATCTCCAGTGGCTGTGCAGGTGGTAATGGTGATGATATCAACATCCAGGATGTCATTGTCGGCTCGGAAGTCACCTATCATGATGTCTATTGCGGTAAAGCAATCGACGACACCACAGTCTACGGGCAAGTACAGGGACTCCCTGTCCGCTACACGCCAGACCCGATGCTGTTGGAGAAAGCCCTTGCCATCAGCCATCAGCCGTCAGCCATCTCAGTCCATCCAGGACTGATCGTCACTGGCGACTGGTTTGTAGACTCCAAGGAGAAGATGAGCAGCATCGTCGAGATATTCCCAGAGGCAAAAGCAGTAGACATGGAGTCGTGCGCCATCGCCCAGACCTGTTATATCAACAAGGTGCCGTTTATCTCTTTCCGTGTCATCAGCGACATCCCCTTGCGTGACACAGATGCCTCTCAGTATCATGACTTCTGGAACACCATCGCTGATAACTCGTTCCAAATCACTAAGACTTTCGTCGAAAGTCTATAACTATGAACTATAAACTATGAACTAAAATTATGGAAGTCATACAGAGTTTCACCATCGACCACACCCACCTGAAGCCAGGCATCTACGTATCACGAGAGGACAAGGGCTTCACCACCTTCGACCTGCGCATCACAGAGCCCAACAAAGAGCCAGCCATCGCCCCTGCCGCCATACATAGCCTGGAGCATCTGATGGCAACCTGGTTCCGCAACAGCGAGGCAAAAGAGGACGTCGTGTATGTAGGACCTATGGGATGTCTCACTGGCATGTATATCATCATGAAAGACAACAGGTCGGCGACCAACGGTCGGGAATCAGGCAACTATACCGTAGAGGACATGCGTCGTCTGACTATCGAGTGTCTCCAATGGATCCTCACCCAGACCGAGGTACCTGCCACCCGTCCAGAGGCATGTGGCAACTACCTGCTGCACGACCTGCCCATGTGTAAGTGGGAGAGCAAACGCTATCTGGACCGTCTGCAAAACGATTTCCACAGCGAGTACACCAAACTACAGATTACCCTCGACGACGGAATGCAGTTTGCTGACGCATAAGGTGTACCTTCATTCTTCACCTTTCCCTTCTGCATCATTATCACTAGAAGGATAGCGCATGGGCAACATGATGGATTCCTCTATCACTGCCTCATTACCAAAAAGATTCTGTCCATATCGATTCAAGTTTGACCTACTACCAAGCACCAAGGCACAATTCATGGCATAGATATCCTCTGGATGGGACTCTAAGTGTTTTAAACAGGTGATGAAGCATCTCTTCCGAATTTCGTTATAATAAGGATTAGGAATAGTAGAGTCCCTCGACACGCCATAGTAACGCGACTGACAAAGTGCCCTCCAAGTAATCCAGACACGATGCAAGATAGGACTGTAGTTCCCACTCTGCATCAACAACATGCCAACCCCCACCAACCACTCATCTTCTATTAAGGATTTCTCGCAGTTAGCCCAATTTCGCCATAGAGAACACTGTTCGTCGAAATTTCGACATGTGGACAATTCATGTAGTATCACTTTTAATTGATTCTGCTCGTCAGCATCTTGGTATTTTCGGAACTTATCCATAACCATCCCTTCTGCCACATCCGTCAGGCTATCCAAAGACATGGCAAAACGCTTTTCGTCATCGTAAAGCCTATACGTCTTACGCTTGATGACATGACTTAATGGCTCTATTAAATCCGATGCACTTACACCCTCCTCATCCAGTACACCAGTCATCAACAACAGCATAGAGTCCTTGTAGTTTTGAGTCGCAGAGCGCAAATCCTTGTCTCTGATAATGTCCACATCCATCTTCTGGATAGTCTTTCTAACCTCATGATCATCCCTCAACTGGTACATCGAATGTCTACGATACCACACTTCATAGTTGCTATAGATATTCCATAATATGGCACAACTGTTATAGAAATCCTCCGCGTTGGCAAGGAAAGGCTGTGGGGAGAGCGCATACTCTGGGATACGCAGTACAAACGACATATCCTCAAACAGGTATGTCTCTTCTTCCGTAATTTGGGGCAGTTCCGACAAGTCTACGGGCTTTTCGAAATCGAACCACTCTGATGGGTTCAGATACTTCTCCATCAGCAGTCCCCCTATTGGAACTGCGTCATGGATATCTGAGTCACTATTCTCCACATAGACGGCAATGGCTATTTTCGGATGATCCATCGGGGCAAAGCCCATGAATACAGAATGGGGTTTCCCTTTCGACAGAGCCGTACCTGACACACCACAGGCTTCAATATGAAAAGACTCTATTTCCTTACAATCCCCTGACATCACTGACGTACGCATTTCTTTGATGACGGCGGCATACGCCTCCTCCGTCACCATCGTCCTATGACGGGTGGTGAACGTCGTATCCTGCCCTCCTTCTGACTTGACAACATGAGGAACAAAGAAACTACCACGGTTGGCTATGGTGGCACACAGATTGGCAAGTTGCAAGGGGGTGACTGATAACACACCTTGTCCGATGGCATCATCCATGATAGTCTGACCATCCCACTGCCCCCTATATGCCTTATCATAATAATCCGCGGTAGGTATTACTCCACGTTTCTCATTCGGGAGGTCAATACCCAGTTGCCGCCCCAACCCCATAGACACCATGTAGTCTCTCCATTTGGTCAAGGAACCTTGTATAGACCCGTATTTAGGAGGACTCATCATGTCAAGGAATCCCTCGCGGAAGTCGCCATCGATTGTTTTCCCCTCGGAAAGCAGCACCAGTTCATGAGCCACTCTAAAGACTTCACCTGGCGGATATTGTCCTTGGATACAGCGATTGAACTGTCGCGCGCTATCAACAGGTGACGACACCATACACAACACCTCTCCAGTGGTAGGGTCCAAAGCAACGATACTACCTACTTTTCCTGCCATTAATTCTTCCCCTAGTTTCTGTAGTTGCTCGTCTATCGTGCTTTCATCATCCTGCTCATGCATTTGCTTTTGCTGCGTACAGCCACACAGGGAGACCATCAAGGCAACCGACAAACCGCCTAACCAGAATCTAAATACGCTTCTGTACATAATCACAAAAATTTATCCATACGGATGCATTTCCGTATCGTAGATATCATCTGCCAGTTTCGGCACTTTCTTCATCAGTACCTCCAATAACCCGTCTTCCTGAAGCCGTGCCAGAATGTCCTTAGTGTATCCGAATCCCACAACGCTCTCTGCCCCATAGGGACTAGGATAATTGACGGCAGCCAATTCCAGATAGCGCTCATCCTTACTGTCTTCCAAAGGAACATTTGACACTTTCAATATCAGATGAGACAATCCTATCTTCATCTCTGTGACATCCTCCCGCTCATACACGACAGGGAACGCCCCCTTCTCTGGCACCTTTTCCTCCACCTGCTTAAGCAGATTACTAATCATCTTCTTCAATAGTTCTTCAAGTTTATTCATAATTACCTCCTTGTCAAAGTTATTAAATTATTCTTTAATCACATAATCACAATAAAATCATCTGTCTCCTCAATGACACCTAGAATACCCTGTCTGTCATCCCTCACACAATAGAAATAAGAGACCCAATCCCCACTCTCCACTTTGATTCTTTTTGTGAAACCCAGTTCATCAAACGCTATCTCCGTCACATTCACTGCATTCACGACATCATAGACACCACACTTCCCATTCCTGTATACCACACCATATCGGTCTGTGACATCCGTTACCATCAAACTATCGCACTGCCCTACTGGAATCTGTGTAACCCCTAGACTATCCGCATTGATCTTCCCACTTTGTGCATGGCAAACTCCTACGACTAAAGCCATGACCATCATCATTACTAACTTTTTCATACTCTTCACCTTTAAGTTTCTAAAAGTAGAGAGTTCTTTACGGTAGCATTTCTATCACAAAGTAAAGAAAAATAGTATTCCAACGATTTCACTCGTCAGAATACCATTTAAAGATTATTTGTCAAAATACTACCTGATGATCTTAAAACCAAGTTTCATTATCAATTTAAGAGTACCAATTGCAGTATTTCTATCATACTCCCTTTCCTCCTCTGTTAGTTCTTCGTATGGAACCAGACAAGGATGGGTCTTCAGTTCATCATTACGCTGTACCCCATATTTCCAACCCTGTCGAATGCGAGTCTCAGCCCATACCTCATGTACGTTCTTCGACATTTCTTCAACCAAATCTTCCAATTGCTCTGGTAGTTTGACATCACTGGTGTCAATTGGCTGCGGTGCATGATTTTTATTCATACGTTATTATTGTTATTCTTCTTTATATTGATTCCTATATTCATTGAACATTATTTTAGTTCATTCTGATTTAATAATTTATATCGATTTACTATATTATTTATTTTTTCATCTTGATTTGCTTCACTATCTAAAACCTTAACAATTATTCCCAATTCTTCTTTTTGGGATTGTAATATGGATTGTAATGACTGGAATTTATTCTTTATATTTATTTCTTCATTATTTATGTCCTCTTTCAATTCACGTAGATACTTGAATAACTTATTAGAACTATTGTTTACATCATATGTGTCACTATAATCTTTCAAATTATAACCTCTAAAGAAATATAAACACTGAAGCCACCCATATACTGATTTTAACTCATCATTATATATTCCATCTTTATCAGTACTATCAACTTTATTTATTGTCTTTTTAAGTTGTTCCATTATTATATGACATGTTTTTGGAAGATCTTTCATATCTTTACTAACTTTTCCTAAATTAGTGTCTTTCAAATTCAATTGCTCACAAATTCCCATCACTTTCATTAATTTCTGCATAACTGGGATTGGGACTTTTTTCTTATTCTTTTTTAATTCCGTATTAATATCTTTTAATTCTTTATTAATGCTTTCCACTTCCTTTATTATAGACGGATCAAGAACATTATGAGCACTGTTAATGTTATTAACAAAATCACCACAATTGAAATTAATATCCGTACAACAAACTCCCGAAAAGAATCTCTCCCATGCATATAATTTATTCTCTCGCAATTGTCTATTTTCTACTTTTAAAAAAGAAATTTGAATTGAGTCTTTTTTATCATTATTAATTGAAAAATTAAAATTGCTATCAAACTGGAAATTGAAACTAACATTTTCTATCTCAATAAATAATGAACTCATAAAAGGAAGTATGTATTGATCCAAAGATTTTTTGTTGTTTACTATATTTAAATAATCCAATAAAGAATAATAAGTCATACTTCTTAGCAACCGTAACATATCTGTCTCTTCTATCTCTGCCGGCTTTTGGCATATAGAATTTAGTGATTCTGTTATTTGTTTCACTGAAGAATCATACAAAACAGCATAAGAACTCTTATTGCTGGTAAATGTATCAAAGTTTTCTCCTTTTAAATAATATAAAGATCTATCTAATTGCTCCTTGTAGAGTTCCGCCTGAATGCGTTGCATGGAATCTTCACTTCTAATCAAATCGTTCAGTTTATGCATAAAGAAAGGACTACACTCAATGTAACAAGTGTCATTTTCCACAAATAAAGGATAGCATTGATTAACATCTACCTTTTTATTAATCGGAAAAGACAAAACATGATAATAATCTCGATTATCAATTTTTCTCTCCTCTTGATATTCTGAGAATATATATGGGATAATTGTATCTCCCGAAATAGCATCTCTTAGACCATACCTGTTGTGTTTATCCTTTGCTATGACTGTTTTCCAACTAATTATTTTAACCTGTGAAGAGTATTCTATTTTCAAGAAACAAAAACCTAGATTTGTACAAAACAATATTGAGGTAATTATGAAAAAAACAAGCGATATTAAACTGCGTTTAAGTAAACTACAGGCATTGTATGTTAAATAAAAACAAAATGCTATTCCTAAGACAACAATAAAAACGCCATATAAGGGAATGACGAAGTTCATATACGCATTACCGCACAACACACACACAAGTCCTCCTAAAATAATCCATATAATTATACTTTTGCTTGATTCAAAGATGTATCTTATTACCTCATTAAATAGTACAGGTATTATCACTAGTCCCCAAGCGGAATCTATTGGCTCACTACCAACATTCCATATCGATAAATAATAGCATAAGAGAGAGATTAGTAATAAATAAACTCGCAATGGCAAAGAATCCCATAAAGCAATTAAATAGTTTTTGCATCTTTCATTCATTCGTAAACACACTGGCAAAGAGAGAAAGAAGAAAGAAAACAACATCAAAGCCTGTATCACCTTCTCTTGACTCCTATCACCATGCGTCGCATACATATAACCTGTTATGATACTTAACAACAATCCAATTCCAACCAACCGTTTTGTGCTTTTCAGACGCTTAGATATCGAAACTGCCAAAAAAGGTAAAAGTGTAAGAGTAAACAAGAAATACACACTATACCATGATTCTGACATAAAACTACAATCTTTTATTACTGCTATTTTCACAATATTACTAATGATATGTGAGTTCACACACCATCCAATAAAGCAAGAAATAACTGACAAAAAAGAAATAACAGTGATATTCTCTGTTCGTTTTAATAATCTTACCCTCTGATTATCTTGTCTTTTCTTTATGTGTCTATTAATTATTGAGCAGAATCTGTCATGAACAATTTCAACAATTAGATTTTCTTTGTTTTTTTCAATTACACGAATAAGCCCCGCATCAATTAATTTTTTAAGAAATTTTTCTTTAAATTCAATTTTAGACAATTCCGTTTTTGTATTCAAATTAACTTTTCTACGATTATTCTTTTCATCAACAAAAGTGTTTTCAAAAATCTGTTGAGTTTCTTCGTTATTAATTCCGCTTTCTATCAATGTCTGTTGATAAAAATGTTCCAAAAGGGTCTCAATTGTTTTACCTTTATCTTCTACAAGGTCGGTAAAAAGTAATTGTCTATTTTGATTATCCAAACTATATATCTCATGACAAACTATAGCCAAAATCGATGCCGGAATACAAGGCATCCCTGCTTTAATATATCTTTCTTCACTACAACATCCATATAATATATTTTCACTCTCTTCTTCCTGAATATACGGAAAGCCATCTTGCTGCATTATAACTTCCTTTGCACCATCTGGTGTCAAAGGTTTTAAAAAATATCGATTATTTTTCAAATCGGGAATATAAAAATGTTGCAGTCCCCAATAGTCAACATTTCCCACATATTCCGAACGTAAAGAAAAGATTGCCTTAAATCGTTTACAACAAGACGCTATACACATTTCAAATTCATCATCATGATCTTCGATAAGCTTTACAATCCTTTTAGGACAAACATCTGTTGAAAGTTCCTGAAGCCAATCAAAAAAAGTCTGAGTCCACAACTCCGAAGACGCATTTGTAAAAACTTCTTCAAATTGGTCAAACACTAAGACTGGAATATATGTGACAATTTCATCGTGTTCATTCTTTGTTTGGAGGTTGCCGTAGCGGAGCCTTAGCCACACGGATGACATAATAAGTTGTTCTTGCCAACAATTATCCGAGGAGATACTATTATCTACAATTGGAGAATACTGCCAGACAAAATGTCTAGTAGATTCTTCGATAACAGAACCTATGATTTGATCAAAATCAGGAGAATCGCTATCATCCTCATTAAACTTAAAACGGATATTAATAGGATAAAACATATTTTGTTTCATTTTAGGGAAAAGTCCTGCATTTAAAATAGAACTTTTTCCCTCACCAGAATTTGCATAGCATACCAGATAATCATTCTGTATGAAACTTCTATACATTTCATTAATTTCTTTGGAGCGCCCAAAAAAGGCATCCCCCTCTGAGTAAGGTCCTAATTTATATGGATTCATAATTCTTTTACTTTTCTGTTGTTTTATATCTACTCCAATCCTTTTTATCTATTTCTTCCTCATCAAATATATGTACTTTCCCAAAAAGGTTTTGAGGCAGTTGTCCAAGTTCAACACATGCATTAATTTGGCTATAATTTATTCCTTGTGAGGAAAAAAGAATCGGTAATGAATAAGCCTTAATATTTGGATTGTCTTTTTTTAGAGAGGCATACTGAATGTTTGCTGCCCATGCCTCTTTCTGAATATATGATGATTTCTTATCATCATTCAAGACATCTAACATACTATTCATTCCTTCGTAGTTTGCATTACTCAATTTCTCCTTATATTGCTTTGTGAGTAAAGGCATGAAATAGGCAGAATTTTCTATACCTTCTCTCATTCTTGCAGTATAGTCACCATCTTCTATGCCACCACTTCTATCAAGCCAAATCCTTAATCCAAAGAGGGGGGATTCTAATTTATTCTTCAAATCCATTGCTAACTGATAGTCCTGTTGTGCGTAAGAAATAAAGATGTCGTATTTCTTCCCGTGGGGGATTCTCTCTCCCATTATTTCATTATTATCAGAAAGAAAGTCTAATGAATCTCTTAACACCTGTTCAACTTCGCTTTCTTCAATGTAATAGCAAATAACATTTTCTATAAAATTCTTCAAACTTCCTTCTGCTCTATTGTCAGAATTCAAATAGAACCCACTTTCTACCCATTTATCTTTATATGCTAAAGGGTACAAAAAAAACCTAAATAGCCAGTCTGGCAAATTACTATGTAAGACAAGTAATGACTTGCTCTTTTTTCCTGAATTCTGATCCGGATAGATGTATCTTTGCAAACCAGTAGGAGCAGTATCATTGTCATGGTGACAATGTAAGATAGACATAAGAGACTCCTCGTCCCATGCCCATATTGACGGATGTCCGCTTTTGCCGAATATATGATAAGTAATATATTCATTTTCTTCAATTTCCTCTTTATTATTAGCACCTCTAGCAGCAACATAAACTTTTGATTTATACCATGGCAAATCCGTTTCAATAAAATCAAAGCAATTTGTTGTAATTATCATGTGGAATTTATATCGTTCCAAGAATTCTTTAACTGTATCATCAAGATGTATCTTACCTTTAGCCTCTTCAATTATTCTATTATAGCATTGAAGATATTGTTCATCTTTACTGAATCCACATTGTTGTCTACACAATGATAATCCATAGAATCCTTTCATCCTCATTTGAGTAACAGGAAGATCTTCTGGGTGTTTTAGTTGTTTTTTTCCTATTTGTTTCTCTATTATTTTATCTACCAAATAATTTTGTAGAGGAATCCTACCGCCATTATCTGGATAATAGAAGAAACTATTTTCTCCTATTACTGGAATAATATTATTCCTTTTCTCGTATATATCTTTTGCTGTCATTTTATATAGATTTCTTTATACTTTTATTAAAAATAATATTATCAATACTACAACTAATATAAGTCAGTTCTCCCCTTCTTTTCAATTCATTTTACAATCTCAAATCCCAACTTCTTCACCAATTTAATAGTATTGAATGCCATGAGACGATCATACTCTTTCTCACTATCTGGAAGTGCCGTATAGGGGATGAGGTCGGGATGCTTTTTGTTGATGTCATCACGCTCTGTCCCATAAGTCCAACCCTCTTTGATTCGAGCCTCTGCCCACACATCATGAGCATTTTCTGCAATTGCCTCCTGCAATTCTTCCAAGTCACCATCCAAAGGAATGTTATCTACATTAATGGGATGAGGCTGGTATTCCTCCACAGACTGTAGTATCTGAATCATATAATTGCGCGATTCTTTCCATGCATTAAAAAAATCAGCCAAGGATACTCTAGTAATATAGGGCTCCTGATATGGGTCAAAGATAGTTATAGCGTCCTTATCAACGTGGGTGACAACCACGGCATGGTTTGTCAAATCCTCCAAATCCACCTCTTCTGTATAGAGTTTTTCCCTATCTACGCCCACAACAACATCATTGTCTATCTGGAGGGCATTTTGAATATCTTCTAGGGTAGAGTCATATTTTCGACTGACAAGCATACCTGAATATGCCAGAAGGTTACCCAAGCAATACAGAGGAGTCCCTTCAGGTTTCAACCAGTCTTTCCTCCTTGCAGCATTTAATAGTCTCTCTTGATCATAGGGAATACCCCTACGGTGCAAGATAAACACCTCACATAGTACTGCACAGATATTTTCTCCACTAAGTGCCGCCTTTTGAAACATTGGAAGAACCTCACTACCGAATTGTGATTGGTTATCTTCCACAGTCTGAGCAATATCTAACACTTCCTGCAAATCCTTGTCAAATCTCATGCTTTGCAGAACCTGTGTCATTTCTTCCTTGTTGACATTACCATCCAAATAGGCAGCCAACAATTCGTCAGATATATCGTTTTTATTTGCCATATTCTTTTATGTCGTTAAGGGCGACTTGGGTCAGTTGAGCCATTGCTCGCCGTTTGATATTGTATAGGTTTGCTGTGGTAATATTCATTTCCTTTGCCAGTTGTTCCGGTTCGCAGTCTTCAAGGATAAGCCTACGGATGACATAGACATACCGTTTGTTTGGCATATCATCAAATAGTCTCTGTAGGTCCTTTTCTGCAACAGACTCATCATTTGATGTCTCTGTTTGGTTTCTCCCATCATAAGGAGTCTCATGAGTTGAGTCATCTATCATTCTATCACGTTTCTTAATGAAGAATCTGATGGCAAGTACCTTCAACCATTGATAGACGGTGCTACGATATTGGAAGTTGCGCAGTTTCGATGCATCCTCTTCCATCAGGTAGACATAGAGTTCATTCACCATTTCATCATAATCAACCTCATAGCAGAATACCAATTTCATGATGCGACAGAACAATGGACGACATTTGACGAAGAAAAACTCTTCCGTCACCCGATTGTCCTTTGCAATCAATCCTTGTATGATGTCGTGGTCAGTCATGAACACTTTTATTAGTTATTTTTCCAACAAATTCATGCAGAACTGGGGCAAATTCAACAACATTCGTATCTTTCGTTAATTCGATTTCTGGTAGTTGAGTATGTGAAATAATACATTTGTGAATTTTCAACTCATCGACCCTTTTCTCTTCATCCTTTATCTGCCGCCATCCCGCTAAGGTCCTCTCAGCAATCCATCTTCTGTGTTCCGCATGAGCCAATTGATTCAATAATAAAGGATTCGTTTTATATGTATCATTCCTCTGAATAATTCCTAAAAGGGTACGATAGTAGTCAACCTGATAGCGAGTAGCTAACTTATCCATTTCAGAAGTCTTAGTCCTGTCAAGCCAATTTTCCTTCCAATCCTGGTACTTTGAATAAAGGACAGTTGTATCAATGTCCTTGACTCCATTTGTCTTATTAAGTGATTTCTGGTAATCAGAATAAATACCATTAATACATATGGCTAGTTCGTCTTTCAGAAGTTCTGTATCAAAACCATTTATATAGAATCCAAACAACCTAATCTGTTTATAAGAATCTTTTCTTCCTTCAAACAAATCAGTAAGTGCCTCTTTTGCTTTCTGGCAGACTAATATGCGTGTTCTTGTAGGATTCTCTTTGATTATCTGTTTATCACCGGGACTAGCAGAATCTTTAGATATCAACTCCAATTCTTCGTAGTGGAAATATAATTCTTCTGGCAAGGTTAATGCCATTGTCAAGGCTTTGTCTGGGTCAGACACACAAATAGCAATTGTCAACATCTGATTTTTGTCATAACTCCACTCCTTTAACTGCTTTCTCACGTTCCTATCTTCAAGCGGCAATGCCATAAAATCGATACGCACATCTTTTATTTGTTCTTTGAGTAACGGATATTGTGCATACAATTGCTCCTCATACTTGTCAGATTGCGAATCTATTATTGTAATAACACTCCTGTTTCTTCCAGTCTCTTCATCATAATTAGGATAATGGCAAATACGAAGTGCCTCCATCAATAAAGCATGCCCCATATTATTGTAACCTACTATTACCAAATGAACGTATTTATCTGTTCCTTCTATTGGCTCAAAATCCAAAGCGTCATAAACATAGTCGCCATTTTCCTTCTTCTTTCCCATATAACTCCATAAGAGGCGAGCCCAGTTCTCGTAATAATTAGATACATGCAAATCTATATTCTGTATCCTCACGCTCTCACCTGTCTGTTTAGAACTAACATATTTCGGTGGAATACTCAGTTTCTGAACTAGGTCATATGATGACGGCTCATTAATAAAAAGGTTGACTGGCAGAAGACTTCCTTTCGTTATCGAACGAGGACCTGCATATTGAGCCACTGATTTGAGCAACATCACACCTTGCGTGTATTGATTTTTCCATTCAATTTCTTCTACCATAATATACACACCAATAGCCTTATGAAGGTTTAAAGCACTTATGTGTTTGTTCGCATTGCCGTCTCCTGCATAAATGATTATACGCTTTTCTATATTAGAAGACAAGGACGCTTGAAGATTTTTACGAACTTTTTTCACGTCCTCAGAAGTTAATATAACCAACTTTGCCTTTGGGTCATTTGTCAAAATTTGTTCAATAATAGTGGGTGAATAATGATTATAGCCAATCATTATGTAATGGTTACTTAAGAAAAAGAATCTTTTTCGCCCTTCTCTAATACGTTCAACATAACGTTCAACACCACTTGAAAAAGCCGCTATCAATAAACCATTAAAAGTAAAAAAGCCAAAGATGGCTATCATAATAATAGGGAACTCATGCCCTTTTAATTGAGAATCATTAGTTATGGGATTTATTCCAAGATAATAGCACACAAAGTCAGTAAACAGGTTATTGGGTGCTTTCCAAAATACAACTGCTATAACCACACTCGTAAAGAGCACTAGCATAACAAAATAAATCCAAATGTTTGTTAGTTTCCGATGGAACCATGTCCACTGATCTACAAATAACTCTTTTATCGACATTATTTCATTACGCGATTTTGATTATAGTTTTAGTTTTTGAGGATGACAGACGTCCGAAAACGTCTTTCTCATATATAAGACCGCCCGCTTTACCCCTTGGGGCTAACAAGCGATGTTGCAAAGATACGAAGAAGAAAACAAAAATCCAAATTTATTTGATTTTTTTGAACGAAAAAGGTTTTTAGGAATACCACTATCGGGACTTTTTCCGAAAATGTTTATAAGTTATATCTTCTTGCCTCACTCAGTGTCCTTGGAGTTGTAACTGATAAATGCAAAGTCTTTGAGAATGATTTGAGATCAGTTAGTTCCTTTCTGATATAGCAGCCTTCTTGGATTGTTCGTTTTCCTCCATTTCTGATTTAACACTTATAATTGATTTCATGACATCGACGATAACGGGATAATCCATATCATCATAAACTTTACTTAATATCAGAAGCGCTTTCTCATAATATTTCACATATCCCTGCTGAGTCTGCGCCGACATAGAGACAGACAGCATCAGGCATGCCATCAAACAGACTATTCGTATCATAATCGCATTCATTGTTATTGGTTATCTTTCGCAAAGATAAGAATCTTTTTACAAACCAACAAGAAAATCGGGACTTTTTCCGCTTGTTTATAAGTTTAGAAACTCAATACGTCCTGCGAATCCACATTTCCATAAATCGGTCGGAAAGGCAGAATACCTTTGTCCGTCCTTGGTTCTGGTAGGTCAGGAGTTGCCTGTCTAACAAAGCACTGATGGCATATTGTACAGAACTGGGCGATTTGAGCGCATGCTTCTTCACAAAGGCTACAGAAGTAATTCCACATGCTTTACCTTCTTTGGCAATAGCAATCAGCGTTTCTTTCTGCTGGTAGTTCAACTGGTTCATAACAGAAGCGAAAGAGCGTCCTTTCTCTTCTAGAATACCAATCAGCACCTTATCTATGTCTGCTACTTCTACTATCTTATCAGTATCTACGTTTGCGAAAGTGTGATGGAGTACGTTATGGACATAATAGGTGTGTCCTTCGAAAAGATCATATGCAAAGGATGCCGCTTTGGGGGTAATCCTTCGAGAGGCTTTTGCGAATTGCTCCTCCACAAAATCCGTATAAACATCCTTATTGATGCTATCCAGGTATATCTGCTCGGCACTGTTGTAGAATGGCTGTGCTGCAGAGTTGAACATATTCTCCAAGATGTGACGATTACTTCCTGCATAGATAAACAAGCAGTTGTTCATCTTTTGGATAAATGTGCGGAGCAAAGCCTCCACGTTCTTTTCCGGATAGTTGACTATCTGCTGGAATTCGTCAATGGCGAAGATACAGGGTTTGTCAGCCTGCTCCAGATAGCGGAATATCTCTTCTAATGTCAACTCGGGGGTGTGGATGTCGCCCAATTTGATATTGAATGTGGGTGTGTTCGAAACAGGATCATAACCGAAACTTCCTGCCAGTGAGTGTAGAGCCGCTAAAAATTTGTTGAGCACGGTTTTTCCTTTGGGCACGAGTACTGAGTATATCTCCTTGCTGAGGAACAATACCAGTTCATGTAGGCTAGTGGTGGGATAAATATCCGTATAAAAAGTATAGTAGCAGTCTTTGATGGACGGCTGCTCAAACAAATGTCGAACTAATTGTGTTTTACCCATTCTTCGTGGTGATGTCAGCAGGATGTGTGCTTTATTTTCCAGCGTGCGCACCATCCATGCCGTTTCTTTCTCCCTGTCGCAGAAGTAGGATTCGGGTATGATACCAGTGATATAAAACGGATTATCCATCATCTTGTAATTTTGAGTGCAAATATAGACAATATTTTCCAATTATACAAATTCTATAATAGAAAATCTATATTAAATGTGGGAACTGTCAGATTTTCCGCTTTTTTATAAGTTTATCGTGTACCGCATCAGGTCGCCACATCTACTGTAAACCTCGTCAATGATTTCCCTGCATCGCTGTTCTTTCATTTTGATTTTGGTGCCTACAGCAATGAAATCTTTCATGGTAGGACGACCAGTACCATTGACCGATGTGGCATGTTCTCCGTTGTAGCCCTCTGCACATAAGGTCAAGTCATATGCTGGCGCAAGATGCCATACCCATGCATTGTTCTCACCTTTTAATACCATAAAACTGAAATTCTTACAGTGGTCATCTTTATTGTCTGTCAGGTAGTTGAAGACCATGCGCCGATACATTTCCTCGACAGCCCTGGCATCCTGGGTGAGGTAGCCCGTCAACGCAAGCAAGTTACTATAATCAAGCACTGGATTGGAAAGCGACACACAAAGCAGTCCTCCTGCCGTTACCGTATGGACTCTGTCACCACTCACATCAATATCGAATCGCCTTGAGGCAAAATAGTGTCCGTTTATCAGTTTGAAATCTGGAACACTAATGCCACACGCCCTTGCCACTTCGTTGTAATGGAATTCCTGCAGCCCCATGTCTTGAGGATCGTAGGTATGGCGAAACTTGACGAGCCAGTGACCTGCATTGTCCGCAAAAACAGCCTTGGGTCTTGCACCACCACTATTCCCACTATTGTACAACAATAGCCCCGCATCGTCGTCCTGCTTTTCTTTCAGCACCTCCAAGGCCTTAGCCTGCAACAGGTCGAAGTCAGTTAATTCCTCTCCTTGCTGAATGACGGTTTCTGGCTGGAAGGTCAGTGCCCCCATGCCTCCACTGCCAACAAGACTCAGACGATCGAGAGCCGATAGACTATAATCGTCAATGCCCTCCTTTTGCAACAGTTTATGAAGCAGGTAACGACCATAGCCATCTGGCAGGCAGTCCTCGAAGACGCCAAAATTCCCATAGAAAGGAGAGGCTTTTGCCAAAAACAGCCCCTGACGCAGGGGTAACTCTAAAGGGGATATGCTAAAGCCGTCGACCAACCATGCGTGGTCATATTCGAAAGCACATAGTTTATTGTCTGGAGTCAGGGAGAGATGCCCCACCAGACGGTCGTGATACCTGATGCTGAGAAGTTCTATTTTCATCATTTTCTATGTGCCTTTTTCTTTTTCTGGTTCTTGCGAATCTGCGTAAGTTCCTCCATGGTGGAATATTTGGGCTGGGTAAAAATATTTCTAATTTCTGAGTAGTAGCCCAGGGCAATTGCTATGCCAATGAGGTTTTTGAGTGAGATCAGTCCTTTTTGCTCAAAACGCACAATATTGCTCACTGCCACCCCTGACATCTCTGCCACTTGGTCACGTGTAAGATTCTTCTCCACACGTCGGTTGCGAAAGTCGTCAGCAATCTCCTTAGCGATATCCTCGCTATTGTTGAGCGTATAACTCTCAAGAACTGATAACATATTGTTTGTTTCCTCCATATCCACTTTGAAAAGAATAATATTTTATCAGTTGCAAAGGTACAAAAACTTAATCAGACTACCAAATAATAAGGATACAAATGAATAATAAGTTTTTCACAAAAACTATTAACCTATTACCGTCAGGTGGGGCAAACACCGATAAATAAAGGGCGCAAACAGAAAATTATAATCTTTGTCTCATGATGTCAAATCCTAATTACAATTTTTCGGACTCTATGTATCAGTATTTTTTCAGCCACAACATAAACAGCAAGTCTGTAGGGTGCTTCGTTCCGTGATTGTCGTTGAGGATTCCCTTTTCCATCAATCCTTTGACTGCTGTCTGCACGCTACTGGCTGTCTTTAGGTTATATTTTGTAATAAAGTCCTGACTTGTCAGTGTCAGCGCCTTGGGATACTCGGTAGCAACAGCCTGTAAAACTGTCTTCTGTTTCTCCGTTAACGAAGCATAGCGGTCCTCGAAGGTGAAACGTTTGGAATCTACCATGTGGTTAAGAATCTGTTCGTAAGCATCATCGCCAACATAGCCACCACGCTCAGCCATTGTGAATGCTTCGTTCATAGACAATTGCAGATACCAAGTGACACCTTGGAAGCAATCATACAAGCGGGATATCAATGTCTCTGAGATGGTCTTGTCATAGATTGAGAACAGACGCTGACAAAAAGATGTGTACGCACTCTTGTCAATGGATAGCAGTTGCATGAACACCACACTATTGTAAAACGGGCGGGACGGGTTACTGAAGATACCTTCCAACAGGTGTCGTTCACTACCTGCGAAAACAAACTGGGTTTTCTTCAAATGCTGAATCTTCGTACGCAACAATGCTTCCACGTTGTCTTCTTCAAAACTGGCAATTTTCTGAAACTCGTCTATCGCCACAACGCAGACCTTGTCAGACATCTCCAAATAACTCAGTATTTCTTCGAGCGTGATTTCGGGCTGGTGGATTTCTCCAAGACCGACACCCAGTTCTGGTTGACCTGTTACCGTATTATACGACACCGTTGTCTTCAAGGAACGCACAATGCTTAACAATCGCTCCAACAAAGGCTGCTTCTTTGATATTTTCTTAAAGACCTCATTGGCTAACAAATAAACCATCTCGCGTAGGTTCTTGCAAGTGTAGATATCTATTAAGAACGTCTCATAGTCATCTGGCAAACTATTGGCAAAGACATGTTCTATCAGACCAGTCTTGCCCAAACGGCGTTCTGACATAATGGTTACATTACGACCATTCACAATATGATGGACAAGTAACTCAGATTCCTTTATTCTGTCACAGAAATAATCCTTATCCACATATTTTCCTATCACAAAAGGGTTACTTAATGGCTTCATATCCAATACTTTATTTGCTATATGCAAAAATGCATAATGCAAAAATACATAATTTGGATAAAACTCGCAACTTAAAGAACAATAAAAGACAGATATTTATGTTTTTTTATAAATTGTTCTCACTTCACTATCTCACCCTTTTTGTTAAATCAGAGTCCAAACATACCAACTCGTCCCGCGAATCGAAGAAATCAAAATAAGATTTTTCGTAAAAACTACTCCCCTACCCCCGTCAGGTGGGTCAAATGCCTATAAATAAAGGGCGCAAGGCAAAATAGCCTATCTTACGAAACGGTACAAGACTAATAGAGCAATCCGAACATCCAAAGTGGGATTCTATTCTTATGTCCCGTTTCCGTATCGTCCACAGCAAGATAACTATTTGGAATGTCTTTAATCTGGTCGAACGTCTTACTCTTTCCTCCAACCTCAAACAGATACTTGTCGTTGATAAGGAAGTCTCCTCGTTGGGGATATCTCACTTCGTTCTGCACTGCCAATTGACTAAGGAAGAAAGTCTCACGTTCATTACCTTTATCGACCTGAGGACAAAGCACGTGCATCAGATTGGAATTGCCCAAGAATATCTTATCTGGCTTATAAAGCGTTTTATAGTTTTTTGCCCTCGACATCAACAGACTAAGAACATGCGCCTTGTCAAGTGCATAGAGCATGCGGAGTCCTAACTCATTATTGGTAGAGAGTTGTTTCCATAGTTCAGACATATTGGGCTCAAAAGGTACGCGTTCACTGATAATCATCAAGAGTCTTTTAACCTTCTGAATCGTCTCGAACGAGATTTTCTCAACCGCAGGTAAATCGTTCTCTATAACAACAGACACTGTTGCGCGTAAACGAATGGGGAAGTCTTCGATATCCTCACGATAGAACGGATAATACCCGTGTCTAAGATAGGCTTCAAACAATGGCATCACCTTCATCTCCTTTTGTATCCGCATAGCATACTTTACGTGATTCTCCAAAAGGTCTTCGAGATAAATAGGGTCTACATGAAAGATTCCTTCATATTCCAAGAACTCTCGGAACGACATACCATAGAGGGTGTATGTAGTCTGCCGTCGTGACAAGTCAACGTTCGCATTATCCATGATAAGCAAAGAACTACTGGTATATACGATGCTCATATCTGGATAGTTGTCATAGATATTTTTCAGGCACTCTGCCCATTGCTCATAGCGATGAACCTCGTCCAGATACAGCCGCATAATGTCATGTTGGTATGCCCAATCTATTAAGTCCATTAGCGAGTGAGTTGAAAACCACAAATCATCAAGTGAGGCATATAATGTTTTGTCAATATCCTCGAAATTATCAAGAATATGTTGGAGCAGCATCGTTGTTTTTCCTACACCCCGTGCCCCTTTAATACCTATGATACGTGCTTTCCAATTTATTTGGGAATAGAGATAGCGTTTAAAGCGCAAATCAACTTTTGCTATCTTACGATGATAGTTATCGTAAAGGGGTTGAATTTCTATCGTTTCCATAGCCACTACATTTATATGATGCCACAAAGGTACAGTTTTATAGTTGAAACTGCAAATTTTTCGTCACTTTTTGCAGTTTCAACTATAAATTTTGGCTACTTTTTTGTATTTAGAGCCTCAATCTACTCACTTTCTTATCTCCATTCGTTATCCACAGGTACAAAAGTAGACATATACGTTATTTTTCTCTTATTATCTTTTGCATAAGTTGGCGCAATCTCAACTTTTTGGCAAGATTGCGCCAACTTATAGAGTTATTGTTTGGCGCAATCGTGCATTTTTGTAACTTTGCACCAGAAAATAACAATTCCAAGTATGGAAAGAACTTGCTTCAAAAGTACGAATAAAATTTGAGAACACAAACATCCAAATTTCACAAAAACTATTAACCTATTACCGTCAGGTGGGGCAAACCCCGATAAATAAAGGGCGCAAAGCACGGTAATAGTTTCGAAACTATTACCGTGCTATTACCGTTTTTCATTTTCCCTATGCGCTCTTTCGCAGTACAGCCCTGTAGTAGCGTACATTGCTATGCTCCACATGCTCATAACCCAGTTCCTTCAGGGCTAGACCTAAGTGAATCCTGGTGCTGCGATCCATCTTAATAGAAGGGTATTCCTGCTGGATGACCTCCAGCATCTGAGTACCGTTGATGGTCTTCACCTTCTCACCCTCCTCTGGTTTCCTGAAGCAGATATTGACAATCTCAGCCATATCTTTCTGTTCCCTGTAGTTGAGGTTAAGTTCTTGGATACGAACCACTTCTGCATTGTTGAACCAGTGGGGAACCCTCAACTCCCTGATCTCATGGAGCACCTGCGCATAGAGTTGCTCATAGTCGATCTCACCCTCGTTGTCGATAAATTGCCCCTTGGGAATCGTCAGACAGATATATCGCCTGCTACCCGTGGCGTCCGTCAGGGGATGGGGATTGTTTGTAGTCGCTACGAAGGAGGCGAACCTCGGACGGTCCTCCTGCGAGCAGCCGTAGATAGGACGACCGTTCACCTTCGATTTAGATAATGTCTGCTTCAGACTGGCATGCTGGCTGGGACGGATCGCCTCCAACTCGTCGAGGTTGACCAGCAGGTTGTTGGTCAGCGCCATCTCCTT
>JAFTGH010000050.1 GCA_017458005.1 Prevotella sp. | reverse complement strand
TCGTCATAATTATCATTCATACACAACAAGGACGATTCAGCGAACCGAAAAACTAAGCAAAACGATAACTTTTTTCAAATTTCCTTCATAATAGTGTAAAAAACAAAATGGACAACACCAGTTTGGACTGATATCTGCCCTTTTTTGGAAGAACTATTGTCATTTCAGATTTAATGCTTTTGCCTTCTCTGTCAAAGTGTAACTCTGCTTAGGACTATTGGGCGTATCTTTGATGGTCGGCTCTATCAATTCAGCACCAATCAAAGGATATAGAATCTTTTGACGAAGGCGATTCTTGTTCTTTTCGCCCGAGATTTCCATCAAGTCTGTTATACTGCCATTCTTGGATTTCAGATATTCCAATATCTTTTCAGCTTTCTCCAACTGAGTAGCATTAAACTGGGGACAAATTTTGGCCAGACTGGAGACAGCTGGGGACGAACTGGGGACATTTACTGGGGACAAACTGGGGACAGTTCCATTATAGTCCTGACGATAGAAGGTTACTTCTGTCAGGAGCAAATCGGTCTTAAAGAGCACATTCTTGCCTGTCAATTCCTTCCATAGCAGCATCTTGTCAATACCGTAGCCGCCATTATCGCTAATCTTGGCATGGCGGAACAAACGGATAATCGTTGGATTACGAGGAAGGGACTGCAAACGTTGAGTGACATCATTAGGGTCAATCATGAACTTACCCGGATTCTGGAACATGATGCGGTCTGTGAACACACGGATTGTAGGATGGGCAGGGCTGAAATAATCGGAGTGAGAACACAGGTTTACCAAACCTTCGCGTAAAGCATAGAGGCGACTTTCATTTTCTGAAGCATTGCCATCTGGGTTAGCCTGATAGGGATTGTCTGCATAGATACGCAGTCGTTGGTATATCACATTGTAGCACTCCCAGATATTATCCAGTTCTGGCATCCGATAGGTATAGCGAACAGATGCGTCGGAGTAACTGGTTCCTGGAATCTCAATATAGTCAATCCAGAAGTTGGGAACATATCTACGCACAACATCTGCTTTGCCCAACATCAGCAAACCGCCGTATGTCAATTCTCCGTCAACTGTAACGCCAACGCGGTCACAGAAGGTCTCGTTGTCAAAATCGTTGAATGGTAGTCCTGGATTAAAGCCTCTGAGGTAGTTACGATAACTGTCAAGCGAACTGGGATTCAAATCGGCAATGCTTGTGCCTTGTATGACCATCTCGCTTTTTGACCCGAAAGCCTGATCACGCATCATGGCTGCAATCTCCATCTCATTGGCTCTGCGGTCAGAACTACCGGAGCGGATGAAAGTATTAACGGGATTGCCAAAGTAGATAGGCTTGACCGCAGAGGATGGTACAAAGAATGCGAGTATCAGTTTACCGTCTATCTCATATTTTTGCGACCTCGGAAATATCTTAAAATTGAACTTCTGACCATTACGCAGATTATTGAGAAAGTCGGACTCGGTTTTCTCGCCATTATTCACACCCTGTACTTCAAACCGTTTCCCATGCTGCCTGATGCCGAATACAACCCATCCGCCAGAAGTGTTTGAGAAAGCAGAAACCGTTTCCCATACGTCTTCAGGCATCTTGTCGAGTGCAGCTTTGCATTCGAAGTCGTCCCACTCTATATCTGTCAGTCTTTGCAGAAGTTCATCCTTTGTCATTGTGATATTTATTTGTGTGCAAAGGTACTCAGAATCCCTTAGACACCCAAACTTTTGAGTTTTTTTCGCATTTATGAGCATTTATTTCTGTTCTGGGATAGCTTTTTCTGTAATATAGACTCTCAAAATATAAATTCTATCTTCCAAAATCCTGTGGAACTTCTACAGGATATGGAAGATAGGATTGGAAATGTCTATAGAATTTACTTCAGTTTCTTCTTGATGTCCTGCGACTGCCGTATCATCAGGCGTCCGATGCTGTCGCGCATAGCGGCTTCCTGTTCCATCTGATAGCGGCGGCGGATAGAGTCCTCGTAATTGATGACGAACTGCTGGCACTGGCGGATGCCTTTGTCGTTGCCTCGCCAGACATTGCGCTCCAGCCAAACGACATTGACGTTGTTCGACGGCAAGGTAGCACGTAAAGCACGGTACTTCCAGTCGCTTAATTCAAGACGGTCAATCTCCTTTGACTGGTCGTAAATTTGGACTGTCAAGAAGAAGATAAGGAAAAAAAGGACGATGCCGATACCCATTAACCACCATGTGTTAGTAGTCAGGTCGTGGGTGACTTTCTTGTGTTGGGGCTTACTGAGTTGTTCCAAAACATCACGTTTGAGGTTGTGTACTTCATCGGACAAGGCACCGTTATTCTTGTTGGCAAATGTCTGGACTTCCTGCTTGACGGTAACCATCAGTTCTCCCTTGTCCTTCTTTTGACGGTCTGAGATAATCTTCAAGCCGTCACGAAGGACACAGAGATTCCGATTTGTCCGATTCATGGAGTCAACCAAAGGCGATAATGCCTCTGCCAGATTTCTGTTGTTCTCACTCTCGCCCTGCTCATTTTGAACAGGCTGTTTGTCTAACTTCTCTTCGATACGCTCCAGGCAACCGAAGATGCTTTCAATCATTTCTTCTTTCATCTGTTTTTTTGTTTTGTGAATAATTCTTATTATCTGTTTTGCTTATAGCCTCGGTCCACGCTTCTTCTTGCGCTGCATCCGTCTACGGAACTCTTCCTCGGCTGGGTCATAGACGGGATTGTTAGTATCGAACAGACCCAAGGAGAAATCGAATGACGGCTCACGGCTATGGTGCTGCTCCTGAACAGGCTCCTGTCTCGGCTGCTCATTCCTGTTTGTCGGCTCACGATTAACCGTCTGTCCCTGCTCGTCATTCGTCAGTCTCTCGTTCAGTTTTGCATACGAGAATTGCCGCCCAATCTGCGAGCCTTTGAACCTCACGCCGTCCTTGATGAACGTGATACCGTCTATCACATCATCGTTTCCCCGTCGTTTCTTGAACTCCACTTCAACGCCTCTCTGCTGTAACTTTCGTATGAAGTCACGCCAGTCCTTGGAGTCCTTCAATGCAGCCTTGACTGCATTCTGAATCTCAAACTTCGTGCGCTCGGTATAGTGTAGCCGTTCCGTTCTGGTCTGTCCCTTGCCGTCGGAATACGTCAGCCCGTACTTGTCCTTCAACTGCTTTACGACCTTTTCACTGCGTCTGCGCTCCATCCTATCCGAGATGGTTTTGCCGTTATTATCCACCCGGTTATACACCAAATGACAATGCGGATTTGCCGTATTTTGGTGCCTGACAAGGATAAACTGCGTGTCCCTGATGCCCATCAGTTCCATGTACTCAAGTGCGATTTTAGTCATCATCCCGTCCGTCAGTTTGTCCTTATCCTCCGGTTTGAAACTCAGCGCGATATGCCCCACAGGCTTTGACACCCTCGGATTAAGCAGTCTCTGGTACTCGAAACTGTCTGCTATCTCGCTGACGGAGCCCAACAAAACACCATCGGATGCAAGCACTGTCGCATTGTCCTTACCCGTCACATACTGGACGCACCCCTTGAAAGAGGCTCCCTTTACTATCTTGGCTATCATGCAGTCTGTCCTTTCTCCTTTTCCTGACGGTAGTCGTTGATTATCTCCATCACCCCGTCAAGAACCTCATTCAGTCTGTAGTTGGTACGGTAGAGGCTCGTCTGATGGGTGAGTTTTGTCAGTTGGTTGAGATTGTTCGCCACTCCTGCAAGGTTGCGGAACACACCAGCGTCCACCGTCGTATGCGGTGCAGGCGGCTCCGTCTGTAGTGCCGTCTCTCGAATATACTCCGCCAGTCGCCTGTTTGCCTTTCGGCTTCTGATCCGAAGCGTCTCGTAGTCAATCTTTGAGAACTTGACGGTGACGGACTTCGACCGTCTGCGGGCTTGAGGGAGTGTCGGTCTGCCTCCCTTGTGCTGTTTCGTAGATGTTGTCATTGTATTCTTTGTTTACTCTGTTCTTATTGTTGTCTTACGCCAGTAACCAGACTGTAGAATCTGCGACCATCGGGAGCGGATTCCCCTCCATGCGACTCCCTGGAGTGTGGAGCAAGGTAGTTTTCGGGTTGCGAAAACACAACCTTGCTTCCACTCCAAACGACGTTTTCCGTGGCTAATCGCTTTCAGCGTTGAAAGACGCTTCCGTCGCTCATCGGTATGGTCTTATCGCTCACAATTTACGCCACTGTTCAATGTCGTCTTTGTAAGTCTCGATGTGGTGGCGGCAGATGTTTTCAAGTAGTCCCGTAACACTCATCCGTCGCGTTTCTGAGAGTCGTAGGACTATCAGGTCAAGTTGTTTGCGCACTTCCTCGCTGACGAATACGGGACGGCGGTTGACGATCCTCGGCACCTGAAGGAAGGTGGCACGGTACTCATCGAGTGACAACTTGCGCTGCTTGCTGCTGACACGTCGGGCAACGGATGGGGCGGTCTCTGGCTTGTGGGCTGCTGGTGCTTCCTCCTGTTCTTTCAACACCTCGGATGGAGTGTCGGCTGTTGGCGCAACTTCCTTTTGTTCCTCCGTTACTCCGACCGGGGTTTCTGTTGGGTCGCTTACTCCCTCCTTGCAGCGGTTGCCGTCAGGGAGAAAGTCTCTGAAGTCAAAGTTCTCGGCACTTGCCTCTGTCTGTTTTCTTGTAGTCATAATACATTATTTATGAAGTTAATACTATGGTCAGAGTCTGCACTGCTGACCGATTATCGTGTGCAAAAGTAGTGTGCCCTGCCAATACTGCCAAGCGTTTGGATTCTGTTGCCCCATTCTGCCGACTGTACCTACAAGATGCTTTCTGAGAGCGTGATTACTTCTGTATTCAGCCAAGTAAATATCCTGAATGGGCTGTGTCTTCAATGTGTTCTGTGTGGTCTTTGAATACTCTGGATAAATTGAATACAGTGTCTTCCCGCAGTCCATCCATCCTTTCGTCCGTAGGTACATACCAACGTCCCTACATTGCAGCGTAGGTCGGTAAGTCCCGCCAGTTACAGCCAATTCACCGCCACTAACAGCCAATGGAAAACAAAGCAGTCAAAGGAAGGAAAAACCGCCTATCTTTGCACTCGCAAAAGGAAACCGAGGAACAGCGAGGTGACAAATGCTGCCAGTGAAACGCCTTATATCGTCACAGGGTACAGAAGGCATTGTCATACGAACTAAACGAGGTACTTTTGCAGCGTCCAAGAAAAAAGGATTGAGGATGTTAAAACTCGGGAAAAAGTTTCTTCACGTTGTACACGGTTGAACTTCAGTCTCGAAAGATAGACATACCTTTGCAGCGTCAAATAGAGGCTGAATGTTAAAAATGAATGGAAATCTTTCCCAAGGTTGTACAAAGGTGGGAATTGATATAAGTTCAAATGCCTACTTTTGCAGGCGAAAACAGAGGCGAGAATGTTAAAACTCGGGAAAAAGTTCTTTCAGATTATATAATGTTGAAAGTCTGTCTCGAAAGTTCGACATACCTTTGCCGACAAAAAGAAAAAATAGTAACAAATAAAATATTAAGAAGAATGATAGAATTAGTTGGAATCGAACGTAACACGTTCAACGAAATGCAGACGGACTTTGAGAAGTTTGCAGAAGAAATGAGAACAATGCTTAACAGGGGCGCAGACACTGATAAGCGTCTTGGGGAGTGGGTTGACAGCAAGTATGTATGTGACACGTTGAAAATCAGTCAAAGAACCTTGCAGACCTTCCGTGACAACGGGAAACTGGCATATACCCAGATAGAGCGAAAGATTTTCTATAAGCCTGAGGATGTGCAAGCCATCTTGCAGGACGTGGAAGACTACAAGAAGGATGCCATCTGGCGTAAGCGTAGTAAGCATAGCAAGTAAACAGAGAGTAGGAACTAAAGACATTAGCGATTATGAATGAACTGATATTACCACAAAACCCAAGTGTCAAGAGAATGAGGGACACCATGAATGAATTGCGTAACCTGTGTAAGCAGGTGACCGAGAATTACCGTCCTATGCTCAACGGTGAACGCTATCTGACAGATGATGAGACTTCCAAAGTCCTGAAGGTCTGCCGACGCACTTTGCAGGAGTACCGCAATGACGGAACGCTACCGTATGTCTTGCTGGGTGGGAAGGTGCTTTATAGGGAGAGTGATTTGGAGAATCTGCTGCAAAGTTGCTATCATCCGGCACGTCGGCAAGATGGCAAGTAATGGATAGTTCTTCCCCCAAGAGGATTAAGACGCAGAAAGACGAATGACAGACTATCGCTAATCATTCGTCTTTCTGCTTTGATGTTTACTGTCAGCCTCAGTTTCCCGTTCCTCTTGTGGCGGTGAGGATAATCTCGAAAGGCTTGTGATCTCGGTTGATTCGCTCCATCAGTTCCCTACGGACAGCCCTCGTCTGATAGGAATTGAGACGGAAGGCCAGTAACAGCACGACCTCGAAGTTATAGACGGTAAGATATAGATTCCGCTGCACCTTGATAGTCCGCTCTGCCTCGTAAGGTCTAACCTGTTCCTCTTTGTATAGGGCATTTATGGCGTTTCTCAACTTGGGAATGAAAACGCCGAAGAGGTCAACTAGTTCGGTCTCGCTCATCCATATCTCGCCTGTAGGGATTGACAGTGTGTTGTCGTCGTTCCACTTGATGATGTTTCTCTGCTCCATAATGTTATGCCATTTTGATATTACTGAATGATGCGTTGAGTTTGTCGTTCAGCATGGTCAAGTCAGTGTCCAACTTCTGTGCTGTGATTTTCGCATATATCTGAGTCGTGATGATGTTCGTATGACCCAAGACACTGCTTACGCTCTCAATAGGAACCCCTTTTGAAAGTGCCAAGGTCGCGTAGCCATGTCTCGCACAGTGCATTGAGATGGACTTTGTGATGCCACACTCAGATATAACGGTCTTTATCTTCTTACAGACCGTCCAGTAGTTAATCTTGCCAAATACCAGGTTGTCTTCCTGTAGATGCTTGTATCGCTCGATAATCTGCAAGGGAACATCCATCATTTTCACCTGAAATGGTATGCCTGTCTTGCGTCGTTTACCGATAATCCATTTGTCACCGTTCACATCAACAATCTCGTCGGTGGTCAGTTCCTGAATATCCACAAACGACAATGCCGTGAATGAGGCGAACACGAAGATGTCTCTGATGAAAGCAAGTTCGGCATTCTCGAACGGATGCATCATCACCTGCTTCAGTTCGTCCTCCGTCAGATACTCACGCTCCTTTACATTGCGGGGCAGATGGAACTGCGCAAACGGGTTGCGGGGAATCAGTCCGTTTTGATGCGCTCTCATTACGACACCCTTCACCCAGATGACGGTTGTCCAAATTGAGCCGTAATGGAGATTCCGCTCATTGGCCAGGAACACGGAGAAGTCCTTGATGAAGTCGGGGGTAAGTTCCTTCATGGCAATATCAGTTCGCTTATAGTGGCTTTTGACGAATACAGCCACATGGTTCCTGGCGCGTACCAATGTCCTGTATGTTGCCATTGAACGGTCTTTTCCCACACGTTGTAGCAACTTGGCATTATCTTTGTCGAATGCACCTAACAATGTCTCGTACTCGTTGCCCAAGCCCTGATAAGCATTGCGCACCATTTCTGCCGTCACGAAAGCCTCTCTATCCGAAAGATGCTGATAGTGCTTGATAATCTGTGCCTTGATGTTGTCAAGGTCACGGTTAAGTTGCAAGGCTTCCTTGCTACGACCTTTGGCACAGTTGCCTTTCACGTCCCACATTTCCAGTGGAATGCTTTTCTTACAACTGAACTGGCTTTGAGTGCCGTTGATTGTCACACGTCCCATGATGGGGACAATTCCGTTTTTCTCTTTGCTCTTATTGGCATAAAAGAGGATGTTGAAAGTTGATCTACTCATACTTCACTTACATTTTAAATTCTGGCTGCAAAACTACATTCTTTTTTTGAATCCATCGCTATGCAAAATGTAGCAGTATGAGGCATTAGAAACGGGCGGTGAAAGGTGCCCTGTTTTACCTAGAATTGCGTAGCCACTTAACAAAGTTTAACTCGCTGTTTTGGCTACTTTCGGGGTTACGATTTGGCAACCTAACTACTTCTTCAATCCTCCCAAATTTGCTTTCAGCCCAAAATTGAACTTCCTCGTTTTTCCCTGTATTGCCTTTATTTATGGGCTGAACTGCGTTAAACTTCCAAATTCGCTTTGTTATCTCAACTTTTCTTCGTATTTTTGCCGTTTGGATAATTGTATATATAATATATAATAATGAACGCGAAGGAATTCTTTAGCAAGATAGGCAGTAAGATGGGACGTTTTTATGTGCCTATTAACCTGCTTGCCATGGTGGTGGTCATCATATTGTTATGTATGGGCGTGAAATTCGGTCTGGCTCTTTACACCCATCATGGAGAAGGCATTGACGTGCCCGACTTGAAAGGTATGTCTTACCTGAAAGCAAGACTCTTGCTGGAGGAAAATGACCTGAATATCGTGGTCAGCGATTCTGGCTATGTGAAGACGGTTCCTGCTGATTGTATCTTGGCGCAGACACCAGGTGTCGGTACAAAGGTGAAGTCGGGACATACTATTTATGTGACGGTCAACTCTCCCTCTTCTCCTACTTTCGCAATCCCTGATATTGTGGACAACTCCAGTTTCCGTGAGGCGGAGGCTAAGTTGATGGCGATGGGTTTTAAACTGACAGAGCCACAGAAGGTTGTGGGAGAGAAAGACTGGGTATATGGCATTATCTGCCGAGGTCGACGGGTGTCGAATGGTGACCGTATTCCTATTGATTATCCATTGACACTGATGATAGGAACAGGTTCGTATGACGAGGATGATGGCGCGATAAGCGACTATGTGGAGCCTACCTATGAGGCAGATCCAACAGAGGGAATGAATGAGCCGTCTACGGCAGATGAGGTGGATGACTTTGAGGAGGTAACAGCACCATGACCGAGGAACTGGAAGATATCACCTTGATGGAGGATGACGAGGAGCAAGGCGCGCTCTATGAACATCTACGGATGGAAGTAGATCGCGGTCAGGAGCCTGTTCGTATCGACAAGTACATGTCAGAGCATGTCCAGCACTCTTCTCGCAATCGTATCCAGAAAGCCGCTGACGCTGGTTTTATACAGGTCAATGGCAAACCCGTCAAGAGCAATTATAAAGTGCGTCCAGGAGATGTCATCACCTTGATGCTAGACCGTCCGCATTATGATACAACAATAGAACCAGAGGATATCCCACTGGATATTGTCTATGAGGACGACCAGTTGATGGTGATTAATAAACCTGCAGGACTGGTAGTGCATCCAGGATGTGGGAATTTCCATGGCACACTGGTCAATGCTATTGCATGGCATCTGCGTGACCTGCCTTCTTATGACCCCAACGACCCGTCGGTGGGGCTGGTGCATCGTATTGACAAGGACACCAGTGGACTGCTGGTCATAGCCAAGACACCAGAGGCGAAGACGGAACTGGGTGCGCAGTTCTTCAACCATGATACACATCGCAGTTATAATGCGCTGGTATGGGGAAACTTCACAGAGGACACAGGGCGTATAGAGGGAAATATCGGGAGAGACCCGAAAGACCGGCTGCGGATGGCAGTCTTCCCTCCTGGCTCAGAGATAGGAAAGAGTGCCATCACCCATTATAAGGTACTGGAGCGCTACGGTTATGTCACATTGGTGGAATGCCGCTTGGAGACAGGACGGACGCATCAGATACGAGCCCACATGAAACATATCGGGCATCCGCTCTTTGGTGATGAGCGTTATGGCGGAACGGAGATTTTGCGGGGAGAGCGTACCGCCTCCTATAAGGCATATATCCAGAATTGTTTCAAACGGTGTCCCCGTCAAGCACTGCATGCCCGTACTTTGGGCTTTGTTCATCCAGTGACAGGGGAGCAGATGGATTTCACGTCTCCTCTTGCGGAGGATATGGAGGCGTTGATAGAGAAATGGAGAAATTATTATCGTAATATCGAAAAAAACTAAATATATGAAAAATTTAAAACGTGTTATTGCTATTGTCTGTGGCGGCGACTCTTCTGAGCATGATGTCTCATTGCGCTCTGCACAAGGTCTTTATTCTTTTTTCGACAAAGATCGCTATAATGTATATATCGTCGATGTGAAAGGACAGAACTGGAATGTCGAGTTGCACGATGGAACGACGGCACGCATCGACCGTAACGATTTCTCTTTTATGGAGAACGGAAAGGCAATGCGCTTCGACTATGCTTATATCACAATCCATGGCACGCCAGGTGAGAACGGTATCATGCAAGGCTACTTTGATCTGGTAGGAGTTCCCTATAGTACCAGTGGTGTCTTGGTGGAGGCGATGACGTTTGACAAGTTCGTCCTCAATCAATATTTGCGTGGCTATGGTATTGCTGTCGCAGACTCCCTCTTGATTCGTAAGGGGTATGAGGAACTGGTCAGTGACGATGAAATAGAGCAGCGTATTGGTATGCCATGTTTCGTCAAGCCTGCCGCCGACGGCTCATCCTTTGGAGTGTCGAAGGTCAAGGAGAAGGACCAACTTGCTCCTGCAATCCGTAAGGCGATGATGGAAAGTCCTGAGGTGATGGTGGAGCAGTTCTTGGAGGGTACGGAGATATCTATTGGTGTCTATAAGACGAAGGAGAAATCTGTCGTGCTCCCCGCTACTGAGGTGGTGACACAGAATGAGTTCTTCGACTACGACGCTAAATATAACGGACAAGTTCAGGAGATTACCCCGGCACGACTGTCGGAGAGTATCACCCGCCGTGTTCGTGAGATTACCAGTCATATCTATGACATTCTGCATTGCAATGGCATCATCCGTATTGATTACATCATTTCTCCTGAAGGTAGGATATCCATGCTGGAGGTGAATACGACACCAGGAATGACCGTTACTAGTTTCATACCTCAGCAAGTACGTGCGGCAGGTCTCTCTATGACAGATGTATTGACAGATATAGTAGAAAACCAATTCTCTTAGAATGAACGAGTTTGATGAGATACGCCCTTACGAGGAGGGGGAGATGAAGCAGGCGTTTGAGGAACTGATCAATGACCGCCAGTTCTCAAAGATACTCCAGGGTTTTGTGCCTTGGTTGCCGAAGACGATACGTAATGGCTTGTTGCGCCTTGCCTTCACAGGGATAAAGACACCTCTTGACTTCCAACTTCGTTTTATGAAGCCCATCGTCAATTATATCATTCGGAAGCATTCAGATGGTCTCACATTCAATGACTCTGCACTCTGTCAACAGCCAGAGCAACGTTTCACGTTTGTCAGCAATCATCGTGACATAGTGCTTGACTCCGCTTTCTTGGATGTACTGCTCAATCGGCATGGCTATCCGACAACGGTAGAGATTGGTATTGGTGATAACCTGCTCATCTATCCGTGGATCAGGCGACTGGTGAGGATGAACAAGGCATTTACGGTTCGTCGTGGACTGACTGCCCATGAGATGATGCGCAGTAGTCAGTTGATGAGTCGCTATATCCACTATGCCGTCACACAAAAGAAAGAGAATATATGGATTGCTCAACGAGAGGGTAGGGCAAAAGACTCTGACGACCGTACTCAGGATTCTGTACTGAAGATGCTCGCCATGGGTGGCGAGGGGTCTTTCACTGACCAATTACGCGATTTGAATATCGTACCCTTGACCATTAGTTATGAGTATGATCCTTGTGACTATCTGAAAGCGCAGGAGTTTCAGCAGAAGCGTGACAATCCCTCTTTTAAGAAGAGCAAACAGGATGATCTCGACAATATGAAGACGGGCATCTTCGGCTATAAGGGTAGGGTACATTATCATTGTGGGACTCCTATTAATGAGTGGATGGATGAGTTGAAAGATTTTCCTAAGAATGATTTCTTCAAAACGGTGGCGCAGCGGATGGATATGGAGATACATCGCCACTACCACCTGTACCCTTGTAACTATATCGCACTGGACCTCTTGGAGAATTCTGGCTCTACTAAGGATACTAGTTCTTCTGAGAATTACACTCCCGCTGATGTTACCCGCTTCGAGGAATACCTCTCCGCTCAGTTGGCGAAGATCAACATCCCTAACAAGGATGAGGCTTTTCTCCGGGAACGGATGCTGACAATGTATGCTAACCCTCTCCGTAATTACCTTGCCGCCCGATGAGAAAAACGTTATGGTATACAGCCCTGTTATGGCTGTCTGTATTCACGGCATGCACGACGGATGCCTATGACAAAGGAGAGGGGAAATACTCCTTGATGCAGGCAGAGTTAGTTGATTTGACGATTAACTCCCAAAAGGAGGCAACGAACTTCTTGACCGATGACGGTAATCGCTATACATTGACCCCATCTGTCTCAGCCTCATGGATACAAAAGGCGGATACCACCTATCGTGCCGTCCTCTATTTTAATATACTTAGTGATGCGACTGCCGAGGCTGTGTCTCTTGGCACTGTTCCCACCCTTCGTGCTCGTGAGCATTGGAAACTGGAGAAACAACCCGAAGACCCTATTGGCGTGGAGAGTGCATGGCTCAGTCATAGTGGAAAATATGTCAATCTTGGATTATTGCTGAAGACGGGACAGGTGGATGGAGAGGATGGTGTGCATAGTGTGGGACTGGCGCAAGATACCATCCGGCTTAATGCCGACCAAACTCGAACAGCCTGTTTTCGCTTCCTGCATGACCAAGCAGGTATTCCCGAGTATTATACGACTCGTCGCTATGTGAGCATTCTTCTACCCGATACGGTACAGTTAGATACTATCCGACTGACCCTTCCGACCTATGATGGAATGATAGAGCGTATCTTCCTTCCTTAGTATTTATAGTCGGTGAAGGCAAAATTATACAAAAAAGTTTGTGTATATGCAGAAAAATGTATAATTTTGCACCGCCATTTGAATAAATATACCAAGGATGAAAGTAAAAAATGACAGATTAGAGGCACTGCGAATGATTATCTCCAGTCAGGAGTTAGGCAGTCAGGAAGAGTTGCTGACAGCGTTGAAGAATGAGGGATTTCAACTTACTCAAGCCACTTTGAGTCGTGACTTAAAGCAGTTGAAGGTTGCCAAAGCCGCTTCCATGCGTGGCAATTATGTCTATGTATTGCCTAATGAGACAATGTATAAACGTGTCAGTACACCTCAAAGTGCCAAAGAGATGATGCAGGTGCCCGGTTTTGTAAGCATCAATTTCTCTGGTAATATGGGGGTTATCAAGACACGTCCAGGTTATGCCAGTAGTATTGCCTACAATATTGACAACAATCATATAGAGTCGATACTTGGCACGATAGCAGGTGATGACACAATCTTTATTGTCATTAAGCAAGGTATCAATAAAAATGTGGTAATCGATGCCTTGAGCGAAGTTGTACCAAATATGAAGTAAAGAGGTTCGAAGTAGAGATGGAACAACAAGAAAAAGAAATACAAGTATTAGTAGCAGGACCAGAGCATGAGAAGTATGTTGATACCATCCTTCAGACTATTGCCGATGCTGCGAAGGTACGTGGTACGGGTATAGCCAAACGTACTCATGAGTATCTCACTACAAAGATGAAGGAGGCAAAAGCCGTGATTGCCCTGAGTGATAACCGTTTTGCTGGTTTCAGTTATATTGAGACTTGGGGTAACAAACAATATGTGACGACAAGTGGTCTGATAGTTCATCCCGACTTTCGGGGACTTGGCGTGGCAAAGAAGATCAAGGATATGACCTTCTCCTTGGCGAGAACCCGTTGGCCTCATGCCAAAATCTTCTCGCTGACGAGTGGCGCTGCTGTCATGAAGATGAACACGGAGTTGGGCTACCAGCCAGTGACCTTTGCTGATCTGACGGATGATGAGGCTTTCTGGCGAGGCTGCGAGGGATGTGTCAATGTGGATGTACTGCATCGTACAGGTCGCAAATACTGCATCTGTACTGCTATGCTTTACGACCCAGAGGAGCATCTCCCGGCAAAGATCCCTGAGGATGTAATTGCACGCATCAAAGCGTTGGATGAAAAGTAAAAAGGTAAAAAAGTAAAAAACAGATAAGATATGGCTAACAAGAAAGTAGTAGTAGCATTTTCGGGAGGTCTTGACACCTCCTACACCGTGATGAAACTGACCCAGGATGGCTGGGATGTATATGCGGCATGCGCCAATACAGGTGGTTTCAGTGCCGAGCAATTGAAGACGAATGAGGAGAACGCCTATAAGTTGGGTGCCAAGGCATATGTAACTCTTGACGTGACGCAGGAGTATTACGAGAAATCTCTGAAATATATGATTTTTGGTAATGTGCTCCGCAACAACTGTTATCCCATCTCCGTTAGTTCTGAGCGTATTTTCCAGGCAATAGCCATTGCCCGCTATGCTAAGGAGATTGGTGCCGATGCTATCGCCCATGGAAGCACGGGCGCTGGCAATGACCAGATTCGCTTCGACATGACTTTCCTTGTGATGGCTCCAGGTGTGGAGATTATCACGCTGACCCGTGATAGGAAACTGACTCGTAAGGAGGAGGTAGACTATCTGAACGAGCATGGCTTCTTTGCAGACTTCACTAAATTGAAATATTCCTATAATGTAGGAATCTGGGGCACCAGTATCTGTGGTGGTGAGTTGCTCGATCCTACTCAGGGGCTTCCAGAGGAAGCCTATTTGAAGCATGTCACCAATCCCGAGAAGGAATCGCTGTTGAAGATACAATTTGAGAAAGGTGAGATTGTTGGTGTAAATGGAGAAAAGTTCGATGATAAGATAAAGGCTATCCAAAAGATTGAGGAGATTGGTGCCTCCTATGCCATCGGACGTGATGCCAACGTTGGCGATACCATTATCGGTATTAAGGGACGTGTTGGTTTTGAGGCAGCAGCCCCGAAACTGATTATTGAGGCACACCGTCTGTTGGAGAAGTCAACACTGAGCAAATGGCAGCAATATTGGAAGGATCAAGTTGCCAACTGGTATGGCATGTTCTTGCATGAGAGCCAGTATCTGGAGCCAGTGATGCCCGATATTGAGGCAATGCTGACTTCCTCACAGCGTAACGTGACGGGTACGGCTATTCTAAAACTTCGTCCCTATGGCTTTGAGACGGTTGGTATCGATTCCGACAACGACCTGACAAAATCGAAACTGGGTGAGTATGGCGAGACCCAGACGGGTTGGACAGCCGATGAGGCAAAAGGCTTTATCAAAGTAAGTTCCACTCCTCTTAGAGTTTACTACGGAATTCATAAGGGCGAGAAGAGATGATTAGAATAGGTATATTGGGAGCGGCGGGCTATACAGGTGGAGAACTTATCCGCCTGTTGCTGAACCACCCTGAGGCGGAGATTGTCTTTGCCAACTCAGAGAGCAATGCGGGTAATCTGGTCAGTGACGTCCATGAGGGGCTGATAGGGGAGACGGACCTGCGGTTTACTGATGCTATGCCTTTCGACCAAGTGGATGTTGTGTTCTTCTGCTTCGGGCATGGCAAGAGTGAGGCTTTTCTGAAAGAGCATACGATTCCCGCCAATGTGAAGATTATCGACCTCGCCCAGGACTTCCGTATCAAGGGTGACCATGACTATGTATATGGTTTGCCTGAGATTAACAAGGAGGAAATCGCTAAAGCGAAACATATCGCCAATCCAGGTTGTTTCGCCACCTGTATCCAACTCGGACTATTGCCGGCGGCAAACCTAAACCTCTTGAAAGAGGATGTTGCCGTCAATGCTATTACAGGCTCAACAGGTGCAGGACAGAAACCTGGTGCCACCACGCATTTCTCATGGCGTAACAATAACCTGAGCATCTATAAGCCCTTTACCCATCAGCATCTGGCTGAGATCAAACAGTCATTGAGACAAGTGCAGGGCTATCTGGATGCTGATATCGACTTCATCCCTTATCGTGGAGACTTTGCCCGTGGCATCTTCGCTACAATGGTCGTTAAGACCAAGGCTCCTGTTGAGGATATTATCGATGCTTACCAAGATTTCTACAAGGATGCCGCCTTTACCCATTACAGTGAGAAGAGCATTGATCTGAAACAAGTGGTAAACACCAACAAGGCTGTAGTACATGTAGAGAAATATGGCGATAAGTTGCTGATTACCGCAGCCATCGACAATCTGTTGAAAGGAGCCGTGGGGCAGGCCGTGCAGAACATGAATCTGATGTTCGGTATCGACGAGACGGCGGGGCTGCGACTGAAAGCCTCCGCATTCTAAACAATAAAATGTGACAGGAAATCATCGTTTTGTCAGATATTTGCAGTATATTTGCATCGACTAAAGAAGGTTTATAGAAATGAAATTATTCGACGTATACCCCCTGTTTGATGTCAATATCGTGAAGGGACAGGGTTGTAAGGTTTGGGATGATCAGGGACAGGAGTATCTTGATCTTTATGGTGGTCATGCTGTTATTAGCATCGGACACTCCCATCCTCATTATATAGAAAAGGTGACGGAACAACTTAACAAAATAGGGTTCTATTCCAATTCCGTCATTAATAAATTGCAGGTGGAACTCGCGGATCGACTTGGTAGACTCAGTGGCTATGAGGACTATCAGTTGTTCCTTATCAATAGTGGCGCAGAGGCGAACGAGAACGCGCTAAAACTCGCCTCGTTTACCAATGGCAGAACTCGTGTGCTCTCAGCCGAGAAGGCTTTTCATGGGCGAACCTCACTTGCCGTGGAGGTGACTAATAATCCGAAGATTATCGCTCCTATCAATGCCAATGGACATGTGACCTATCTGCCCCTGAACGACCTGAATGCTTGGGAGCAGGAATTGCAGAAAGGTGATGTGTGTGCCGTCATCCTGGAATGTATTCAAGGTGTAGGTGGTATCAAACTTGCCACTAAGGAGTTCGCTCAGGGAATAGAGAAACTTTGTAGGCAGTATAACACGGTACTCATCTGCGATGAGATACAATGTGGCTATGGAAGAAGCGGAAAGTTCTTTGCCCATCAGTGGTTGGATATCAAGCCGGATATCATCACGGTAGCGAAGGGCATTGCAAATGGATTCCCTATGGGTGGTGTCTTGATCTCTCCAGTCTTCGAGCCCGTCTATGGGCAACTGGGTACCACCTTTGGCGGCAATCATCTTGCCTGTGCCGCAGCCCTTGCCGTACTGGATGTCTTCGAGGAGGAGCACTTGGTGGAGAACGCCAACCAGGTAGGAACATACCTCATGGAAGAACTACGCTCAGTATGTAGTTGTGCCACAACTACACACATCAAGGATATCCGTGGGCGTGGCTTGATGATCGGTATTGACCTCGACATTCCCCATAAGGACGTGCGCCAGCCCCTCATCTATCAGGAACACTGCTTCACGGGATGTGCGGGTACTAATATCCTGCGTTTGTTGCCGCCACTTTGTCTGACAAAAGGCGAGGCAGACCTGTTTATTGAGAAATTAAAGAAAGTATTAGCATCATGATGAAGATAGCAATGATTGGCGCCGGCGCCATGGGTGGCGCAACGGTGGAAGGACTCATCAAGGGTGAGTATTTTAAAAATGAGGACATCACAGTGGCTGATCCGTCACAACAGGTAGTGGACAAATTTGCCCGACAGGGCGTGTCTGTGACCACAGATAATCAGGTGGCGGCACAGAATGCAGACATCGTTTGTGTCTGTGTAAAGCCATGGTTGGTAGAATCGGTGCTGACTGGTATCAAGGGTGTGTTGAATCCTCAAAAGCAGATTCTCATCGTCATCGCTGCTGGCGTTCCGTCAGCAAAGATCAAGGAATGGCTCCCCGACTGTCCTCCCCTGTTCTTGTGTATTCCCAATATCGCCATCGCCCAACTTGCTTCTATGACCTTCCTCGTCCCGTGTGTTGCTGTGTCACAGCAGCAGACAGAACTGGTGAAGGGCATCTTCGATGAGATGGGGCAGACCATCATCACTGACGAGCAGCATCTTGCAGCAGGAACAACCCTCGCCTCCTGTGGTATTGCCTATGCCATGCGCTATATCCGGGCAGCCTCAGAGGGTGGTGTGGAGTTAGGTTTTAAGGCTGATGACGCCAAGCAGATTGTGATGCAGACCATGAAGGGGGCTGTGGAGTTGTTACAGGCAAGTGGCTTACACCCAGAAGCCGCCATTGATTTGGTGACGACTCCTGGTGGTGTAACGATCAAGGGACTCAACGAGATGGAGCATGCAGGATTTACCTCTTCTGTCATCCGTGGACTGAAAGCAGGAGCGAAATAAGGGTAAAAAAGTAAAAAGGTAAAAAAGTAAAGGGATATGGACGAACAACTAAGACAAATAGGGGAACGCTTGCGTGGACTACGTGACGTGCTTGACATTCCCGTGAGTGAGATGGCAGAGACGATAGGTGTCTCTACGGAGAAGTATGAGAAGATAGAGGCAGGAGAGTTGGATATCACGATCTCCAATCTGATGAAGATAGCCCATAAATATGGTATCTCTGCGGAGGAACTGATGTTCGCGGAGTCAGCGCATATGAAGTCTTACTTTGTAGTACGCAAGGGGCAGGGTATGAGCGTGGAACGTACCAAGGCATATAAATATCAGAGTCTGGTGAGTGGCTTTGTCGATCATAAGGCAGATGTCTTTATCGTCACCGTTGAGCCCAAGCCAGGTGCTCGTACTATCTACAAAAATACACATAGTGGTCAGGAGTTCAATTTGGTACTCGAAGGCTCTATGGAACTCTATATTGGAGGTAAGACCATTGTCCTTGAGGAGGGCGATAGCATCTATTTCGATTCCACAAAGCCACATGGTATGCTTGCCATTGGTGATAAGGCAGTGAAGTTCCTTGCTTTTACAGTCGAGTAAAGGTAAAAAGGTAAAAGAGTAAAAAGGTAAAAATGGTAGAAAGATTTCTAAAGCAGACAACCTTCACATCTGTGGAGGACTACAATAAGAATTTGGAGTTCATCATCCCCGAGAACTTCAATTTCGCTTATGATGTGATGGACGTGTGGGCAAAGGAGAAACCCGACGGTCTCGCCTTGTTGTGGACCAACGACCAAGGCGAGGAGATTCGTACCACCTTTGCCCTGTTGAAGGAACAGACCGACCAGGCCGCTTCCTATCTACAGAGTTTGGGCATTGGAAAGAACGATCCCGTGATGCTGATATTGAAGCGACGTTATGAATGGTGGGTGGTGATGCTCGCTCTGCATAAGATAGGAGCCATTGTCATTCCTGCTACTCATATGTTGACCAAACACGACATCGTCTATCGTAACACCCGTGCCTCAGTCAAGGCGATTATCTGTGTGGATGATGCTTATGTGACAGAGCAGATTCAGTTAGCAAAGGAGGAGAGTCCCACGGTAACTCAATATGTTGCTGTCGGTCAGCATATCCCTGAGGGCTTCCACGACTATCTCAATGAGGTCGACAAGGCACCGAAGTTCCAGCGCCCCGCCTTTGTCAATACCAATGAGGATACCATGCTGATGTATTTTACTAGTGGCACTAGTGGAGAGCCTAAGATGGTGGCTCATGACTACCTGTACGCCATGGGACATCTGACAACAGGTGTTTTCTGGCACAACTTGCATGAGGGCTCTTTGCATCTGACAGTCGCTGATACAGGCTGGGGAAAGGCTGTGTGGGGTAAGTTCTACGGACAGTGGTTCGCTGGTGCTACCGTCTTTGTCTTCGACCATGAGAAGTTTAATGCAGACACATTACTTCGTCAGATAGAGAAATATCATGTGACCTCTTTCTGCGCTCCTCCTACCATCTATCGTTTCATGATTCGTGAGGATTTGTCGAAATACGATCTCTCGTCATTGGAATATTGTACGACAGCAGGTGAGGCGCTGAATCCCGCGGTCTTTGATAAGTTCAAGGAAAAGACTGGTATTCAGATGATGGAGGGCTTTGGACAGACAGAGACCACGATGACCTTGGGTACTTTCCCGTGGATGACCCCAAAACCCGGTAGTATGGGAATTCCCAATGCCCAGTATGACATTGACCTCATCCGTGCCGACGGTACCTCTTGTGAGGATGGTGAGAAAGGTGAGATAGTTGTTCGTGTGGGCGATAAGAAACCTATCGGACTATTTAAAGAATACTACCGTGACGCGGAACTGACCAAAGAGGCATGGCATGATGGTATTTATCACACGGGCGATATGGCTTGGCGTGATGAGGATGGCTACTATTGGTTTGAGGGTCGTATCGACGATGTCATTAAATCGAGTGGTTATCGCATTGGTCCTTTTGAGGTGGAGAGTGCCTTGATGACTCACCCTGCCGTAGTGGAGTGTGCCATCACTGGTGTTCCTGACGATATCCGTGGAATGGTGGTCAAGGCGACGGTCGTGCTTGGCAAGGAATGGAAAGACAAGGCTGGTGAGGACCTTATCAAAGAACTCCAGCAACATGTCAAGAAAGAGACGGCTCCGTATAAGTATCCGCGTATTGTGGAGTTTGTTGATGAACTGCCAAAGACCATCAGTGGTAAGATACGTCGTGTGGAGATTCGTAATAAAGATAAGAAACAATGAGACATCGTATCGTAGTAAAAGTCGGCTCAAACGTCTTGACCCGTCTAGATGGTAAACTGGATGTGACACGCATGTCGGCATTGGTCGACCAGATCGCATGGCTGCGACAGCACAACAATGAGGTCATTCTGGTGTCGTCAGGTGCCATGGCTTCAGGACGTGGAGAACTGAAGGTCGACCATTCTCTCGACTCTGTAGAGCAGCGACAACTCTTTTCCGCAGTAGGACAGGTTAAACTGGTGGGACTTTACTATGACTTGTTCCGTGAGTTCGGTATTCATGTGGGACAAGTGCTGACGATGAAGGAGAATTTCGAGCCAGGGGAGCAATATCGTAACCAACGGGCTTGTATGACCGTGATGCTGGAGAACGATGTCCTTCCCATCGTCAATGAGAACGATACGGTAAGTGTCACTGAGTTGATGTTCACCGATAACGATGAGTTGTCAGGACTGATTGCCCAGATGATGAATGCCGACACCCTTATCTTGCTGTCGAATATTGACGGTATCTATACGGGACAACCTGATGATCCCGCCTCCCAACTGATTAGTCGGGTAGAGCCGGGTACTGATCTCAGTGAGTATATCCAAACAGAGAAAAGCGCTTTTGGCAGGGGTGGTATGCATTCTAAATATACTACAGCGAGCAAGGTGTCTCAGAATGGCATCCGTGTCATCATTGCCAATGGTGAGCGGGATAACATTCTGATTGATCTCGTTGAGAGAAAGGAGAGTGTCCCCCATACGGAGTTCATTCCCCCAACCACCCATTAACCCCATTAGACCCATTTAACCCATTATTACTATGGACCTGATAAATACTTTCAAGAGTGTCAAAATGGCGAGTAAGAGTTTGGCTCTTCTCTCTGATGCGCAGCGGAACGAGATATTGATGGCTGTCGCAGATGCCATTGTAGACTACAAAGAGCGTATCCTTGTCGCTAATGAGAAGGACTTGGCAAAGATGGATGTCAAGAATCCGCTCTATGATCGTTTACAACTTACAGAGAAACGACTGGACGATATCGCCTCGGATATGCGTAATGTCGCTTCTCTTCCATCTCCTTTGGGACATATCACAAAGGAGAAAACATTGCCAAACGGGCTGCGCCTCTGTCGTGTGTCCGTACCTTTTGGAGTTATCGGCATGATTTACGAGGCGCGTCCTAATGTGACGTTTGACGTTTTCTCCCTTTGTTTTAAGAGTGGTAACGCCTGTGTCCTGAAAGGTGGAAGCGATGCCGATCTGTCGAATCAAGAATCCGTACAACTCATCCATGAGGTACTGGAGCGTTTTGATGTTAACCCTGATGTGGTGACATTACTACCCGCAACCCATGAGGCAACAGGTGAGATGTTGAATGCTGTCGGTTATATCGACCTTTGTATCCCGCGTGGCGGCAGACGTCTTATTGACTTTGTACGTGATACGGCTCGCATACCTGTCATTGAGACAGGTGCTGGGGTCGTGAACACCTATTTCGACAAAGATGGCGACTTGGAGATGGGCAAGGCGATTATATGTAACGCCAAGACCCGTCGTGTCAGTGTCTGTAACGCACTTGACTGCTTAATCATCCACGAGAGGCGATTAGGTGACTTGTTAGAATTGGTGAAGCCCTTACTCGACCATAAGGTGACCATCTATGCGGATGCTCCTGCCTATCAGTTGCTGACAGGACATTATCCGGAGATTCTTCTCCGTCCTGCCACTTCCGATTCTTTTGGCACGGAGTTCATGGACTATAAGATGGCTGTTAAGACAGTTTCCTCTCTAGAGGAGGCGTTGAAGCATATCGACCAACATGGTTCTGGACATAGTGAGGCAATCATCACTCAAAACGAGGAAGTGGCACGAAAGTTCCAGCAACATGTCGATGCTGCCTGTGTCTATTGGAATGCACCCACCTCTTTCACCGATGGTGCCCAGTTCGGATTAGGTGCGGAGATAGGTATCTCCACCCAGAAACTTGGTCCTCGCGGTCCCATGGCATTAGAGGAGATCACTACTTATAAGTGGCTGATAGAGGGCGAAGGACAAATCCGCCCATAACTCGCCATATCGTTATATCGAAATATCGCAATATCGTTATATCGCAAAAAAAGAATAATTATGAAAACCTTCATCAACGTAGAAGATATCGGTCCGTTGGAGAAAGCGCTGGCGGAAGCACAAGAGATAAAGAACGATCGTTTTAAATTTCAACATCTGGGCAAGAACAAGACCCTGATGATGATTTTCTTCAATAACTCACTGCGTACTCGCCTTTCCACCCAGAAAGCGGCAATGAACTTGGGCATGAATGTCATTGTGCTCGATGTCAATGCTGGAGCATGGAAACTGGAGACGGAGCGTGGGGTCATCATGGATGGCGACAAGAGCGAGCACCTGTTGGAGGCTATTCCCGTGATGGGTTGCTACTGTGATATGATAGGTGTCCGTTCTTTCGCTGGTTTGACAGATCGTGAATACGACTATGCCGAGACGGTGCTTAACCAGTTTATCAAGTATAGTGGCAAGCCTGTCTTCGCAATGGAGACAGCAACTGTCCACCCTCTTCAGGCATTTGCCGACCTCATCACCATTGAGGAGTACTGGCATCGCCCCGTATGCAGCGCCTCCGTCGCAGCGAAGCCCAAAGTAGTATTGACCTGGGCACCTCACTGCCGTGCCCTGCCACAGGCAGTACCTAACTCCTTTGCCCAATGGATGAACGCCGCTGATGTCGATTTCGTCATCACCCATCCAGAGGGTTATGAACTGGACCCGAAGTTTGTGGGTAATGCTCGCGTGGAATACGACCAGCACAAGGCGTTCGAGGGTGCCGACTTCATCTATGCCAAGAACTGGAGTAATCCTGGCGTGACGAATCCTGCCGACTATGGTAAGATTACCTCCAAGGATATGTCATGGACCGTAGATACCGGGCACATGTCATGGACCAACAATGGTAAGTTCATGCATTGCCTACCTGTTCGCCGTGGCTTGATTGTGACCGATGATGTGATTGAGAGTCCTAACTCTATCGTCATCCCAGAGGCGGCCAACCGTGAGATTAGTTGTTCTGTTGTCATCAAGCGCATGCTGGAGACTCTTTGATTTAGTTCATAGTTATGATTTCATTTGAGTGTGACTATAACAACGGGGCTCACCCGAAGGTGCTGGAAAACCTCGTGAGGTATAATGACGTAAGGACGACCCCTTATGGCTTCGATGAGTTTAGTGAGCGGGCAAAAGAGCGCATCCGTGAGGCATGTGGCATGCCTGATGCCCAGATTTTCTTCTTGACTGGAGGTACTCAGACCAATGCTACCACCATCGACTCTATGCTTTACCAGTATGAAGGCGTGATCTGTGTGGAGACAGGGCATATCAACGTCCATGAGGCGGGTGCCGTCGAGTTTACGGAACATAAGATTATCACCCTGCCTGGTACGGAGGGGAAGATGGACCCGAAAGTGCTTGATAAGTATCTCGACGACTTCATGCACGATGGAAATAATGCCCATGCGGTGTTCCCAGGTTTGGTGTATATCACCTTCCCCACGGAGTTGGGAACACTCTATACGGCGAAAGAACTGGACGATATCTACCAAGTATGCCAGCATTATGAGATTCCCTTGTATATCGACGGCGCTCGTCTGGGCTACGGACTGACGGCAGAGGGTAACGACATCACCCTGCCTTACCTTGCTCGTCATTGTGATGTGTTCTATATTGGTGGCACCAAGATTGGTGCCCTCTGCGGTGAGGCTGTCGTCTTCACCAATCGACGTGCGCATAAGCATTTCTTCTCTATTCAGAAGCAGCATGGTGCCGTGATTGCCAAAGGTGCCTTGATAGGACTGCAGTTTGAGGCGTTATTTACTGACGACCTCTACTTCCAACTGGCACGTCATGCCAATGAGATGGCAAAGCGGATGAAAGAACTGTTCAAGCGTCTTGGCTTTGAGTTCTACCTCGATTCCCCCACCAACCAGCAGTTTGTCATCCTGCCTGATGCGGTAGTGGAAAGGCTCTCCCAGCAGATAGAGTTCACCCATTGGGGACAAGCCCCAGGACATCGTACCATCTGCCGCTTTGTGACGAGTTGGGCAACGACGGAGGAAGAATTGAGGGAATTAGAGAGAATACTGGATGCGTAAAGCGTTAAAGTAGCGTGAGTTCGACGAACTTTCTTTTCATGTGTTTTAGGAGGTTTTCCATTACTAAAGCCTCCGATAGTGAAGACAAGAGTATTCCATCCTTGACGTGAGAGCCTCTCATCAGCCATTGGAGACCGTCCGTTCCTCAATCGGAGGCATGACAATCTTGCGATGGAGGCTTACTAACACGTGATGGAAGGCATCATTCTAAATTACTTATTAACGATTTATCCAGTTTTCTAAATGAATACCATCAATATTCTTAAAATGTTTAATGTTTTCTGTTACCATAGTCATATCACTGACTACCGCAGTACACCCGATTAGTAAATCAAAGTCATCCTCTGCAGGTGTACCAACTAAGCGAAGACGAATTTTTTCTTTTGCACAAAAGTCCAAGGCTTCTATTTAGACCAACATGATTAATCTTCTGGTCTACCTCATACATTCCTCGCAAAAGAAATACACAAATATTTGTATCCAGCAAATAATTTTTCATGATTTATAATTCCACTATATCATGATTAAATCTACGAAAAGATCGTATCTCGTCAACAAACTCTTCAGTAGTCATCCCATCATCCCCCCAAATTCCATAGAAGTTACTGGCTGAAACTGACTTCTCCTTTTTTTTCTTTAATGAACTTGACAATAAAGTAATGAGGTCTATTTTGACATCATCACTTAAATGCTTCAGCATGTTCCAATAACTGTCGGTAGTGGATATAGATGTTGACGTATTCATATTCTATTCATTTTTTTTCGTTTGCAAAGATAACTATTTTCTAAATATCTTCCAAACTTTCCCAGAAAAACTTTGGAAGAGTGGAAAATCAAAAGAGAGCCACATCGTGGTGATGTGACTCCGCTTTAATAATATTCGATATTTACTTATCTTTCATTTAAAATCAAATCAAGACCTTGTTTCTTATAAAAAGGGAATCTTGTGTCGCTGGAAACCAATGGTAATTTCTCTGTTATAGCATGCGAAATGATAACGTGGTCCGACGGGTCTTTGTGTCCCTGAGCAGAGTTTACTCGTAAGCGAGAAAAAGTTTCCATGTGTTTAGAAAAACACCGACCTACATAAGTAAGGCGGGATCATAAACTTTCAGTTCGCCTCTGTGCGTTCTAAAAGCCTGCATACTCCTGTTCAATGCAGGTTTGGTAGCATTAATTGCTCTATTCTCCTCAGGAGTCAATCTCCTCCTTCTAATAGTTTTTGTTGGCATATTCTCACTTTTATTAGTATTATCGTTTGCAAAGATAACTATTTTCTAAATATCTTCCAAACTTTCCCAGAAAAACTTTGGGAGAGTAGGAAAAACAAAAGGGAGCCACATCGTGGTGATGTGACTCCGCTTTTATTACTTATTCTTTAGCAAAAGTTTCAAGGAAAGATTCTGGGGACATGATAGGGATTCCATCAGTAGGGAAGTGTCTGTTGTAATCTCTTGTTACAATGATCTCACATTCTGCAGCCTGAGCAGCCATATATTGAAGCATATCTTCAAAATCTGGTGCTACCGAATGCAATGCTTTCTCACATTGTTGGTCATCCATGGGTGCTATAGTGATTAGTTTCTTTAAAGCAATTAAGCCTTTTATAGCGTTTTCGTATCCAACATTTTTTCGTGCTATATAAGCACAATTTGCAAAAGTTAGAGAAGTGGCAAATAGTTGTATCTTTTTCCTTATAGCAAAATCCAAAACATTAGAAGATGCAACAAGAAATTTTGGACGTCCTTCTATGACATCGAGTAAGATGTTAGTATCTAAGAAAATCTTTTTCATAAATTGTATTTCTCAGAAAGATACCCCATTCTGGCATTATCTCCGTTAATGTCATCCCTGTCTTCACCTGTCGGTTTGGCAAAGCCAATAATTTCTTGGAGTTCAGGTGACAATTCGTCTATTGATTTCATTTGGTATTTCTTCTTTCTTTTAGATGGAACAAACTTGTTAATAAGAGACACTATAAACTCATCCACACTAAGATTCTGCGATTCTGCATATTTCTTAGCATGATTGTATATAGTTTGGTTCAATGTTATAGTTGCCATACTTCTTTACTTTTTCTCTTCGGTTGCAAATGTACGAAGAAAAATTGTAAGTCCCAAACTTTCCCAGAAAAACTTTGGGAGGGTGGGGAAGCAAAAGGGAGTCACATCGTGGTGATGCGGAGCAGTTTATAAAAGTGAGGGATTGAGTTCTCATTCTTTATCATCATTAGGTATTACAAAGCCGATAGGTTTGTATTTCTTCTTTTCTGTAGGAACTTGCAGTTCTGCCAATGCGGTACTAATAGCATCAATTTGGGCACGAGTTGACTCATTTATGTCATTTTGGTCTGCTAAGGAATCGTTCATGTCTTTTTTGAGCGATTCCAACTCCTCCTCCAACTTAGAGATTCTATCAGAAGTATCTGGTAATGCTAACATTCTCCTAACAGCGACGAAGGCTCGCATAATCTTTATGTTTGTATCAATAGCGGCATTAGAATTCAAAACCCCACTTAGCATAGCAACTCCTTGTTCTGTAAAGGCATAAGGTGGGCGTCGTAGTCCCATCTTGTCCGAATTGGAGGTAACAATTTGTGACTTCCAATTATTTAATTCTTCTTTAGTCAATTGAAACATAAAGTCGGATGGAAATCTTCTGATATTGCGTTTTACCGCTTGATTCAACACCTTCGTTTCCACTCCGTAAAGTGAAGCCAAATCACGGTCAAGCATGACACGAATTCCTCTTATCTCGAAAATTCTGCTTTGTATGAGTAATAAATCTGTCATTTTGTTGATATACTTCTATTTCATCTGCAAAGGTATAATATTATTTCCAATCTTCCAAACTTTCCCAGAAAAACTTTGGGAGAGGGAAAAACAAAAGGGAGCCACATCGTGGTGATGTGACTCCTTTTTATTACTATCTAAGTATTGCTTTATTCCTCCGAAGCACCTGCATAGCCAGGATTCTGCTTCAGGAGCGTGTTCTTCAACAACTCTGTAGCAGGAATAGGCATATCCATCTTGTTGATGTCGAAGTCGAAGGTACGCTTTGACCAAGGATAGTTTGCATAGTCTGAGCCACCATCATCCTTTGGATAGTTATACTCAATGTGATCCTCAATATAACCAGACTTGATCATATCCGGGCAGAGACACCACTCAGAGTTGAACTCCTTACGACGCTCCTCGTTGACAGCGACCTTCCAAGCCTCAGACTTGTGAACATAACCTACACGGTTTGGTTTAGCGGCAAGTGCTTCGTAGTAGGTCTTTGCATCAGGAACAGTAACTGTAGCAGTCAGCACACCAACAGGATACTCGGTCATAGTAAGATCCTTACCATTGCCTGCATAAACCTGATTGTAGTGAGCATAGTACCTGCTGTAGTCTTGATCAACTGTCAAGTTACCCCATGCACGGTTACGGATCTCATCAATAGCAGCCCAACCTGCGGCAGAGTTCCCTCCCTCAGTGCGGAAGCAGCACTCTGCATAGTCAAGCAGCACGTTAGCATAACGCTTGCCGTAGATGATAGTTGGAGCCCACATCTGAGTACCCCAAGAATTACCATCTGCATAGGCACTACGCCACATCTTGGTTGTCCAGATAGCAGGAGCGAACTCACCATTGGTGAAGTGGAACTGCATGGTCTTGGTTCCAGACAGCACACCTTCAGCATTGTAGAAAGGCTTCACAACGTGACCATTATCATCTTTAGTTCCAAGAGAGTCCTTCAGGTAAGGATTGTATCCATATACAGTCTCAGACTTCTCGATACCATATTTGGCAAGGTCTGCCTCAGGAACAGCACCTGTAGCGCAAGACGCGTCACGACGGGTGTCACCAGACTCATAACTTGCATACCATTCCCATGAGAGGTACTGGGCACCCCAGCCTCCGTTCTCAGGACAAGCGCAGAACCACTTCAGCATGTTAGGATTACAGAAAGTGATGGTACGGTCGCCACCCCAACTGCTCCACTGGTTACCTTCATCAGAACACATCGCCCAGATACACTCCTTGTTCCAGAATCCTGCGGGATCCCAGTTGGTAGCGAAGTTAGAAGAAAGTTCATAGGTACCGCTGTCGATGATGCTCTTCAACTCACTCTTTGCCTTGGCATAGCAGTCGGCTGCTGCTGATGGAACACGGTAAGCCTTCCACATATAGGCATCAGCGAGGTAAGCCTTAGCCATACCCTTGGTGCAACGACCATACTCTTTGTTATAAGGAGTCCAATCCAGGAGATTAGCAGCAGCAGTAAAGTCCTCGATGATGAAGTCCCACATCTCCTCGTAGGTCTCAGCAGCAGCCTTGTTAGGCGTGTTGTTAAAGTCCTCACCAGTGGCAAGCATAGGCACACGACCGAAAGTCGTGGCAAGCCATGTGTAGAAATAGCCACGGAGTGCACGAGCCTCACCCTCACAAAGAGCCTTGGCTGAAGCACTAATGTTTTCCGCCTCCTCCAGACCAGCCAGATAGAGGTTAGCGCGACAGATAGCAGCGTAAGCATGGGCCCAGCCCTCACCGAGTTCACCTACGTTAGCGTCCCATGTCTGATCGAGGAACTTCACGTCCCAACCCGTACACTGGGTATCCATTGTCGGGTGGCTGCCGGTAAACATATTGGGTTTGTATCCCCAGGAATTATCCTGTTTACTTACGTTATTGTATACATAAATACCATTCAAACTGACACGTGCTGCATGATCGCTCTCAAACTGATACTTAAGGTCTGCAACGTCATATTGATCTACGTCCAGAAACTTGTCGTTGTCACAGGAGGAGAATCCAGCCAATACCAGTGCTCCTGCAATCAAACTATATATTGATTTTCTTTTCATAATAAAGTCTTTTATGTTTATTTCGTCTATTCTTTATTACAATACTTTTAGAATGTGATATTAAGACCGAACTGGAAGGTGCGAGGAGTTGCATAACGACCAGTATCAAGACCAGTGTAGATGACACTACCCTGACCAACCTCAGGATCTCCGTACTTGGTGTAAGGAGAAATAGTAGCGAGGTTCTGGATAGCGAAGTATACGCGGGCATTCTGAATCAACAGTTTCTTGACGATGTCGCGTGGCAGTGTGTAACCAACCTGGATGTTGGAGATCTTCAGGAAGTTACCGTTCTCAATCCAAGCGTCGCTGATACGGCTGTTCTTGTTGTTGTCCAGACGAGTCAGGCGAGGCAGTGAGCCGTTAGGATTGCTCTCGCTCCACATAGCAGCGTAACTGTCAACGCCAAGGGCTGGAGTCCAAGAGTCATCCGATGGGTTCATGATGCTCATACGCATCTTAGAGTAAGAGAGGATATCCATACCGAGTACACCATAGGTGTAAACGCTGAAGTCCCAGTTCTTGTAAGTGGCGCTGAGGTTCAGACCAAAGTTGAAGGAAGGCAGACCATTGCCGAGAATCACGCGGTCAGCATCGTTCAGCGTTCCATTACCATCGGTGTCTACAAAAAGATAGTCACCCATAGCGGCATTCTGTCCCTGAGCCTTAGCCTTGGCAAGGTCTTCCTCAGTCTTGATGATGCCAGCCACACGATAGCCATAGTAAGATCCTACAGCCTCACCCTCACGGCAGATAGAGTGGTCGTTCCAAACGAAACCTGTACCACTGATAGCACCGATGTTAGAACCGTCAATGTCATCGGCAGAATAAGTGCTGTTGCCACCACTGGCTGTAGAGGTGTAGTCAACACCCATCTTTTTGATCTCGTTCTTCAGGGTAGAGCCGTTGAAGGCGACGTTGATAGACCAGTCCTTATTCAGACGCTTGTTGTAGTTCACAGAGAACTCCAGACCGTAGTTGTTGATCTGACCAAAGTTGGTGTAGATAGAAGAGTAACCTGCAGATGGACGAATCTGACGCTCGAGCAGCAGGTCCTTGGTCTTACGGGTGAAGTAGTCGATGGTAACTGTCAGGTCGTTGTTCAGGAAACCGAGATCAAGACCGAAGTTCAACTGCTCGTTGGTCTCCCACTTCAGGTTGTTATCAACCAGAGGAGCATAAGCACCTATATAACGAGTGAAATCACCACTTGTTCCACCGCCTTGGCCTTCTTTGTAGAACTGGTAAGTAGTTTCCGCTGTAGCAAGAGCGTAGTCTGCACGCCCCGCAATATTACCGGCATTACCTGTCTGACCCCAACCGATACGCAGTTTTGCGTTGTTGAGCCACTTGACATCCTTCATGAAAGGCTCCTCAGTGATACGCCATGCGAAGGCTGCTGATGGGAAGGTACCCCAACGATTCTTTGAACCAAAGTTAGAGGAACCGTCACGACGTACGGTAGCAGTCAGGATATAGCGGTCGAAGAGACTGTAGATCAAACGTCCATAGTAAGAGATAGTCTTCACTTGGGCATTGAAACCACCATTACCATTGATTGATTCCTTATCTTCGGTCAGAGAAATCAGACGGTTGGTTGCAAATGGGAATGAGTGTGCACTGGCACTTACCCAAGAGCCCTCGTACTTGCTGACAGAGTTACCGACCATCAGGGTCAGGTTGTTGAAATCTGTGTTCCAGTTGTAAGTCAGGTAAGTCTCGATACCCTTGGAGAGACCCTTGCTCTGACCGAGGCCGAAACTATAGTAGGCCTGGTCACGGCCCTGATAGGTAACCTGTGTCATCTTGCCGCCAACCATGTTGTAACGCTTGTACAAACCAGAGAACTCGTCGTTGTCGGAGTTGGTCTGTGTCCAAGAGGCGATAGAGTGGAGGTTCAAGGTATGCTCCTTCAGTTTGAGCAGTGTGATGTCAATGTAGGGGTTGATCGAGATACGTGAGTTGCGGGTCTCACGACCGATCTCCATCTGAGAGGCGTAGGGGTTCTGAGCGCCGGCTGTCATACCCTCCCAACCGTCAGGCGTGGGAGCCTTACTTGCACCGTATGTGCCGTCGGGGTTCACCACATTCACCAGGATATGCTCACCTGTAACATCGTCGATGTAGTCGAGTGACGGAGCCATCTGGGCGATATCACGCTGTGAGGACAGGTTGGCGTTGTTGCCAAGACCGATGTTGTTACCCTTAACGGTAGAGTACATGTAGTTAACGTCACCACCGAACTCAACGTAGTCGTTCACCTTAGACTTGATGCTGGCACGAGCGGTCAGACGGTCATAGTTGGTGTTGACAACGATACCCTTGTTGTTCAGATATCCGACAGAGAAGTTATACTGTGTCTTGTCAGTACCACCAGAAGCGGAGATACCATACTGCTGCTTGAAGCCAGTCTGATACATCTGGTCCTGCCAGTCAATATAGTTACGCTTGCCGTCATAAACCTCAGACCAGATCTGGTTGTTCAGTGTAGCACCGTCGTTAGCCTTTGACTCACGGATTGAGCGGGCGTAGTCGTCACCTGTCAGGGTGTCGAGTTTCCAAGGCAGTGTCTGGATACCGAAGTCTGCGGTAACATTGATGTTCATCTTACCCTTCTGACCGTGCTTGGTGGTGATCATGATGACACCGTTGGCACCTGCGGAACCGTAGATGGCACTTGCGGAGGCGTCCTTCAGGATCTCGATGTTCTCGATGTCTGAGGGGTTCACGAAGTCAGCGTTGTTACCAACCTGCACACCGTCTACAACATACAAAGGCTGAGCGTCACCGTTGATGGTTCCGATACCACGGATACGGATGGCTGATGCAGTACCAGGAGCACCGTCCTGATTGGTAACCATCACACCGGCGGCGGCACCCTGCAGCGCCTGGGCGATGTTAACGGGAACCTTGCGCTCCATCTGCTCCTTGTTGATCGTTGCAACAGATCCGGAGATGTCGCTCTTCTTCATCGTACCGTAACCGATGACTACCACGTCGTTCAACGTGTTGGTGTCCTCCTTAAGTACAATGTTGATAGTGCTACGACCACCCACTGCTACTTGCTGGGTGATGTAACCCACGTAAGAAACACTCAGGGTGGCATTCGAAGCAGCCTTCACACTGAAGTTACCATCGAAGTCAGTGATAGCACCCTCGTTGGTTCCTTGCACTTTGACGGTAGCACCGATGACAGGTTCACCAGTCTCGTCGTTTACAGTTCCTTTCACGATGCTTTGAGCCATAGCCCCCAGTGGGAACAAACAAAGCAGGAACAGAAAAACCAATGGCTTTTGAAGTGATTTAGTTTTTAGATTCATACCTTAGTTATTTAAAGAATTACACTTAAGTATTTTTCTTTGATGATTGGTTAAATACATTTTTGGTTATTAGTTTTCGGAGAAAAATCCCCTTCCATGCCAAGCCCCTAGGACCCGCAATGGCTGATGTCTCTTTTTTTCTCTTATAGCATTTCTGTTAGTTTAATATTTATAATATGTTAATAGTTAGTGTTCATTATTGGGTGTGAATGCTTCATTTCACCGTGCAAAAATAAAAAAAATTTATGAATTGGTATCGCTTTTTCTTGATTTTTTTTTAAAAAATCTTGCGTTTTTGGTGTTTTTCCACGCTTTTTTAACATTTCATGCCCCTTTTGCCAGCAAACGAGATATAAAAAAATATAAAAATGGATGTTTTTTACGCAAACGTTTTCGCTTCATGTCGTCAAGTGCAGAATCCAACCGTTTCTCTAAGCGGACAAAGTCACTATCCAGTTTCTTCATGGTGATACGGGCATATATTTGGGTCGTCTTGATATTAGAGTGACCTAAAATGTGACTGATACTTTCAATAGGCATTCCCTGATTCATTGCCATAATAGCAAAAGTATGACGGGCGCAATGGAAGGTAACCGGTTTCTCAATACCACATTCCCTAAGAACGACGGGCAACCGCTTGGCGATAGCATGATATTTTAGTCTGTCGAAGATAGACTCTTTGTTATCTGCCGCATATTTCCGGATGATAGCCAAAGACTGTTTCAGAAGTCTGACTTTAAAGGGAATGCCTGTCTTCTGACGTGAAGCGATAATCCACACATTCCCATCAATACATTGAATGTCTGACCTCCGTAAATGATAGATATCAACAAATGACATCCCCGTAAAGGCTGAAAAGACAAAGAGATCACGGGTATAGGTCTGTCTGGAATCCGCGAAATGGTATGACATCAATTGATGGAGTTCCTCTTCTGTCAGGTATTGCCGTTCTCGGATGTTTTTAGCCACATGGAACTCCGCAAAGGGATTGGTGCGAACGATGCCCCTTTTATGAGCACGGATAACCACCCCTTTTAGCATCATACAGTTTAACCAGATGGTGCCGCCATGCAAACCACGGCGCACACTAAGATAGACACTGAAACGCTGGATAAACTCCAAGGTCAGATAGTTCAAGGGCACATCTGCCTGATGCACTTCTGCTTGTATATAATCAGCGACATATTCTCTCGCGCGTACCTTTATATTATAAGTGTGTCTAGAACGATCCGTGCCGACCCTCTGGTAAAATTGTTCATTGTCGGCATCAAAGACTTTGAGTAATGTAGGTACTTTCTCCTTTTTCCGTGACTGTTTCATGATCAAAAAATAAACTATTAATGTAACATTGATTGATTTGGGTTCTGTAAAACTAACGTCAAAACTTAATACTTAAGTGTAATTCTTATTAAATAACTAAGGTATGAATCGAAAAATTAAATTACTTCAAAAGCCATTGGTTTTTCTGTTCCTGCTTTGTTTGTTCCCACTGGGGGCTATGGCTCAAAGCATCGTGAAAGGAACTGTAAACGACGAGACTGGTGAACCTATCATCGGTGCTACCGTCAAAGTGCAAGGAACCAACGAGGGTGCTATCACTGACTTCAACGGTCAGTTCAGCGTCAACGCCGCTTCCAACGCCACACTCAACATCTCCTATGTGGGCTATGTTTCTCAGCAGGTAAGTGTTGGTGGCAGAAACAACATCAGCGTAACCTTGAAGGAGGACACCAACACGTTGAACGACGTGGTAGTCATCGGTTACGGTACGATGAAGAAGAGCGACATCTCCGGATCTGTTGCAACGATCAACAAGGAGCAGATGGAGCGTAAGATTCCCGTTAACATCGCCCAGGCACTGCAGGGTGCCGCAGCCGGTGTGATGGTTACCAATCAGGACGGTGCTCCTGGCTCAAAGTCAGCAATCCGTATCCGTGGTATCGGAACCATCAACGGTGATGCTCAGCCTCTGTATGTCGTAGACGGTGTGCAGGTTGGTAACAACGCTGACTTTGTGAACCCCTCAGACATCGAGAACATCGAGATCTTGAAGGATGCTTCCGCAAGTGCCATCTACGGTTCCGCAGGTGCCAACGGTGTCATCATGATCACCACCAAGCATGGTCAGAAGGGTAAGATGAACGTCAATATCACCGCAGACTGGGGTCTCCAGACACTACCTTGGAAACTCGACACCCTGACTGGTGACGACTATGCCCGCTCTATCCGTGAGTCAAAGAAAAACGACGGTGCTACTCTGAACAACCAGATCTGGTCTGAGGCATACGACGGCAAGCGCAACTATATCGACTGGCAGGACCAGATGTATCAGACAGGTCTTCGTCAGCAGTATGGTATCTCCGCTTCTGGTGGTACAGACAAGACTCAGTACAACTTCTCTGTTGGATACCTTGACATGAAGGGTATTATCGCCAACACACACTATGACCGTCTGACCTCACGTGCCAGCATCAAGTCTAAGGTGAACGACTACATCGAGTTCGGTGGCGACATCAACTATATGTACTCTACCGTTAAGGGTAACAACATCGGTCTTGGCAACAACGCCAACCTGTCCTCACAGCGTGATATCGCCCAGATGGCTCCGTCACTCGACTACATCGACGATGTTACTGGTGAGCACGTGAAAGTAAATGTAGTGAACCCCGACGGCACATACGGTGCAAGTAAGGCTCCCACGCCTGATGGTTGGGAGGGTATGACCGCCGGTGCTCAGAACCCCTACGCCTCTCAGATGGAGATCGGTCGTGAGACCCGTAACTCACGCATCTCGATCAACCCCTACATCGACATCACACTGCTCAAACTGAAAGAGCACACCTTGAACCTCCACTCTATCGCCTCTTGGACTCAGACTAACTCTGACAACGACGAGTTCTCTGGTATGTACAAGCGTTACAACATGATTGGCGGTAAGATGACCCCAGTTACTTATCAGGGTCGTGACCAGGAGTACTACAGTTTCGGTCTCGGTCAGAGCAAGGGCCTCTCCAAGGGTATCGAGACTTACCTGACCTACAACTGGAATACTGATTTCCACAACCTGACCCTGATGGTCGGTAACTCTGTCAGCAAGTACGAGGGCTCTTGGGTAAGTGGATCAGGACACACATTCCTCTCCGCAGACAACCGTTTGATCTCTCTTGCAGAGACCATTAACCCAAGCAACGGTGGTTTCAATGCCCAGGTGAAGACGATCTCTTACTACGGACGTTTGATCTACAGTCTCTTCGACCGCTATATCCTGACCGCTACCGTACGTCGTGACGGTTCCTCTAACTTCTCTTCTAGCAACCGTTGGGGTACTTTCCCATCAGCAGCCTTCGCATGGCGTATCACTGAGGAACCTTTCATGAAGGATGTCAAGTGGCTTAGCAACGCTAAACTTCGTCTCGGTTGGGGTCAGACAGGTAACGCTGGTGGTATCGCTGGTCGCTCTACCTATGCCCTTTCTTCTGTAGACACTAAGTATCAGTTCTATCAGTTGAACGGTGGTGGTGGTCCAACCGGTTCTTTCGACCGTGTTCAGGGCTTCTATGCTCCGCTGGTTGACACCAACCTGAAGTGGGAGACCAACGAGCAGTTGAACTTCGGTATCGACCTCGGTTTCCTGAACAACGACCTGACTGTTACCATCGACTACTTCACCCGTAAGACCAAGGATCTGTTGCTGGAGCGTCAGATTCGTCCTTCTGCAGGTAACACCTCTATCTACACCAACTTTGGTCAGATCAACAACTACGGTCTGGAGTTCTCTGTGAACTACAACAAGCGTCTGAACAAGGACTGGACTATCAACGTTGCCTTCAACGGTTCTACCTTGAAGAACGAGATCAAGAAGATGGGTGTTGACTACACCTCTACCTGTAGCGGTGGCAACAGCACTTACTCAGCAGATGACATCGACGGTTCTAACCTCGGTGCTATCAGTGGAACTGGTTTTGTATGGAACAACCACTCTATCTGCCGTGAGGGTGAGGCTGTAGGTTCTTACTATGGCTACAAGGTTGCCGGCATCATCAAGACTCAGGAGGACTTGGATAAGGCTTTGGCTCAGGGCCAGGATGCAGAAATGGGTGACTTCCTCTTCGTGGATACCGATGGAAGCGGCACGCTGGACGACGAAGACCGTGTCATCCTCGGCAATGGTCTGCCTTCCTTCAACTTCGGTCTGAACCTCAGCGCCTCTTACAAGAACTGGGACTTCAGCGTTTACACCTATGGTGTACTCGGTATGGACATCCTCTCTTACTCTAAGATGCGTATGAGCATCATGAACCCATCGGATGACTCTTGGACTCCTGCTCTTGGCGTAGATAGTTACGCTGCTATGTGGAGTGACGATAATCCTAATGGTACATTGCCTCGTCTGACTCGTCTGGACAACAATAAGAACAGCCGTATCAGCGACGCTTGGATTGAGAACGGTAACTTCTTGAAGATCTCCAATATCCAGGTTGGTTACACACTGCCACGTGAGATCGCTAAGAAACTCTATCTCCAGAGCGCACGTGTATATGTTGCCGTCAACAACCTCGCCACTATTTCTCCTTACACCAAGTACGGAGATCCTGAGGTTGGTCAGGGTTCTGTTATCTACACCGGTCTTGATACTGGTCGTTATGCAACTCCTCGCACATTCCAGTGTGGTCTTAATATCACCTTCTAATTTAAAAGGAAATACATTATGAAAAAATCAATTAAATATTTTGCATTGGTAGGTTTGGGATGCGTTGCACTGACTTCATGTGACAACGACAAGTTCCTGGACGTTACACAATATGACATTCTTGCCATTGAGGCTCAGTTTGAGAGTGACGACAATGCTCGCCTCGGCTTGAACGGTATCTATGCCTATAACAATGTCAGCAAGCAGGATGACTGCTGGGGCTACAAACCAAATATGTTTACCGGTAGCCACCCGACGATGGATACCCAGTGTACGGGTTGGGACGTGAAGTTCCTTGACCAGACCTGGGACGCTAACGTAGGTGAACTCGGTCAGGGCTGGGCTCATGCATACGCAGCCATCAGCCGTGCTAACCTCTATCTGGCTGGTCTGGAGGAGGCTGAGAATGTAAGCCCTGAGGCCAAGGCACTTTGTGAAGGTGAGGCTCGCGCACTCCGTGGCTATTTCTACACATGGCTTGCCACTACCTTCGGTCGTGTGCCTATGCTTGCCACAGGTGAGGACTTCAGCAATACGCCTAACAAGGCTGCCGCTGAGACCTACGAGGAGATGTGGGACTTCATCATCGAGGACTTCTCTAAGGCTGCAGACCTTCTGAATTGGACTCCATACAACGGTCAGTATGGTCGTTGCACCAAGGGTATGGCTAAGGCTTACCTCGCTGACGCTTATATGTGGAAGGCTTACCGTGTTCCTTCAGCCGCAGCCGACTGCTATGCCAAGGCTAAGGCTGAGTTGAAGAGCATCATCGACAGTGGTACCTATAAACTCTCTACCAACTTCGCTACTAACTGGGATCCCGCAGGATTCTGGAACGAGGAGTGTATCTGGGCTTTGGTATCTGATGAGGGTAATGAGTGGAGTAGTTGGGGTGGTGACCGTACTATCACCTTCGCTAATCCTAACATGTTGAAGTGGTTCTGCGCTTGTCCTGAGAACGGTGGCTGGGGTGCCCAGTACCTCTCATGGGAGTGGTATGCAAGTTATGAGTCTGGCGACACCCGTCGTGACGCATCTTGTGCTACAGGTGCTGTGCCTGAGGCAGACCTTGCCAAGTATGGCATCGAGAAGTCTGAGTCTGTATATGGATACAATCCATACCTGAAGGACTCTCTTGGAACTAAAGATGATGATGGGCACGTAGTGAAGCCTTTCAAAAATGCAGAAGGTGTTCTGTCTGGAACAAAGACCATGCAGTTCCACTTCACCAATGGTGAGTTCGCTCCTGCTATCTGGACCACCAAGATGTGGCGTAGTGCACGTGCTGATGGTAACTCTTGGGGTGGTCAGATGTGGGCTCCAACTATCATCTACGGCAAGCGTTATGCGAACGTGCTGCTTGACTACGCTGAGTGCTGCTTCCGCACAGAGGGAGAGAACTCTGCCGCAGGTTGGGCTGCCATCGATGAGATTCGTAACCGTGCATGGGGTAACTTGACCGTTGGTCAGGACTACAGCAAGTACTATGCTCACTACAACACCGTATATGAGTTCAATGGTCAGAAAGGTGTTACCATGACAGAGTATCCTGTTGGTGTACTGACTGCTACAGTTACTGTTCCTTCTGCAAAGACATACTACACAGCACTTCAGGCTAAGGCTAACCGTAAAGGTTATAAGCACACCTCTCCTGCTTGGAAGGTTGCTGTCAACGAGGAGCGTCGTAAGGAGTTCAACTCTGAGTGGTGTCTCTGCCCGGATATGATCAAGTCTGGATATATCGAGGATCACATCGAGTATAACTATCCAAAGGATGACGGTGGCTCAGACTATGCTAACTATCCTTGGTCAAAGCGTACCTTCACCTTCGACATCAACAAGATGGATATGCCTATTCCTGCTGACGAGTTGATGAAGAACACGCTTCTGAAGCAGAATCCTGCTTACGCAGGTACTACTACAGAGGAGTAGTCAATACCGAATAAATTAATAAAGAGGAGTCACATCACCATGATGTGGCTCCCTTTTATTTTATAATATAATAAGGTGTAAGCATTCTTGCGGTTGATTTAAATCAACAGGAAGAAGATTTTTCGCTTATTTTTGAAAAAAAGTCCCGAAAATATTTGCTGTTTTGGAAAAAGTTCGTACCTTTGCACCCGCTTTCGCGCCAAAAACGGCGCGTGGCGTACAAGAAAGCGTTCTTTGAGAGGATTTACATAAGACAGAGAAGAAAGTAGTACAAGAAGCGAGTGGGACTTTCGGGTCTTACTCGGGTAGAAGAACAAACCGTCAATGACATTGGTGTGCTTCAAACTACCGGATATACGACGAGCG
>JAFTGH010000049.1 GCA_017458005.1 Prevotella sp. | reverse complement strand
CGGAGGTGCTGGATGTGGAACATCTCATAGACCTCCTTCATCTCGTTTATGCGATCTGTGTCCTTCGCATAACGGCTTTCGTTAGGTTGTCTCACCATACTTTTTCAAACTTTTGGTGTCAACCTTATTTAAAATAAGACAGGACTGCACTCATACCCCAACAACGGTAACCGGTTACCCCTACGGAAGGCATTACTAACTGTGATCGAAGGCATCGGTATACTTTATTCCTTGAACACAATCATGTCAGCGAGTTGCAGGAAGTAGTCATTCGACCAAATGTCGAGTTCTTGTGGGTTGATGACAAAATGAGCAACATCTAACTTTACAGCCTCTATATCCGTAGTGGAAAGGCGTGTGCGGAGCATTGAAATGAACTCTTCGCGTGACATCTCTGTACCATTAAACTCACGGATGCGTTCCTGTAGATGGTTGAAATCAAGGGGAACCCTATGGCGAACATACCATTCGAAGTCGTACCAGTCACGCCCCTTGACACGGGTTTTCCAGTTGCGGAACACCAACGCATGCATCTTGCCGGCATAAAGGTCTGGCAGGGTGAAGCATCGAATCATAAGCGATTGAGGGAAAGACAATAACTTCTGCTCCGTATGGAATTGCAGAGGCGGCATGGTGTCTACCTCAATCTTTATCTTTGTGGTCTTCTCTGTCTGAAACGAGACATTATATACATCTGTAGTATCCTTAAGGAAAGCGGAGTCAACACGCCCAAACATCTTCTTGTCCTTCTTTTTTATTTCGACAACACGACCGATTTGACTGAACTCGTCAATAATGGGTTGGAAATAATTCTCAAAGTTAAAGTGCTCGTCAGGAGCCAGAAGAGAGAAGTCCATGTCTTCTGAGAAACGAGGGAGTTGGTAGAAGAGTCTTAGGTAAGTGCCTCCATAAAAGGCAGACCGGTCAAAGAACCCGCCCCGATGTAAACCAGAAAGGATCACCTGTTGAGTAATTTCATAGATGGCATTTTGCTTGCTCTTAGCATCGTTGACATTGTAATGACTAAGCGCTTGTTCAAAAAAAGTGTTCATAATTTTTCTTTAAGTTTGATAATATTGTTAATGAATTGTTGCTTCTTTCCTATTGCTGCACACTGTTTGAAGATACCCATATCCATATCGGCGAATGCATCCATGTCGAATCGCATATCCTCTTCCAAAAAGGTATAGGTGTCTTTTATAAATCGTAATGGTAGTTTCGGGGTTGTGCAGATGTAGTCACATAGGGCTTTCTCGGGAGTGGCTATTAAAAAATTAACTCCTGCGGAAGTTGACTGTCTAATGCCTATCTGATAGTATTCTCTGGAGCAATGGTAGTATTCGAATCTGCCTATGGGAGTGTCGAACGTACGTCGGAGATGGGTGGTCATGGATTCAGTTATTGCAACATATTCTGGAATTAGTCCATAAAATCTGAGTGCGGTCATCATAGAGACGTATGATGGTCCATAGAGCATATTTCCTATTAATTCCGTAGATATGAGCAAACCGCTTTCCTTTGGGTTTACAACGTACAAACCACGCTTGAGGCGAATGATTTTATTCGCCTTTTCCAAACTTGCCACTTTCTTCTTTCCTGCTGTTATGTCGGGATACAGGGAGGCGATAGCAGCCGTTTGAACGGGTACGTTCTTAAAGATATCGAGTTCGTTCTTCATCTTTACGGCTACAAAAATAGTCATTTTTTTAATAGAAAACAACCTTTTTGGTGTTTTTTTATCAAAAAAATGACTAATTTGGGGATTTTTCCTCTTTTATTCCCCCACAATCTCCTTCGCTCTTGCCAGTGCGAGGTCGATGTGGTTGCAGATATTCTCCTCGCCCAAGAGGTCGTTGAAGTTGTTGCGCTTCAGGACGCTCTCCACTTTCTCGTTGACACCAGAGAGGACGACGGTGATGCCCTCCTTCTGACTCATCAGGCACATGTTCTCGAGGTTGTGCAGACCCGTGGAGTCGATGAAGGGAACCTTACGCATGCGGATGATACGAACCTTTGGGCGATTGCCGTAGCGTGCCATGATATCCTCGAAGCGGTTGCCGGCTCCGAAGAAGTAAGGACCATTGATCTCGTAGACCTCCACACCCTTGGGGATGGTGAGGTGCTCCAGATTGCCACGCTCCATGTCCGCATCCTCGTTCAGGTCGATCTCGTTGAGAATGGCATGAACCTCAGTGGTCTCAGCCATACGGCGCATGAAGAGCAGACAGGCACAGATGAGTCCGAACTCGATGGCGACGGTAAGGTCGAAGATGATCGTGAGGAAGAACGTCAACAGCAACACGGTGATATCGCTCTTGGGGTTGCGCAACATGGCAAGGAAAGAGCGCCAGCCACTCATGCCATAGGCGACGACGACCAGTACACCGGCAAGACATGCCATCGGGATATACTGGGCGAGGGGCATGAGGAACAGGAAGATGAGCAGCAGGACGGCGGCATGGATGATGCCAGCCACAGGAGTGCGTCCTCCGTTGTTGATATTCGTCATGGTACGGGCAATGGCGCCAGTGGCGGGGATTCCGCCGAAGAGGGGAGAGGCGATATTGGCGATACCCTGTCCGATCAACTCTGTGTTCGAGTTATGATGGTCGCCGATGACACCGTCAGCCACGGTAGCGGATAGCAATGACTCGATGGCTCCCAGCACGGCAATAGTGACAGCAGGACCTACCAGTCGCTTGATGGTCTCCCACGAGAGGGCGGGGACGACAGCCTCGGGCAGTTGGGAGTTGATGCTGAAGCGGTCGCCGATGGTCTCGATGGAGGTCACCCCCGCATACTGCTTCAGCAGCAGGGCAGCGATGGTGATGATGATGATGGCTACCAAGGAGCCAGGCACCTTCTTCGAGAAGCGGGGCATGATGGCGATGATGATGACACTGGCGATACCCATGACGGCACTCCAGCAGTCGATATGTGCGATGTTCTGGATATAGGCAATCCATTTCTCAACGAAGTCGGAGGGCACCACGTCCATCTGCATGCCTAACAGGTCTTTGATCTGGGTGGTGAAGATGGTGACGGCGATACCGCTGGTGAAGCCGACCACGATAGGATAGGGGATATACTTGATGATCGTGCCCAGGCGGAGCACACCTAACAGGATGAGGAACACACCAGCCATCAGCGTGGCGACGGTCAGTCCCTGCATGCCATATTGCTGGATGATGCCATAGACGATGACGATGAATGCACCCGTCGGTCCGCCAATCTGTACCTTACTGCCACCAAACAGCGAGATCATAAGACCAGCCACGATAGCGGTGATGATACCCTTCTCGGGCGACACGCCACTGGCAATACCAAAGGCGATGGCAAGGGGAAGTGCCACGATACCCACGATGACACCCGCCATGAGGTCTGCCATGAAGGTCTTCTTGTCGTAATTCTTCATTGCCGAGAACATCTTCGGCTTGAAATCTAAAGTCTTTACCATTTATCTTATCATTCTGAAAACGGGTGCAAAGATATACAAAAAATATAAGGTGGCAAACAGTTACCACCTTATATTATATATAATAAGCGTTTTCTTGACTTATTTCTGCTTCAGCAGGTCGCGGATCTCAGTCAGCAACTCCTCCTGTGTAGGTCCGGCGGGTGCCTCAGGAGCGGGCTCTTCCTTCTTGCGGTTCAACTTGTTCATAGCCTTGATCATCAAGAAAATACAGAAGGCGATGATGATGAAGTCGAGGATGTTCTGGATGAACTGTCCGTAAGCGAAGACAGCGGCACCAGCCTCCTTCGCCTCTGCCAGTGTCTTGTAGGTGCTGCCGTCCAGTGAGCAGAACAGGTCGACAAAACTGATGCCACCAGTGCACAGGCTGATGATAGGCATGAGGATATCCTCTACCAGACTGGTGATAATCTTACCGAAGGCACCACCGATGATAACACCGACTGCCATGTCCATGACGTTGCCCTTCATGGCAAACTCCTTGAATTCTTTAATAAATCCCATAATCTTAAAATTTTAATGTTTAACGTATAAAATGTTTGAATTTGCTATCTTCGTTTTGCAATCTCAGACTTTCGTCTTGATATATCGCAATTTTTAATGTTTAATCTTGAATCTTTAATCTTAATTAAGACTGAAATCAGATGCAAATATAGATATTTTTTTGTAACTTTGTGCCCGAAAAGAAGAAAAAGTGTTCTTAAAACATCATTTTTTGGTATTCAAGGAAAATATTTATAAACCCTTTTAATAAAACATTAGTAAAATGACAAAAGTAGCAATTAACGGTTTTGGCCGTATCGGTCGCCTCGCATTCCGTCAGATGTTCGAGGCTGAAGGTTATGAGGTAGTAGCAATCAACGACTTGACAAGTCCTAAGATGCTTGCTCATCTGTTGAAGTATGACACCGCTCAGGGTGGTTTCGCTGGCAAGTTCGGTGAGAACAAGCACACTGTAGAGGCTGGTGAGGACTTCATCGTAGTTGATGGAAAGAAGATCACTATCTATGCTATTCCTAACGCTGCTGAACTGCCTTGGGGCAAGTTGGATGTAGACGTTGTTCTGGAGTGCACAGGTTTCTACACTTCTAAGGAGAAGGCTTCTGCTCACATCCAGGCTGGTGCCAAGAAGGTTGTTATCTCTGCTCCTGCTGGTAACGATCTGCCCACTATCGTTTATAATGTAAACCACAAGACCCTGACTCCTGCCGACACAGTGATCTCTGCTGCATCTTGCACCACTAACTGTCTGGCTCCTATGACGAAGGCTCTGAACGATTTCGCTGCTATCCAGAGCGGTATCATGACAACTGTTCACGCTTACACTGGCGACCAGATGATTCTGGACGGTCCTCAGCGCAAGGGTGATGTTCAGCGTGCACGTGCTGGTGCCCAGAACATCGTTCCAAACTCAACTGGTGCTGCCAAGGCTATCGGTCTGGTTATCCCCGAGTTGAACGGTAAGTTGATCGGTGCTGCACAGCGCGTTCCAACTCCTACAGGTTCTACCACTATCCTGCACGCTGTTGTTAAGGGTGAGGTTACCGTTGAGGATATCAACGCCGCTATGAAGGCTGCTGCCAACGAGTCATTCGGTTACACAGAGGAGAAACTCGTTTCTTCAGACATCATCGGTATGAAGTTCGGTTCTCTGTTCGATGCTAACCAGACCATGGTTTCTAAGATTGGCGACGGCAACTCTCTCGTTCAGGTTGTTGCTTGGTACGACAATGAGAACTCTTACACTTCTCAGATGGTTCGCACCATTAAGTATCTTGCTGAACTCAAATAAGAGAATACTTAACTAAAATATTAGCCATCCGATTTTGTCGGATGGCTTTTTTTATGTATATTTGCAATCAAATGGCAAAACAAATGATTACCATACTCGGTCCGACGGCAAGTGGAAAGACTCCACTGGCAGCCGCCCTTGCGAAGGAGATAGGTGGGGAGATTATCTCCGCCGACTCTCGTCAGGTATATCGTCGGATGGATATTGGTACGGGTAAGGACTTGGAGGATTATCAAGTTCATAGTTCTGAGTTAAAAGTTCAAACTATCCCTTATCATTTGATAGACATTGCGGAGCCAGGTACGAAATATAACCTCTTCCAATACCAGCAAGACTTCTTCGATGCCTATAATAATATAATAGGTAGGGGAGCGCAACCAATCCTCTGTGGAGGTACGGGGCTCTATATCGAGGCAGTGCTGAAAGGGTATCAGTTGTCGCCAGTGCCCCAGAACCCCGAATTGCGCCAGCAGTTAGAGGGGAAGCCATTGGAAGAACTGACGCAGATGCTGTTGGAACTAAAAGCGAAGAATGGCTCGAATATGCATAACACGACGGATGTGGACTCGTGTCAGCGTGCCATCCGTGCCATCGAGATAGAGACCTATAACCTCCAGCATCCTGTGCCGAGGCGTGAACTGCCTCCTGTCGACTCACTCATTATTGGGGTGGACATCGACAGGGAGGAGCGTCGCCGTAAGATTACCCGTCGCTTGAAGGCACGTCTGGAGGGTGGCATGGTGGAAGAGGTGAAGGCGTTGCTGGATGAGGGCATTCCTGCCGACGACCTGATCTACTATGGATTGGAATACAAGTTTGTGACGGAATACCTGATAGGGAAGACCACCTACGACGAGATGTTTAGCCGTCTGGAGATCGCCATCCACCAGTTTGCCAAGCGGCAGATGACATGGTTCCGGGGGATGGAGCGTCGTGGGTTCACTATCCATTGGATTGATGCGATGCGTCCGATGGAAGAGAAAGTAAAGGAGATATTAGAGATATGGCAGTAGATGAGACAAGGTGGGGCATATTGTATTGTCCCAAAGGACGTTCGAGTAAACAGCGTGAGAAGATACAACGTGTGTTGAATGACCGCAAAGTGCAGTATGACTTTGTGCAGAGCGAGTCGACAGACAGCGTGGAGCGTTTGATGACCATGCTGATCCATAATGGTTATAAGACCATCATCGTGATGGGTGGCGACTCCGCATTGAATGATGCGGTCAACTGTCTGATGAATGAGGAGAAGCAGGTAAGAGACTCTATTGCCCTTGGCGTGATTCCCCATGGGGTGATGAACGACTTCGCCCGTTACTGGGATTTCAAGGAGGGAAACCTTGAGCAGACGGTCGACTGGCTCATGAAGCATCGGGTACGCTCGATAGACTTGGGGTGCATCCGTTATACGAACAAGAAGGGAGAGCAGTGTCATCGCTATTTCCTGAACTGCGTCAATATCGGTCTGATTGCCGACGTGATGAATATGCGTCGCCAGACCCGTTCGCTGTTAGGCTCCCGCACCCTGTCTTTTATTGCCTCTATCTTCCTGATGATCTTCCACCGCATGGATTATAAAATGCATCTGAGAATCAATTCCGACACCATCAACCGCAAGGTGATGACGATGTGTGTGGGCAGTGGTCCTGGCTATGGGCAGACCCCGAATGCCGTTCCCTATAACGGACTGTTGGATGTGTCGGTAGTATATCATACAGGTATCTTACAGGTCTTTGCGGGATTGTGGCTGTTGGTATCAGGGCGTTTCCTGAATCACCGCAGTGTGCACCCTTATCGCACCAAAGAGGTGAGGGTCGAGGAGGCGAAACATGCGTTGGTGGGTATTGATGGCAGACTGATGAGCACACCCGTTGGTGCCTATCATATCGATGTGCAGCAGGAAGTGATCAATTTCCTGATACCCGATTAACCGTTCTTGGATATCTTGTGGAGTTTTGCCTCCTCAAGCAGTTTGATGTGTTTGCCGTCGATGGCGATAAGTTCTTCTGTGGCAAACGCAGACAAAGTGCGGATGGCATTGCTGGTAGTCATGTTCGACAAGTTGGCAAGGTCCTCACGACTCATACTGATAGAGAGGGTGTTGCCGTCGTCCTCTGTACCATATTTACTCTTCAGTCGTAGCAATGCCTCGGCGAGTCGTCCACGGATATGCTTTTGTGTCAGGTTGACAGTCTGCTCGTCGGCATGTCCCAACAGACTCGCCAGTTGCTTGATGAAATAGATGGCGACCTCATTATTCTCACGAATGACCTTCATGATGACAGGGAGGGGAATCAGACATACTGCCGCATTCTCGAAGGCGGAGGCTGAGGTGCTGTACTGGTCGCCGACGAACCCGGCACGATAGCCGAAGAATCCCTCTGGTTTTGCCATGCGGACAATCTGCGGGCGTCCTCCAATTCCCTCTTTGAAGATTTTGACTTTTCCCTTGGCGAGACAGAAAAGATATTCGGGAGTGTCGTTCTCATGGTAGATGAACTCGTTCTTCCTGAACTTCTCGATAGATGCGTGTTGCATCAAAAGAAGACGCTGATCCTCCGTGAGGAGAGCCCACAGTTCCTTGATGGCTTGTTTGATTTGATCCTTCTCAGTTTCTTTCCCTAATATGACCATGATTGATGGCATCTGTCATTAGCGGTGCAAAAGTAATAAAAAAGAATAAGATGACAACTTTTTTGGAGTTAATAATCTTCCACTAAGACAAAAATCAAGCATTTTTACAAAAAATATCTCTTTTTATTTTGTAATAACGATGAAATTGCGTACTTTTGGAAAATGAATGTAAATCTAAAACGAAAACCTTAAAATAGGAACTATGAGTTATTTGCGATTAGAAAAAGCGGTAATGACTAACCTGGAGGAGTCGCTCCGTCGTGAATTACTTCGAACAAACCGATCTGGCGCCTATAGCAGTTCTACTTTGGTTGACTGTAATACGCGCAAGTATCATGGCTTGTTGGTTGTTCCCGTACCAGAACTCGATGACGAGAACCATGTTCTGTTGTCGTCGCTCGACTGTACGGTGATTCAGCACGGCGCAGAGTTCAACCTCGGACTCCACAAGTATCAGGGAAATAATTTTAGCCCAAAGGGTCATAAGTACATCCGCGAGTTTACCTGTGATGTTGTGCCTACCACACTCTATCGTGTCGGTGGCGTGTTGTTAAAACGAGAGACTATCTTCCAGTGCTATGAGGACAGGATCCTGATTCGCTACACCTTGGTGGATGCCCATTCTGCCACGACGTTGCGCTTCCGTCCGTTCCTTGCCTTCCGCTCGGTAAGACAGTTTACGCATGAGAACTCGACGGCAAGTCGTGAGTATCATGAGGTAGACAATGGTATTAAGACATGTATGTATGCTGGTTACCCTGACCTGTACATGCAGTTTAATAAAAAGAACGAGTTTATCTTCCAGCCCGACTGGTATCGCGGTGTGGAGTATCCGAAGGAGCAGGAGCGAGGCTATGCCTCTAATGAGGACTTGTACGTGCCTGGCTATTTCGAGGTGTCTATCAAGAAAGGGGAGAGTATTATCTTCTCCGCTTCCACGAAGGAGATCAAGACCAATACCCTGAAGACATTGTTCCAGAAGGAGATTGACGTGCGCCAGCCACGTGATAATTTCTATCACTGCTTGGTGGCTGCTGCCCATCAGTTCCATAACCGTCAACCTAACGACGACCGCTATCTGCTGGCTGGCTATCCTTGGTTCAAGGCTCGTGCCCGTGATACGTTCATCGCCCTGCCGGGTCTGACACTTGCCATTGGTGAGCAAGACTATTTCGAGTTGGTGATGAAGACCGCAGAGAAGGGACTCCGTGAGTTTATGGAGGATAAACCTTTGAGTGTGAAGATTTACGAGATAGAGCATCCTGATGTTCCCCTGTGGGCAGTCTGGGCTATCCAGCAATATGCCAAGACAGCAGGCAAGGAGCAGGGTTATAAGATGTATGGCAAACTGGTCAAGGATATCGTTGAGTATGTCATAGAGGGTGGTAACTCTAATATGCGTCTTGATGATAACGGACTGCTTTATGCCAACGGACGTGACAAGGCAATCACCTGGATGAACTCCACGGCAAACGGTCGCCCAGTTGTTCCCCGTTCCGGCTATATCGTAGAGTTTAATGCCCTTTGGTATAACGCCTTGAAGTTCTGTGCTTCCCTGGAGGCAGAGTTCGGAGATCAGAAACTCGCCGCAAAACTGGAGAAGCGTGCTGAACTCTGTAAGACCTCGTTCGTGGAAACCTTCCTGAATGAGTATGGTTATCTGCTTGACTATGTGGATGGCAATATGATGGACTGGAGTGTTCGTCCGAACATGATCTTCCCTGTTGCCTTCGACTACTCCCCATTGTCACAGGAGCAGAAGAAGAGTGTCCTCGATGTCTGCACCCGTGAGTTGCTGACACCGAAGGGACTGCGCTCCCTCTCTCCGAAGAGTGGAGGATATAACCCGATGTATGTCGGTCCACAGACACAGCGTGACTATGCCTACCATCAGGGAACAGCATGGCCTTGGCTGGGTGGATTCTATATGGAGGCTTGCCTGAAGATCTACAAGCGCACTCGTCTGAGTTTTGTAGAGCGTCAGATGGTAGGCTATGAGGATGAGATCAACTATCACGCACTGGGAACAATCAGTGAGTTGTTCGATGGTAACCCGCCTTTCCATGGACGTGGTGCCATGGCATTCGCCATGAATGTCGCTGAGATCCTGCGTACGTTGAAACTGTTGGAGAAATACACTTATCAAAAGTAAAATAGGAGGAGAAGACTATGAAAGTACTAATGTTTGGATGGGAGTATCCTCCTCATGTATTCGGTGGACTCGCTACTGCTAACTATGGTATCTCACAGGGCTTGCATGCTCAGGGAGATATGGATATCACGCTCTGTCTGCCAAAGCCTTTTGGTGATGAAGAGCGTAACGCTTGCAACATTGTTGCCATGAATGCTGTGCCTATCGCATGGCGTGATGTCAACTACGACTATGTTCGCGAGCGCGTTGGTAACATCATGGATCCTGATCTCTATTTCAAGTTGCGTGACCATATCTATGCTGACTTCAACTATATGCACGTCAATGATCTGGGTGCTATGGAGTTTGCTGGCGGTTATCCCGGCAACTTGCACGAGGAGATTAATAACTACTCGATTATTGCCGGCGTGGTGGCACGTACCTTTGACTTCGATATCATCCATGCGCATGACTGGTTGACCTATCCCGCAGGTATCCATGCCAAGCAGGTGAGCGGCAAACCACTCTGTATCCACGTGCATGCTACCGACTTCGACCGCTCTCGTGGAAAGGTGAACCCAACGGTTTACTCGATAGAGAAGAATGGTATGGACTGGGCAGACTGCATTATGTGTGTGTCAGAACTGACCCGTCAGACGGTGATCCATCAGTATCACCAAGACCCGCGCAAGTGCTTCACGGTGCATAATGCTGTTTATCCTTTGCCAGAGGAGTATCAGGCTATCCCGCGTCCTGACCACACTGGTAAGGACAAGGTAGTGACCTTCCTCGGTCGTATCACGATGCAGAAAGGTCCTGAGTATTTCGTGGAGGCTGCTAACATGGTCATCCGCCGTACCCGTAATGTCCGTTTCTGTATGGCGGGCTCTGGTGATATGATGGATGCGATGATTCATCTTGCCGCTGAGCGTGGTATTGCCGACCGTTTCCACTTCCCGGGCTTCATGCGAGGCAAACAGGTTTATGAGTGCCTGAAGGACTCCGATGTCTATGTGATGCCCTCCGTGTCAGAGCCTTTCGGTATCTCTCCGTTGGAGGCTATGCAGTGTGGCACACCTTCGATTATCTCGAAACAGTCAGGTTGTGCGGAGATTCTCAACAACTGTATCAAGGTTGACTATTGGGATATCCATGCCCTTGCTGATGCCATCTATAGTATCTGTGCTAATGACTCCCTCTTCCAGTATCTCAAGGAGGAAGGCAAGAAGGAGGTTGACCAGATCACATGGGAGAAGGTGGGCGCATGGATTGCCACCCTCTATAAGAGAACCCTCGGTTGGGAACAATAAAAGGTAAAAAAGTAAAAAGGTAAAAAAGTAAAAGAATATGAAAACAATTTGTTTATATTTCGAGATACATCAGATTATTCATCTGAAGCGCTATCGTTTCTTCGATATCGGTACTGATCATTATTACTATGATGATTATGAGAACGAGCGTAGTATCAGTGACATCGCCGAGCGTAGTTACATGCCAGCCTTGAACGCCATCGGTGACATGATTCGTGACAATGGTAAGGACTTCAAGGTTGCTTTCTCACTATCAGGTGTGGGAATCGAGCAGTTGGAGATGCATGCTCCTCAGGTACTGGAGAAGTTGCAGGAACTGAACAACACAGGTTGTGTGGAGTTCCTCGCTGAGCCTTACTCTCATGGTTTGTCCTCTCTTGCTAATGAGGAGACCTTCGCACTGGATGTGAAGAAACAGTGCCAGAAGATGGAGGAGTACTTTGGCAAGAAGCCAACGGTTCTCCGTAACTCATCACTCATCTATAGCGATGACATCGGTGGACAGGTTGCCGCCATGGGTTTCAAGGGTATGCTGACTGAGGGTGCCAAGCACGTGCTGGGCTGGAAGTCACCTCACTATGTATACAACTGTAATATCGCCCCCAACCTGAAACTATTGCTTCGTGATGTGGAGTTGTCAGATGATATCTCTTTGCGTTTCAATAACGCGGACTGGGAGGGCTATCCTCTGTTTGCCGATGCCTATATCGACCGTATCGCCCGCTTCCCTGAAGAGGAGCAGATCATCAATATCTTCATGGAACTTTCCGCACTGGGTATCGCACAGCCACTCAGCAGTAATATCCTCGACTTCCTGAAGGCACTGCCTGCATGTGCCAAGGAAAAGGGCATCACCTTCTCTACACCTACGGAGATCTGTATGAAGGTGAAGAGTGTGGGTGCTATTGACGTTCCTGACACCCTCAGTTGGGTTGATGAGGAGCGTGACTGCTCTTGTTGGTTAGGTAATGCCATGCAGCGTGAGGCATTCAACAAACTCTATAGTGTCGCTGACCGTTTACGTATCGCCAACGAGCCACGCATCAATCAGGACTGGGACTATCTGCAGGCTTCCAATAACTTCCGCTTTATGACTACCAAGCCCAGCAATGTGGGTCTTGACCGTGGTATCTATAGTGGACCGTTTGATGCTTTCACCAACTATATGAATATCTTGGGTGACTTCATCAACAGAGTCAATGCGCTCTATCCTGCGGAGATTGATAATGAGGAGTTGAACGCCCTGCTGACAACAATCCGTAATCAAGGCGATGAGATTGAGTACAAGGATGAGGAGATTACCCGTCTGAAGGCTCGTCTTGCCAAGTATGAGGCTCCAGAGGAGGAAAAGCCGAAGGCTGCTAAGAAACCTGCGGCAAAGAAGCCCGCAGCCAAGAAGGCGGCTCCGAAGAAAGAAGCAGAACCTAAAAAGTAATTGATAAAAAGAAATCCTCTCAGATTCAGAGAGGATTTCTTTTTTATTGGATATTGACGTTGATTTTCTGGAGGTCCTTGTCGTCACTAGACGAGCCGACCATCAGTTCGTATTTGCCAGGAACGACACGCATGGTGTTTGTCATGACATCCCAGCCCTCGAAGCGGTCTCGTGGGAAGTCAATCTCCACCGTCTTACTTTCTCCAGCCTTCAAGTCAACACGCTGATAGGCTCGTAGGGTCTTTAGTGGTCCGTCCGTGTCTGCAAGGTTGCGCATATAGACTTGAACGACCTCAGTACCGTCATACTTACCCGTATTCTTGACTTTCACGCGTACCTTATTATATATATACTGCGGTTCGCCAATCTCAAAGGTCGTATAACTCAGTCCATAGCCGAAGGGGTAGAGAGGAGTACCCTTGAAATAGCGGTAGGTGCGGTTGGTCATGCGGTAATCGAGGAAGTCAGGAAGGTCGTTGACGCTCTTGTAGAAGGTGATAGGCAACTTACCACTGGGGTTGCAGGTTCCGAAAAGAATGTCGGCAACAGCCTGTCCACCCTTCTCTCCACCATACCATGCCTGAATGATAGCATCGGCAATCTCATCCTCAGGAGTCAGGGCGATGGCAGAGCCAGAGCAGTTGACATAGATGATACGCTTACCGGCTTTCTTCAGGTTTGTAAGCCACTCTCGCTGAACCTGGGGCAGTTCGATGCTGATGCGGTCACCGCCCTTGAAGCCTTCTTCGCTGACCTTCATCTCCTCACCCTCTAAGCGTGGGGAGATGCCTCCTACAAAGATGACAACATCCGCGTCCTTCACGGGAGACTGCGGAGCAGTGAGGGGTGAGAGGGCAGCGGGGGAATGGTCTGTCATGTTGATGTCGAACTGCAGCATGGCATGTCCTGTATGTTGTACATAGATAAGTTGTAGCGGATAACTTTTGCCGGCCTCCACCTTGTAGGTCGGATGAGCGTCACGCACACCATGTCCGTTCGTGCGGTTGAGCAGCGTGTCTCCATTGAAGACCAGCATCGAGTAGTCATCGTTGAGTATGTCGAAGGTGACGTCACCATCCTGTTGCGGGCGGAACACCCCTTCATAACGTGCGGTGAAATGTTCCAGATTCACACCAGGAGCAAAAGCCGTGTTGCCCCCATTGTCAAGATGGAGAGGCTCTGTGAGGCGGATTGCCATGGCGGGCAGTCCCTCCATGCGCTCATTATTCCAGTAGTTTGCCTGTAGTCCTGGGCGTCCATCATCCGTGAATACTTGGTTGAACATGCTCGTCGGCACCTCACTTCTGGTCCATGTGCATCCCTGAACAAAAGGTACGTCAGGCAGGTATTGGCGAATACCCTGAAGAATTGTGGTTGTCTGGGTGGGTTGTCCGTTATAGTTTCCCCACATCATCGTGGAGTCGTTGGCGTTCGGTCCCATAACGACCACCTTGCCAGTATACTGCGACCCTGTCGCAGCCAAAGGCAACACCCCATTGTTTTTCAGCAACACGATGCTTTGACGGGCGGCGTCAAGGGCTATCTGTTTGTGTTCCTTGCAGGCAACAACGCTCATCGGTATCTTGGTCCACTCCACCAACTCGTCAGGATCGAAGTCACCCAGTTCAAAGCGTCCAATCAGCAGCCGACGGAGAGAGGTGTCTACTTGCTGCTCGGAGATCTTGCCTGCTTTTACAGCCTCAGGCAAAGACTTATACACACCACCACACTCCACATCAGTTCCTGCGATGACGGCTTGTGCCGCAGCATCTTCTTTCGTCTCCGTAAAATGGTGGCGGTTAGGCTTATAGAAATCGTCAATGGCACCGCAGTCACTCGTCACAATTCCTTGGAATCCCCATTCATCTCGCAGGATTCGCTGCAGATAGCGGGTATTGCCACAGCAAGGTTCTCCGTCAATGGCTTGGTAGGCACACATGATCTCTTTGACATTCCCCTCTTGAACCAGGGACTTGAAAGCGGGCAGGTAAGTCTCCCAGAGGTCTCGCTCGGGCAATTGCTCAATATTGAACTCATGACGATTCCACTCAGGTCCGCTATGTACTGCGAAATGCTTGGCACATGCAAAGAGTTTCTTATATTTCCTAGTATTACTAGTTCTACTAGATATACTAGTACTACCAGCATACTCCTGCCCTTGCAGACCATTCACAACGGCAAGTCCCATTCTGCTGGTCAGGTAAGGATCTTCCCCATAGGTCTCCTGTCCGCGTCCCCAGCGGGGGTCTCGGAAGATGTTGATGTTAGGTGTCCAGAACGACAAACCCCTATAGCGTTTGATGTCGTTCTTCTTCCGTGCCTCTGTATTTTTGGCGCGTGCCTCGTCGCTGGCAGCAGAGAAAGCCTGATAGACCAAATAGTCATTGAATGTGGCTGCCAATCCCATAGTGATGGGGAACACGGTAGCGGTACCATTGCGTCCTACACCATGTAAGGCTTCATTCCACCAGTGGAACTCAGGAATACCAAGTCTGGGAATAGCGGGAGATACGTCCATCATCAGTTGTGCCTTTTCCTCTATGGTCAGTCGTCCTATGAGGTCTTCCGCACGTTCCTCCGCACTCAGTTGCGGGTTCTGGTAAGGAAACTTCTTAAGATGTTTGTCAAAGAATTCCAATACACGTTTCTGTGAGTTCTTACCGCAACTATGGGGCATCTTCCAGATTTCTGTCTCCAGTTTATCGGCGGCTCCCTGACTTTCCCAAGTGCCATGCATGGTGCTGAATGCTTTTTTTACACCAGGCACAGGGAATAGTTTATCTTGTGACCCGTTGATGAAAAGCATGGGCTTCGGACAAGCCATACTGGCAATATGGGGATAGTCGAGCCAACGGCGAAGTCCAGGGAAACAGTTCGCAAAGCCACCATATTCTGTGTGGTCATACTTAAACGACATCTGCTCATCGGCAGTCACCATCCAGCAGACAGACGCTCCTGCCTTGATGTAGTCAGACAATGCGGACAGCATCCAGGCGCGATAGCCTCCCATCGACCATCCTGTACAGCCAATACGTTGAGGGTCTACCTCAGGCATCGAGGCAAGATACTCTGTACCTGCAATATCATCATAGGTCATATAGGCGGAGAGGTCAACACCATACATCATCATGTTGCCTGCTATCATGTCGTACATATTCCTTTGTGCTCCCTCCTTTTGTCCGCGTTCTCCCCACATGGGGGCATCGGCGGAGAACACCACATATCCATGTTGGGCAAGGTAGTCGCCAAAGAATTGTCCCTCGTAGCCAGATACCCATTCATCAGCATCCTTGATCACCGTGGAGTCCTCGCAGGCAAGTGGTCGTATCATCTTCTCTTTTCCGATGAAAAGATGTCCGCCATGGTCGTGTAATGCGTTGACTGCCGGGAAGGGACCTTTGCCGTCAGGAATGAGGACGTAGGCGGGAACCGTATAGTAGCGCGACAACCTTAACTCTATCTTACGCGCCTTGTAGCCATTGCGTTGCTCTTCGAAGAGCACTTTCACGTCGTAGCCACCGGCAGAGGGTGGGGGAGGTGTCAGCATACAGTCAAATACCTTTTGACGTGCCACTTTACGCCACTCGTCGAAGTCCTTGATGTCACTGTTGCCCCAGGCAAGGGGGTATTTGAAATCGGCAATCAGCGAGTCAGCGTAGACGGGTAAGTTACGCATGAACTCATACTTAGCACGCTTCTGTGCAAAAACACTGATAGCGATGCCGCATAAGAGACAAATGGTACAGACTTTTTTCATAGAACTAATTACTTCAAATGGTTCTTAATCCATTGCAACTGTTTGTTGCCGGTTTCCTCCGTAGTCCAGTGCTCGTTGATGGGAGTGATGAGGGCGTCTTTCGGTGCGGTGATGAGATTCCATACGATATAACTCGTGGTTGGGGGGCAAACGTTATCATTATAGCCCCAAGTCAGATATACAGGACAGGTGATACGGCGTGTGAAATTCACCACATCATAATACGCCATGGTCTGCACCTTCTCTGGTGTCAGCATCTTGTTCGTGCGGTTGAAATGGGGGTAACCGCCCGCACGGTTGTCCAGATAACCTGCCATATCACTAAGGGCAGGGTGATTTGCCACACAGGCTGTTACACGCTCGTCAAGACCTGCGGTGATGAGTGAGAGAGCACCGCCTTGACTACCGCCCTGCACTGCGACATTACGTCCATCCCATTCTGGGAGTGAGGTGAGGAAGTCAATAGCACGGACACAAGCGACATAGACGTGTTTCATATAGTAATTGTCGCGGTCATCAAGTCCATTAGACAGGTAACCATTCTCATAGTCAAAGGCAGCAGTGATCTCCTTGAACTGCTCATCTGTCATATTCGGGTTCAGACCATGAATCTCCATCTCCAGTCGGATAAGTCCCGCACGTGTATAATGGTCGTTGTGGTTCTTGATGGTTTTGATGCCCGCTCCTGGAGGGGTAAGTACTACTGGGTATTTACCGGCTTTGCGAGGCATCGTCAGATAACCGTATACCGAATGCCGTCTGTCTATACGGATCTTTACTAACTGGCATACTACCTCATCGTCAGAGAACTTGTCTATCGTTTCTCTGGTTACTGATATAGGGGTGTGCCGTGCTTCCTCAATTGCTTGCTTCCAGAACTGGTCAAAGTCCTTTGGCTGTTGAGTATATGGTCTCAACTGTTCGGGTGAGAAACCTACTTTGACATGATGCTCCGTCTGCTTGCCGTCTATCGAGGCTTTCAACCGCAAATCCAAGAATCCGGGTTTCTTCAAGGTACCCATGTCAATGATTGCGCGTCCGTTTTTCAACTGGACCTTTCCTGTGCTGGTAGCAGGCATCTCGTCAGGTCCAATCTCATAACTGATCTCGGTGTTCTGCGGAATACCATATTTGCAGAGTGTCACCTCTACCTTTGCCTTCTCACCTGTCTTGTAAATCCAGTCTGCATGATCGGGAACAGTCAGCCACAGGTAGTCATTGTGGTAGGGATAGTTCTCTGCCCATGTCATCAGTGTGGAGCAGAGAAAACATAATAGTAAGAGTCTTCGTCTCATATTTTGGAATGTAGTTTGTTTGGTACAAAGATATATAATTTACATGAACTGACAAGGTTTTGGCATCATAATTTTTTATGTCATGCGATTATTGGATAGGATTCCAGTTGTCAGTACCTCTTAGTACATCTTGTATGGCATAGTCTTTGTCGTTTTCCAGTTGATGCGACCAACTTACACGTCTCTCAGTCATACCTCCTTTACCCCGACTTTGGTACTCAGCATAATAGGCAGTACGCTCGTTATCGGGATTGCCCCAGTTATGCCAAGCCTCAGGATGGATATGAGGTCCCATGTCACAGCGGATAAAAACGGCTTTTCCGTATGGCCTCCATGGGCGTGAAAGCCAGACACTACCACTCTTGACATCTTTATCTGCGGTCAGTTTACAATCATAGAATACATAGCCATAGCGACAGTCTTGGGGAGTAGCGGGTGCAGTCACATAGCCTCCAGTACTCTTACTGTGTAATTCGCAGCGGTAGAAAACCGCCGTTGCCTTACCGAAGATAAAATCAACCGTCCCTTCGATGTAGCAGTCCTCATAATATTCTCGGGTGTTTTCTCCGAAAGTGTAGAGGGTATCTTGAAAACCGAGAAACCGACAGCGGCGGAAACAAGCACGGTCTGCAGCCACATGGCAGGCAACAGCCTGACCAACAGGACCGGCAGCGTTCTCAAAAGTAATGTTCTCTGCCACAAAGTCAGGACCGAAGATATAGATACTGCTGGAGCCACTTGTGCCTTTATTCTCACCGAAGATGTTATGAGTGTTTGCACAGTCATCATAGGTGATGACGACTCCGTCCTCACCGATAAGATGTACCCGCTCTTTGCTGGTGGCTATGACAATCTTCTCTTTGTAGATGCCTTTGCGAATATAGATGCGGGTGGCTTCTTCCTTCCTGTAGTCTGGTACTGCATTAATGGCTGCTTGTACGGTAGTGTAGTAACTACTGCCGTCTTGTGCTACCACTAAGTCATAACCATCCGATTCCATAGCCTGCATTGTAGAGCAGAAAAGCAGGATGGAGAGTATAAATAATAGTCTTTCTTTCATCATCCAATTGTTTTTATGTAAGGGGAAGTACATCACGTACTCCCCCTTGCGAATCAAAACTAACTAATTAACTTATCAACCAATATGGTATTAGTCTGTCAAATATATCTAAGGTACGTTATTGCTCCTGACGGAAACCATATCCGTTCGTAATGTTAGAGGTGGTCAGCGTATTGTATGTGAAAGGTAGCAGGTAGATAGGCGGATTCTTTGCCAGATAGTCTGCGTCACTATAGCCTGCCAATAGTTTTGTGGCATATGAGTCACGATACTTGTCCATGTCTACTGCCCAGGGCTTCTGCTCATAGCCTTCTGCCTCAAGAGCCTGTGCCTCAGCGCTTCCAGGAACAATATGTTTGAACAAACCCTTAATGGCTACGTTGGTCTCTGTCACTCCGGCAACTTTCGGATAGAGGCTGCCCCAGTCATCGTGCTGTCCACGCCATGCGGGATAAAGGACAGGATCATCCTCTTTGCCTGCAGGTGTCTGACCAGTCAGACGATATCCATATTCCGTGCGGGCATCCACCATCTTGGTCCAAATATATGCGGGCAACTCGTTGCCATTGGCAAATGTGGCATACCCGTTGGCAACAACCTCATCGATGATACGGGTCATCTCCCTACGATTCTCTACTGCTGCCTCAGGTAACTTACCTGTACGAATTAAGTCGAAGCGGCGAACACCTTCACCAACGAACTCGAAAGCACGTTCCTGAATGACGGCATCCCATACAGAGCCACAGTCACTGATAAACTGATTGAAATTAGGATCTGTGCCACCTGCGTAGTTACGGTTATGGACGATTGCCAATGTGGATCTTGCCTGACCGTCCTCACCCAAGGCTGCCTGAACTTCGGCAAGCATCAGATAGATGTCAGAGATACGCATATAACTCATATTAATACCAGAGGTACCATAACTGTTGGTGTTAGGTGCCGGTAGACGGTTCCAGTCCCATTTATTGGTAGCAGGTCCTGCGCCACAGCCCCAGTTGGAACGCTCGAAAGACTGGATGTCCTCATGTCCCTGACCATCGCTTCCTGTCACGGTAATAGAGGCATCACGACGCAAGTCTTTGGGATTGAAGGCTCCGTAGTAGAACCATGCCTGTACACGATCCTGACCGCAACCTACGCAAGGAGCGTCACCATTACCTCCACGAGAGGGGCGACCGATATAAGCAGGGCGGTCAGCGCCATTGTTGTACTCCATAGGTATCTCATAGACAGACTCGTCAGCCAAGCCGTCTGTTTCTCCACAATGCATTTGTTGGAAGCAGTACTGGAATGGGTTACCATACTCACGACCATTGGCATCGTTAGAACGAGGATCGGTTAAGTGTAACTCAATGGTACCGTGGTTGCTGACAGCAGCCTGCAAGTACTCTTTGGCAATCTGATAGAGGTTTCTCCAATCAGAGCGACGACCGTAGATGGCCTTGTTCTTCTCTACACTCCAGTCATCGAAGGTCAGTTGGTTGCCCTCACCGTCTACATAGAAATCGGCGCCAAGGTCAGTGCGGCGTGTGGTATAGCCGCCGTTGTAGAGACACAGACGACCAATAAGTCCCTGAACATAAGTGCGGTTCATGACATCAGCACGATGGCTGCTCTCACCAACACGGAACATATGGGGTTCCACCTCACGAAGTTTCTGGATATGATAGTCGGCAATGGCAAAGCGTGAGGTAAGTCCCTCTGCCTTCTCTCCAGTCTTGAGAGCATGGGGCACATCACCATACCAGCGGAATAGTTCCCAGTAGCAGGTGGCGCGCAGGGCAACAGCCTGTCCGTAAATATCTGACATGTCATTGGGCTCACCAGACATGATCTCCTCAAAATCGCTCTTCTCCTCGAAGGCATTAATCAGCGAGTTGCATACGGCTATTGTGTTATACATCTGTCCGAATACCTCGGTACCCTCACCTGCGTTGATATTATAGTTCTCTGTGCCGCCTGGATAGAATGTTTTCTCCTGGCACCCAGCACTGCCATCGCTGTAGGTGTCTTGTGCATCCTCGATGTCAGAGCCCCAGATAGGACACCAGAAATAACCTACAGAGTGAACGCTGCGGGCGTTCTGGAGTGTCTGGTAGCCGTAGTAGAGGGCAGAACGTGCCGACTCCACGTCACTGAAGACAAATTCCTTATCAACCACACTGGGCGATGATGTCTCCAGATAATCACTACATCCTGTCGCAATGAGCAGAGATGTTACTGCTATTGCATTGATTATGGTCTTTTTCATATTTTAATTCTATTTCTTGATTCAAAAACTCAATATTCTTAACTCATCAGAAACTGATATTAGCACCGATAGTGAAGGTACGGGCACGAGGATAGGCACCCCAGTCCATATTCAGGGTAGGTAATACCTTGACACTCTCCAGGAATCCTGTGCGACCAGTCGTGCTGGCATTTACCTCAGGATCTGTGCCAGAGTAACCTGTGATCGTGAAGAGGTTTGTTGCTGTCAGGTAGACGCGCAGGTTGCTGATAGAGATTTTCTTCAACAGAGACTTCGGCAGTGTGTAGCCGATGGTCAGCGTCTGCAAGCGCAGGTAGGAAGCACTCTCCAGGAACTGGTCAGTCACGATACCGTTCTGATGATACGGTACTGCGTATTGGGCACCAGCGTTCAGGGTACGGAGTTCGTCAGGATTCGTGACGGCATAAAGGTCACCAGAGTTGTTTACATTATATATTTTATATGCGTTGGCGATGAAGTCCAGTTTCTGTGCGGTCAGGTCGTTATACTCACCACCAGAAAGGTTCATCATAGCATTGGCATTATAAATCTTGCCATCCAGTACGTAGTTGAAGTTAGCACTGGCATCCCAATTTTTGTACTGCAGGTTCAGGGAGAAACCTCCAGTGTGATGTGGCATGACCTCACCGAGTTCTGTAGCGTCGTCAAGGTCCACCGTACCGCTGCCGTCGACATCCACGAACTTGGCGGCACCAGGGAAAGCGTTCTGTCCAGTGGGCAGGTTAAACGGATTCATGTAGTTGGCAGTGATGGCTCTTGCCACGTCGGGCACACCAACCTTCAAGGAGTACATGCCAGTGGCGGCATCGTAGTTAAAGTCATCGACGGTATAGAAGCCAGCAGATTTGAATCCACGTACGATACCTACGGACTTACCCTCTACGAGCATGTAGTCGTTGACTGGCATCAGTGCTGAGGATGCCCAGTAGGATGAGTACAAGTAGTTGTCGGCATTGGTCAACTCGTCCACCTTGTTCTTGTTGTAGTTATAGACCAGACCTACATTGAAGCGAAGGTCTTTGGTGCGGATGATGTCTACGTTGGCAGACAACTCAAAACCACGGTTAGAAGTCTTTCCGAAATTCTGATACTGATAGGTGTATCCTGTTGTATTGTCGATAGGAACAAGCATCAGCAGATCTTTTGTCGTGTTCCAGTAGAGTTCGATGCTACCATTGATGCGTCCGTTGAGGAAGCCATAGTCAATACCTATGTTACGTGAGATAGTGGTCTCCCACTTCAGGTCGTTGTTGGCAAGCAGACCGTCGGGCTGGTAGAATGGAGTTTTCTCCCCATTGATAGTCACTTTGTTATTGGCGGAACTGGTGGTCTTCCATGTCTCACGCCAGAGATTTGAATTGATATTGTCAGCACCAGAGGTACCATAAGAGAGGCGCAACTTCAAGTTAGACAGCCAGTTCTTCGTGCCAGCCATGAAAGGCTCCTCGCTAATACGCCATCCGAATGCTGCTGCAGGGAAATAACCCCAGCGGTTGTTGGGAGCGAACTTAGAACTACCGTCAGCACGCATGGTCAACGTGAAGAGGTAACGATCCATTAAGGTGTAGTTGATACGTCCGAAATAAGAAACGGTACGTGTGGGCACTCCAATGGTGTTGATGGCAGAGAAAGAGCGGGTTGCGGTATTGATCATACCAATAGCGGTATCATAATTAAAGTTGTCGGGATAGCCATAGCCAGCCATTTGTGACGACTCAGAGTCATTCTTAATCAACTCATGTCCCAGCAGGAAATTCAATGAGTGGATATTCTTCAGTGTGAGGTTATAGTTCAGTGTGTTCAGCCAACGGAGTCCAGTGCCAGTGCTTCTGGTCAGTGTAGCACGTTTCTCGGCAGCATCGTTATAGCCGTCATCGTAGTATTTCGACGTACCACTGGAGCGAGAGATAGACAGTTCTGTGCGTGCTGTAAGTCCGTTAATGACCTCCCATGCAAGGGCGCCGCTGCCACGAAGGTTGCGGGAGTTACGGGTGTTGGTGACACTTTCCACGAGCATCAGCGGGTTGTTGTGATAACTGTCGTCGATATTCTTCACACCGAAACTTAGACCAGAGATCTCAGAGACACTGACACCACCAAGAGGGTTGTCGATAGGACGATACTTATAGGCACCAGAGATTTCCGTTCCACGACCGTTCTGCAAACCTTCCTGACTGTCAATAGTAGACTCTGTGTAGCGGAGGTCGATGTCGAAAGTAAGGTTCTTAAGCAACTGCTGCTGTAATTTCAGAGAGGCAGAGAACTTCTCCAGTCCAGAGCGAATCTTGATACCGTGGTCGTTGATATAGTTCACATTAGTCGCAAAATGGGTTTTGTCAGTACCACCACTGATGGATACATTATGACTATGTGTCCATGCAGTGCGAAGTAAGTCGTCTGTATAGTCATGGGTACTTACATTAGCATAATCCGCATAGTGGTTGCCATACTGACTGCCCAGTCCGAAGTATTTGGCGACAGCGTCACCCACACCTTGACCGCGAGAGGTTCCATATCCCCAGTGGAAAAGCACATAGTCTTGGGCACTCATGGTCTCCAGCGTCTTGGCGACACTCTTCATCTGTAGATAGCCATCGTAACTTACTTTTACCTTACCGCCTTCAGCCTTCTTGGTCGTCACGAGGATAACACCATTGGCTCCACGTGCTCCATAGATAGCGGTAGAGGAAGCGTCCTTCAATACATCGATGCTCTCAATCTCTGAGGCAGGGATGTCACTGATACTTGATACAGGGAATCCATCGACAATAAAGAGCGGGTCGTTGCTCTGAGTAATAGAACCACCGCCACGAACACGAATAGATACATCGGCATCGGGGCGACCATCACCAGAGACAACATTTACACCTGGGAGTTTGCCTTGCAGAGCCTGTGCCACGTTATTAACAGGAACAGCCGCAAGATCCTCACCACGTACAGAGGCTACGGCTCCTGTCAGATCCTTACGCTTGACGGTGCCGTAACCAATAACGACAACTTCATCAAGACCGATGTTGTCTTCTTTCATTGCCACATTCACCGTCGACTTTCCTGCCACGCTCTGTGCAGTTTCACTGAAGCCGATGTAGTTAAAGAGCAGTGTGGCATTCTCGTTAGGTACCGTGATGGAGTAGTCTCCATTTACGTCGGTAATCACACCTGTGTTTTGCGTACCTTTAACAGTCACACTTACACCGATGAGCGGCTCGTTGCTGCCATCGGTAACCTTACCTTTGACAGTCTTGGACTGTGCCCATGTGGTTTGGGCTGCCAGTGACAGGAAAGCCAGAAACAAGGTTCTTGTTGCTAAATGCTTAAAATTCTTCATTGCTTACCTTTATTAAATTAGACTTTAGAATATATTGTTAGCAGTTTGTTTTGGTCACTGCAAAAGTACAATGACTATTCTAAAGCCTGGGGCAAGTTCAAAGCAAAGAAGTGTAAAATTGAGTCATGAAGCGTGTTTGGCACAATTTTCCACTTTAGTTGGCGCAATTTTCCACCTTGTATTCTTTGGGCGTCATACCAGTTTCCGCTTTAAAGCATTTAGCGAAATACTTTGGATCGGAGAAACCACAGTTATAGGCGGTGTCATTGACGGCAAGACCTCCTTTCAGCAACTGGCATGCTTTGCGAATACGAGCCTCGCGGATGAAGTCGAGTGGTGTCACGCCTAAGAGCGATTTCATCTTGCGGTTCAGTCCGGAACGGCTTGTTGCCGTTGCTTCTGCCAAGTCGCCAATATTGATATCAGGGTCGCTGATATGCTCCTCAATAAATTTCATAGTACGTCGCATGAATGCGTCATCTTCCGGTTTCAGTTTTGGAGCACTTTCTGCTGGTGTTTGTACCATGTCTTGTTGTACCTTGGGACCTCCTTGCGAGTTTAGAAGGGCGAGATATGCCTCGTGGGTCTCTCGTTGCTTGCGGTTGATGTCTCGGATGTATTGGCGGGTATAGAGGATACCCCAGATGACTAATCCAGTTAGTAGCAGATAGAGTAGTTGCGCCCAGCGAGTCTCCCAGAAAGTGGGTTTGACGATGATGGTTAATGTCCGCTCATTATCCACCCAAACACCATCGCTGTTGGTGGAGCGAATCCTCAATAGATAGGTGCCTGGTCGCAGATCGAGGAAAGTGGCAGAATGGTTTTTGCCGATATTGTTCCAGGACTGGCTTTCCTGATTGCTCTCCATGAGGAAGGAGTAGTAGATGTCGCCATTGTCGGCATAGTCGAGGGCGGAGAACCAGATGGTGAAGTCACGCTCATGGCTTGACAGCGTCAGCGTGTCCAGGTGGTTGATGGCATGCACGGCGGGGCGGTTCTCCACAGAGAGTCCCGTTAGGGCGAGCGGGGGAGCGAAGGTGCTCTTGCGGATGTCCTGTGGGTGTACCGTGAAGGCGCCGTTCTGCAAGGCGAATATCCAGCGTCCGTCCGGCAGGCGGGTAGGGCAGGCATCAGCAAAGCGCAATTTGTCTTTCAGGAAGAAAGCCTCGTGGCGATCACCTTTCAGTATGATTAGTTGGTTGTTGCTGACCACCAATAAGTTGCTGTCAACTGGCACAGCAGAGAGGGCTACGTCGGATGGAAATCCAGTAGAGAGATTGTAGTGGCGGAACTCTAACTGGTCAGCAAGCAGGTTATCTGATAGGATCTCATTCACGCCGCCACTCTCTGTACAGACGTAGATATGGTGACGAGTATCCTCTGTCACATACATCGTGGCATTGTTGCTCAGACTATTGCGGCGATGAATGTCACGCTTGTGGCACTTCCATGTGATTTTACGGGCATCGGCATTGCCGATATCCGCAACCATCAGCCCAGACGTGGTGACAGCCAAAAGGATGTGCCCGTCAACAATCTGGGTCTGACGTACTAAGTCCCAGTCCTTCTGCGGCAGTCGCAGACCATTGTCTTTGTGGAGGAACCTAAGTTGTGCCTCGTGTGGATGCTCCACACAGTTTATACCTCCCATGAATGTGGACACCCACAGGCGACCGAGGCGGTCTTCCTCCAGATAGAATACGTGGTCGTAGCCTAGACTCTCTTTGTTATGGTCATCATGCAAGAATTGCTCATAGCGGAACGACCCGTCAGCCTGTTCATGTAGTCGGAAAAGCCCACCAGGCTTGCTTCCGAACCAGAATACACCCTTTGAGTCTTGCAACATACAGTAGATGGGGGCTACAAAGGAGGTGTATTGTGGATGTAGACGACCATCCTTTCCGAGATAGCCCAGCAGGTGGTTGTTGCGATCGTATAAACGTACGGTGGAGTCCTCCTTGGTACTTATCCAATAGCGTTGTTGCTGATCAATGTAGATATAGCGTACGATAGCGGGCTTTTCCTGTTGGAAGGGCGTGTAGGGTGACTGGTGGAAGGTTAGTTTATAGGCTCCATATCCGCTACGTAGCCATAGGTTGCCTTGACAGTCAGTGGTGCAATAGAGTACAGGACTCTTCATCTGGTAAGGCAGTGGATAGGGATGCCAATTACCCGTGGCAGGCTCCAGCCAACTGATGGCACCGTCTTCTTCGATGCGCCATTGGGTTCCATAGCGATCCTTATATAAATAAGGTGTATTATCCATCTCCCTGTTGTTGCGGTCGGTGAATACCCTTGATAATTTGTCTTGTTGGTTCTTGGTTGTCTTGTAATACTTACAAGTATTGGTGTTGAAGAGGAATACCTTTCCGTCGATGAGACACCATAGGTTTCCGTCGTTATTGAGTATGATGTCCTGAATGCGGTCAGAGGGAGTATCCACCTCATCGCCCACCTGTGACTTAAAGCATTCGAACTGATAGCCGTCATATCGGTTCAAACCATTCCATGTCGCAAACCACATCATGCCTTGTTGGTCCTGTACAATCTGGGTTACCCACCATTGTGCCATGCCGCTAAATTCGTCATAGTGTGTGACAGTACATTGTGGCTGAGCACTAACGGTCAGTCTCCAACAGAGAATGATATAATATATAAGTACGCAGAATCTCCGCATGTTATCGATATGGTTGTTACATAAATCAATTAGTAGTTTGTGTGCAAAGTTACGAAAAAAGGTTGTAACAAACGAGTGATTTTGGAGAATTAACGCAGAATGACCGTAAAATAAAGGCAATACGAGGAAAAACGGGGCATTAAGGAACGAGGTGAAAATGCAACTTAGTGTGGATTGGTGCGAGAGTTAGGTCTCTAAATCGTAACCCGTTTAACCAGCATCTGACAGTTAAACTTTTCTAATTCCGAGGGTACGAAAAAGGAAGAATGACGCAGTTCGAACTGACTGGTTTTCGATTCAACAAACTGCAATGGATTGCCGAAAAAGCAACTCAAAAAATGGTATTATATTTGCAGCCTGAAATTAAAAATGAATTGAAGAGTATGTCAAGAAGCACATTCAAGATTTTGTTCTACGTGAACAAGGGTAAGGAGAAGGACGGCATCGTGCCTGTCATGGGTCGTATAACCATTAACGGCACACAGTCGCAGTTCAGTT
>JAFTGH010000048.1 GCA_017458005.1 Prevotella sp. | reverse complement strand
CGTCACGCTTACCATACTTTATCGTAGAATTTGAACCGCAGAAAAAGCATTTTTTGCATCATATTAATAATAAATGCTGCAAAGGTAAGTATTTATCGACGTTTCCAAAGATTTCACCACTCAAAATGACCAATAAGCCCATTCCGAAGTCCTTACCAAAATCCTTCTTATAGTTCAGGGCAAGGTCGAAACCTGTGCGGCTGTCCTCGTTGAAGTTGATGTATGGCAGGAAAGAGGACTCAGGATAGTACACCTTGAAGTAACTTGGCATCTGGTTACTTGCGGTAATGATTCCACCAGTAATCTTATTGGTGAAGAAAGAGAAGTCGGCTGTCAACGCACGCTTCAACAAAGCGGCATGCAAACTAACGGAGAACTCCTTGCGATGGAGATAGGTGAAGTCGTCGTTACCACCACGCTTTGACTGCACGGCAGAGTGACCTGTCTCACCATTCCAGTCCCACCAACCACCACTCTGGTAGTTAGCAAGATACATGTAGTAATCATTAATACCCAAATCAGTCTTCAGGTCACTGTAACTGGCACTGATCTTCAGTTCATCGAAGATGCTCTGGCTTTCCATGAAACGCTCCTTGGCGATGTTCCAACCTAAGGTGAAAGAGGGAGAGACACCAGCACGATGACCTTCTGGCAGACGTGCTGACCATGGAGCGGCGATAGCAAGGTCGGCATAGTATTTCTTGGCGTAGTTATAAGAAGCCTGGAAACCTAAGTTGGCGTTGCTCAGTTTGTGGTAAACACCAGAGACGGTCTGCTGCCATCCATTGACAACGGCAATCGCACTGACATTATGAACGTCATTAAACGTACGGTTGTAATCGAAGTGAGCGTTAAAGGCTATCATCTGGTTATCAGTAGAGCCACTGATGTTCTGCACACCAGATTTCTCATCCTTCGTCTCATGGTTGTTCAAAGCAACAATCACATCCTGTCCGTTATAGGTGCTCCATGTTGGCTCATAGGTAGCATAGGTGTTATTAAACGATGTCGAATAAGTAGTAGCATAGTCAACACCTACCAATGCATGGAAACTCAAGCCTTTCAGCAGAGAGCCCAAGTCAACATTCACACCTGCGTCAAACTGGAACTGACGGCTGGTCCATGTATTGTAACCAGCAGAATACATATCCGCGAACACGTTGGTGCGATCGGTCTGTGATCCTGCAAGGAAACAGCCATTGATAATGTTGTTGGATGCAGCAAGCATCGTCTTAGCGGCAACAGCGTTCTCATCCAGATAACTCAGTGGAATCAGCGGACTGATACGGTTAGGACGCATCGTGGCAGCCTGTGACCAGAAACCTGCGCCATTGGTACCGCGAGAGTTATAGTAAGTGGCATTGGCATTGACAAAGGCCGTAATGAAGTTTTTGATCTTCATGTCCACGTTACCACGTACATTGAAACGGTCAACGAAATTGTTCTCTGCCTCACCGAAGTTACGGAAGTCACCCTGACGATAGTAACTGACGTTGGCATAGAACTTGGCGCGATCGTTACCACCCTCTATCTCCGCTGTCACATCAGAACGGTTGTATGACTTCTTGATAAAATCAGAAGAATAGAAATTCACGTTCGGATAGCGATAAGGATTCAAACCCGTTGCCGTGTTATAGATGTCCTCCTGGGAATAGAGCGCATCCATTCCGTCGTTCAGACGAGCCTCGTTATAAAGGGTCATATACTCTGCGGAGCCCAGGTACTCAGGATAACTCTTAGCCACTGCCCAACCAGTGTTGGCACGGACATTGACATGCAGACCGTCTGTCACCTGACCACGCTTGGTGGTAATCAACACAACACCCTTGGCAGCACGGCTACCATAGAGCACCACAGCCTGCGCACCTTTCAAGAAGGTGATGTCCTCAATCTCATCAGGTTTCACGTTATTAGCAGCACGAGGCACACCGTCAATCAAAACCAGCATACCATTGGGGACATTGTCGGAACTATAGTCGGAAGAACCTTCAAGACCCCACAGACCTGCACCAGTGAAACCAGCCACATAGCCCTGCATATTATCAAGACTATACGTATTATAGTTCTTCTTCATCAGTTCTCGGTAGTTGATGGACGAGACACCACCCAGCACATCATCCTGTGCCACCTTGCGGAAAGCAACATTGACGAGTGAGTCCGTGCCAGTCTCAATCTGAGCCGCAGCAGGTAAAGCGACTGTCAGACAGAGAGCCAATGAGGCATATTTAATATTTTTGGTAATCATAATACTTTTTTCTAATTTCTACATGTTTGTTTACCATCCAGGATTCTGAGGATACTCATCATAGAGGAATGTCTCATCATCCTTCAGAGGCAGCAGATAGTGTTTAGTTCCGAAGGAACGCTCCACGATAGTTGTCTCGCTCCAACCAGAAACCTCAGCATCACGAGGATCATCCTTCGTATAGTCGAAGTTACCCACACGACGGAACTCCTGACGGGTCTTGACATTGTAAGGAGCCTCTGTGAGGAGCAGCCAACGCTGCAAGTCATTCCAGCGGAAGCCCTCGAAGGCAAGTTCACAAGCACGCTCACGACGAACCTCGTCCATGAACTTATTCTTATCGGAAAGGAACTTGTCGGCAACATGTCTTGCACCTACACGGTCACGAAGCACGTTGATCGCATCAGCAGCGGTAAGAGAGCATTTGCTGCTCTTATAAGAAGCACCACCTGCGGCTGCGCAAGCCTCTGCATACATTAGATAGATGTCTGCTACACGGAGGTAAGGCAGATAGGTCTGCAGAGCACCACCCCAGTTGTACATACCATCGTACTTGTTACACTGGTGGGGAACCAACTTCTGGCAGAAGTAACCTGTACGGCTACCATCGGCTGAACGGGCAGGATTACCTGTAGGAACCATGTTACCACCCGTAAACATCTCCAGGTACTGGAAGCCTTTATCGGCATCTGATGGTGTGGTGTTCAGGAACTTAAAGCCGTCGAACATGATGTCATGATAGAAACGTGGGTCACGGTTCTTAAATGGATGTGTCGGGTCGAAACCAGAGTCTGGGTCGTCCAAAGGCAGACCGTTCTCCATACCATAAGCATAGTTAATATAGTTTGCTGTTGGCATGTGGATGATAGCGTCGTGCTCTACGAGGTTGTTCACCTTCGGACCCCACAACTTAGCGAAGTTCCAGTTAGAGCCATTGATATCAGGCATCGGACCACGCATGACAGCCTCTACGCCACCAGGCATTCTCCAACTCTGACCGGTCGTATAGAAAATATCAGAGTAGTTAGAGTTAGAACTCTTGTCTCTAACATGATTGTAGATATCCTCATACTTATACTCAGCAAGAGCGTAAGGAGTCTTACCACTCTCAATATCAGCGATTGCCTCAGCGAGCGCATCAGCAGCACGTCCAGCAATTTGTGCATTATACTGGTAAGTCTTGCCATTCTTAGAAGCACCTGTCTGTGCGCCAATCTCATTCAATGGAGAGGCAGACCACAAGAGAGCCTTACCCATATAGGCAAGAGCGCAAACTTTCGTGATACGCAGGTCGTTGTGACCCGGTGTACGCTTGCCTGTGGCAGTGTTCTCCCAGTTGTCGGGCAGCAGGTCGGCAGCGGCACGGAAATCCTCCGCACATTTCTCCGCACATTCCTGGAAGGAGAGACGTGGCAGGTCGAAAGGACCATCAGCGGCAATCGTATGATCAACATAAGGCAGACCACCGAACCATACCATCTGCTCCAAATGCCACCAAGCACGGAAGAAGAGCAACTGACCTTTGATAAGGTTCTTCTCCTCCTGTGTCGCATTGGTCATCTTGTCCAGATTCTCCAAACCGAGGTTCATCTTACGGATGCAATACCATGCATGCTCCAAAGAGTGGGCAAACTTATCTGTCTTCGTAGAGTTTAACTCACTGGCAGTACGATGCAGATAACTCTGATCGTTTGAATACCAGTTACGATAGTCACCTAAGTCAAAGTGAGCGGTCACATGGGTGTCGCCACCACCAGTGTTCATCAACTCGTCCTCACCCCAGTTGAAAGTACAGCACCAGTAGTTTGACTCCTTGTTGGGAATACAGTTGTAAGACTCCTCTACAAAGCCCTGGAAACTGGTGAAGTTCTGGAATGCCATCTCAGGGTTCACGTCCGAGTCTGGTGTCTTGTCCAAGTAATCGGAGCAAGATACCAAAGGTAAAAAGGTAAGAAGGTAAAAAGGTAAAACAACCTTTACCCTCCTTTTTGCCTCATATAATATATTTGTTCTCATAACTTTACTCTTTTACTTTTTTACTTTTTTACCTTTTTACAGGTTGAACTTTACACCAAAGTTGATACGCTTCACGGTTGGATAAGCACCCGTGGCACCACCATTACTTGAGAAGTTCGACTCACGGTCATCAGGCATGCGGGTCCAGAGCCAGAGGTTGTTACCACTGACATAGACTTTCAGGTCCTTGATACCCAACTTACGAACCCAAGGCTGTGTGAAGGTATAGGCTACCTCGACGTTCTTCAGACGGATATAACTACCGTCGCAAAGATACTGCGTACCATAATAATAAGAGGGTTTAGAGTTGAAACGTGGGGTCAGCACCTCTGCATTAGCGTGGTCAGTGCTCCACCATGTTCCCTGATCATAGACATTGGCAAGCATTGGGTCAGACAGACTGATCATCGTCACGTCACGGGTTACGTTGGTAACACCATAGAACTGTGCGAAGCAACTGAAGCCCTTCCACTCAAAACCAATCGTGGCGTTATAGGTGTTCTGTGGAGAACCTGTGAAGCCATAAGGCACATTATCATTCGTGTTGTCGACGACACCATCACCGTTGAAGTCTACGATGTAGTAGTCACCAGGCAGTTTCTGACCATCACTGGTATCATGCTTTGGTGAGCCGTACAGGTCATCATAGGTCTGCATCATACCCTTGTCGATGAATGAATGAGTCTGACCGATAGCATAGCCCTCCTGCTTACGATAACTGGGCAGCAAAGCAGGGTCATCACGCATGATCACCTCGTTGGTGGCATGGGTCATGCTCATGTTTGCCCACAGACGCATCTTGTTGGCGAACACCTTGTTGAAGCGAACCTCCAACTCATAACCATGTGTCTTTACCTCGCCCTGGTTTACCAAAGCGGCAGCCTGACCAAAGTAAGTGGGAACCTGACGGGAGCCCGCTACCAGAATATCCACACGCTTGTCACGGAAGATATCGAACGAACCAGCGATCAAACCACCCAAGAAACCATAGTCAATACCAAAGTTGAACTTCTTCACTTTCTCCCAGTGCACATTGGGGTTACCTACAGTAGCCTCACGATACCACTCATAAGGCGACTCACCCTGAGTGACATCCAGAGAGGTATGTCCACCGTATGCCCACTGTGTCATGTACATGAAACGAGCATTGACATTGTCATCACCGATCTCACCATAAGAAGTACGGAACTTCAACATGTCGATGATATGCTTCTCACGCAGGTACTTCATGAACGGCTCCTCACTGATGGTCCAGCCGATAGCACCTGAATGGAAGAATGCGAAACGGTTGTCCTTCGAGAACTTCTCAGAACCGTTATAGGCACCGTTGTACTCGAAAGAGTATTTACCTGCGTAATTATAAGTAGCACGGAATACCCAGTCCTCACGATAACTTGGAATCATAGAACCCTGTGCGTATTCCTGACGACCCCAGTTGACCATCGCCGTGACATCATGGAGTCCGAACTGACGACCCCAGTTGAGTTGGAGTTGATAGTTCAGGTTGCGCTGCGTACGCCAGTCGTTAACCTCACCACCTTGTGTACTCCACTTGTTACCCATGGTGTAGTCGAAACGGTCGTAACCCTCATAAGGCTGCTTATACTGGGCAATACCCGTCTCTGGGTCGATCCACTTCAACTGTGGGTCGTTATACAAGTCGGCGATACCGCGACGATCCTCCACAAACACGTTATCCCAAGCAACCATGCCACGCATAGACAGACCCTTGATGATGAAATCGAGTTTCTGCTCCAGAACGAAGTCGGTATTAATACGGGTTGTCGTGATGGTCTGCACACCACCGATAGAAGAGGTCTGCGCGGAGTTGCTGACATTGGTAGAACCAGGCAGGAAGCCCCAAGAGCCATCACTATACTGTGGCAAGAAAGCATCAGGAGAGATGTTATAGACACCTGCCCACATCTGAGACATCTGCCAACCCAGCGAAGAACCATTATCCCACTCGTGACCACGCTCCCAAGGGTTGGTCTGCTTACCATTCGAACCAGCGATATTCACTTTCAGGACAGTCGTCTTGGTGATATTAAAGTCAAGGTTCGAGCGCACGTTCACGCGATTAAATGAGATAGAACGATCGTAATGACGACCAGTGGGGAAACTCTTGAACAGGTCACCCTCGCTGACGAAATCGACAGAAGCGAAGTACTTCACGAACTTCGTACCACCTGATACGTTCAAGTTAGCATTATAAGACATGGTATAATCCTTGAACATCGCACGCTGCCAGTCAACATTCGGATAACGCTCGCGCTGCTCCACCGTGGTCTGGTTACGATAGTTCTCGATGAAACTCATCGGCTTCATGTAAGCAAAACTCTCAGGATTGAGGTTCAACTCATGCTCTACGGCTACGTTGCGAGCAACCATGGCATCATAGGAGTCATACTTGTCGGGCAACATAGAAGGAATCTTCATGATGACATTAGCAGTCACACCAATCTGTGCCTTACCTTCAGTACCACGCTTGGTGGTAATCAGGATAACACCATTAGCACCCTTCACACCATAAACGGCAGTGGCAGAGGCATCCTTCAACACAGAGATAGTAGCCACCGACTGGATGTCGACACTACTCATCGGACGCTCAATACCATCCACCAGGATCAGTGGAGAAGAGTTGTTCCATGAAGACTGACCACGGATGATAATCTGTGGGTCTTCCTCACCAGGAATACCAGAAGAGGCTGTTGTTACGACACCTGGCAAGTTACCCGTCAGGGCAGAGCCAATGTCTGTAATACCAGCGGCGCGCTGCAGTGTCTCACCCGTTGTCTGGGTGATAGCACCTACTACAGACGCTTTCTTCTGCTGACCGTAACCTACTACGATGACTTCTTCCAGTTCAGTGTCATCTTGAAGTGTAATCCGAAGGTTACGCTCCTTGCCCACTTTCACTTCACGTGAGGTCATTCCGACATACGATACTACGAGTACCGTAGACTCAGAAGGAACCGTCAAAGCAAAGTTACCATCGAAATCAGTCACTGTTCCAAGGGAAGTGTTTCCCTTCACTACAACCGAGGCTCCTATCAGAGGCTCCGCGTTGTTGTCAACGACTGTACCCTTGACTTTGATACCGCCTTGCGCTTGCATCTGAAGCACAAATGCCATCAGCATCATCACCGTAGGGACAGCCCTTTTGATCAATTGCTTTAGATTTCTCATTGTTACTAAATTTGATTCATCGGTTTATATTTTGTTAGTGTTAATGTGACTTTTTACTTTACATTTAACATTGCGAGTGCAAAATTAAACATATTTATATATTTGCCTTTTCTCGTATGTAACACGGATTTTGTTATTTGTAACATCTTTTGGAAACAAGCGTTTTTCCTGACTTTGTAACCTCCCGAATGATACAAATACCATGGGGCTGTGTTACAATCCGAGCACCTGAAAGGGTAAAGTATTCCCGACTGACAATCTCGTCAACGCCATCCACATTCAAATCAGCATCCAAGGAGGATGAAGGATCTTCCCCGTGCTTATACCCATAGTCAGGATCATTGATCATGTCACTATACTCCTGCGTGGCGTAATATTGGAATCGACGATAACAGGGACGTGGACATGCCTCCGGGTCAGTCAGGAAGGTATTGCCATCGGCTGCGGCATCATTATAGTTTGCCAACAAGTTGCCATCGGTAAACAACAGCCAACTGACATTACATGTCTCATCGGCTATACGAATGAAATTGGCACCGAAGCCCTCACCGCCAGCCACACCGGTATTGGACTTTCCCCATGAGGAATTATACTTTGAAGGAGCCCAGTCCATTTCCGTGACCACCACAGGAGCCATCTCGGCGACAGGACCTATCTGCGCCTCCCATCCACGCTTGAAATCTTTGTAGTTGACGACAACATCATCATCGCCATGACCACCGTTATACCAACCCGGATAGCAGTGCACGGCATAACCGATGTTCTCACCTTGTATCGGATATTTGGCAAATCCCGCGTATTGTGACTGCCAGCCCAGTCCTGGAATCAACAGGATATTATTACAGTACTTGCGCATCTCATCGACAATCTTCTGAAAATACCTCGTCATCGCCTCATCGCGCGTACCACTATTATATATAATATTAATAGGCTCGTTGGCAAGTTCAAAGAGAACAGCACCATTGTTCCTCAACTTAGGATGTTGTGCCACATAGCCCCATACCTTCAGCAAATACTGCTGGTAGGCATCGCCCTCCGAGATATTGTCAGGACAGACGCCAGGCGGGCGCATGACCACATACAATCCTTTGGAAATGGCATACTCCGCCATGGGGACAAAGACCTGATCCAAATATTGCTTGAAGCGGTTAAAGTCAAAATACTGGATGTCGCTCTCTGGAACATAATACACGCCAGCAGGAACATTATTACTCCAATAGGGGTCCATGTGCTGACGGACGAAGGTCATCTTCCAGCCAGCCGCCATAATCTTATCAATGATACCTTTATTGTAATTCAGGCATCCGTTCACATCATAGTTTGTCCACTTAGTACCTTGCTCATTAAACCAAGGGCTGAAGGTCTGAGCAAACCCATGGAGGTTGACTCGCTTCCCATTGGCGTCAACAAAGAACTGTCCCTCCACATGCAAGGCTGGGAGCGACTGGGACATTGCCATCCCACATCCGAGGAACAGCAACATACATAGCAACTGCGCTTTACGTTTCAAGTTATTCATCTTATTTTGATTTTACATTGTTTTCAATATAAATGGGGAGGTGACTCACGTCAGCCCCCCATGACTAAAACCATAACTAGCATAACTACTAATCAAATATTTCAAATCTAACCTAAGCTGATTAATGCTTTTCTGTTTTCTGGTGCAAAATTACACTTCATTTATGAAAGTTGCAAGTTCTGAAGTAACACGAAACTTTTCGTGTGTAACATCTTGTTCCAAGAGGTCGAAAATGTTACACCACACAAAATTTATATTACATTTGATGACTGATATCTGCCTAAAAAGTGATAACTTTGCATCATAATTAAAAACCATACAAAAATTGAAATATGAAAAAGAAACTTTTCGTGATCCTCACTTGTCTCTGCGCAACGACGGCAGTCTTCGCACAAGACCCTAACTTTTACATCTTCCTCTGCTTCGGACAATCGAACATGGAAGGAGCAGCACGTCCTGAGCCACAGGACATGGAAGGCGTCAGTCCACGATTTCTGCTGATGCCCGCCGTTGACGACCCCGCCCGTAACCGTAAGATGGGTGAATGGTGTCAGGCACTTCCCCCACTCTGCCGCCCCAACACAGGACTGACCCCTGCTGACTATTTCGGACGCACACTGACAGAGAACCTGCCAGAGAACATACGGGTCGGTGTGATACATGTCGCTATTGGCGGCATCCGCATCGAGGGCTTTATGCCTGATGAGATGGAGAACTACGTCAAGAATGCCCCGGGCTGGATGGTCGGCATGCTACAGGCATACGGCAACAATCCTTACGAACGCCTCGTGACATTAGCGAAGAAAGCCCAGAAAGACGGTGTCATCAAAGGTGTCATCATGCATCAGGGCGAGTCCAATACCGGTGATATGGAATGGGCTAACAAAGTGCAGAATGTCTATGACCACCTGCTGGGTGACCTGCAACTCAAGCCAGAGGAAGTCCCCTTGCTGGCAGGAGAGGTCGTACAGGCGAACGGAGAAGGACAGTGTGTCGCCATGAACAAGCAGATCAACGATCTCCCCAAGACCCTACATACCGCCCAGGTCGTATCCTCTACTGGTTGTAGCAATGGTCCCGACAAACTGCATTTCGATGCCGCCGGCTATCGTGAACTGGGACGCCGCTACGGAGAAAAGATGCTGGAGTTGATGGGCTATCAGGTACGTTCTCCTTTCAATGTACCAGAGGATGCCGTTACCGCCGAGACGACAGTCCCAGGCAATGAGTTCCCCAAAGTCGACAAGGACCGCCGTGCCTATTTCCGCATTGTCGCTCCTCTCGCCAACAGCGTACAAGTCGACATCTGCGACAAGAAATACGACATGCGCCGTGACCAGCAGGGGGTATGGTGTGCCACGACCGACCCTTTGGTAGTAGGTTTCCACTACTACTTTATCAATATCGGTGGTGTGAATGTCATCGACCCTGCCACGGAGACATTCTTCGGATGCAACCGTGAGGCAGGAGGCATCGAGATTCCCGAGGGTCCCGAGGGAGACTACTACCGTCCACAGCAGGGTATTGGTCACGGGCAAGTGCGTTCCTTATACTATTATGCTACGGCAACCCAGGAGTGGCGACATGCCATGGTTTATACCCCAGCGGAATATGAGAAGGGAAAGAAACGCTATCCTGTCCTCTACCTGCAACATGGCATGGGAGAAGACGAGACAGGATGGAGCAAGCAAGGACACATGCAGCATATCATGGACAACCTGATTGCCAGTGGTGAGGCTGTGCCAATGATTGTCGTCATGGAGAGCGGCGATGTCAAGGCTCCCTTCCGTGGCGGAGACAACCGCCAAGGCTTCAGCGAGTATGGCGCCAGTTTCTACAAAGTCATGACAACCGACTTAATTACAACTATAGACTCGAAGTTCCGTACCCTGACAGACCGTGACCATCGTGCAATGGCTGGTCTGTCGTGGGGCGGGCACCAAACCTTTGACCTTGTCCTGAACAACATGGATATGTTCGCATGGATGGGTGCCTTCAGTGGCGCTATCTTCGGACTGGATGTCAAGACCGCCTACAACGGCATCTTCACGAAACCCGATGAGTTCAACAAGAAAATCCACTATCTTTTCCTCAGTTGCGGCAGCGAGGAGAATTTCGGAACAGAAACCTTGGCAAAGAACCTACGGGAGGCTGGTATCAAGACTGACTTTTACGTCTCTCCTGGTACGCACCATGAATGGTTGACGTGGCGTCGCGGCTTCCGCCAGTTTGTTCCTCACCTCTTTAAGAAATAACCCCCTATGAGAATAACTATTTCGACTTTATTATTACTCACCACGGCGGTAGTATCAGCGCAAAACCCCATCATCAGGGATCAGTTTGCCGCTGATCCTACTGCGCGTGTATTTAATAATAAGGTATATGTTTACCCCTCCCATGACATTCCCGCTCCAGAAGGTCAACGACAGGACTGGTTCTGCATGGCAGACTATCATGTCTTCTCCTCTGAGAACCTGACAGCATGGACAGACCACGGCACGATCCTCTCACAAGAGGCGGTGCCCTGGGGAAATCCCAGTGCCTATTCGATGTGGGCACCCGATTGTGTCTACAAGAACGGAAAATACTATTTCTTCTTCCCTAATGCGCCCAAGAACGGACGTGGCTTTGCCATCGGTGTGGCGACAGCCGACAGCCCTGAGGGGCCTTTCACCTGTTTGGCTGAGCCCATCAAAGGGGTATTAGGTATCGACCCCTGCGTCCTCGTCGATGAGGATGGTGCTGCCTATATCTATTGGAGTGGTATGGGTATCAGAGGAGCGAGACTAAAGGAGAACATGGTGGAGTTAGAGGTAGGCGGACAGGTGATGGAAGGTCTTCCTGACGGTTTCAAGGAAGGTCCCTTCGCTTTTAAGCGCAACGGTTGGTATTACCTGACTTTCCCTTGGGTTCGCAAGGAGAACGGGACGGAGACACTTGCCTATGCGATGTCAAAATCCCCGCTTGGTCCTTGGGACTTCAAAGGTATCATCATGGCGGAGCATGCCAATGGCTGCTGGACCAACCACCACAGCATCCTCCAATATCAGGGTCAATGGTATATCTTCTACCATCATAACACCTTCTCACCCAGTATGGACAAGCGGCGTTCCGCCTGCATCGAGAAGGTATCCTTCAATACCGACGGCACGATACAGGAGGTGAAGCCCACCCTACGTGGCGTAGGCATCAACCATGCCACAGAGAGAGTCGAGATAGACCGCTATAGCACGGCAAGCGGTGATGTGACCACACAACTCATTGATACGGTCAACACCTTCTTAGGTTTAGAGGCGACACTCCCTCAAAAAGGCAGTTGGCTCCGCTATAACGACGTGGATTTCAGTGCTGTGACAGACGGCTATCTCGTCGTCAATGTCAAGGCTTCCGACAATACGGAGTTTTACGTTCGTCAGAAGTCTGCGAAAGGCAAGATCATCGCAAAGGTCCCCATGACGGTCAAGAGCGAGACGAGATTCCTTGGCATGTCAACACCCTTCCGCCGTGACCAAAGCAACCAGTGGCTTACGATGACGGCATCACTGGAAGACCTTCCAAAGGGAGTGACAGACATTGTCATCACCAATGAGGGTAATGCGGCGGTCAGCGTCAACTGGCTCCAGTTCAAGAACCGCCCCAAGTATTTCGCTCCCGCCACGACGACAACGGCACAACCTGACAACGACGGCTTTATCCGCCGCTGGCGGTTGTTGGAGCCTATCGCTGTCGATGTGCGCTCCAACGTCATCTTCACCTACTCATGGCTACGCGACAAGTTCAGCAACGAACTTGCCAAATTGCCGAAACAGAAAGGGAAATGGTATGCCTTGGACAGTGAGACCTATAACATGAAACTGTTCCGCTTCGCCAAGAAGTACGGCAAGCAGACCTACGGCTCCTTCTACTGGTGCGAGACGGTCATCGACTGTTCCGAGGAGATGCAGAACATCCGATTGGCGTGTGGCTCTAACGGTGCCTCGATGTGGTGGCTCAACGGAGAGGAGGTCTTGCTGCTCGAAGGCGACCGCCGTATGGTGGAGGACGACGGCATGTCCGGACGCCTGACACTGAAGAAAGGACGTAACATCCTGCGTGTTGCCGTCGTCAACGGACCTGGACTGAGTGACATGTGCGCCCGTTTCATCGATGAGAAAGGAAAACCTGTTACGAACTATTTGATTAAAGCACAATAATGATGAAAAGCGTATATCATATCCTCACAGCACTAACCCTTGCCGTATCGGCAAACGCACAAACGGGTGCTCCCTATATTCATGACCCCTCCACCATTGCGGAGTGCGAGGGGAAATACTATACCTTCGGAACGGGTGGCGGCGGACTCATCAGTGAAGACGGCTGGAACTGGCATAGTGGTGCGGAACGCCCAGGTGGCGGCGCTGCTCCTGATGTGCTGAAGATAGGAGACCGATACCTCTGTATCTATGGCGCCACTGGCGGTGGACTGGGGGGAGGACACAACGGTCGCATTCTGACGATGTGGAACAAGACACTGGATCCGAAATCACCCGATTTCAAATGGACCACCCCTGTCGAGGTGTGCTCCTCGGATGGCATGGAGGACCAGGATGCTATTGACCCAGGGTTATTGCTCGACCCTACCACAGGAAGGCTATGGGTGAGTTACGGTACTTATTTCGGTACTATACGCCTCATCGAACTGGATCCTACTACGGGGGAAAGGATGAAAGGCAATAAGGAGAAAGACATCGCCATCGACTGTGAGGCAACAGACCTGTTGTATAGGGACGGCTGGTATTACCTGTTAGGAACGCACGGCACCTGCTGTGATGGTGTCAACTCCACTTATAATATCGTCGTAGGACGCTCTCGCAGTGTAGAGGGTCCTTATATGGACAATGTAGGACGTGACATGTTCCATGGTGGAGGCAGGATGGTGATTGCCGCTGGCGACCGTAAGACGGGACCCGGACATTTCGGACGTACCATTGTCGATGAGGGTGTGGAGGTCATGTCTTGTCATTTCGAGGCAGACTTCGACCGCAGCGGTCGTTCTGTATTAGGCATTCTCCCTCTGTTGTGGAAGAACGGATGGCCTGTGGCTGGTGAACGACTCAAAGAAGGTACCTTTGCTATTCTCTCTGAGCGTCGTGGCTATAGTCTGGAACTGGGTGTTGATTTTGTCCGTATGGAACAGGAACGCCAGCGTTTCTGGCAGATGGATCCCAACGAGCCTGTGAAGGCTATTCCTAACCAGAAACTGGAAGATGTCATCGGTACCTGGCCCGAAGGTGAGATTGCTGTCCGTTGCAGCAACTATATGTTCCGTCCTTGGCAGCATTGGCATATCAAGCCTGTACCACAGGCGGGTGGAAGACTCACTGGTCCGCTCTATGAAATCTATATCGAGGGCACCAACCGTGCGCTGACGGCAACTGCTGACCTGCAGGTCTCTGCCAAAGCGTTTGAGGGTCAGGACAGTCAGTTATGGTGGATAGAGCAGTTGACTGATGGCACCTACCGCATCATGCCTTTCGCCATCCCTGGACAAGAAGGGAACAACAAGGAATACTGTCTCTACTCAGCAGGTGACAGCACGCCCACCCTCGCCAAATATGACTTCCAGAGTGATAACTCCAAATGGAATTTCAAACAACAGCCACAAAACACCTTATCTGTCATCCAGAACCCGATGCTCTGGGCGGATGTACCCGATCCCGATATCATCCGTGTGGACGACACTTTCTATCTGGTGTCTACCACGATGCACCTGATGCCTGGCGCCCCCATCATGCAGTCGAAAGACCTGAAGAACTGGGAGACGGTAGGATATATCTTCGACCGTCTGACAGACTCTCCAAAATATGACCTCCAACAAGGCTCTGTCTATGGTCGTGGGCAATGGGCTACCTCCCTGAAATACCACAACGGAAAATTCTATGCGCTCTTAGCCCCTAACGAGGCAGGAGCCATGGGCGACACCTATATCTTCTCCGCAGAGAAGGCGAGAGGTCCATGGACACTGGTGTCACGCATGCGCCATTTCCACGACTGCTCCTTGTTCTTCGATGACGATGACCGGGTGTATGTCATCTATGGCACTGGCGAGATGATGGAACTGAAACCCGATCTCTCGGATGTCATCGAGGGAACACACCAGCAGATATTCCAACGGGAGGAAGACGAGACAGGACTCTTGGAGGGCAGCAGGATGATCAAGCATAACGGGAAATACTATCTCCTCATGATCTCACATGTATGGGCTCCAGGCAGGCATCGCCGTGAGGTATGCTATCGCGCCGATGACATCCACGGACCCTACGAGAAACAGGTGATCCTCGAATCAGAGTTTGGTGGCTTCCCCTATGAGGCACAGGGTACTATCGTGGATACACAGGATGGTGACTGGTATGGCATCATCTTCCAGGACCGTGGCGGTGTAGGACGTGTGTTGACAGTGATGCCTTGCCGCTGGATCAACGGATGGCCGATGTTAGGCGACGAGAACGGCAAGGTGCCGGAGACGGTACGCCCTGTGGTCTGCGGACAGCCAGAGACCCATATCGTGAAAAGTGACGACTTCGCTGACCCGACACTCGGACTGCACTGGCAATGGAACCACAATCCCATCGATGACGCATGGTCGCTCACGGAGCGTCCTGGCTATCTCCGCCTGAAGACCAATCGAATAGTGACAAATCTCTATGAGGCTCCCAACACCCTGACACAACGAATGGAGGGCCCCACCTGTAGCGGCGCTATCGTGATGGACCTCTCTAAGATGCAGGATGGCGACTGTGCTGGTCTTGCCGCCTTCAACGGAGACGCTGGTGTGCTGACTGTCAAGAAGAGCGGTAAGCGACTGACCCTCTCCATGACAGAGCAATCGGTCAGTCTGACTGAAAGGGAGAAGCAGGTGACGGATGTCAAGACAAAGGAGATAGAGAGTATGCCGCTAACCACTTCTAAGATCTGGCTCCGTGTTGACGGTGATTTCCGTCCGAACGGGCATGGCGGCGGACAGGATCTTGCCACTTTCTATTACAGTCTTGACGGTGAGCAATGGACAAAGATCGGCTCCGACTATCGTATGATCTTCGACTACCGTCGTTTCTTTATGGGGACAAAATTCGGCATCTTCTGTTACGCCACCAAGAAGAAAGGCGGCTATGTGGATATCGACAATTTCGAATATACTAAAAAATAAGATATGAAAAAAGGTATTGCTTTTTGGGTCACATTAGTGACAACAACCTGCTGTCTTGCCCAGAATCCTTTTGTGCAGACATGGTGTACCTCCGACCCCGCCCCGATGGTTCACAACGGGACGATGTATGTCTATACAGGACATGACGAGGACAAGGCGGACTTCTTCTGGATGCAGGAGTGGCGTATTTACAGCACACAGGATATGGTGAACTGGACGGATCATGGCTCGCCTCTTGCCTTGGAGAGTTTCTCTTGGGCTGACGACCGTGCATGGGCTAGTCAGTGTATCGAGCGCAACGGTAAGTTCTACTGGTATATCTGTGCCCACTCCAAGATATCCAACGGCATGGCGATCGGGGTCGCCGTGGGTGACACGCCGACGGGACCGTTCCATGACGCTATTGGGAAACCGTTGTTCGAGAATGGCAGTTGGGACCATATCGACCCCACGGTGATGATTGATGACGATGGACAGGCATGGCTGATGTGGGGCAATCCCCAGTGCTACTACCTAAGACTGAACGAGGACATGATATCGTACAGTGGCGAGTTAGGACGCCTCGACATGACGGAGGAGGCCTTCGGCGGTCCCATCATGAGCAAGCGGGAGAAGGGTAAGCAATACAAAGACAGTTATGTGGAAGGTCCTTGGCTGACCAAACGCAATGGCACCTACCAGTTGCTTTATGCCGCCGGTGGTGTGCCAGAGCATATCGCATACAGCACGGCACCCTCGCCTACTGGTCCATGGACTTACGCTGGCGAGATCATGCCCCTCTGCGATACGGGTTCCTTCACCAACCACTGTGGTGTCGCCGACTACAAAGGACATAGTTATTTCTTCTACCACACAGGGAAGTTGCCTGGTGGAGGAGGTTTCGGACGCAGTGTCGCCGTGGAGGAGTTCCAATACAACACTGACGGCAGTTTCCCCAAGATCATGCCTACGGATGAGGGTGTGAGCCCTATCGCCAACTTCAATCCCTATCGGAAGGTGGAGGCAGAGACCATGGCGTTCTCGCAAGGGGTAAAGACAGAACAGAACGAGGAGGTTGGTGTCTATGTGACAGACATCCATCACGGTGACTATATCAAGTTACAGGCGGTCAACTTCGCAGGCAAACTGCCCCGCACCTTCACGGCTCAGGTGGCAAGTGGACTGCGCGGCGGACAGATAGAACTCCACCTCGACAGCATCAAAGGACAGCAGATAGGCACACTTGCCGTTCCTGCCACGGGAGGCTGGGAACGATGGCAGACACTGACTGCCGACCTGACTACTATAGCCACAGGTACCCACGACCTCTATCTGGTATTCACAGGAAGGAAGGGTCCGAAACTCTTTAACTTCGACTGGTGGGAGATGCGTGGACTGGAACAGGTGAACATGCCCCTCTTCCAGACGAAGTACACTGCCGACCCTGCGCCACTGGTAGTAGGCGACACGCTGTTCCTGTATACCTCGCATGATGCCTCACCAGAGGATATCCCTGACGAGAACGAGAAGAGTGCTGCGGGTTTCTTCATGTATGACTGGCTGTTATGGTCAACGACGGATATGGTCAACTGGACGGAGCATGGCGCCGTCGCCTCTCTGAAGGATATCCCCTGGCGATCCAGGGAGAATGGTGCCTGGGCGATTCAGACGGTGGAGCGCAATGGCAAATACTACCTCTATGCCCCACTCCACGGACACGGTATCGCCGTGCTGACCAGCGACTCCCCTTATGGACCTTTCAAAGACCCCTTGGGAAAACCATTGGTATGGGACCAGAGCAACTGGTTCGATATCGACCCCTCTGTCTTTACAGATGATGACGGACAGGCGTATATGTACTGGGGCAATCCCTATACCTTCTATGCCCGTCTGAACAATGACATGATCTCCCTGAGAGACAGTGTGGTCAGACTACCCTATCACATCGAGCATTATCAGGAGGGACCTTGGTTCTATAAGCGTAACGGACACTACTACCTCGGCTATGCCTCCACCTGTTGCCCGGAGGCATTAGGGTATGCCATGAGCGACTCACCGACAGGACCATGGGAGAGCAAAGGCTATATCATGCGACCCACAGAGCGTGACCGTGGCAACCACCCTGGCATCGTAGACTATCAAGGTCACTCGTATGTCTTCGGACAGAACTACGACCTCATGCACCTCGAGACCTTCGTACACCATGAGCGCCGCAGTGTATCCGCCCAGGAGATCACCTATCGGCAGGACGGCACCATCGAGGAGATTCCCTACTGGCTCGACCAGGAGCCCGTCAAACAACTGCGCTGGCTCAATCCCTACCAGCGGGTGGAGGCTGAGACCATGGCATGGGGCTATGGGCTGAAGACTGCGAAGATGGGTATCGAGAATACGGGCGTCGTTGCCGACATGCCCCTGTCTACTGGCAAGCGTAACATGTATGTCTTTGACATCAACGACGGCGAGTATATCCGTCTGCGTGGTGTCGACTTCAAGGCTGGTGCCAGGAAATTCAACGTAACGGCAGCCTGCACAGGCAACTGTACCATCATCCTGCGTCTCGACGGTGCCAACGGTCCTGTCGTCGGAACACTTGCCCTCAGCGACACGAAATCAGTAGACCGCTACCGCTCCTTTGTCGCCAAAGTAAAGAACGCCACTGGTGTCCACGACCTCTACATCTGCTTTAGCAATACCCGTGGAGAGACCCGTCTCGACTGGTGGAAGTTTGAATGATCATTAAAATAACAACGATATGAGAAAAACTATCATTACTATGCTTTTTACCTTTGCAGGAATCATCGCAGAGGCACAGCCAGGCGGTTTCGGAGGTTTTCAGATGCCCGAGACGAATGCGACTTACAAGGATATCAACTATGCGGGTGACGACATGGAGGCGCACCGCATGGATATCTACCTACCAGACACGAAACAGACCAGTTATAAAGTCATCGTCGCCATCTATGGCAGTGCCTGGTTCGCCAATAACATGAAGGCTATGACTTACCTCTCAATTGGCAAGCCGTTGGTAGAGGCGGGCTTCGCCGTCGTCTGCATCAACCACCGTGCCAGTGGTGACGCTAAGTTTCCCGCTCAGATCCATGACGTGAAGGCTGCCCTTCGCTTCATCCGCGCCCATGCGGCGGAATACAAACTCGACACCTCGTTCATCGGTATCACGGGATTCTCCTCTGGCGGACATCTTGCCTCTCTGGCTGGTGTCACCAATGGTATCCGCAAATATACGGTGGGCAATACCTCCCTTGATCTGGAAGGCACCGTCGGCGGCAACCTCGACTATAAGAGTACGGTAGATGCCGTCGTCGACTGGTTCGGTCCCGTAGACATGGCACACATGAACAAATGTGAGACGGTGAACGACGAGAAATCGCCTGAGGCAGCCCTCATCGGTGGAGCGCCCGCCAACCTTCCCGACATGGTGGCACTCATCAGTCCCATCACCTATGTCAGTGCCAGTAACCCACGCTTCCTGGTACTCCATGGCGAGGCAGACAATGTGGTACCCCACTGCCAGGGCGTCAATTTCTCCAATGCTCTCAGGAAATGCGGTCGTTTGGAAGACTTTATCTCCGTTCCTGACGGACAACATGGTCCTGTGACCTTCAATGAGAGCACCTTCCGTCGGATGACTGATTTCTTCCTCAAAGAGTCCGTAAAGGAAAAGGTTGTCGAGGAGGGTGGCACTGGTGCCTATAAGGCAGTGATGAGAGAGGATGCCTCTCTCCCTGCCCATACCATCTTCGCGCCGCAGAACCTCTCCGCCTTCAGTCAGGAGCATCCGCTTCCCGTTTTGGTATGGGGTAACGGTGCCTGCACTAACTCCCCATGGGAGCATTTCAAGTTCCTCAACGAGATAGCCTCCCACGGTTACCTCGTCATCGCCACAGGCTATATCCCCATGGAGGAAGAGCCTTATCAGGGTCCGATGTCTACCACCCAGCAGCAGATAGAGAGCATCGACTGGGCAGTGGCTCAGAATGCCAATCCCCAGTCACCCTATTATCAGAAGATTGACGTGAGGAACATCTGTGCCGCCGGTATGTCATGCGGTGGACTGCAGACGCTCTTCAACTGTGCAGACCCTCGTATCACTACCCTCATGATTTGCAACAGCGGACTCTTCAAGCCATCCAATGCCGCTCAGGCGGTAGGCGGCATGCCCATGCCTCCCAAAGAGAAGTTGACAGAGATTCACACACCAGTCATCTATATCCTTGGCGGCAAAGAGGATATCGCCTACGAGAATGGCATGGATGACTTCCATCGCATCAACCATGTTCCTGCCTGTGCTGTCAACTACCCCGTTGGTCATGGTGGCACCTACCGCCATCCCCATGGTGGCGAGTTCAGTCCCATTGCCATTGCCTGGCTCGACTGGCAACTGAAGGGTGACCAAAAGGCTGCGGCTATGTTCAAAGGAAAGAACTGCGGTATCCTACAGCGTAAAGACTGGACGATAGAGAAAAACAAGAAATTCGGTAAATAATCATCTATGTATATGCACCACCGTCTCCTCTTCACCCTGACAGCAAGTCTGCTCACTAGTCTATCTGTATCGGCATGGCAGGCACAGTCACCTAACGGACGACGCATGGTGGTGGAGGCTGTCCCCGAACTGACCGTAGAATATGTGGCAAGCAATGCTGTACGGATCCGATATGCGGAGCCTGGTGCGACAAGCACCTTGCCCGACTGGCTCAAAGATTGTACACTTAGAGGCGGGTCATCATCACCTCGCTGCTGAGTTGGCGAATGGTGACCAACCCATCCTGTATTTTAATAAAGTGGAGGACAAGACCTACATCCCCGTCTTCATACGAGAGTCGCACAAGAAGTTTTTGTCATATTTTGCACTTTGAAATAAATGATGTACCTTTGCAAACACTAGTACGAACCAATAAAAACACAACAAACAATGAAAAGAACATTACTTATTAGTATGCTGCTTACCCTCGCCATGAGAATGAGCGCTGCAGTAGATCCAAACTTCTACATCTATCTATGTTTCGGACAGTCGAACATGGAGGGACAGGCACAGGCAGAGACTGTCGACAAGACCGTTGACGACCGCTTTCAAGCGCTAGCCTGTGTAGATTTCAACACCACAACTCCTAAGCGCACCAAGGGACAATGGTATCCTGCCAACTGTCCTATTGTCCGCGACTGGACCAATATCGGTATGGCAGACTATTTCGGGCGTACCATGGTAGCCGCCCTCCCCTCCAATGTAAAAGTCGGTGTCGTCGATGTCGCTATTGGCGGTATTGCCATTGACGGTTTCTCGCCTGACAAGACGACAGTAGACAACTATCTGGCGACCACAGAGACATGGTTGCAGAACTCCGCTAAACAGTACGACGATTTCCCCTACCAACGGCTGGTAGACATGGCAAAGATCGCCCAGCAGTCAGGTGTCATCAAGGGCATCCTATTGCATCAAGGTGAGTCAGATAACGGACAGCAGGTGTGGCTCGACAAGGTTAAGAACATCTACGAGCACCTGTTGGCAGACCTCGGTCTCAATGCCGCTGATGTTCCCCTCTTCGCTGGTGAGACGGTCAATGCCGATGTTGGCGGTGTCTGCTCGTATCACAACACCATCATAGCCCAACTGCCCAGTGTCATCCCCACTGCCCATGTGATTCACTCCAATGGATGTCCCTGTGCCTCCGACAATATTCACTTCACTGTTTCGGGCTATCGCACAATGGGCAAACGCTATGCCTATGAGGCACTGAAGGTGATGGGTAAGGAGACAAAGGCACAGGAAGACTACAATTGGAATGCCGACCTGAAGAAAGTCTATAGCCTCAGCAAACTCAACGAGATCGCGGATATCAACATCCGTAAGGGGGGCAGTAAGGTGCTGACTCTCAGGGGAACCTTCGCTGACGGACATGAGGAAGACCTTATCAACGAGGCGACCTTCACCAGCGATGACTTCACCATCAAAGACGGAGCCGTGATAGGTACTGAGGAGAAGACTGGTATCGTCAAGGCATCCTATACCGACTTCCTGGGTGTTACTCATACCTTAGATATCAATGTCACAGTATCTGACCAAGGTCCTAACCATGTGCTGGTGGTGAATAATCCAAATGCCAGTACTGACATTTATGGCAACGAGGCTATCTGCGAACTTGCCACGCCGATGGTGGCCGGTAAGACATACACCGTCCGTGTTACTATGCGTGCCGATCAGGCGGGTGAAATTGCCTTATGGCCCCGATTTGGTGCCAGCACAAATCGAGACCAATGGGGCAATAGTGCTGACGTACAATATAACCTTCCCACAAAAAATGTCGTCACAACCTACCAAGATTTCGAGTGGACATGCACTGCTACCTACCCACATGATGAGTTGATTTTCTGCCTTGGTCATCTAAAAGGCAACGTCTATTTCGATGATTTGTCTTGCATCGAACAAGGTGGTACCACAGAAATGATTACCAACGGTGATTTCGAATCTGACAATATCTCTAACTGGTCTATCCTTTCTTGGAGAAACCAATCTCTTTCCATTCAAGAGGACACCACCGCAGGCATCGAACTTCTCCGCCAGCCTGTCAAGACAGATGGTACCGTCTATAACCTGCAGGGTATTAAGGTAGGTACTGCCAACGACTGGAGCACCCTGCCCCACGGTGTTTATATTGTCAACGGTAAAATTGTTATAAGATAAATTTCAACAGTATTAAACCATTCATATAATAGGGCGTCTAACTATACATTATGAAAAGAATTATAGTTATCGCCCTATTATTTATGGGTACTCTTGTAGCCTTAGCACAAGGCTCAGTGAGAGGTAAAGTTCTAGACAAGCAGACGGATGAGGTCATGGAGTTTGTCAATGTCGTGGTGGAGACTCCAGCAGGCAAACTCGTCAAAGGGGCTATCACGGATGTTGACGGACAGTTTCATATCACAGGACTAAAAGATGGTAACTATCAGTTACAGGTCTCTTTCGTGGGTTATAAGACGTTGACCCGCCAGTTTACGCTGTCCGCACAGAACCGCCAACAGCAATATAAGACACTCTACCTCGCGGAGGATGCGAAGGTGCTGGGTGAGGTCCAAGTCACTGGGCAACGCTCACAGATGAAACTGGAGGTCGACCGCAAGGTCTTCTCTGTCGACCAGATTCTTGCCGCTGCAGGAGGCTCCGCAAGTGACCTGTTGGAGAATATCCCCAGTGTAGAGGTGACCACCGATGGGGAGATCTCGCTACGTGGCAATAGCAGTGTGGAGGTATGGATCAACGGTAAGGCGAGTGGACTGACGACTGACAACCGTGCGGAGATTCTGCAACAGATTCCTGCGGAGAGCATCGAGCGTATCGAGGTCATTGACAACCCCTCTGCGAAATATTCTCCTGAAGGCTCGGCAGGTATCATCAATATCGTGCTAAAGCGCGACCGCAAGGCAGGTTACTATGGTTCACTGCGTGTCGGTGCGAACATCTATGGCGGATGGAATACGGGAGCGAACATCAACTACTCGAGTGGGGTGCTTGACGCTTATGCCAACCTTGGCTATCGCCGCCGTAAGAACCAGGGAGGCAGTGAGAGCCAGCAGAACTACAAACAGACCAACGAATACCAGAACTACGAAAGTGAGGAGAAACGCCGTGGCGGTGGACTCTTCGCTCGTATGGGTCTCACCTGGCATTTCACCAAGAACGACGACCTCTCGTTAGGAGGTATGACGCTACAGGGCAACCATAAGAGCACTACCGAGACTCCCTATCACTATGGAACGATTGGCGCCACCCAAGACGCTTACCAGATGTTCCGCCTGAACAAGGGTGATGGCGACATGCAGATGTATCATGCTGAGTTCGGCTATGAGCACCGCTGGAGGGATAACCACAAAATAACCGCCCATGTGGAGTATAACCGCTGGATGAGCGATAACGACAACACCTACCAAGACTCCATCTGGTATGTTGCTGTGCCACAGCAACAAACAAACGTGCCACAGCAACAAACAACCTACTCCTACCAATACCGCCCCATGTATATCCGCAACCGCTCGTGGGAGGCAAAACTCGACTACGAGAACCAGATCACGGAGAACTTCAAGATAGAGGCTGGCTATAACGGACGCTGGTCACACGAGAACACCCCACAGGAGTCATGGTTTGCCAGCAACTGGGAGGGGACAGGACTGGTGGAGGATGCGCTCTACTATAACCGCTTCATCTACTCGATGGACACCCATGCCCTCTATGCCACTGTCAACGGAAAAGTTGGCAAACTCGGAATCATGGCTGGTTTGCGTGGCGAATACTGGAAGGTGGACACAGAGAGTTACGACTACGCCCAAGAGCACGGTACGGCTACTAAGGAGGAGCCTTACAAAAAGGATTTCTTCAAACTCTTCCCCTCGCTGTTCCTAAACTATGAGTTGACAGAGAGTGCACAACTGCAGTTGAACTATACCTACCGCCTGCGTCGCCCCTGGGGTGGACAACTCAACTCGTTCCGCAACACCAGTGATGCCTCGATGGTACAGTTCGGTAATCCCGAGTTGACTCCGGAATATACCCATTCTATCTCGCTCAACTTCCTGAAGACATGGGCAGAGCATACCCTGAGCATCTCCACCTACTATCGCCCCACCACCGATGTGATGCAGCGCATCCGCTATCAGAATGCGGACGACGGACTAATGTATATGACCACGATGAACCTCACCAAGCGGCAGAGTCTCGGTGTGGAGTTGATTGGCAAGAACAAACTCTTCCGCATCCTCGACCTCACGACGACCGTCAATGGATACTATAACAAACTCGATGGCTTCACCTATATCATCGACGGACAGACAGTCACTGGTGAGGGCGACAAGAGTTTCTCATGGGATGCCCGCATGCTCGCCTCCCTCATCCTGCCTTACGATATCTCTGTGCAGTTGACGGGCAACTACCGCTCTCGTGGCGTGATCACGCAAGGTTATCGCAAGCCTAACGCCTCCCTCGACCTGGGCATCCGCAAGAACTTCTTCAACAAGAAACTTGCCGTTGCCTTCAACTGGCGTGACGTCTTTAACTCCCGCCATTGGGAGAACTATACCGAGAGTGACACCTTCTGGCGTCACCAGAAGAACTGGCGCGACCCCATGGTCAATCTCCAAGTGACATGGAACTTCGGCAATATGAACAATAACCAGCGACGAGGTGGCGACCGTGAGGAACTGCTCCAAGACAATGACCAGCAGCAGCAAAATAACCAGCAGCAACGACAGAACGAGCAGCCGCAACAGGACTTCCAATCTGGTGGTGGAGAAGAGTAAAAGATAAAAAAGTGGAATATAAATTTGATTATTCCACTTTTTTTCGTATCTTTGACCCCACTATGGAAAAATATCAGTATCATATCTTTGCGCCCTATCGGGTTTGTCCGCTGGGAGCACATGTGGATCACCAGCACGGACTGGTGACAGGCTTTGCCATTGACAAGGGTGTCGACCTGTGGTTTAACATCAGGGAAGACAGTCTGGTGAAATTGTCGTCACGCACCTTTGAGGGCGATGTGGAATTTCATGTGGACACTCCCTCACAGGTAAGGGAGCACCACTGGGGCGACTACGCCCGAGGAGCCAAGTATGCGTTGAAGAAGCGTTTCGAACTGAAACGGGGTGTCGAAGGTGTGCTACAAGGATCACTGCCTGTAGGAGGTCTGTCATCTTCGGCAGCCGTATTGATTGCCTATGTGATGGCATTTGCCAAGGCAAACGATATCACGTTACAACCTTTCGAGGTGGTGAAGATCGCCTCTGAGGCGGAACGGGAGTATATCGGACTGAACAACGGTCTGCTGGATCAGGCTTGTATCGCACTGGGCAAGAAAGACGGTCTGCTCTTCCTCGACTGCGACAGCAACGACTACCGTATCATCAAGCGGCATCCCGATATGCCCGACTTTGAGATCGGCATCTTCTTCTCAGGACTGACCCGCTCACTGGTGAACTCCGACTATAACCTGCGTGTCAGTGAGTGTAAAACGGCGGCATGGAATATGCTCGCCTATACCGACCAGCCCCTGAAAACCTTCGATAAGACGTTCCTGCGGGATATCCCCAAGGCGACATTTGAGAAGACACGCATCGCCATGCCTGCCCGCTTTGCCCGCCGTGCCGAGCATTTCTATTCGGAGTATCGTCGAGTGCGCCAAGGTGTGACGGCATGGGAGACTGGTAACCTGAAACTCTTCGGCAAACTGTCGTTTGACTCCTGCGAGAGTAGCATCCATAACTACGAGTGTGGCAGTCCAGAATTGATTGCCATCTATGAGATCATGCGCTCATTACCCGGTGTCTACGGTGGCAGATTCAGTGGTGCTGGCTTCAAGGGTGCCTGTATCGCCCTTGTGGATCCTGCCCATAAGGAGGAGATAGAGAAGGAACTCACCCATCGCTATCTGGAGGAGTTCCCTGAGTATGAGAAGACGTTTAAAGTGTTCTGGGTAAAACCAGACGATGGAGCGAGGTTTTTATAAAGGTAAAAAAGTAAAAAGGTAAAGAAGTAAAAAGGTAAAGAAGTGAAGAATATCGTGATTGCGGCAGGCTATGCCACCCGACTGGGAGAACTGACGAAGAATTTCCCGAAGCCATTGTTGAAGATTGGACAGAGCACCATCTTAGGTCGTATGCTCGATGACATCGACCAGATACCCGAGATCGACGAGCATGTGATAGTCACCAACCATAAGTTTGCGCCAATCTTTGAGGAATGGGCTGCTCAGCAGCAGTACACCAAACCCATTACCATCATCGATGATGGCACATCGACAAATGAGACTCGCTTAGGTGCTGTCTGTGACCTGTTGTTTGCCATGGAGCAACTCCATATCGATGACGATATGCTGGTCGTTGCCGCCGACAACCTGCTGTTCTTCTCTTTCCAAGAGTTTGTCGACTTTGCCAAGGCGAAGCAGACGAGTTGCATCATGTGCCATGAGCAACCTTCTGTCGAGAAGTTGCAGCGTACGGGTGTCATCGTCGTGGACGACCAAATGAAGGTACTGAATATGGAGGAGAAACCACAGGAGCCGAAGAGTCATTGGGCGGTGCCTCCTTTCTATATCTATTTAAAGAAAAACCTCGACCTTGTGCGCCATTCCGTGGAGAACGGATGTGGCAAGGATGCCCCAGGCAACCTCGCCCATTATATGGTCGACCATACCACGATGCATGCATGGCAGATGACGGCAGGGCGTTTCGACATCGGCAGCCTTGATACTTATTATGAGGCGGTCGAGAAATTTGGATAAGGAGACCTCATAGCAAAGAAAATCTAGGTTTTTCTTTGCTATGTCTTTTTTTTGTTGTACCTTCGCACCCGAATTATCAAGGGGTGCCGCCTGTTGGCGGCTGAGATGATACCCTCTTAACCTGATGCGGGCAATACCGACGTAGGGATGATAGAGTTCGAGATTCAACAAAGACCCCCTTTATTTTTAGTGTTTAAAAATTAAAGGAAAAGAAATGAGAAGAGTATTTCTAATGATGCTGCTGGGTGCTGCGATGACAGCACAGGCAGAAGAGACAGACACACTGAAGAGTGTGGAGTTACAGAACGTGCAGGTGGTGGCGACTCGTGCCACGAAGAAGACACCTGTTGCCTTTACTAACATGAGCAAAGAGCAGTTGAAGAGTGTCAACTACGGTCAGGACATTCCGTATCTCTTGTCGCTGACCCCTTCTATCACGATGACCTCTGACGCAGGTAATGGTATCGGCTATACCTCCCTCCGTGTACGTGGTACAGACCCCAGCCGTATCAACATCACAACGAATGGTGTGCCGATGAATGATGCGGAGAGTGCCCAACTCTACTGGGTGAACATGGGTGACTTCGCCTCATCCGTCCAGTCGATGCAGATACAGCGTGGTGTGGGTACCTCCACGAATGGTGCGGGTGCCTTTGGTGCCACCATCAATATGTTGACAGAGAATATCGGCATCCAGCCGTTTGTCGGACTGGACTTCAGTGGCGGCTCCTACTATTCCCATAAAGAGACAGTTCGCTTTGGCACAGGACTGATTAACAATCACTGGGGCATCCAGGGACGCTTGTCGAATATAGGCTCAAAGGGCTACCTGGACCGTGCCTCCACCAAACTGAACTCTTACCTGCTACAGGCAGGCTGGTTCGGCGACAATACCGTGGTGAAGTTCATCACATGGAATGGTGTGGAGGAGACTTACCATGCGTGGAACTATACCTCAAAGTATGAGCAAAGCCTCTATGGGCGCACTTATAACTCTTGTGGTGAATACTGGGATGAGGAAGGGAATGTACATTACTACGACAACCAGACGGACAACTACCATCAGCAGAACTACCAACTCATCTGGAACCAACGGCTGACCAACGAGTTCAACCTGAATGCCGCCCTGCACTATACTCGTGGTGATGGCTACTATGAGGAGTACAAAAGCGGACGAACACTATTTGAGTATGATCTGGATAAGAATCAGACATGGGCAGAAAGCGATTTGGTACGACAGAAAAAAATGGCAAACGACTTCTATGGCATAGTGGCTTCGCTGAACTACAATAATCATCGCAACCTGCAGGCCTCTTTTGGCGGCGGCTGGAACAAGTATGATGGCGACCATTTCGGACTGGTGACATGGGTAAAGAATCCTGTTGACGAATTACTGCCTGACCATCAATACTATGACAACAATACCAAGAAGACTGATTTTAACATCTATGGCAAAGTGACCTACGACCTCCTCCCTGGGCTGAATGCTTTCGTCGACCTACAGTACCGCCATGTGGGCATCAAGATGAACGGTCCTACGGATGAAATCAACTGGACTACCTACAAACGTATTGTCTATGACATGAAAGAGTCGTTCGACTTCTTCAACCCTAAATTCGGGTTAAACTATGATATAACCCCTGCCCATAAGGTGTATGCCTCATACGCTATTGCCCATAAGGAACCGACACGCAACAATTTTGAGAATAACATCAATGCTGAACTTACCATGCCAAAGGCAGAGCGGCTGAACGATCTGGAAGTAGGCTATAAATACCAAAGCCCAACATTCTCCGCAGGCGCCAACCTCTATTGGATGGACTACAAAGACCAGTTTGTGCTGACTGGTGAGATTGACAAGATTGGCGAGGCTATCACCCGCAACATACCTGACAGTTACCGACTCGGTGTGGAACTGGAGGCAGCATGGAAGCCCGTTGACTGGTTCCGCTGGGATATTAACGGCACATGGTCGAAAAACCGTGTAAAGGGCATCACAGTCCTGTTGGACAATGGCGATGTGGTTGATTTAGGCGACCAGCCTCTTGCTTTCTCCCCAGACTGGATTGCCAACAACATATTCACCTTCACATACAAGGGACTCAAGGCAAGTATCCAGAGCCAATATGTCAGTGAACAGTATATGACCAATGCCGGCTTCAAGAGTTTCTCCACCATTGTTGCCGACGGAACGACTCAGGAGGTGAGCACTATGCTTGACGGACACTTCACCACTAATATTGATCTCAGTTACAACGTCTCACTTCCGAAGTTCGGCATAAAAGACGCCACGATAGGAGTCACACTCTACAATCTCTTCAGCACGAAATACGATAATAACGGATGGGCAGCCCCTGGATACAAGAGAGATGCCAGTGGACAGGTTATCGCTTTTGTGGACGGTGCCAAGTACGACAGCAATGGCAATTTTGTCAAGAACCGTGACAACGGACTCTATTATGCAGGCTTCGCCCCCTCGGCTCCTTTCAACCTCATGGCACATCTGTCGATAAACTTCTAAATGGACTTCGATTGGCTTGACATATTGACAACGGTACTCGGGCTGGTATATATCTGGCTCGAGTACCGTGCCAGTATCTGGTTGTGGCTCATCGGTGTGGTGATGCCTGCCTTGGATATCGTACTCTATTGGCGGCACGGACTTTATGGGGACGCTGGTATGGCAGTGTACTATACTGTCGCTGCGCTCTATGGCTTTGCCGTCTGGCGATTCAAGAAAACCAAGAAGGAGCATAAGCCCTTGCCAATTATCCACATGCCCAAGCAGTATTATCTACCCACCCTCGCCTTTTTCCTCGTGGCATGGGGACTGACGTATTATGTGCTTATCACCTGGACTAACTCCACCGTACCTTTATTGGACGCTTTCACCAATGCCCTCTCCTTCGTGGGACTATGGGCTTTGGCACGTAAGTTCTTGGAGCAGTGGCTGTTCTGGATTGTGGTCGATGCCGTATGTACCTATCTTTATATCACGAAGGGCATTCCCTTCAAGGCGGGACTTTACGGACTGTATGTCATTATTGCCATCGCAGGCTATTATAAATGGAAGAAGATGGCGAAAATCACAGAGTATGAGAAAGTTTGATGCCGTCATCTTAGCAAATGGGACATTCCCTACTCATGCCGTCCCCCTCAAGGTATTGCATGAGGCTGACAGGGTGGTGTGCTGTGATGGTGCCATCACCCACTATCCGCATGCGGACATCGTGATAGGTGATGGCGACTCCGTACCCTCAGCCTATCACGACCGACTGATACAGATTGACGAGCAGGATGACAACGACCTGACGAAAGCGACCCGCTATTGCATCGCACAAGGGTGGCGGAGGATTGCCTACCTCGGTTGTACGGGGAAGCGGGAAGACCATACCATCGGGAACATCTCGTTGCTCATGCGGTATTTCCGGGAATACCAAGTGGAGGGGGTGATGTATACTGACCATGGCTTTTTTGTCCCTGCGAAAGGTGATAGGACTTTCGAGACTTCCTCTGGTCAACAGGTCAGTATTTTCAATTTCGGATGTACGGAGTTGTCGTCCGAGGGACTGAAATGGCAGTGTTATCCCACCACTGAGTGGTGGCAGGGGACGTTGAATGAAGCCTTAGAGGCTTCCTTCACCATCCATGCCAATGATTACTACCTGGTATTCCGTACTTTTTCTGTACACTAAATCCTTCTCGCTTTTATTCCCCAGTGAATTTTCCTACAAAAAGGATGACACCAGACGAAGCCTCCCTAATAACATAGACAAAGGGACGGTTGGCATGGAACGTTGCCTTGGGATAAGTTGGTGACACACCTATAGAAGTAGTTTCATACATACCTGCAACGGTGACAGCAGCGGCTTCCGATCCTTCCTCATTTACTTTGATCTTTGCCTTTTGTCGCATCATGGCGATATAGACAGGCTTTTCACTCATATTGGGTATTTCTGCAAGATCACTATCAAAGGCAAGACGGATACCCATCGCCTTCAGCACACCGATAAGACTCCCGTCTAGACCATCTGTATCAGAATCCGTCTCATAGCGTGGCAGTTTCAAGTCTACCTCATGGGGGGTAAGCATTTCTCCTTCACCACCTGTATAAGTTTTGGTATACAGTCCTCTTTGCGCCAACAAATTGATAACATCATCTGTGGTCTTTCCCTCCTCTGGCAGCATCACCTCCATACTCCAGAATTGGTTGCCATAAGGGATTTCGACGGCAGCATAGGTATCGTTCTTTAGATAATTGATGAGTACGTTCTGTTGCATCATAGGCAGTTGGGTAGTACCGCTCTCTGTGGTGAAGGCCTCCGTCTTGGTATTCTTCGTATCGAACTTAGAAGTCCAGTCTGCCTTGAAATAGATGGCGTTCAGCAGATACGACACCATATTAGACTCTACCTTGTCGAGAATGGTTGGAATCATACCGTTGGTTTTCTCTTTGCACCACCCGTTAATACGACTGAGCGTACTGGATGCCTTGAAGTCAAGCGCCTCTGCCTTGGCATCGTAATAGGTCTGCATGTCTTTTTGGAACTGCTCCTTCAGGGTATATTCCTTATTAAGGAAGATGGCATTGGCGATGTTCAGTGTCACCTTCGAATCAACTTTCGGTAAACCGTCAATCAGTTTCTTGCAGTAGTCGTTTACCGCCTGAATACCTCCCTCGTGGAATCCCAACGTCTGCTCGAGTTCCTTCTCAGTAGTTCCTGTAGCGGCATCGTTCACCATACCCAGGACATAGGTGATGCTCAGTGGTGAATAGATGAAACTCTTGCCACTATGGTCTTTCTCATTCACCGTCTTCAGGAAGTTCAGCGTGAAGCCATTGTTGTCGTTGGCAAACACCTGCTGTTCACTTGTCAACGTTATCGGTTCGGGATCCGATAGCATGTTAACAACTGTCTTCTTTCCAAAAGGCTCCTCATCTGTTGAGGAGGAACAAGATTGCAGTCCGCAGGTCAGCACAACGGCAACCAATAATAACAGATTCTTTTTCATATCGTTTTGAGTTTTAACTGTCCCTATAACAGGGAAACAGGCTAAATCTTGCATGGCGAAACGTTAAAGAAACCAAAAAACGTGTCTTGTCATGCAAGATTTACGTACTTTTGGATTATTAATGTAGAGAATAAGAATTTGTAATGCTAAAACGACTCGTTGAGCGCATACAGCAGAAAGACCAACGGGCGATGAGTGAACTCTACCAGCAGTATGTAGGGCGGCTCTCATCGGTCTGCTATCGCTATGTGCCTGACGAAGACGATGCGAAGGACGTGCTGCAGAATAGTTTTGTGAAGATATTCACAGCGTTGCAGAACTTTGAGTATCGTGACGAGCCGTCGTTCGAAGGGTATTTGACAAAGACTGTGGCTAACGAGGCACTCACCTTCCTGCGAGCCCGCAAGAAACTGATGTTTACCGACCTGCAAGAGGATAGTGTCAGCCAGGAAACAGATGACGAGCCAGAGATAGAGCACATCACTGCTGACGATCTACATCGGTTGATCAGAGAACTGCCCGACGGCTATCGTACTGTGGTGAACCTCTACGTCTTCGAGGGCTATTCCCATCGGAAGATTGCAGAACTACTGGGCATCAAAGAAGCCACATCAGCCACCCAACTCTATCACGCAAAACAATTATTGGCAAGAAGAATCAAAGAGAAAATGGACGAGGAGCGATGAAAGAAGATTGGACAGAAAAACTCAGACAGAAGTTAGCAGGGCATGAGAAGACACCGCCTGCAGGACTTTGGGAAGACATCAGCAAACAGATGGGCTTCTCCACAGAACCTGTCCGTCAGCCTGCGGTCACCCGCCGATGGTTCTGGGCTGCGGCAGCCACTATCCTGCTGCTGGCAGGTTTCTTCGTCCTCTATCAGCACACCGATAGCGAGCAGCCTTTACAGGCAGAAGTGACAAAGCAGCCTGCACCACTACAGCAAGAGAAAACGGACTCCGTAATCAAAGAGCCTACAAAGGATACTCCTATCCTCGCCCAAGTCCTGCCCAACAAGCCTCATCATGAGATAGAAAAAGAGGAGAAAAAACAAGAGGAGCCAAAGCCAATGGTTCAGGAAACAGTGACACAAATGGAGGAAGAGAAGGTCATTGAGCAGAAGGAGAAGGTTATTGTGCAGAAAGAGGAGGTCATGGCACAGGCACAGAAGAAAGAAACTGCCATGCAAACGCAGGAGGTTGCCCGTACGCCCTCGCATAAATGGTCGTTAGGGATCAACACGTCGAGTGGACTCCTGGCGGCAAATGCCGTTGGACAGCCGAATGTATATAGCGCTATGGATTCTTCTAACCCCACTATTCCCGCATCTTTGAATGGTGGCACAGAGACGAATGTAAATAAAACAGAGTATCTATCGAAGCACCATCTTCCCATCCGCTTCGGACTAAACCTGCATTACCAGTTGACTCCCCGTCTCATGCTCTACAGTGGTGTCAACTACACCTATCTTTACTCAAAGTTCAGCGCAAGGTCCCATCCGAATGATACTTACAACCAGAAACTACACTATCTTGGCGTACCCCTTGGCTTGTCGTACAGGCTATGGTCGGCAAGTCGCTTCCAACTGTATGTCTCTGGTGGTGCGATGCTGGAGAAATGCGTTAATGACAAGCCGTGGCAGTGGTCTATCAATGCGGCAGTAGGCGCAGAGTACCATGCCACACGTCTGGTAGGTTTCTATCTGGAGCCGTCCCTGGGCTACTATTTCAACGATGGCACCTCATTAGAGCATTACTACAAAGAACACCCGTTGTCACCTTCCATCCAGTTTGGCGTACGCTTGCATCTGAATGAGTAATCATGTATTCCCACCTGCTGACTTAGAGTCAACAGATTGGTTGACTTAGAGTCGGCTGATCGGTTGACTGGAGTCGACTGATCGGTTGACTGGAGTCAACCGGTGGTTAGGATGCTTCTAACGATTGATTACAACGGCACTTCACATCGAATACATAGGGACTAGTAAACGTAAAGGATGGGCATCTATCCAAATACAGATGCCATTCTTTTGATTACCTGTTGTCTTAAATGATGTGAAAGTCTTTGCCATATAGAAATTATGTTGTACCTTCGCAGACGAGAAATGAAAAAGAAGATGAAAAAAACACAGATATTACTGGCAGGAGTCATGGTACTGGTGACATCCTGTGGCGGAGGACTGAAACCGCTTTCCGCCGATAACTTCAAGGTAGACCCCAACCCTTTAGAGGCTGAGGGAGGACAGGTACTGGCAACGATCAACGGACTATTTCCTGAGCAGTATATGAATCGCAAGGCTGTGGTGACGGTTACCCCAGAGTTGCGCTACACCCAGAACGGTGTGCAGCAAACGGCGAAAGGACAGTCAGCCACCTTCCAAGGCGAGAAGGTGATGGGTAACGACCAAGTCATCTCCTACCTGCTAGGAGGTCATTACACGATGAAGACCGCCTTCCCCTACGAGGCTGCGATGCAACAGAGTGATCTCTACCTGACTTTCGATGCGAAAGTGGGCGAAAAGGCTGTGAAGGTGCCTGCCGTGAAGATTGCCGAGGGTGTCGTCGCCACCAGTGAACTGTACCATCAGACAGTGGCTACGGCACAGCCTTGTGTGGCACCCGATGCCTTCCAGCGTATCACCGAGCAGAGACTCGATGCCAACGTGAAGTTCCTCATCCAGCAGGCGGAGTTGCGGAAGAGCGAGTTACAGTCGAACTCCGTGCAGGACTTCGTGAGACTGTTGCAGCAGATTGCCCGTGACCAAGAGGGACTGAACCTCTCCAACGTGGAGATCTCCGCCTATGCTTCTCCTGACGGTGGTGTGAAACTCAACGAGCAACTAGCCAACAAGCGTCAGCAGAACACGGAGAGTTATGTGCGCCAGCAGATGAAGAACGCCAACCTAGAGGGTGGTGTCAGTTCCGAGTATACCGCACAGGACTGGGAAGGTTTCCAGGAGTTGGTGAAGGCAAGCAATATCCCCGACAAGGATGTCATCCTGCGTGTCCTCTCCATGTATCAAGACCCCCAGGAGCGTGAGCAGCAGATCAAGAACCTCAGTCAGGGCTTCAAGGAACTCGCTGACGGTATCCTGCCCGAACTGCGCCGTGCCCGTATGACCATCAACTACGAGGTCATCGGACGTGATGACGAACAGATATTCAGTCAGTACGAGCAGGATGCCTCGAAACTGAGTGTCGAGGAACTGCTCTATGCCGCCTCTATCGCCCGTACTGACAGCGAGAAGGAGGATATCCTGAAGACCACCAACCGTCTGTATGCTAACGACGCACGTGCACTGAACAACCTCGGCGTCCTCGCCCTGCAACAGGGAAAGAAGGAGGAGGCACAGCGATACTTCCAACAGGCTCAGACGGTACAGCAACTGCCAGAGAGCAGCGCCAACCTCGGACTGCTCGCCTTACAGGCTGGTGACCTGCAACAGGCCGAGAACCTGATCGCCAAGTCGGCTGGTGCCTCTGGACTCTCGGAGGCTTTAGGCAACCTGCATCTTGCGCAAGGCAACTACGCCCTTGCCCAACAGGACTTCGGCTATCGCCCCAGCAATAGTGCGGCACTCGCCCAGTTGTTGAACAAAGACTATGCCCGTGCCCAGCAGACTTTGAAGAATGTGAAGAACGGGGATGCGGTGACCGACTATCTCGCTGCGATCGTCCAAGCACGCCAAGGCAATAACGATGCCGCAGCCTCTTTCCTGCGCAGTGCCCTGCAAAAAGATCCCTCGCTGAAGAGTTATGCCGAAAAAGATTTGGAACTTGGAAAGGTAAAAAGGTAAAAAAGTAAAAAGGCAAAAAAGTAAAAAAAGGATGGTCGTGTTGTTACAGAGACTTTTTCGGAAGAAGGTGATGAGGTTTTTACCTTTTTACCTTTTTACCTTTTTACTTTTAAGTTGCGGTCCGGAGGGCGACAAGTTCCGTCTCTCTGGTCGACTGCGTAACATCAACCAAGGTCAGTTCTTGGTATACAGCCCTGACGGAGGTTTCGTCGGGATAGACACCATCAAAGTACAGAACGGACGTTTCTCCTATGAGCGGGAGGTGCGTAATGACATCACCCTGATGCTTGTCTTCCCGAACTTCAGTGAACAGGCTATCTTTGCCGCCCCAGGGGAGGAGGTCGAGATCAAGGGGGACGCCACCCATCTGAAGGAAATCACCATCAAGGGCACTGACGAGAACGATGAGTTGACGAAGTTACGCATGCGTGTCAACAAACTCACACCCCCTGAGATTCCCGCCGCTATCGCACAATATATAGAGGAGGAGCCCACCTCTATCGTCAGTCTCTACCTGCTCGACAAATATTTCGTCAGTGCGAAGACCCCCGACTATGTGGAAGGGCAACGCCTTGCCGGTCTGATGCTCAAGGCGAACCCAGACAACGGCAGGTTGAGAAAACTGAAAAAGCAACTCGACGGGTTGAGGAACAACAGGCTGCAAGCCACCCTTCCCGCTTTCTCCGTCACGGACATGAAAGGACAGAAGGTAAACAACGGTATGCTGAAGAACAAGGTGGGTGTTATCACCACATGGGCGACCTGGCACTATCCCAGTCTGGAGATTCAGCGCAGACTGCGCAAACTACAGAAGAAACACGCTCAGGACCTTGCCTTGCTGAGTATCTGTCTGGATGGCGACAAGCGGGAGTGTCGGAAGCGAGTAGACCGTGACTCCCTGCAGTGGTTCATCATCTGTGACGGACAACTGTTCCAGACTCCCCTCGTACAACAACTGGGGCTCTATGTCGTACCTGCTATGCTGGTCGTCAACAAACAGGGTCGCATCGTTGCCCGCGACCTAGAGGCTAACAAGGTAGAGGAGGAGATCGAGAAAATCCTAAGATAGTCAGACGTCAGGCTGGAAGAGCACCACCTTCCCCGCCTTCAACGATGCCGGCACATCGATCAGTCGCTGGTTGCTGCTACCCCGAAACAACAAACGCTCATCACGCAATTTCTTGATAAACGGACCATCGACCAAGACATCGATGAGTTCGAGCAACTGCCGATGGCGGGGGTTATGTACCAACGTCTCGAAGGTGAAACCAGTAAAACACCAGATATCTTTCTTTGTACGCTCACGGATGGCACGAGCCAGTTCAGCAAAGCCCTCCGGCTGATACATTGGGTCACCCCCTGTGAAAGTGACATTGGCATAGGGGTCAGCCTCGATGATCCGCATGATATCCTCGGTAGACATCGGATGCCCTCCACTGAAGTCCCACGACTGGGGGTTATGGCACCCAGGGCAGGCATGACGGCAACCCGCACAATAGATAGAGGTCCGGAAACCCGGACCGTCTACCATGGTATCTTCTATGATGTCAAGGACAGATATCATTTGCTGGTTTTTCCTAGTTTTCCTAGAAGAGTTCCTGCTGCTGCGAGCCCTCGATATGTGTCACACGGTCGTTGAGTTCACAGAGTTTACCGTGATTCCAACGGTCGGTAGTACCTACGAGATAACCCGTGATACGCTGCAGTTTGTCGATATGGGTGCTGCCACACTGCGGGCAAACCTCCAAAGAAGGTGTCGCATTCTCATAACCGCAGTCCATACAACGGTTACGGTTGTGGTTGACAGAGCCATAGCCCATATTCAACTTATCCATCATATCCACGACACCCATGATGACCTGTGGGTTATGTGTCGCGTCACCATCTATCTCCACATAGAAGATATGACCACCACGCGTCATCTCATGGTAAGGAGCCTCCACCTCTGCCTTATGGCGCGCGGAGCACTTATAATAGACGGGGACATGGTTGGAGTTCGTATAATAGTCACGGTCGGTGACTCCTGGGATGACGCCAAACTCCTTACGGTCCTTCTTGGTGAACTTACCGCTAAGTCCCTCAGCAGGAGTGGCAAGAACAGAGTAGTTATGCTGGTAGCGGTCGCAGAAATCATTGATGCGCTGGCGCATATATCCCACAATCTTCAATCCCAGTTCCTGTGCCTCCTCGCTCTCACCATGATGCTTACCGATCAGTGCCACGAGACACTCGGCAAGTCCGATGAAACCAATACCCAGTGTGCCTTGGTTGATGACACTCTCGATGGTATCAGTAGGCTTCAACTTATCCGCACCAATCCACAAACTTCTCATCAACAGGGGGAACTGCTTGACGAAGGCGGTCTTCTGGAACTGGAAACGCTCATCGAGTTGTTTCGCAGCCACCTCCAGCATCTCGTCGAGTTTGGCGAAGAACTTGGCGATGCGCGCCTCCTTGTCTTCCACATCCATACACTCGATGGCGATACGTACGATATTTATCGTGGTGAACGAGAGGTTACCACGACCAATGGATGTCTTCTGCCCGAAACGGTTCTCGAAGACACGGGTACGGCATCCCATGGTGGCTACCTCATGGATATAACGCTTCGGATCGTCGGCACGCCACTCACTATCTTGGTTATAGGTAGCGTCGAGGTTCAGGAAGTTGGGGAAGAAACGACGTGCTGTCACCTTGCAGGCAAGTTGGTAGAGGTCGTAGTTCGGATCCTCAGGCAGGTAGTTCACGCCCCGCTTCTTCTTCCATATCTGGATGGGGAAGATAGCCGTCTCCCCATTACCCACACCCTGATAGGTGCTGTTCAGCAACTCACGCATGATGCAACGCCCCTCGGCAGAGGTGTCGGTACCATAGTTGATGGAAGAGAATACCACCTGATTACCACCACGTGAGTGGATGGTATTCATATTATGGATGAAAGCCTCCATCGCCTGATGGACACGCCCCACCGTCTTATTGATGGCATGCTGGCGCACACGGTCAATACCCTTCAACTGATCGAGCGGTTGCTTGATATAGTCGAGGAGCGTCTCGTCATACAGCGCACTATAGTCCTCGCCATTCAGGTCCTCCAGAGCCTTGAGTTCCTCGATATAGGAGGAGCGCACATAAGGAGCCAAGTAAAAGTCAAAGGCAGGGATTGCCTGTCCACCGTGCATCTCGTTCTGCGCACACTCCAAGGAGATACAGGCAAGTACGGCGGCTGTCTCGATACGCTTGGCAGGACGACTGGCACCATGACCTGCGATAAAGCCCTGGGTCAGGATATTGTCCAACGGGTGCTGCACACAGGTCAGTGACTTTGTGGGATAGTAGTCTTTGTCGTGGATATGCAGATAGTTATGCTCTACGGCATCACGGCTCTCTGGCGACAACAGGTAGTCGTCGACGAAAGGCTTGGTGCTCTCCGAGGCGAACTTCATCATCATACCGGCAGGAGTGTCGGCATTCATGTTGGCGTTCTCACGAGTGACATCGTTGTTCTTGATATTAACGATATCGAGGAACACATCACGGGTCTTTGCCTTACGGGCAATAGAACGCTGGTTACGATAGGCGATATAACGCTGAGCCACATCCTTACGGCTCGACTTCATCAACTCCATCTCCACCGAGTCCTGTATCTCCTCCACCGTCATCTGGGCATTGCCCTTGGCAGCGATACGGTCGGTGATGGTCTGGAGCAGTCGCTCGTCCTCGCCTTTCTCTGTACTGAGCATGGCCTTACGGATGGCAGCCATGATTTTCTGTTCGTTAAATCCCACAATGCGCCCGTCGCGCTTTACAACAGTCTGTATCATATCCTTGAGTTTTATGTTTTTAATTATAATTGTTTGCGATAGCAACGATGGCGACGGTGCTGGGTCGCCTCCAGGTACTGCCACTGACCACGCATGTGCTCGTTAGCCTCCATCTGTGGCATTGCCTCAGCCCATTTGAAGCCATAGCGTTGGAACCACTGGATGAGGTCGTCGAAGATCAGTGAGTTGGCTCCTTTGGCACGATATTCCGGCAGCACACCTATCAACAGCAAGTCGACCACCTCCGTCTTGTGCCATTTCAGCACTTTCAACAGGTGCCACCATCCAAAGGGCAGCATCTTGCCGTCACGGGTCTTCCGCAACGCCTGGTTGAATGAGGGGAAGGTGATGCCGAATCCCACCATCTTATGCTCAGGAGTGCTCCAATCCTCAATCGCCGTCACCAGATTGAGGTCTGCCACCTTAATATATTGGTCTACCAATTGGTTGATCTGCTTCTCGGAGAGTTGGGAATAGCCATACAGGTCCTTATACGTGGCATTGATGATGTCGAAGATCTCCTTACCCTTACCGCCTTGTATCAACTCCTGGCGAGTGAACTTACGCACCTGCAGGTTATAACGGCTACGGATCATCTCCGCGATTTTATGAAACTTATCGGGCACCCGCTCTGGCACCTTGACACGGTACTCCATGTAGTCATTGTCTTTCTCAAACCCGCCCATCTGCTCGATATGCTGCACATAGTACGGATAGTTGTAGTTGATATACATGGTGGCATCCTCGTCAAAACCTTCTATCAGCAAGCCCTCACGGTCCATGTCGGTGAAGCCGAGAGGGCCGGCAATCTCTGTCATGCCCTTCTCCTTACCCCATTTCTCCACCGTCTCGATGAGCGCACGGCTCACCTCCTCGTCATCGATGAAGTCGAGCCATCCAAAGCGCACCTGCTTCCTCTGCCAACGCTCGTTGGCACGGTGATTGATAATGGCGGCGACACGCCCTACCATCTCCTCACCGCGAAAGGCAATGAAATAGTCGACCTCACAGAAGTCAAAACACGCATTGCGATCCTTCCGCAGGGTGTTCATCTCATCAGCATAGAGGAACGGCACTGCCTGTGGACATTCACGGTATAAGTCATAGTGGAACTGAACGAATTGCTTCAGGTCCTTGGTACTGCTAACTTTCTTGATTTCAATAGGTTTCATAGTACCCCGACCGAGAATCGGAGTATGTTCATAACTTATTGTCATTCAGTATAGTTTCTCATTTTTAAGTTTCAAAAGGTGTAGGAAAAGTGTAGGATATGACAGGTTCACTTGTCTTTGTAGTGTCCCTCGACCTCTGCGATAAGCACAGTGACCACATCATCATAGATGTCATAGATGATACGGTCATGAGCCGTGATGTGACGCGACCAGGTGATATCCTGACCTCCCTTCAGTGCCTCTGGATGACCGAGGCCTGTGCGCGGATGATCCATGAGCTCGTGATAAATCTTCTGGTATTTCTTCCAGAGCTGCGGATTAGACTTTTTCCATTTTCGGATAACCTTGTCGGCTTCCGTAGACACCTTGATTTCGTACATTACTACTACATGGATTCAAAATACTGGTCAATGTCCTCATGGGACTTTAGACTTACTGTTTTACCCTCACGGTACTCCTGCCTGGCCCTCTCTATCTTTGCCGCCAGTGCAGGGGTAATGCTCAGATCATCTTCTTCGACGGGAACAAGTGTATAGAGCTTGCTGTTCCTGCGGATATACACACGCTCACCACTGTCAACCCGGTCAAACGAAGTGGCCAGGTTGCTCCTGAAGTCTCTCATTGTCAATGCTGCCATAACTCAAAATGTTTGGTTCTGGGTGCAAAGATAGGCATAATTTCCCAAACCACCAAATTTTCGTGTACGTTTTTGTGTACACAACGCTGTACTTTTAATAAATCACCGTGATTTTAAAACCATCGTGACTCAAAGCCCCCATCATTTGTATTTTCAATGGTATCAACCAAACCGAATACTACTGCCGTAATTCAGGACTCTATTAAGAAGATTCGAAAGCCAGCCCACCGTAAATGATATGTATGTATATATCTATCTATATATATCGCGCGCGTGCGAGCAACTCGCAGTCTTTTTAGTGAAAGTATTGGTATTCAAGTATTTATAGGTCGATTAATTGCGACTTTTTGGGATTAAATGCGACTTTTTGGGACTACTTGATTATCAGCGACTTACAAAAGTGTTAAAATTAACATGGTCTTAAAGTCTGCTAAAATGGCATCTTCCAACATTTTGGGACTACTTGATTTTCAGCAAATTATGACCAATCTGGTATTGGGGCGAATTATTGCGACTTTTTGGGATTAAATGCGACTTTTTGGGACTACTTGATTATCAGCGACTTACAAAAGTGTTAAAATTAACATGGTCTTAAAGTCTGCTAAAATGGCATCTTCCGACATTTTGGGACTACTTGATTTTCAGCAAATTATGACCAATCTGGTATTGGGGCGAATTATTGCGACTTTTTGGGATTAATTGCGACTTTTTGGGAGTATCTGATAATCAACGAGTTATGATTTAACATTTCAAGGCAACAAAATTTTTTTGATAAAATATTTGGTGGTTTCAATTATTATTTGTAATTTTGCCAACGGTTAAAGAATCGTGGTAGACCACGCCGAGGGGTGACGGACAACGCCCCACCTTATTAATATAGGATGGGTTTTTTGATGCCCAAACTATAAGTGTAGCTTAACGGCTGCCGTCCCGGAATTTACAACTACTCCTCGGAGAAGTCTACGATTCTTTAACCACGGGATGTGCAGCCGTTTCTCTGTATAGGTGTGTTTCCGGCCTTCAGGAGCATGGTTAAAGAATT
>JAFTGH010000047.1 GCA_017458005.1 Prevotella sp. | reverse complement strand
CTTTAGGCTGCCTGACAATGATTTTTGAGAGTCATAGTCAATGGTCAGCTATCAGCTATGTTTCACTCGGAATGTCAGTCTATGACAACACCGAATATCAGAACTTATATAAAATCGCCACTTTTTAAAGTGGGCTCAAGAATCAGATCAAATAGGAGGTTGATATGAGTAAATACATAGACAGGATCATAGAGGTGTTGGATGACAACAACGTTTGGCAGACGGTCATGCTGCCGACGGACGGCATGGGCGACAAAGAAGAGTCAGTTGTCTTCGGATATGCGCACGACAGTAATTATGACGTTAATATGGCCGGTACTCTGGTAAGGTCTGCTACGGAGATTTCCGTGGAGAAAGTCGCCGAAACCACCAGAGCATACATAAAAGGCCATAACCATCAATATCAGATATACGCTGTATCTCTGACAGCCATGAAATTGCAGGTGGAGTTGTGCATAGAAAGATATTACTCACAATTAGCAGACTGTTTCCATGGAAGAAACTACCATACTGTTATGAAGGCATTCTTAGACACAAAACAGCAGGGAGGCCAATGTTTAGAAGACAATGTTTATGATAATCCACATGAAGTATATAATGACATCATGGAGGATGTGCAAGATATGGTTGGGGAAATGTCGAAGATTGAGACACTTGCAAGATACATTTCCGGTGTGACTGATCCTGACAGGATTAGGATGATATTCTTCCAGAACTAAGTAAAGCGATAAGATATGAATCAAGTACAGACAACAGAAAAACTGGAGCAGATGCTCTATGATAGCGAGATCTCACGGCTGGAGTTCGCTCAGCGATCACCAGAGCATCGTGAGGCTTTCGCAGCCTTCTGTCAGGACAACGGCCTGACAGTCGATGACCAGGCAGCGGAGAGGTTCTTTGACTGGCTCCTGAAATGTGAAGAGAAAGCCCATACGATGGGATTAGACTAATATGAGTAAACCAGCAGACACGGACATAATCCTGGCACTGGAACAATGCCAGGGATCGAGGGAGGCGATGGAAAGGTTCTGTCTGGATCTGCAACGCAGACAGCAGAGTTTCATCGACATGAACCGCCGTCTGATGGAGGCTGGGAAAATAGATTTTGACGAATACGAAGTGATATGACGATACAGTACATGAGTGACCTGCATCTGGAGTTTACCAGGAACCTGGAATATCTGGAAGGCATACAGAAGGAAGTGACGGGCGAAGTCCTGGTGCTGGCCGGGGATATCATGTATCTTGGTGACACCCGTAGCCACAATAACAGGTTCCTCCGCTGGGCCAGTAAGAACTACCGCCAGGTGCTGATGATTCCCGGCAATCATGAGTATTACCAGTACAGCGACATCACCGGGGACGGTGACAGTTGGGAGAGGTCCATCATGCCGAATGTGGCCTACTACTACAATAAGGTCGTGCGTATCGATGATACAGACTTCATCCTGACAACGCTCTGGAGCCGTATCAGCGAGATCGACGAGAAGGCCGTCTGGAACGGACTGAATGACTTCCGGCAGATCCTTTATGACGGCAGCATTCTCAGGCCGAAGGAGTATAACCAGGAGCATGAAAAATGCCTCCGTTTCATCCGTGAGGCCGTCGGACGATCGACTGCCAAGCATATAGTGGTTGTCACCCATCACGCGCCATCCCTGCTGACAGTTGCGCCGGAGCATCAGACGAGCGGACTCAGGACGGCATTCGCAACAGATATGGATGCCTTCATCAAAGACAGCCGGATAGACTACTGGGTGTATGGCCACAGTCACACCAACATTGATTGTCAGGTCGGAGGCACGAAGATCCTCTGTAATCAGATGGGGTATGTTGCCATGGGCGAGCATAGGCACGGGTTTGAATATAACAAGTGCTTTGAAATATAGGCGGGGGAACTGCTTGGCTTGAGGCCTTCGGTGCCTCCATAGCAGGCGGTAAGCCCGTCTTTCATTTTCGCTATATTGACGGTTATTCTACGAAAATTGTTGTTTTATTGTCGTTTTTATTGTACTTTTGCACTTGGTATTGCCACAACCTCGGATGCAGATGATACTGTTAAAGTCCGTCATTGAGCTGCACCATCCACTGGTGTGGCTCTTTTTTTGTTCCCAAATTTGAAGGTGTTATATTTTGGGAACAATTTGGAAACATTGTAATTCGTTGATTTTTAGGTTGTTGCAGATTGTTCCCATTGTTCCCAAATTTTTTGGGGATTATTAGCGGTCATGTATTCTGCCTATGTTTTTTACTTTTTTCTTAAAATTGTTGCGTATTTCGGAAACTTTTTATATCTTTGCACCCAGAAATCATACAATGATGGAGCAAATTGGATTTGAACTGGAATTGTTGGAGGAAGCAAGAGACTTCTTAAAGTCCCTAACCAAAGAGGTTAGAGGCAAGATCGGTCACAATATCCGAAGGGTTCAAAAGGGAGAGCGTGATCCGGAATTGTTTAAGAAACTCGGTAGTTCTGAAATATGGGAGTTCCGTACTCTATATAATAAGACGTGCTACAGGCTCTTCGCATTCTGGGACAGAGATGCTAACACACTTGTAGTTGCCACTCATGGCATCATCAAGAAATCACAGAAGACTCCTGCCAAGGAAATCTCTAAGGCAGAGGTAATAAGGAAAAAGTATTTTGATAACAAAAGCAAAGAATGATATGAGACAGGTTGGTGATATGAAGCTGTATAACTTCGAGGAACTACTGGAAGAGGATTTCGGACCAATAGGTACTCCAGAACGTGATGAGTTTGAACGAAGTGTAGACGAATCTGTTCATGCCTACAAAGTTGGCGAGGCAATTAAGCAAGCCCGGCTTTCAAAGAACCTCACGCAAGAGCAACTTGGGGAACGGATGGGGGTACAGAAATCCCAGATATGTCGACTGGAGAAAGGAAAGAGCATATCTTTCTCCAGTTTGACCCGTGCTTTCAAAGCTTTAGGCATTCCCCTGTCTCTGGATATGGCCGGAATAGGTAAAGTTGCCCTATGGTAGATTTTTCTCGTGAAAAGTTTGGTTGTTTGAAATAAAATACCTACTTTTGCATCAGAAATTATATATGTATTAGAGTGTACATATTAAGTAAATAACATTGATGAACAGATGGTGTTGGTTTCCAACACGTTACATCAAATAAAGAGAGGGAGCCTCTCCTTCCGCGAGAGATACCTCTCTCTCCGCAAAGAAGAGCAACCGTCTGGTTGCTCTTCTTTGCGTATATTCCCTATCCACATTCGACGAAAGAGGATGGAGTTAGGCTTATTGGTCATTTTGAGTGGTGAAATCTTTGGAAACGTCGATAAATACTTACCTTTGCAGCATTTATTATTAATATGATGCAAAAAATGCTTTTTCTGCGGTTCAAATTCTACGATAAAGTATGGTAAGCGTGACG
>JAFTGH010000046.1 GCA_017458005.1 Prevotella sp. | reverse complement strand
CGTCACGCTTACCATACTTTATCGTAGAATTTGAACCGCAGAAAAAGCATTTTTTGCATCATATTAATAATAAATGCTGCAAAGGTAAGTATTTATCGACGTTTCCAAAGATTTCACCACTCAAAATGACCAATAAGCCTATAATTGTTTTTAAATCATATAGTTTGTAGGTCCCTTTACGTACAAAGATATAATCTGCAGATCGGAAACCTTTAGGATTAGGAAGGATATAGACTTTATAGCCATGGCTTACCGCTTTTCGTGCAGCATTCAACAAAAACTCAAAATCTTCATTGCTCTCACCTCCCATAGCATATATACACTTCTCGCCATCAACAGAGTTAAATCCACTATAGTCAACTATAGTTTTTAATTGCTTCACGAAGTCTGCACCGTGAAGCACATGCAATTTGGCTAGTTCATTGGCTATATCATTCATCATTATTTGAGTCTGAATAGTTGGTAACTATTTCTTCTCTTGCCAACTTTTGAAATTGGCAGTGCAAAGATAGCGATTATTTCTGAAACAAAAAAGAAAAAGGCAAGGATTTTGGATGGAATCCTTGCCTGGATGTATAAAAGGGAGATGGTGAGTCAGAAAGGAAGGGGACCACTGTTATCGTAGTTGTCAAAGGGAGACTGGTCGCCTTGTCCGTCTGACTGCTCGCCATTGACACGACTGCCCAGAATCTCTCCCCCATTGTCACCTTGTTTGCGACGACCTAGGCGACTGTCCTCTGGGTTCTCGAAACGGGTGAACTCTCCACGGAAAGTCAACAAGACATCACCTGTTGCACCCTTACGATGCTTGGCGATGATGATCTGTGCCATGCCGTGCAAGTCACGACCATTGTCGTCCTGATAGATATGGTAATACTCCGGACGATGGACGAAGAGCACCATATCGGCATCCTGCTCGATGGCTCCCGACTCACGGAGGTCAGAGAGTTGCGGACGCTTGCCCTCCAATCCCTCACGACTCTCCACACCACGATTCAACTGCGAGAGGGCGATGATGGGGATGTCGAGTTCCTTAGCCAGTCCCTTCAACGAACGGCTGATGGTAGACACCTCCTCCTGACGACTGGAGAAGCGCATGCCGTTGGCATTCATCAACTGGAGGTAGTCGATCATGATAATCTTCACACCATGCTCACGCACCAGTCGACGTGCCTTCGTGCGAAGTTCGAAGACGGAGAGTCCCGGAGTATCGTCGATATACAAAGGAGCACCAAGGAGGTTGTTGACACGCTTGTCCAGACGGTCCCACTCATCAGGATGCAACTGTCCGTTCAGGATCTTCGAGCCCTGTATCTCACAAACGTTAGAGATGAGGCGGTTGACCAACTGCGTGTTGCTCATCTCAAGCGAGAAGAACGCCATTGGCACCTGATAGTCGGCTGCGATATTCTTTGCCATCGAGAGGGCGAACGACGTCTTACCCATGGCAGGTCGACCAGCGATGATGACGAGATCGGAAGGTTGCCATCCACTGGTGATATCGTCCAGTTTATGATAGCCTGTGGGCACACCCGTCAGACCATCCTTGTTGGCTGCCGCCTTCTGGATGACATCGATGGCATTCTTGATGACAGGGTCGATCTGCGTATAGTCCTTCTTCATGTTCTTCTGCGAGAGTTCGAAGAGGGAGCCTTCCGCCTCTTGCATCAGGTCGTCAACATCAATGGTCTCGTCGAGAGCCTTGGTGCCTATGACACTGGCGAAGGATATCAGTTGGCGCGCCAGAAACTTCTGGGCGATGATGCGGGCATGATACTCGATATTGGCAGAGGAAGCCACCCGTGAGGAGAGTTCCGTCACATAGGCTGGACCGCCCACATCCTCCAAGTCGCCCTGTTTGGCAAGTTGCTCCGTCACCGTCCATACGTCGACGGGCTGTTCCTTCATCTCCAGGTCGCGTATCGCCTCATACACCTTCTGGTTACGAGGCTCATAGAAACTCTCGGGATAGAGCATCTCACATACCACGGTATAGGCGTCCTTGTCAATCATCAAGGCACCCAGCACGGCACGTTCTATCTCCGTAGCCTGTGGCTGCACATGGGCATAGGTGTTATCTGTCTGACTCGCTCTGCGCGGTCTGCGTTGATTTTGTTCTGCCATTAAACGTTAAACATTAAATATTAAATATTAAACATTAAATATTTATTCCTATAGCGCTTCGCATTCTTTGATCCATAGCGTGCTGGAGGCATCACTTGGCATGCGCCAGTCGCCACGTGGTGAGAGGCTCACGCTACCCACCTTCGGTCCGTCGGGCAGACAAGAGCGTTTGAACTGCTGACTGAAGAAGCGACGGCAGAATGTCGTCAGCCATTTCTTGATAGTCTCCTTGTCGTATTTCTCCCCAAAGGCATGGCGTGCCAGGAAGAATATCTTCTTGGGACGGAAACCGAAACGAAGGAAGTAATAGAGGAAGAAGTCATGCAACTCATACGGACCCACGAGGTCTTCCGTCTTCTGCTTGATATTCCCCTCCGCATCGGCAGGAGTCAGTTCTGGTGAGATAGGTGTGTCGATGATGTCGAGCAGAGTCTCCTGCTGCGCCTTGAACTGCGGCAACCGAGCCACATAGCGGATCAGATACTGGATGAGTGTCTTGGGAATACCCGCATTGACACCATACATCGACATGTGGTCACCGTTATACGTAGCCCATCCAAGGGCAAGTTCGGAGAGATCGCCCGTTCCCACCACCATCGCATTGAGTTGGTTGGCGAGGTCCATCAGTATCTGCGTCCTCTCACGAGCCTGTGAGTTCTCATAGGTGACATCATGTTTCTTGATGTCATGACCGATATCCTTGAAATGCTGTGCCACCGCCATGGCAATAGATATCTCCATCTGCGAGATATTCAATGTCTGCATCAGCGTGGTGGCATTATCATGGGTACGGTCAGTCGTTCCGAAACCTGGCATGGTAACACCAATGATTCCCTTACGGTCGAGTCCCAACTTATCAAAGGTACGGACGCACACCAACAGGGCGAGCGTGGAGTCGAGTCCACCACTGATGCCCACCACCACATGCTGGCAGTTGGTATGCACCAGACGCTTGGCAAGTCCTGCCGTCTGGATGTTCAGTATCTCCTCACAGGTCTGCGCCATCTCCTCATCATTAGGAATGAAAGGATGGGGATTGACTGGGCGTAGCATCTGGAACTCCACCAACTCGACAGCCTTACACTCAACGATCTCCGCCTTCGCCTCACGCTGTGCGTTGATAAACGTGGAGTTGGTATGACGCTCCGTACGAAGCCGCTCCACATCAATTTGGGTCACCTGCAACTGAGGCTGGATAGAGAACCGCTCCCCCTCCACCAACAGACGACCGTTCTCGAAGATCATGGCATTACCGCCATAGACCACATCCTGTGTCGACTCGCCAAAGCCACAAGAGGCATAGACATAGCCACTGATCGTGCGGGCACTCTGCTGTGCCACCAAGGAGCGCAGGTAGCGATGCTTGCCTATCAACTCGTCGCTTGCCGAGCAGTTGAGGATAATGTCCGCCCCTGCCATCGTCAGATTGTTGCTGGGGGGAACTGGTGCCCATACGTCCTCACAGATCTCCACGCCAAACTTCACACCCTCAGCAGTCTGGAACAACTTAGGCGCTGCCGAGATGCTGATATGTGAACCTGCCAGATAGAGGTCCGTGGGATTCAAGTCCTGTGCAGAGGCGAACCAACGCTTCTCATAGAACTCGTTATAGTTAGGCAAGTAGGTCTTTGGCACGATGCCCAGCACGTTGCCACTCTGGATGACAACGGCGCAGTTGAGCAACAGTCCTCCTGCCTGAATGGGCATACCCACCACACAGATGACATTCAACTTACGGGTGAAGTCAAGCAACATCATCAGTCCCTCTTCGGCTTTCGACAACAGCAGTTGCTCCTTGAAGAGGTCTTGGCAACTATAGCCCGTGATTGCCAACTCAGGAAAACAGAGTATCTCAACGCCCTGTCCCTCCGCATTGGCAATCAGTTTCTCGATCTCGAGCACGTTATACTCGACATCTGCCACTTTGACGGCAGGCACAGCGGCTGCCACAGTAATCAATCCATGTTTCATTGTATTTTGTTTTTTGCGATATTTCGATATTACGATATTGCGATATTACGAGGTTAGGGTATCAATAGCGACGAGTCGCCATAACTCAGGAAACGGAAGTCGTGAGACAAGGCGTAGTCGTAGATGCGTCGCCAGTCGCCTTTGACGAACGCACTCACCAGCAACAACAACGTTGACTGCGGCTGGTGGAAATTCGTGACGAGCATCTTGACGATATGGTAATCGTAGCCCGGGGCTATGATGATCTGCGTGGAGGAATGGAGCACCGTCAACGCATGACGGTCCATCCAGTCGAGCAACGCCTGTAATACCTCTTTCGGCTCTAACCGCTCACCATTCACCGCTAACTGCTCGTACGGTTCCCACTGGTTGACATGCAACTGCTCCTCTGTCAGATCAGGATTCGCCATCACCTTCAGTCCCATATAGTAGAGACTCTCCAAGGTACGCACACTGGTAGTACCTACGGCTATCGCCTCTCCGTTGTGGGCTATGAGTCGCTCGATGGTATGACGGCGGACGGCAATATACTCGGTATGCATGGGGTGCTCACCTATCGTCTCACTCTTCACGGGGCGGAAGGTTCCTGCTCCCACGTGCAGCGTCAGTTCCTCACGCTCAATGCCATGGGCATCGATATCGGCAAGGACACGCTCTGTGAAGTGCAGTCCTGCGGTCGGTGCGGCAACACTGCCCTTGATCTTCGAGTAGACGGTCTGATAGGTGGTCTTGTCGCTCTCTTGTGTCTCACGATTGAGATACGGAGGAATAGGCAATTCACCAATGGCGTCGATGACATCTGAGAAAGGCACGTCCCCATCCCATTCAAACTGGATGAGTTGACTAGTACCATGCTCACCTTTGCGCGTCGCCTTAATGTTTAAAGTCTCATCTTTAATGCTCAATGTACGCGTCAACGCTCCCTCCTTCCATTTCTTCTGGTTGCCTATCAGGCAAAGCCATGAGCAACACTTCTTTGTCTGGAACATCTGCTCATAGTCGGCAGGCTCCGCAGGCTCCAAAAGGAATATCTCTATCAAGGCACCTGTATCTTTACGGAAATGCAGACGAGCCTGTATCACCTTGGTATTGTTGAACACCATCAGTGCCTTGGAGGGCAGGTGCTTGGGCAGGTTGTAGAAGATATCCTCTCCCACTTCACCTTTCTTATATAATAGCAACTTCGAATGGTCACGCTCAGCCATAGGAAACTTGGCTATCCGCTCGTCGGGCAAGGGATAGTCATAGTCGCATATCTGTATTTGTTTTGTCTCCATAAAAACGCTAATCGGTGCAAAGTTACAATTTTTTTTCGAATTAGAGAATCAATCCACTATTTCATACATCTTTCCGTTAATAATAAACACCGAAGAGTGCCATGACGACTGCCGTCAGGATGGTGAGTCCTATGATGGCGACGGGGACACAGCAATAGCGGATGTCATAACGGGCAGGAGTGGTGATCTTGCCATAGAGCCAATAGACGAACCACCCCACAAAGCCTCCCCACAGGAGTCCTACGGTGATGTCGCCTGGATAGTGGACACCCAGGTAAAGACGGGTGTAGCAGTTGATGAGCGACCAACCCACGAGGAAGCAGGTGAGCAACCTCTGTCGCATCAGCAACGAGAAGAAGACGGCAAGACTGAACGTGTTGGCGGCATGGGCAGAGAAGAAGCCATAGTTGCCACCCCGATAGCCATTGACTACATCGACCAAGGCACCAATCTCCGGGTCGTGGGTAGGTCGCCAACGAGCCACGAAGGGTTTGACGATGCCATCATCAATGGCTCCTGCCAACAGATAACAAAGACCTGCGGCACAGAGTATCAGCATGACCTCACGGACGTTCTTGTTAGACTTCAGCACGACATAGAAGAGACCCAGATAAAGGGGTATCCATGTCTTGGCGTTAGTCAGGGTGAGGATCAGACAGTCCAGAAACCAAGAGTCGCTGCCATTGACCATCAGCAAGAGTTGTTTGTCAAATTGGATGATTTCCTCCATGATGCTTAAATGATTTCCAATTGTTTGGCGTCAATCCAGCCCTGTTTGCCATCTGCCACACGGATCTCTTTCCAGCCACTCATCGAGTTGTCGGTGATGGTGACACGAGTGCCCTCATGCAGGATGAAGAGGTCGGTACCGTTCTTCGCGGGGGTACTCTTCACCGTAGCCGCATTGGTCATGATGATGGCTCCCGTACGGTTTGTCAACTTCTGTTTCTGCTGGAAAGCGAAGAGGTTGCTCAACAGGAAGACCAGCAGCAGGAACAAGGCTCCGAAGAAACCCGTCTTCCGCAGCCACATCCTATCAGAGAACAGATAGGCAAGGACGAGGATAATGGCAATGGCAAGGGCTATCAAGGCGGTACGAGCCCATGCGTCGACACTCATCATATTGACCAACGAGTGATACCATGTGACAAAGAACATCTCCGACTCAGGTGTTATCTTGTCAATAGTCTTCGAGCGAGCCATCTGCAGGTTGAAGCGGATATCGGCATCACCTGGGGATAGCAACAAGGCTCGCTCATAGTTCAACACCGCCTTAGGCATCTGATCAATGCGATAATAGGCATTGCCCAGGTTATAATAGAGTTCCGCACTCACCCCACCCTTCAGCAAAGCCTCATAATCGGCTATTGCCTGCTGGTAACGCTCTTGCGCATAGGCACTGTCAGCCTGTTCCTTCGTGACTGCGGAGGCAGCAAGGGGTAACAGCAGCAATAACAGAATGGTGGCTGTCGCACGGCGGATGTGCTTCTTGCCTTTCAAAAAGTCCTCAATCTTCATAATCGCTTGGATAGCGGCATCATACACCTTATTCATATTACCACTGGCATCACCTGGCGCATAGCGGGCATACTCACACTCGTCGAGGGCTCCGATAAAGAGATTGACGGTCTCGGCATCCACGCCACGCTCTGTGAGTTGCTGACTGATGTTCTCGCGGGAGAGTTGGGTGACAGGCATATCGAGTTTGTCGCCCACATAGCCCCAAAGGGCACGCAGCACCTCATCATAGAACTCGCTCTGTTTGCCAGCCTTCAACAACTTATTCGCCTCACGCAGACGGCGCACGGCGACCTTGTTGGCTCGCTTGCCACGCATCTTACCGATATTGGCATTCTCCAAGGCACGATGGCGGAAGATGACAAACAGGGAGAGGAAGACGGCAAGGAGGACGGCAAGGCTGATCCAATAGAAGGCAGAGCCGAAGAAGTAGTCATCGACGGCACGCAGACGGGTGTCCTCTGTCTTGATATAACGGATGTCCTTATTCAACTGCTTCACCTCCTCGCTGGTATAGGCGGCGACACCCGAGTTTCCGTCACCTTTCGCCACATCCAAGGTGAACGACTGAGAGCGTAACGTCTTATAGCCGTTCGACTGGGTGTCGAAATAGGTAAACTCCACAGGTGGTATCTCGTATTTCCCCTGATGACGAGGCACCACGAGGATATCGTAAACCATGCTACCCTCTATGCCATTGGTGGTCAGTTGTGTCTTGTCGGTGACCTTCGCGTCATACTGGTCGAAGTCTTTCGGCAAGTTGACGACAGGTTGCTTAATGAGTTTCAGGTTACCCGTACCACTCACGGTGACACGGAAAGTAATAGGGTCGTTCGCCTTCACCTCCGTCTTGTCGACATTCGCCGTCAGGGTAAAGGTACCTACTCCACCAGAGAAATTAGTGGGACGGGCGGGCAGCGGGTCAACAGTGATGGTCAGTCCTGGTGCCTTGATCTCTTTCTTCACCTCCATATAGCCAGAACCGCCATTGAAGAATGCCTCGAAGGGATCGACATTACGGTTCTGCAACACCACCATACCCTCATAGGTAATACTTGGAATCTCCAACTTACCCGTTGTCTGGGGGAACATCACATACTGCTGCCATGTCACGGTACGGTATGGACGACCATTCAACGACTCTATTTTAAAACTCTTCTCCTGTGGCAGGGGAACCTCACGGGTATAGAAACTCTTCAGGTCAGGCATCTTACCACTCAATGAGGTCAGGTCGACAAGGGTATATACCTTATAAGTTAATAAGATAGGCTCCTGCTCATGGACATGACTCTTGTTGGCACTGACCTTGATAAACAGGTCGCTGCCAGAGATATGACTGCCTGCCGCACGTGCTGGTGCCCCACTCTGCGAATGTTGCCCACCATGGTTGCTCCCCTGTTGTGCCGTTCCTGAAACCTTGATATGCAACTCGTTAGAGGATAACGACTTACCACCTACCGTCGCATGAGCCGCAGGAATGGTAAACGAACCGTTCTTCGTCGCCGAGAGGATATAGGTGTAGGTCACAGACGTAGAACTGGACGTATGTCCGTTGACCATCTGGAAACTCGACTGGGTGGAGGTGCTTGGTCCCATCAGCACATCAAAGGCATCCGGGATATTACCCGCACGGAATCCACTGACATCATCCGTATTGACGGTATAGGTCAGGCGGAACTGCTCCCCAACAGCGACTTGGGAAGGTGCCCGTCCTGTGATCTGCTGTGCCATGACGGCTAAAGGTAAAAAGGTAAAAAGGTAAAAAGGTAAAAACCATCTTACCCACCTTTGCATCTTCTTATATTGTATCCCTTTCATCATTTCTTCTTTACTTTTTACCTTTCAACTTACCAGTTCTTCTGCAACTTACGATTCTGCTTCTGATGCTGTGCTTTCTTGATACGCTGTTGCGTATTCTTCTCCTCCTGCATCGCAGCATTCAGCAACTGCTCCGCATTCTCTTTGCTCATCTGCGGCTTGTCCTGTTTCTGCTGCTCCTGCTTATCTTGTTGCTTCTGCTGGTCCTGTTGGTCTTGCTCTTTTTGCTTGTCCTTATTGTCTTTATTGTCCTTGTTCTGCTTCTGTTGCTGGTTCTGCTGATTCTGTTGCTGCTGTTTCTGCTGACGCTTACAGAGTTCCAGGTTATAACGGGTCTCGTCATCGGTGGGGTTATTACGAAGAGCCTCCTTGTACGCCTCTATCGCCTCTCCGAACATCTGATGTCCCTGACAGATGACTCCGATGTTATGATAGGCATACGAACGACGACGGGGATTCGTCTCTATCTTGGCGGCTGACTGGTACTGCTCAATGGCGGCAGAGTCTTTCTTCTGTGCCATCAGGGCGTTACCCAGATTATAGAGTGCCTGAGGGTTCTTCCCGTTCTTCTCTATCGCCTTGCGGTAGGCGACCTCCGCTTCCGCATACTTACCAGCACGGAACTGTTTGTTGCCACTGCGGATATAGTCACGGTCGCTCTGTGCCTGCACGGAAACCGCCATGAGAAGTAATAATACGGTGACCGTCTTCTTACGACTGAACAGATGGAGGTTCTTCAGATGCGGATTCTTGATCTCCATGATACATATCTCCGCTATCAAGAGCAGCAAGACAAGGATACCCACCGCCTGGAACTGCTCGTCATAGTCACTATATACCGTACTGGCAATCTCTTTCTTCGCCAACTTGTCGAGTTCACGGTTCAACAACTCTTGGGCATTGCTGTTGTTCTCGACATGGATATAGGCACCGCCACCAGCCTCAGCGACCTGCTTACACATCTCCTCGTTGAGTGACGACATCACAGTCTCACCACTGTTGTCCCTCATATAGTCACTGGTACCAGGAATGGGTATAGGAGCACCCTTGGTAGAACCGATGCCCAGCATATAGACACGCATGCCCTTATCCTTTGCCTCCTGGGCAGCCTCCAAGGCACCACCCTCATGGTCCTCACCATCTGTGATGACGATAATCGCCTTCCCCACTCCTTCCTCTTGCGTGAAACTATGGGTCGCCATCGTCACGGCGGCGGCGATATCCGTTCCTTGTGTCTCTATCATCGACGGCTCGATGCTGCTGAGGAACATCTTCGCAGAGACAAAGTCGCTGGTGATGGGCAACTGCACGAAAGCCTCTCCTGCAAAGACGATCAATCCTATCTTGTCGTTGGTGAAATGGTCGACCAGGTTCTCCACCATCATCTTCGCACGGTCAAGGCGACTGGGCGACACGTCCTCGGCAAGCATCGAGTTACTGATGTCCAAGGCGATAATGGTCTCTATACCCGTCCGTTTCTCATGACTGATCTTCGTACCCAACTGAGGACGCGCTATCATCACTATCATCAAGGCGAGTGCTGTCAGCAGGAGCGAGAACTTCACCAAAGGACGGAAGCGTGACACGTCAGGCATCAGTTGGCGCACCAGTTCCATGTCGCCAAAACGACGAAGTTGCTTTCGCTGACGGAGTACCATCCACCAACGAATCAGTGCCAATACAGGTATCAGCACCAAAGCATACAAATATATAGGGTCTTCAAATCGAAACATTTCCTTCGTTATCTCATTATATCGTTATATCGCTATCTCGTTATATCGCCAATCGTTATATCGCAACTCATGGCAATTTTCGGAATACCGTAATACGCAACAGTATCTCCAACAGGAGGAGCAAGACGGCAGCAATGGCAAAAGGCTGATACGCCTCGTAACGCTTACTGTAGGTCTTCACGCTCAACTTCGACTTCTCCAGTTTATCGATCTCCTTATAGATATTCTGCAGTTCCTTGTTGTTGGTGGCACGGTAGAAGTCGCCATCAGTGGCAGCAGCAATATCACCAAGTGTCTTGCTGTCTATCTCCACAGGGATATTCACATACTGTACGCCTCCAGCCACAGGCATGGGGTATGGAGCGACCTTATTCGTTCCCACGCCAATGGTATAGACACGGATGCCCAGACTCTTGGCAATCTCGGCTGCGGTCATCGGCGAGATGTCACCACGGTTGTTACTACCGTCCGTCAAGAGGATGACGACCTTACTCTTCGCCTTCGAGTTCTTCAGGCGGCTCACAGCATTCGCCAGTCCCATACCTATCGCCGTTCCGTCTTCTATCAGTCCACGGGTGGCAAGGTCGGTACGCACCCCATGTAACAGATTGAGCAGAGAGGCATGGTCCGTTGTCATCGGACACTGGGTAAAAGCCTCACCAGCGAATATCGTCAGTCCTATATTATCACTCGGTCGACCAGCGATAAACTCCGCCGCAACCTGCTTGGCAGCCTCGATACGGTTAGGGCGCAGGTCCTCGGCTAACATGGAGCCAGAGACATCCATCGCCATCATGATATCGATACCCTCTACCGATTTGTTGTTCCAAGAGTTATGGGTCTGCGGACGTGCCAGTATCAGGATGAGCAATACAAAGACGGCAATACGCAAAAGCAACTGTAATGGCATCAGCGTCACCTTCCAACTACGGGGAGCGAAGCGATAGGCTCTCGTATCGCTCATCCGCATGGTTGGCTCCGTCTTCTTCCTGTACATCAGATACCATATTAAATAAGGTATCAGCAGTAATAGGAGGAACAGATATTCTTTATTCGCAAATTCCATTGTTCATTCATTTTTATTACATGACTCCTGTGAGCACCATCAACCGATAGACGACGAAGCCCAACAAGAAGAGACATACCACGATGATGCCGCCAATAGCCCACTTCAACACCCGGCGAGTCCTCAACGAACGCTGGTCGGCTTCCGAGAGTTGCGGTTTCTCCTCCTCCACCACCTGTACGTCCTGTTTCGTCTGGTTGATGAACTCGATGGCATTGACTAAGTTCATATCATTCTCGTTGATCAACGTGGAGTACTTGGCGAACTTCACCAGGTCGGCTGTCGTGAAGAGTTGGCGCAGTTCGTCCAGTGACTTTTGGTCGCCATCCTGTGTCAGCCGCTCGATAATCTCCGTACTCGTCATCTCCATGGCAGAGAACTTATAACGCTCCTCGATATAGCGGCGCAGGGTATCAGTCAGTTTGGTGTAGTATTCTTTCTGGTTCTCCGAGGACACCATCTTATCCGCCTTGATCTGCTCGATCTCCCTCATCGCCTTCTGATGGGGCAACAGTCTCTTCACCAGTTTGAAACTCTTGATAAGCGGTTTGTTGTCACGCAGACGGACATACAGATAACTGGCCGCACTCAACAGGAGCAACAGCAGGACACTCAACCAGAACACCAACGACCAGTCGGACCACAGGAAAGGATTATCCTGCACGTCCTTCGGACCATAGAACTGGTTCATCTTAGTAGTGTCCACGTCGACCTCCATCACCTTCAAGGCAAGACTCTTGCTCTGATAGGTCTTCCCATCCACTTTCACCTTAAAAGGAGGAAGATAGTAGAGATTCCCGTCAAAAGAGGTCAGGGTATAGACACGTGTCGACTGTCTACCATGATCCACTTCCTTGCTCTGCTCCTCACTGACGGCGAGGACCTCGACACCCTGCACCATCTGTTCTCTGGGCTTATAGGTGGGGAACACCACCTTCGCATTCGCCGGGGTGGTCGCTGTCACTGTGACATGCACCTGTTGTCCGATGAACATCTGGATAGAGTCGATGGTCGCCTCTACTCCTATCTGTGCCGTCATCTTGACCACAGTACCTATCAAACAGAGCAGTAATCCTATTCTTTTCATTTAACTTCGTTGTTTAAAGAGCATCAGCAGGTGTTTGACGAAATCGTCACTCGTGGCGATACTGATCATATCCACATTACTCTTGTTCATCGTCTCACGGAGTTGTTGCTGACGATTCATCCAATAGTTCTCATGAGCCTTGCGAAGACGCTTGCTGCTGGTATCGATATATTGCTCGAAACCCGTCTCGGCATCCACCACACGCATCAGTCCTACATCGGGCAACTCCTTGGAGCGATGGTCATACACCTGAACGGCAACCACGTCATGCTTCCGATTACAAATCTGCATCGTCTGCAGGAAATCCTGCTGGACATAGAAGTCACTCAGCACAAAGGCTGTGCAACGACGCTTTGCCACACTCGTCAGGAACTCCAGTGCCTGCTTCACATCCGTCCGCTTACTCTCAGGCTTGAAGTCCAACAGTTCACGGATGATATAGAGGATGTGCTTACGACCTTTCTTGGGAGGGATGTATTTCTCGATATGGTCGGAGAAGAACACCACCCCTATCTTATCGTTGTTCTGGATAGCACTGAAGGCGATGGTTGCGGCTATCTCCGTCACCATGTCCCGCTTCATCTGCTTCTGGGTCGCAAAGTCGAGGGAGCCACTGACATCTATCAACAGCATCACCGTCAACTCACGCTCCTCCTCAAAGACCTTCACGTAAGGACGATGGAAACGAGCCGTCACATTCCAGTCGATGTCACGCACATCATCGCCATACTGGTATTCACGCACCTCGCTGAAAGCCATACCACGCCCCTTAAAGGCAGAGTGATACTGACCAGCAAAGACGTTGGCACTCAGTCCGCGTGCCTTGATCTCTATTTTCCGAACTTTCTTTAGTAACTCACTTGTCTCCATCAAGGAACCTCAACCTTGTTGATGATCTTAGAAACGATTTCCTCACTCGTCACATTGCTTGCCTCTGCCTCGTAGGTCAGTCCGATACGATGGCGCAGCACATCATGTGCCACGGCACGGATATCCTCTGGGACGACATAGCCACGACGCTTGATGAAGGCATAGGCACGTGCCGCCTTCGCCAGGTTGATGGAGGCACGAGGACTGCCACCGAAGGAGATCATATCCTTCATGTCCTTCAACCCATAGCGGTCAGGATATCGGGTGGCAAAGACGATGTCTGCGATATACTGTTCTATCTTCTCGTCGATATAGACCTCACGAACCACCTCACGTGCTTTCAGAATCTCCTGTGCAGTGGTGACGGGTGTCACCTCTGGCAAGGCACCTGCGATATTCTCACGGATGATACGCTTCTCCTCCTCCAACGTCGGATAGTCGATGACCACCTTCAGCATGAAACGGTCCATCTGCGCCTCTGGCAACGGATAGGTACCTTCCTGCTCAATTGGGTTCTGGGTCGCCATCACCAGGAAGGGAGACGGCAAGTCAAAGGTCTCCTTGCCGATAGTCACCTGCTTCTCCTGCATAGCCTCCAGCAGAGCACTTTGCACCTTGGCTGGAGCACGGTTGATCTCATCCGCCAAGACGAAGTTGGCAAAGACGGGACCTTGCTTGACTTGGAACTGCTCATCCTTCTGGGAATAGATCATCGTACCTGTCACGTCGGCAGGAAGAAGGTCTGGTGTGAACTGTATACGACTATAGGATGCGTCGATGAGTTGGGCGAGTGTCTTGATGGCAAGGGTCTTCGCCAAGCCTGGTACACCCTCCAACAGGATATTACCATCACTCAGCAGTCCTATCAGCAAGGAGTCCACCAAGTGTTTCTGTCCTACTATCACACGATCCATGCCTGTCACCAGATTGGTGACGAAGCCACTTTGTTGCTCTATCCGGATGTTCAACTCACGGATATCAATAGATTCTGCCATAATTCTCTATTTCTTTTTGATATTGTTCTCTTCATGAAATCACACAAGTTCATAGACTCCTGTGGGGGTGGTGCGTTTCAGCACGTCCATCTTCAGGTCAACACCCACGATGATGCCATAGTCACGCAGCACGCTCTCCACGGTCTTACGAGCCAGTTCCGGATGGTTGTTCTCCTCGCTCAGATGGCACAGCCATACATAACGCAGGTTCTCCGTGATATTCTCCACCAAGGCAAGACCACAGGATCGATTGCTCAGATGTCCCGTCTGGGAGAGGATACGGTCTTTGAGGAATTGAGGATAGGGTCCGTTGTTCACCATCTCCTCGTCATGGTTTGCCTCGATGACCAGATAGTTTGCCTTAGAGATAAAGGGTTTCATCTCGTCAGTGACATATCCCGCATCGGTAATGATACAGAAGGTGACACCCTCTGCCTCTATCATATAGCCCACATTATCACTGCTATCGTGTGGCACTGCGAAAGGAGTAACCATAAACTCCCCTATCCGTATCGCCTCACCTTTCTCCACATAGCGTTTCAACTCCGACGGCACTTTCTGCTGTACACAATAGTTCTTGTTGATGCCCTCATGCACTTTCTCCGTCGCATAGACAGGCACTTGGTAGTCTTTACTAAAGGAGCCCACAGACTTGATATGGTCAGCATGGTCATGAGTGACAAGCACATGGTGCACCTGCGACAAACTAAGTCCGTAATCCCTAAAGTCTTTTTTCAGACCTCTAATCCCTACTCCGATATCTATCAACAGTCCATCCGTCGGGGTCATCAGCATATAGCAATTTCCACTACTGCCGCTTCCAAAGGATATAAATTTCAGCATTTTAGTTAATATTTTGTGCAAAAGTAATAAAAAGTTGGGAGTTTTTCCTTATCTTTGCAATGTTTTATGATAATTTTAAACTTATGAAATATTACATCCTCCTTTTTATGACTTTCCTGATGGCAGGTTGCCAAGTCCAAGACGACCATGGAAAGAGTGCTGCAGAGAAGTCGCTGACCTCATGGGCAAACGCCTATTTTAACTTTGATTATGAAAAGGCACTGAAGGTGATGACCCCGGAAAGTGGACAATGGCTCCGCTTTACCGCCTCGAACATCACCCAAGAGGATGTTGATTTCATCAAACAGCACGACGCGCAGACACAGATTGAGATTCTCAATAGCCAGATCACGGAGGGGGACTCTATCTGCAATGCCTACATTCGTGTCTCCAACTTCATCCAGTTAGGGAATACCGCAAAGGACAATCAGATAATTGACACGGACGAGTTCCTGATCCAATTGGTAAAGCGGGATGGTGACTGGCTCGTCAAAACGGAAGCCCTACCGCGAAGTGGAAAGCAAAGTCGCGACTAAGTCGCGGGTGGATGATAGGATAATGCTCGTCTCCCTCCTCATAGGCGGGATTGACAGCCTTCATACCCATGTCGAAGCGTAGGATGAAATAATCGAAGTTAAGACGGAAGCCGAGACCGTATCCTACAGCCAGTTGATTCAGGAACTCCGAGATTTTGAACTGTCCTCCCGGCTGTTCGTCATAACTGCGTAACGTCCAGATATTACCAGCATCCACAAACAAAGCGAGTCCCAGTTTCCAGAACAGATGGGCACGATACTCCACGTTGAGGTCCAGTTTCATGTCACCCGTCTGGTTGATGAAGTCGATACGACCGTCACGACTGATATATTTTCCTGGCCCCAGACTTCTCACGCTCCATCCTCTCACACTGTTGGCGCCTCCCGAGAAATAACGCTTCTCGAAAGGCAGAATGGTACTGTTGCCATAAGGATAGGCGATGCCCAGTCCCGCATGGAACACCAACTGGTTGTTGTAATCGATATAGACATTACGGGTCACGTCAAAGTCTGCTTTCACATACTGGGCATAGGCGACATCCAGGAAGGTATACTGTCCCTCGTTGTTCTGATGGAAACCGAAAGTCTTTGCTGCCAGTCCCAACAGGTTACCCGCAGTCTCCGCATTCGCCTTGATGGCAATGACACCATTATTATAGGTGTACCCCACCCCTAACTTCATGATAAACAGGTTCTCGTAGTTATAGCGCAGGATAGCGTTACGACTACTGGTGTCGTCGAGATACTCCCTCTTGAAAGTCTCACTGATCCAAGGCATGGAGATATAATTCAGGTCCAGCAGGTCGACACGATAACTGTCATGATGGTTCTGGTTAGACCACTTATACCGCCATCCTACGGAGAACACGCGCCGATGGAACTCGGGTCTGTTCTGCAGGTCATACAACAGGGACACCTCACTGGTGGCGTTGACTCTCTTGCGGATGCCCGAGGACAGGAAGGGAAGGATGAATCGGGGGAAGGTCAACTTCGTTCCCAGACTGTACTCCAAGAAGTTATGATTGGAATAGCCCTCCAAGCCCTTGATCGCCTCATAGGCGCCACGCAACTCTATCGTCAGGTTCTCCGAGCCCCTGAACAGGTTGCGGTTCTGGTAGGTTAGCGAGGCGGCGGCACCCAGGTCGCCTGCCGTGTTCGTACCCTCTGGCTGAAACGAGATGGTCGAGGGCTTATTGGTACTGATCTGTATCTGGCAGTCGAGGAGATTGGAGTCTGGCTGCTCTCTCCATGAGATATTGGTATAGCGCACAGCCCCCAGTCGTCCAAAGTGGTTATACGTGTTCTGCAAGTCCTCTGCGGAATAGTAATTATTCTCCCTCACATAGGTGTTCCTCCGCAACACACCCTGTCGCAAGTGGATGACCGAGTCTTCCTTGTCACCACTTTGATAGATGACATCCCTCACCCGATAACGCTGGTGCGCAAACTCGTTCCCGTCACCGTCACGCTGGTTGCGAAGCACCAGCACCACATCGATGTCCTGCGTGTTGGCGACAGAGTCAGCCTGAAAGGTGATAAACTCCTTATTAAAACGGTAGTAGCCGAGGTCGTTCAGCATTTTCGTGATACGCTTGCGCTCCCCATCCAGGTTCTCCACGCTGAAACGCATTCCCTTCCTCAGTCCACGGTTCTTAGGGATGTTGAGTTGCAACAGACTGGCTATCAGGGAGTCATGGATGACATACTCCACATTACGGATATGGTAAGGTTTACCTGGATGCAACAGATAGGTCACGTCAATCTTCTTTTTCCTCGCCTTCGTCATCGCATCGACACTGGCTCTCAGATAACTCATATTCACCAGTTGCATCTGCAGGTCTGCCATCGACTTGCGGGTACTGAGCGAGTCGTAGATGACAGGCGCCTCACCGATGGAGCGCAACAGGCGGTTCATCCATTTTGTCGTATCACGACCAGAGAGGGAATAGGTGGCAAGGGGTATCTTTGCCGTGGAGAACCAACGGGAGTTGCCCACCTGACGTACATACGCTTTCATGCTGGAGGGGTCGACACCCTTTGTTTTCGGGGTACTCTTCACAGTCACCTTATCCAGCAAATAGTCTCCTTCAGGGACATATTTCGTCTCTGAGCAGGCACCTAAAAGGAGCGCCAATAAAACAAATAAGGAGTATCTACGCCACATTTTGTTGCAAAGGTACGAAATTTTTTCTATCTTTGCAGCAAATTGCAAGAAAATGATGACCAAAAACCAGATGAAACTCATCCGTTCTTTGGAATTGAAGAAGAACAGGAAACGGGAGGGACTCTTTGTAGCAGAGGGTCCTAAAGTAGTTGGCGACCTGATGCAGGCAGGCTATGTGCCGAGGATGCTCTTCTCGACAGTAGCACGTCCTGATGCCGAACTGATCACAGAGGAAGAACTTCGCAAGGTCAGTTTCCTGCAACATCCGCAGGAGGTTATCGCTGTCTTCGAGATACCTTCCATCAGCCATCAGCCATCAGCCATCAGCCATCACCTCGCCCTTGCCCTTGATGGCGTGCAAGACCCTGGCAACCTCGGCACCATCATCCGTATTGCCGACTGGTTCGGCATCTCCACCATCTACTGCTCGATGGACACGGCAGATGCCTATAACCCTAAAGTGGTACAGGCCACGATGGGCAGCCTTGCCCACGTGCAGGTGTTCTATACTGATTTGTTGGAAGTTTTCAAGAGTCTTCCTTCCTCCTATCCTATCTATGGCACCTTGCTCGACGGAGAGAACATCTACGAGCAGGAACTTACCGCCGAGGGTATCATCGTCATGGGCAACGAGGGCAACGGCATCTCTCCAGAGGTGCGCCAGCATATCAACAAGCGGCTCCTGATACCCGACTTCCATACCGACGGACTAAGAGCGGAGAGCCTCAACGTCGCTATTGCCACGGCTATTACCTGTTCGGAGTTTCGGCGAAGACAATAAAAAAAGGGGTTCCCGTCTTCACAGATAGACAACCCCCCGAGGAAAATGATAAATATAGATTAAATTACTAGTTGTGTGCTGCAAATTTAGGAATAATTCTTGAAATGACAATCACTTTATGTAAGAAATTTCAACAATTTAACACTTTTTCTCGGATTAAAAGGTATTTAACGCTTCATAAATCCGCTGCACGGGCAGTCCCATCACATTGAAATAACTACCTTTCAACCCTGTCACACCCACATGTCCTATCCATTCCTGGATGCCATAGGCACCTGCCTTGTCAAAGGGCTGGTAATGGTCTACGTAGTAGGTGATCTCCTCGTCGGTCAGGGTCTTGAAGGTCACATCCGTCTCCACAGAGAAACAGACCTGTCGCTCCTGGGTCGTCAGACAGACACCAGTAATCACCTGATGCGTCTTGCCGCTCAGTTTCTGGAGCATCTGATGCGCATCGGCGGCATCCTTGGGTTTTCCCATCACTTCCTGTCCCAATACGACAATCGTATCGGCGGTGATGATCAACTCATCGGATGCCATCGTTTGCTGATAGGCATCCGCCTTCTTCTTCGAGATATAACCTGCGACATCCTTCGTAGGCAGACTGTCAGGATAACTTTCGTCGATTCCATCTAACACCCTGATTTCAAAAGGGATATCAATACCTCTGAGAAGTTCTTTTCGCCTTGGCGAGTTACTTGCCAAGATGATATGATAACGATCACTTACCATCCGAAAGCCCTTTCATCCTTCAACCATTTACCTTGTGCCTTGAGGGTCTGCTCGATCACGTCCCTTCCACAGCCGCAACCACCTAAGCAGTCGCTCACGTAGAGACTGGCTTCCCTCACCTCACTGCATGCGTCTTTGGGACAGACGGGGCAACCTACCCTGCTCATCACCTCCAGATCGGGGATGTCGTCACCCATAAACATCACCTCGTCGTCGCTCAGTCCGTGCTTCGCCAGAAACTCCTCGTAGGTCTTGATCTTCACGGCAGCACCTAAATAGATGTCTTTCATGCCCAAACCCTCATAGCGGACCCGCACACTCTCTATCTTGCAACCAGAGATGATGGCGACATGCAGTCCCATCTTGACCGCAAGTTGGATGGCGTAGCCGTCCTTGATATTCACGGTGCGCAGAGGAGTTCCGTCGGTTCCCAATGAGATGGTCGACGAACTCAGCACACCGTCCAGGTCGAAGACGATGGCGCGTATCTTCTGTAAATCGTAGTTTATCATACGTTCTTAGCCTTTCTGTGTATATTCAACGACAATCGTTCGTAAAGATCTTTCATAAAGGGCTGACTTTGCAACAGTTGCACCTGATGACGGATGACATTCTCGTCATAGCGTACGGCAGGACCTGTCTGCGCGTCCAACGGATGCAACTGGTGTACCTTTCGTGCCGTCTCGTCAATCAAGGGCAGCATCACACTGAAATCCATGCCGTGCTGCTCCAGCACCTCCGCAGCCATCGCATAGCAGTGGTTCACGAAGTTACAGGCGAAGACGGCTGCCAAGTGCAGATACTGGCGGTCGTCGCTCGACAATTCGTAGACACGTTCCGTGATGCTCTCCGCCAGATGGCGTATCACCTCCATCGCCTTCTCGTCATTAGCCTCTATAAAGGTGGGTATCTCCGCAAAGTCGACAGGGCGTTCCTTCGAGAACGACTGCATGGGATAGAACACACCGTAATGGCGAGCCATCCCTTGGAACATCGACATCGGCATCGACCCTGCCGTATGCATGAACACCTGATGCTCCCTGCCCTTCGTCACGGCAGGTATCACATCGGCAAGAACCGAGTCCTTCACGGCGATGATATAGGCATCTGCCTCCATCGGCACATCCTCCGCTCTGTCGACGGGGATGCCTCCGATGCGGTCGGCAAGCGCCTTCGCCGATTTCATGGTACGGCTGTTCACACAGATAATCTCATGCCCTGCGCCCAACAGGGTATGTCCGAGGTTGGTGGCGAGTCTGCCCGCCCCTATCAATACAATCTGCATCTTAGTATTTATTCAGATGGACATTCTCCCACTTCAGTTTCTCCTCGTTCTGGGGTTTCCGCTCGTCAGCCTTATGACCGATGGCGAGGATGCAGAGGCACGACAGGTTCTCCGGGATATCCAGTACCCCTTGTATCACCGTGTCGGCACTCGTGCCGTCACTCAGTCCCCTGCCACGCATCTGTATCCAACAGGAGCCCAGTCCCAGAGCCTCTGCCTGATACTGCATCGAGATAGCGGCGATGGCACCGTCCTCCACCCAGCAGTCGTTCTGCATCGGGTCGCCCAGTACAACGATGGCAAGGGGAGCGCCCTTGAGAAACTGCCCTCCCATGTCCTTGGCATCCGACAGTTTCTCTATGTCCATCTTATCATCGACAACCACGAACTGCCAGGCACGCTGTCCTTTCGAGGTGGGCGACATCAGTCCTGCGCGGAGTATCAACTTCACGTCTTCGCCGTCAATCTCCTCTTCCGTGAACTTACGGTGGGAGCGACGCATCTGTACTAAATCCTTAAATTCCATATCTTGTTATTTCTTTCCTATGTTCATATCCTGCTGACTTGCTTCACGCCCTTGACGGTACGGAGTTTCTTTATCAGGGACTCCAAGCGCGAGGTGTCGTCGAGCATGACGACGAGGTTGCCACTGAACAAGCCGTCGTGCGAGTCGATATTAATGCTGCGAAGGACGAGTTTCTCATCCTTCGAGATGATACTGGTCAGGTTGTTGACGATACCGATATCGTCATTGCCGATGACACGGAGGGTGATGGAATACTGCGACGAGCCCTTGCCACTCCACATGGCACGGACGACACGGTAGCCGAAACGCTTCTTCAACTCGGGAGCGTTCGGACAGTCCGCACGGTGTATCTTGATGCCGCCACTGACGGTGACGAAGCCAAACACCTTGTCGCCATAGATGGGCTGGCAACAGCGTGCCAACTGGTAGTCGACCCCTTTCAGGTTCTGGTCGATGACGAGGACATCATCACTGAGGTAGGTGTTAGTGGATAGTTGGGAGTTGTCAAGCACGAAGTCTGCGGCGCTCTGTGCGACATTGTTTCCCGTGACGGGCTGCTCACCCTGTTGCAGTTCCACATACTTGTCGATGACTTGATTGACATCGAGGGTGCCGTCCGCTATCTGCTTGTAGAAGTCACTCGTCTCCTTGAAGCCCATCTTCTTGATGACGTGCTGCATGGTCGACTCCTCCATCTCCACCTTACGGTTCTTGAAGCGACGCTCCAAGGTCTCCTTGGCGAAGAGTCCCTCCTTCACCTGTGTCTCCTTCAACGCCAGTCGTATCTTCGACTTGGCACGGGAGGTCTTCACGATATTCAACCACTCCTGTCGTGGCTTCTGCGTGGAGGAGGTCATGATATCGACCTGATCACCACTCTGCAAGACCTGACGGAGAGGCACCACCTTATTATTGATACGGGCACCCGTGCAGGCATTGCCTATCTTCGAGTGGATATGGTAGGCGAAGTCGAGGACGGTGGCACCCTTGGGAAACTTATAGAGGTCGCCCTTGGGGGTGAACACAAAGACCTCATCCTCGTAGAGGTCCATCTTAAACTGGTCCATCGCCTCCAAGCCGTCTGCCGTCTCCAGCATCGAGCGGATATTCGTCAACCACTCGTCCAAGCCTGTCTCGCCCTTCACACCCTTATAGCGCCAGTGGGCGGCGACACCTCGCTCTGCGATCTCGTCCATGCGCTCCGTACGGATCTGCACCTCCACCCATTTCTGCTCAGGACCCAGGACGGTGATGTGCAGACTCTCATAGCCGTTCGACTTCGGCACGCTCAGCCAGTCACGCAATCGCTTGGGGTTCGGCTGGTACATATCCGTCACGATGGAATACACCTGCCAGCAGTGCATCTTCTCCTTCTCCACGGGGGAGTCGAGGATGACACGGATGGCGAAGAGGTCATAGACACCCTCGAAGTCGCATTTCTGCTTCTTCATCTTCTGCCAGATGGAGTGTATCGACTTGGTGCGCCCTTTGATATGGAAACTGAGACCCGCCGCCTTCAGATGCTCACTAATCGGTTGGATGAAACGCTCGATATAGGCGTCACGGCTCTTCTTCGTCTCACTCAGTTTCTCCTTGATATGGTAGTAGGCGTCATGCTCCAGGTATTTCAGCGAGAGGTCCTCCAACTCACTCTTCAACTTATAGAGTCCCAGTTTATGGGCAAGGGGCGCGTAGAGATAGGCGGCTTCCTCGCTGACCTCCCGTTGGGCGTCCGTCTGCTTGGTGTCACGGATCTGGCGCATCAAGTTCACACGGTCGGCAATCATGATGAGGATGACACGCATGTCCTCCGCAAAGGAGAGCAGCAGGTTACGGAAGTTCTCCGTCTCGATGACAGGGTTCTTCTGATAGAGTTCCTGGATGCGCTGCAGACCGTGCAGGATACGAGCCACCGACTCACCGAACTCCTGTCGGATAGCATCGATGGTGAGGTAGCCGTCCTCGACACACGGGTGCAACAGGACGGCAAGCACCGCGTCACGCTTCAGTCCGATCTCCTCCACCACGAGGGATGCCGTCTGGAACGCCAGCAGCATGGGGTTCAGTCCAAAGACATCACGGCGTATCTGGTTCTGCTCGATATAGCCGCTCAGATACTGGCGCATCTTCTCCTCGTCACCCGCTAAGAGCGACGAGCCGATCTCCTGCTTCACCTTATTATATAATAAGAGCAGTTGCTCCCTTTCCTTCGATGTAAATTCAAATCTAGCCGTCATACGGAGACAAAGGTAGTACAAAATTTCGATTTAACGAAGAGATTGCTGTTTTATTTTTTCTTTTCACTAGTGTCCAAAGAAATTTAGAATAGCCATCCCTGGCCATCATTCTCTGGCTTTAATTTAGAATTATCGATTCGATTAAATAACTCGGACACGGGCATCTTCTCAAAGAGAACCAACCCGATTGCTTGAGAGAAAATG
>JAFTGH010000045.1 GCA_017458005.1 Prevotella sp. | reverse complement strand
TCACGCTTACCATACTTTATCGTAGAATTTGAACCGCAGAAAAAGCATTTTTTGCATCATATTAATAATAAATGCTGCAAAGGTAAGTATTTATCGACGTTTCCAAAGATTTCACCACTCAAAATGACCAATAAGCCCGAATAAGGAAACATAAGCGTCTTTGACATCCTTGGTTGACTGATCAACCTGAATTAGCACTTCACCAAGAACGTATCAGTTGGACAAAGCAGTTGGGTGTTTGCGCTCATAAGGGCGTGGACGGCAAGATTGTTGTCTGATACAGGCTGTGCTAAGCCTAGGTTGAACACCATCTCTTCCACGCCCCCTTTTCAAAACGAAGAGAGGGCTTTTTATGGCTACAGTAGAGAAGGACATCAACGAAAGTTCGGAGAAGATAGATAAGGTAAAGCGCATTGTGCAAGACCGTGCGCTGACACTGGAATACAAGAAGCAGATTCCGCAGACACCCATTGCTGAAGGTGTGTCGTGGAAGGAGTTGGAATTTTCGCATCCAGAAAACACGGTTCGCATCGGCACAGTCTTCAGCGGTATCGGTGCCATCGAGCACGCTTTTCAGCGTCTTGGACTCAGACATCAGATAATGTTTGCGGGCGACATCGAGCCGAAGTGTAAGCAGAGTTACTTTGCCAATTACGAGATAAGGGAGGAAGACTGGTTTACTGATATCCGCGATTTTGATGCCCGACAATACAAGGGGCAAGTGGACTTTGTGATTGGCGGTGCGCCGTGCCAGGCGTTTTCGATGGTTGGTCATCGACTGGGCTTTGAGGATGCTCGCGGAACGCTGTTCTATGAGTTCGCCCGCGTGGTGAAAGAGACGCAGCCGAAAGTGTTCTTGTTTGAGAATGTTCGCGGATTGTTGAACCATGACAAGGGAAGGACATGGCATGTGATGTACGACATATTCAATGAGTTGGGATATGACGTGAAGTTCCGTGTACTAAACAGTTGCGACTATGGCATTCCACAGCATCGTGAGCGGGTCTATTGCCTGGGTTTCAAGAAGAAAACGAAGTTTGACTTTCCTGCTCCGATTGAACTGGAATACAAGATGTATGACTTCTTGGAGGACTACATCGACACCAAGTATTTCTTGAAAGAGAAGGGCATCAAGTTCGTAACTAGCCACAAGAATCATGACAAATTCTACACACAAATAAACGGCGAGATACAACTATGCCAAAAACGCAACCAGCAATTCAACTGGCACGGCGATTTCGTCTATCATCCTGACTCTGAACTGACGCCATCTGACGAGGCTTTCGACGAATTCATCTTCGATGTGCGTGATGTTGAGGAGAAATACTATTTGTCCGACAAGGTGGCTCGCTATGTGTTGGCAGGCGGCACGAAGAACTTCAAGACTTCAACGGAAACAGATTTAGACGTGGCTCGTCCACTGTTACAATCCATGCACAAGATGCATCGTGCAGGGGTAGACAACTACGTGACACACATGGGGCGCATCCGCAAACTGACTCCTCGTGAGTGTCTGCGCCTGATGGGATTCAAGGATTCTTTCAAGATTGTTGTGTCAGACACCTCAATGTATCAGCAGGCAGGCAATAGTATTGTTGTCGATGTGCTGATAGCTATTCTGAAACAGATGGACATCACGAAATATGGCATTGCATTATGATTATCGCAGGCGAGAAATTCAGATTCGACGGTACATTTGAAACACCCATCACCGTTGCTGACAGTTGGGTGATGCCGAAAAACAAATTGGGCGACGGGAATGGCGAAGCGAAACTCTATATAAGTTCGCGTGACAAGATGGAGGCTTTCTTCGGAGAGATTGGCTTTACGGCAACGTGCTTTGTGCTTCGCCAGGATTTGCAAGCCTACATGAACGCCATCAAAGCCGAATATCTTACACCGTCGCAAGATTACCGTGGTAAATATGAAATGCGCTCGCTATGGTCAGAGCGAATGGAGAAGATAAATGCGCTGCCAGACGGCATCGTCGACTTCACCATCTGCGAGCAATTGCAGATTGCAGGACCCGAGGCTACGTCAATTCATCGGACAAGATATACAAACTGATACGCGAGATTTCCCTGCCGCTCGTTTCTTATATTTCAGCCATGCGTCTTGATTACAATGGTCAGCCGATGTTCTATTTGAAGTTGTTTGCCGACTTTGAGGAAATCGAGAAACGCAAAGCTTTCATTGAGAACTATGGATCTATCAAACAAGAAGAGGAAGAAACGTTTTTCGGAGTGCGGGAAGAGACTTTAGATGAAAAGAAACCAACAGCCAAGTATGGTCGTGAAGGTCAAGACGAATATCGAAGGAAACTATTGGAAGAATGTCCGTTCTGTCCCATCACAATGATTAACGAGGAGTCGCTACTCATCGCCAGCCACATCAAGCCTTGGGCGGTTTCAGATTCAAAAGAGCGTATTGACCCAAACAACGGCTTCATCCTCTCTCCGCTCTACGACAAACTATTCGATCGCGGCTATATCACGTTCAGCGAAGACAAACGCGTGTCAATCTCCAACTGGCTTTCTCGTCAGGTCAAAGACCGCATCGGAATCAAGGAAAATCAGATATTCCAGTTTTTACCGATGAATAATGATCGTGCAAAGTACTTGGAGTATCACAGGGATACAGTGTTCAAAGGGTAATACTCAATCTTCCGTATTGTCAGTTTTCCATGAGGAGTCTACTCTAAAAAACAGGGGGACGGTCTCAGTGATCCACTTTTAGAAATTGCAAATGCCATCCTAAGCGTTTATTAGTCCCTATGTTTTCGATGTGAAGTGCCGTTGTAACCAGTTGATGGAAGCACTCTAATCGGTTGTCGACTCCAGTCGACAGGGTTGCTGACTCCAGTCGACAAGGTTGCTGACTCTAAGTCGACAGACCTGTTGACTCTAAGTCAGCAGGTATCTTCGACGAATTTTGTTGTCATATGACTTTCAAGTTGTTTGTGGCTTACAAACGGGTCGAATGTAAGCCACAAACAACTCGTTTAAACGCTTTATTTCGCATACTTGTCAATCAGCGACTGTGCTTGGTCGTTGCCGAGTTCCTTCGCCTTGTTGAGGTTCTTGGCTCCCTCTGCCTTTTGGTTGGTCAGGCACTGGGCAAGACCCAGGAAGAGATAGCCGTCGGAGAGTTCGGGTGACAGGCGGATCAGTTGCTGGGCGGTCTCGATGGCTTCTTTGTACATGCCGACCCGCACTTCCAGTGATGCCTTCTCAGCCTGATACATGGGTTCTGTGGGTGACAGTTCTATAGCCTTGTTGATGTCGTTAAGAGCCTGTTGGAAGAGATGACCGCCTGACTCTGCGAGAAAGCGGTTGTAATAGAACTGCGGACCTAACTGGGAACCCATCAGGGAAGCATAGTCGTTGAAGTCGTTGACGGCAGGACGGTATTTCTCCTGTCCGAGCAGCATCTGGGCGCGTGCCAGGAGGTAGGGCGCCGCAGTCTTGACGTATGGACGACTGAACTGGTTGACGGCACTGTCCAGAAGCGCCATCTGCTGGTCGGTCTCGCCTAACTGTCCCTTACACTGGGAGGCGGCATAGAAGATGTCGGCACTACGCAGGTCGGTATGGGTGAGTTGCTCGTAAAGGGTATATGCATTGCCATACTGACGCTGGGCATAGCGAATCTGCGCCTGTTGCTGCAGATAGATAGACATGGGGTTAAGGCGGTATGCCTCCTGCGACTCGGCAAATGCCTTGTCGAGTGTCCATGCGTCAAAGGGCTTGTCGCTCTGATAGAGGTCTTTCTGATAGATCAGTTCCGCATACTGATAATGCACGTCATCGTTGGCTCCATTCACCTTCAATGCCTTTTGCATGTCATTGTCGGCATCGCTGAAATGCCCTTTTGCCGCCTGATAGCGTGCACGATAGATATAGCCATCCGCATCGTTGGGGAATTTCTGGATGAAACGCTCTATCATATTGACGTACTGGCTCTCCTCCTTCGTCGAGGAGGCGAGGAAGAGTGCCAGTTGCGCTTCCTTGACATCGTCGGGGAGGGCGATGGCGATATTCGTCTGCCTGAACATGGGGTCGTTGATGCTCAGACCGTAGATCTTCTGGTCGGCGGCAAAACGGGCGCTGACGGCATAGGCGGTTCCTTTCTTGTCGCCTGCGGAGGGCTGGAGGATGCCTACCACCTCGCCGTTCTGGTTGAGGACAGGGCAACTGATATGACTCTCCTCGGCATTCAACTGGAGGGTGTAGTATTGGTATTTCTCCTGAAACAGTTCCGCACTGTTGACGGTGCCTTTGATGCAGTCGGGTGTCTTCTTGACGGCATAGGGCATGAGCCAGATGGCGCTCCCATTGGCTGCCGTAGCGGCGATGGCGAGTGGGGTCGTCTTACGTGTTGCCACCTGAAACTTGGCGACATCATAGGTGTCGTTGGCTCCCAGCAGTTGTTCTACGGGATATTCCTTACCCTGTGCGTCGATGACGACAGCGCGCTGAGCACCCTTGAAGGGAGCGAAACTGCTGACTGCCTCACCATCTGTGCCGACGAAGAATCCTGTGCTGCTGGCGAGCAGGGTTCCGTCAGCGGCGAAGGTCTTGAGGGTCAATAACGACTTGACCGCCTTTGACGACCACGATGGTGACTGGGCAGACAAGGGTGAAAAGGTAAAAAGGTAAAAAAGTAAAAGGGTAAAAGAGTAAAGGGGTAAGGGAAATTGTATTCTTCTCATTGTTTCAACTTTTCAATAGTTCTTTTGCGTTCTGTATAGCGGCGGCAGAGATGTCACTGCCACTGAGCATCTGGGCTATCTCGTGGATGCGCTCCTCGGGGTTGAGCAGTTGCATCCGCGTTGTCGTCCCCGCCTTGCTCTCTTGTTTGACGACTCGATAGTGGGTGGTGCCAAGGGCTGCTATCTGGGGCAGGTGGGTGATGGAGATGACCTGACGGTCGTTGGCTCCCATCTCCTGCATAATCTCTGCCATGCGCTCGGCGATCTTGCCACTGACTCCCGTGTCTATCTCATCGAAGATGATGGTGGGGAGTTTGACGGCTCCGCTGATCATCGCCTTGAGGGAGAGCATCACACGGGCTATCTCACCACCAGAGGCGACCTGTGCGACGGGTTGCAGTGGACTGGAGGTGTTGGCACTGAACAGGAAAGCGATATCGTCTTGTCCGTCCTTGCGGAGGTCGCCCTTGGTGATGGCAACCTCGAAACGCACATGGGGCATCCCCAGGGGCACGAGGCGCTCACGTAACTGTCGCTCTATCTCCTTGGCGGCTTTCTGACGTGCCTTCGTGAGTTTGTCGGCATGCTGCTGGCATTGGCTCTGCAACTGGGTTAGTTCCGCCTGTAAGGAAGCCACAGCCTCGTCGCTATTCTCTATCTGGCTCAACTGGTGTCCCAACTGGTCACGCTGTTGGATGAGTTCGCCGACCGTCTCAGCGTGGTATTTCTTCTGTAAGTCGTAGATCTTGTCAAGTCGCTGGTTGATACGCTCCAACTCCTGCGGGTCGAAGTCGATACGCTCCAACTGGCTGTCCACATCCTGTGCGATGTCTTTGAGTTCTATCTGACAACTCTCCATGCGCGCTATCCATTCCTCGCTGGCAGGATAGACCTTGGCGATGGTGCGGATGGCGGAGATGGACTGGCGGAGTAGGGGAAGAACGCCCTGCTCGTCAGCGACAAGATGTGTCTGCGTCTCATAGAGTGCCGTCTTGATATCCTCGCTATGGGTCATCGTCTCACGCTGCTGCTCCATCTCTTCCTGCTCATCCTCCACCAACTGGGCGTTGGCAAGTTCATCGTACTGGAACTGGAGGAAGTCGAGGTTCTGACGGTCGCGCTCCATCTCCTGCCGCAGTTGCTGCAACGCACGCTGTTTGTCATGATAGGCGGTGTACGCCTGTTGGTAGGAAGCCAGTATCTCTTGGTCCTTGGCGAGTGTGTCGACAACCTCTCGTTGGAAGTCTTGCTTGCCCAGCAACAGGTTCTGGTGCTGCGAGTGGACATCCACCAGCATGTCGCCCAGTTCCTTGAGCAGGGAGAGGGCTACAGGGGTGTCGTTGACAAAGGCACGGCTCTTGCCTGCGGCAGTCAGTTCCCGTCGTATGATGCAGTCGGTGGCATCATAGTCGATATCATTCTCATCGAAGAAGGGCTGTAACTGGTAGCGGCTCAAGTCGAAATGTGCCTCGATGACGCAACGGTCGGCTCCCTGTTTGATGGTCTTGGAGTCGGCACGCTGTCCCAGCAACAGACCGATGGCACCGAGGATGATGCTCTTTCCGGCTCCCGTCTCACCAGTGATGACGGAGAAGCCTGGGTGTAACTCGATGTCGAGTTCATCAATCAGGGTGAAGTTCTTGATGTATAGTTGCCTTAACATAACTTAGTTCTTGATTTTCTCCCATGCATTACTCTGGGAGGCGTTGATGGAGAACAGCAGTTCATAGACCTGCTCTTTCTCTTTCTGGGTTCCCTTGCCGTGGTAGATAGAAGCGAGTTCGTCACGCTTGTAGTCCGTCCATATCTGTGGCAACAGGCTCAGGGGCTTGTTCTCGTGTGCCTCCTTCAGGTTCTGGAGTGCTGTGGTGATATTGGCACGTCCTCGCTCCGCGTTATTGCTCATCTCGTCGAGTCCAGTGCGGTAGTAGTCGTATTGCAACTGTCGCATGGGCTTAAGTCCCTCGTCAAGGTAGTCGTTGATGATGGCGAAACGGTTACGGCTGGTCTCAAAGGCTTTCCATCCTGTGAAGCCTAGGTTCTGGGTGTTGTTCACCAGGTTCAGGCAACGCTGAAGGACATCAGTGCCGCCTAAGGGTGAGAAACTGTCGAGGTCGAGTCCGATAATCAGGTAGGCATAGTAGGCAAAGAGTGCTGTCAACTGGTTGTCGACCATCTCCTCCTGGAAGTTCAACTGGTCGAACTGCGCATAGTCGAAGTTGAAGTCATCGTCCTTATTATTATATAAGGTGGAGGTATAGGTGGAGTAGTAGACAGGGCGGTTTGCCTGAATCATCGCCGTAGCCTCGAAACGGTTGGACGACTTGTCGTATTTGGTGATGGTGATATTGAAGTTGCAGTTGATGCGCTCGTGCTTTTGAAACTGATAATCAGTCCATTGGCGCTCGTTGACAAACTGCTCCAGCGATTGCTGAAGCGTCTCGAAGACACTGGCATCCGTACCCTGTATCTGGGCATGGTTGATGGTGACCTTGACATTCAACTCCTGGGCTTCCAGGGCGAGTGCGCAGAGGGAGAGGACGGCAAGCCAGAGGATTCTCTTCATAGGATGGACGCTAATTCGTTGACGATATCTCTTGCCACCTCGCCTTTGGGTTTGCGAGGATAGTCTTTCTGTCCTTGACGGGAGATGATGCTCACCTGATTCTCGTCAGACTGGAAGCAGGTGCCTTCGTTGCGAAGGGAGTTCAGTACGATGAAGTCGAAGTTCTTACGCTCCAGTTTTCCCTGTGCGTTCTGCTGCTCGTCATTGGTCTCCAGGGCAAAGCCCACCAGTCGTTGGTCAGCACGTTTCATCTTCCCTAACTCAGCGGCTATGTCATGGGTCGGCTTCAGGCGGATGACGAGGTCGTCCTTCTCACGCTTGGTCTTCTCCGTGGCGACAGTCTCAGGGGCGAAGTCGGCAACAGCGGCGCATAGGATGGCGGCATCGCACTTGCCATAGGCTTGGACGGAGGTCTGATACATGTCCTCGCAACTCTCCACGTCGATGCGTTGTATATTCGGGTGCTCTGCTCTCTGTGCTACAGGACCGGCAATAAGGGTAACCTCAGCCCCTTGGCGGGCGCACTCCTCAGCGAGGGCAAAGCCCATCTTCCCACTGGAGTAGTTGCCGATGAAGCGGACAGGGTCGATCTTCTCATAGGTGGGTCCTGCGGTAATCATGATCTTCTTGCCAGCAAGGGGGGAGTCTGCGGTGAGTGCGCGGTCCAGATACTCCACGATGCGCTCAGGCTCCTCCATGCGTCCCTTCCCCTCCAAGCCAGAGGCGAGGAAACCGCTCTGCGGCTCGATGATCTGATTGCCGAACGACTGCAATTTCTGGAGATTCTCCTGAGTGGTGGGGTGCTGGTACATGTCGAGGTCCATCGCAGGAGCGATAAACACAGGAGCCTTCATCGACAGGTAGGTGGTGATCAGCATGTTGTCAGCCACCCCATTTGCCATCTTGCCAAGCGTAGAGGCGGTGCATGGGGCTATCAACATGGCATCGGCCCACAAGCCGAGTGCCACATGGGAGTGCCATGTGCCGTCACGCTGGGAGAAGAAGTCGCTGATGACGGGCTTCTGTGTCAAGGCGGAAAGGGTGATGGGGGTGATAAACTCCTTACCTGCGGGAGTGATGACCACCTGTACTTCCGCACCAGCCTTGATGAGTCCTCGGATGATGTAGCAAGCCTTATAGGCTGCGATAGAACCTGTGATACCTAAGACGATTTTTTTGCCTTTGAGCATACCTTATCCGTTCATTTGACTCTCACGCAAACGGATTCGCGTAAGAATTTGTTTTGTATTATAGGTGAAGTCACCTGCCAGTATCCAACTGTAATAGCCGGGGTCGAAGCGCAACACCTGTGCGACGGGCTGTCCCTTGTACTTTCCGAAGTTGAAGACCTCCGTTATCACGGGCTTGCCGTCTTTGTCCAGTACCGTCTGTCCAGCACGGTCTTTCAACTCGCCCCATACGATGCGACCTGCAAAGTCGATATTGTCATTGACCTTGGAGAAGTCGGCGAGGTATTGCATGTCGTTCTGCAGGATGCGGTCAGGCTCCTCCTGACGCTCTGGGGTGTACATGTCCAACTGTCCTTGCAGCACCCGGTAAGTAGCCTCGGTGTCTTCGTCGGCACGGTGGGCGGTGAAGTCCTCCTCCATCTTCCTGCCGCAATAGAACTTATAGGCGGCGGCGAGGTTACGGCGCTCCATCTTATGATAGATGGTCTGGACATCAATCAGGCGACACTTGGAGAAATCGAAGTCTATGCCGGCACGAAGGAACTCCTCCGCAAGCAGGGGCACGTCGAAGTGGTTGGAGTTATAGCCTGCGATGTCGCTGCCGCTGAAGATATGGTTCAACTGCTGTGCCATCTGCTTGAAGGTAGGCTTGTCCTTCACATCCTCGTTCTTGATACCCGTCAGGTTCTCGACGACCTCAGGGATGGGCTTCTCAGGGTTGATGAGGTAGTTGCCCCGCTCCTCCTTGCCGTCGGGATAGACTTTGATATAGGATATTTGAATGACACGGTCCTTGACAAGGTCAAGGCCCGTGGTCTCCAAATCGAATATGACGAGTGGTTTCTGTAAGTTCAGTTTCATTCGCCTGTCGTTTAGTCGTTGATGAGCATGGGCATCATCAGCATCAGTACATCCTGATTCTCGGGCTGCTCAGAGGGCAGTACAAGACCTGCGCGACTGGGGTCGGCAAGTTGGATGATGACATCCTGGCAATCGAAGTTGCTCAGAATCTCAATGAAAGAGGCTCCCTTGAAACCGATACTCATTGGTTGTCCGTTATAGTCGCATGACATACGCTCTGTGGCGGTCTTCGAGAAGTCGAAGTCCTCGGCATCCAGTTGCAGTGTGCCACCCTCTACGTGGAAACGGATCAGGTTGCTGGAGTCGTTAGAGAACGGCTGCACACGGCGCAGGGCGGCAAGCAGTCCCAGACGGTCGATGGTCAGGATGTTGGGGTTGCCCTGAGGAATCACGGAGTTATAGTTAGGATAGCGACCCTCAATCAGGCGGCAGGTAATCTGACCGTCGCCATAGTTGATCTGGGCGTTACGCTCGTCGAAGCGAATCTCCACGTCACCTCCGTCTTTCTGCAGCAGGTTCTTCAGCAGGGAAGCGGGCTTCTTGGGCAGGATGAAGGCGGCGGGCTGCTCATTCTGGATCGCGAAAATCTTGTTGCGCACCAGTTTATGGCCATCAGAGGCAACCATGGCAAGACACTCGGGAGTGAGGTCGAAATAGATGCCGTTCATGACAGGACGAAGTTCGTCCTGGGCGGTGGCAAACAAGGTGCGGTTGATATTCTCTGCCAGTAAGTTGCTGGAGATGGTGATGACATGGGCGCCATCGCCAACGGTCTGTGCCTGCGGATAGTCGTTGGCATCCTCGATAGGCAGGGAGAACATACCGTTCTGGTAACTGATCTTGGCGATGTGGTCCTGCAGGTTGACATCAAAGGTGATGGGCTGCTCGGAGAATCCCTTCACTGCCTCCAGTAAGTCGTGGTTGCCAATGGCGAAGCGGGCATTACCGTCACAATCGGTCAGTTCCAGTTGGGTGTTCATCACGTTCTCACTGTCTGAGGCAGTGAGGCTGAGCACACCATCTTGAATGTCGAACAAGAAGTCGGCTAAGATGGGCAAGGAGTTCTTGCTGTTGATCACTCTCGAAAGAGCGTTGAGTTTGCTGCTGAGCGCAGTACTTGATACAGTAAATCTCATGAGTATTTCTTTTAATTGTTTTAAGTCTTTCAAACTGACTACAAAAATACAAAAAACCTCCTTCAAATGCAAAAATATTCCGTAAAATATTCTCAAATTAAAAGTATTTTTCGTAATTTCGCAATCTGAAACGTAAAATCAACAATTAATAACTAATATTTATTATGGATTTAACAGGTAAGATTATTGCTGTATTGCCAGCAAACAGTGGCGTGTCATCACGCACTGGTAACCCTTGGATGTCTCAGGAGTATGTCATTGAGGTGCCAGGGCAGTATCCACGCAAGTGTGTGTTCCGTATCTTCGGAGAGGATCGTATCAAACAGTTCAATATCCAGAATGGTGAGGACGTGACGGTAAGTTTTGACATCGATGCTCATGAGTACAACGGACGTTGGTTTAATGAGATTCGTGCCTATAACGTGACACGTGGTGTCGCTCCTGTCGCTGCCGCTCCACAGGCTGCGCCGTTCCCACCACAGCAGGAGGCTGCGTCTCAGGCTGCCGCTCCATTCCCTCCCGCACAGGAACCCGCTGGAGAGGGTAGTGCGGACGACCTTCCCTTTTAAGATTAAGTTCTAAGGAAAATAATATGGGCTGCGTCCTCTCGGATGCAGCCCATATATTATATATAAGGTAGAAGGAGTAGGGGATTACTCACCCTTCTCCATCTGTGCCTTCAGATTAGCAAGAACGTCGAGGTCACCGAGTGTGGTGCTTGCGGCTACGTTCTCAATCTTTGGAGTGTCCTCCTTCTTAGCGGCGCGTGTCTTCTTGGCGGCAGCCTTCTTCTCCTCACGCTGAGGATCCTCGAAGGTACGGCTGTGAGACAGGATGATACGCTTAGAGTCCTTGTTGAACTCAATCACCTTGAAGGGCAGAACCTCGCCCTGGGCAGCCTGTGTGCCATCCTCCTTCACGAGATGCTTTGGAGTGGCAAAGCCCTCAACATCCTTATCGAGAGATACAACGGCACCCTTCTCGAGCAACTCGATGATCTTACCCTCGTGGATAGAGCCAACGGTATACTTAGCCTCGAAGACATCCCAAGGATTGTCCTCCAACTGCTTGTGACCGAGAGAGAGACGACGGTTCTCCTTGTCGATATCGAGAACGATGACGTCAATCTCAGCACCTACCTGAGTGAACTCAGAAGGATGCTTAACCTTCTTGGTCCAAGAGAGGTCGCTGATGTGGATCAGACCGTCAACACCCTCCTCCAACTCAACGAATACACCGAAGTTGGTGAAGTTGCGAACCTTAGCGGTGTGCTTGCTGCCAACAGGATATTTCACCTCGATAGCCTCCCATGGGTCTTCCTTCAACTGCTTGATACCGAGAGACATCTTACGCTCGTCACGGTCGAGGGTCAGGATAACAGCCTCTACATCGTCGCCTACCTTCAGGAACTCCTGAGCGGAACGGAGGTGCTGGCTCCATGACATCTCTGATACGTGGATCAGACCCTCAACACCGGGCTGGATCTCAACGAATGCGCCGTAGTCAGCGATAACGACAACCTTACCCTTCACATGGTCGCCAACCTTCAGGTCTGCGTCCAGTGCATCCCATGGATGTGGAGTGAGTTGCTTCAGACCAAGGGCGATGCGCTTCTTCTCGTCGTCGAAGTCGAGGATAACGACATTAATCTTCTGGTCGAGTTCTACCACCTTGTGTGGATCGTCTACGCGACCCCAAGAGAGGTCGGTGATGTGGATGAGTCCGTCAACACCGCCGAGGTCAACGAATACACCGTAAGAAGTGATGTTCTTAACGGTACCCTCGAGGATCTGACCCTTCTCCAGTTTGCCGATGATCTCTTTCTTCTGTGCCTCCAACTCAGCCTCGATGAGAGCCTTGTGGGAAACAACCACATTGCGGAACTCCTGATTGATCTTCACAATCTTGAAGTCCATGTTGGTACCTACGAACTGGTCGTAGTCGCGTATTGGATGAACGTCAATCTGGCTACCGGGCAGGAATGCCTCGATGCCGAATACGTCAACAATCATACCACCCTTCGTGCGGCACTTGATGTAACCCTGAACGATCTCCTCATTGTCAAGAGCAGCGTTAACGCGATCCCAACTCTTAGAGAGGCGAGCCTTCTTGTGAGAAAGAACGAGTTGTCCCTTCTTGTCCTCGGCGTTCTCCACATACACCTCAACGGTGTCACCAACCTTCAGGTCGGGGTTGTAGCGGAACTCAGAGGCGGGGATGATACCGTCGCTCTTGTAGCCGATATTAACGACTACCTCTTTCTTGTCGACGCTGATGACTGTACCGTCGACAACCTGATGCTCGCTGACTTTGTTCAGCGTCTCATCATACGCCTTGTCAAGTTCTTCCTTGCTGACGTTTGCTGCCATGCCATTCTCAAACTCTTCCCAATTGAAGTTGTCCAATGGCTGGACGTTCTTTGTTAATTCTGACATAAAAATTTTGTTGCCCCTCCTATAGGGTCAGGGCGTGGTCTGAACAGACGTTTGCCAGACCGTGTTAATGGGTTAATAATGTATAGGTGTCAGCGCCTGTTCCGGCACCTATCGTCCCCTTTTGGGACATAAACGGCTGCAAAATTACAAAAACTTTCGCTCATCACAAAATGTTTTGAGCGAAAGTTTTCGTAATTCGTTGATTTTCCGTGCAATATTAGTAACTGCGGGCGATAATGACACGATGCTTGGCAGGTTTGCCACTGACCATGTCCACGCCAGGAGTCTGCTCGTAGGCGAAAGGCACACAGCGGATAGTAGCCTGCGTATCCTCCTTGATCTGTGCCTCTGTCTCGGCAGTGCCGTCCCAGTGGCAGAGGAAGAAACCACCGTCCTTCACACGCTCCTTGAACTCCTCGTAGTTGTCACACTCATAGACATGCTCGTCACGATATTTGCGAGCCTTCTCGAAGATGTTCTTCTGGATGTCCTCCAGCAGTTGCTCCACATACTGGGCGATACCCTCCAATGGGCGGGTCTCTTTCTCCAGTGTGTCACGGCGCATCACCTCAATGGTGCCGTTCTCCAAGTCACGGACACCGAGAACCAAACGGACGGGAACACCCTTTAACTCATAGTCGGCAAACTTAAAGCCAGGACGCTTGTTGTCGGCATCGTCGAACTTCACGCTGATACCCTTTGAGCGCAGTTCCTCGATGATAGGCTGCACCTCCTTGTTGACAATCTCCATCTGCTCGGGCTTGTTGGCAATCGGAATGATGACTACCTGGATAGGAGCCAGACGTGGAGGCAGTACCAGACCGTTATCATCGGAGTGGGTCATGATGAGCGCGCCAATCAGTCGGGTAGAGACACCCCATGAGGCTGCCCATACATACTCAGGTTTGTTCTCTTTATTAAGATAAGTGACATCGAAAGCCTTGGCGAAATTCTGACCCAGGAAGTGGGAGGTACCGCTCTGCAATGCCTTACCGTCCTGCATCATCGCCTCGATGGTATAGGTGTCGAGAGCACCAGCGAAACGCTCGGTCTCACTCTTCACACCCTGGATGACAGGAACAGCCATCCATTCCTCTACAAACTTAGCATATACCTTTACCATCTTCTGTGCGTCAGCCTCTGCCTCCTCACGGGTAGCATGGGCTGTATGTCCCTCCTGCCACAGGAACTCTGAGGTACGGAGGAAAGGACGGGTGCGCATCTCCCATCGCATCACATTACACCACTGGTTACACTTCAATGGCAGGTCACGCCAAGAGTGAATCCAGTTCTTATAGGTGTTCCAGATAATGGTCTCTGAGGTAGGGCGGATGATGAGTTCTTCCTCCAGTTTGGCGGCAGGGTCTACCACGACACCGCCGTCAGCAGCCTTCAGACGATAGTGCGTCACCACGGCGGCCTCTTTGGCGAAGCCCTCCACATGCTCTGCCTCCCGACTGAGGAACGACTTGGGAATCAGCAGGGGGAAATAGGCGTTCTGCACATCCTCTGCCTTAAACATCTTATCGAGTTGCTGCTGCATCTTCTCCCAGATGGCATAGCCATAGGGCTTGATGACCATACAGCCGCGAACAGCCGACTGCTCCGCAAGGTCTGCCTTTACGACGAGGTCGTTATACCACTGACTATAATTGTCAGCCCTCTTTGTCATTTCTTTGAGTTCTTTTGCCATAAAAATCTTTAATTTTCAAAATTTGGTGCAAAATTACGAAATTATTATGAAATATAGACAGCATGTTTCGAATTAATTTGTATCTTTGCGACAAATTATTTCCATTTTAATAAAAAGAAAGTATGAAAACAAAAATTATTTCTCTGTTACTCTGCGTAGGTATGCTCTTCGCTTGTAACAACACCCAGAAGGGTGCAGGTATTGGTGCAGGCGGTGGTGCTGTGTTAGGTGGTATTATCGGTGCGATAGCCGGTAACACTGCTGTAGGTGTCGCTGTGGGTGGTGCTGTAGGTGCTGGCGCAGGTGCTATCATCGGTAAGAAGATGGATAAGGCAAAGGCTCAGGCTCAGCAGGTGCAGAACGCACAGGTCGAGACCGTGAAGGACACCAATGGTCTGGATGCCGTCAAGGTGACTTTCGACTCGGGTATTCTCTTCGCTACTGGTAAGGCAGATCTGAGTACATCGGCAAAGAACTCCCTCGCTGAGTTCGCTCGTGTGTTGAACAACAATGCTGACTGTGATGTCGCTATCATCGGACATACCGACAATACGGGTACTGACGCTATCAACCAGCCCTTGTCTGTCAATCGTGCGAATAGTGTGAGCAACTATCTGCGCTCTTGCGGTGTGCAGTCCAAGCAAATCAAGAGTGTCGAGGGTCAGGGCTCTACCAATCCCGTTGCCGACAATTCTACGGCCGCTGGTCGTCAGCAGAACCGTCGTGTCGAGGTTTATATGTACGCCAGCCAGGAGATGATCCAGCAGGCTCAGGCTCAAGCAAACTAATCGTGATAGTGTGAAACGCATTATTCGTTTCATCAAGAGAACCCTTATATGGATAGTGGTGGCATTCTTTGCCTCCACTATTCTTTCTGTTGTCGTACTTCGCTGGGTACCAGTGTGGTTCACCCCTTTGATGTTCATCCGTTTAGGGCAACAGGTCTCTGCTGGTCAGGAGATGACGCTGCATCACCATTGGGTACCTTATGAGGAGATCTCACCATCGCTGTCCCTTGCCGTGATGGGCAGTGAGGATGCCCGTTTCCTGGAGCATCATGGTTTTGACTACAAAGCGATAGAGCATGCTGCCATCCGTAATTTGAAACACCCGGAGAAGAACAAGATAGGGGCTTCCACCATCTCTCAGCAGACGGCAAAGAATGTCTTCCTATGGCCGGGACGCTCATGGGTTCGCAAGGGCTTCGAGGTGTATTTCACCGCTTTGATAGAACTCGTATGGTCGAAGCAGCGTATCATGGAGGTTTACCTGAACTCGATAGAGATGGGGGAGGGTATCTATGGTGCCGATGCCGTGGCGGAGTGGCATTTCCATAAGACGGCGGCGCAACTGACGAAAGAGGAGTGCGCATTGATAGCCGCTACCTTGCCTAATCCCCGTCGTTATAACTCTGCCCGTCCGAGTGCTTATGTCTTGAAAAGACAAAAGCGCATCCTCCATGAGATGCGCTTTGTAAAACCGTTGGAATAACGGTTAAAGGATTCGTCTTAACTCCATTACTCCTTAACTCCATAATTCCTTAACTCCTCCGCCATCTGCTCTTGCAGTTCTTTTGCCTTCTGTGCGGCAACCTCAGCGAAGTCCTCACCATTGCTGGCGTAGATGATACCACGGGAGGAGTTGACCAACAGTCCACAGTCTTTCGTCATACCGTATTTGCATACCTCTTGCAGACTGCCGCCCTGTGCGCCAACGCCAGGGACAAGCAGGAAGTGGTTGGGGGCTACCTTACGGATGTCCTCGAACATCTTGCCTTGGGTGGCTCCGACGACATACATCATATTCTCGTCATTGCCCCATTGCTGACTCTTTTTCAGCACTTTCTCAAACAGTCGCTCACCGTCTTTGTCCTCCGTCAACTGGAAGTCGTATGAGCCTTTATTTGATGTTAATGCGAGCAAGATAACCCATTTGTCCTCATAGCCGAGGAAAGGCATCACGCTGTCCTCGCCCATATAGGGGGCAACGGTCAGCGCGTCGACATCATACTCCTCGAAGAAGGTCTTGGCATACATTTTGGAGGTGTTGCCGATATCCCCACGCTTGGCATCAGCAATGATGAAGTGGTTGGGGTACTCCTCCTTCAGGTAGTCAATGGTTGCCTCGAAAGCCATGATACCTTCTACACCATAAGCCTCGTAGAAAGCGAGGTTGGGCTTGTAAGCGACACAATAGGGTGCCGTAGCGTCAATGATGAGAGCATTGAACTCACAAAGGGCTCGGAAGATATACTCCTCTCCGTCCTTCGCCTTAGCCTCGTCGATGATGCACTGGGGAATCTTCGTCAGGTCAGTGTCAAGACCCACACATAGGAAACTCAGTTTTTCCTTTATCTGTTGTATCAGTTCTTGTCTGTTCATATTCTTCGTTTGATTGGTTGCTGTGACACAGCAATATACTATAATTCTGATTCTTTCATTCGTTCTGCGTTCTCGGCAACGGTGAGGGCATCAATCATGGGTTGGATGTCACCACCCAGGAAACCTTGTAGGTCATGAGTGGTGTAACCGATGCGGTGATCCGTCACACGACCCTGTGGGAAGTTATAGGTGCGAATCTTTGCAGAGCGGTCACCTGTAGATACGAGCGTCTTACGACGTGAGGCGATATCGTCCATGTATTTCTGATGCTCCTTGTCATATATAAAAGTGTACAGGCGCGAGAGAGCACGCTCTTTGTTCTTGGGTTGGTCACGTGTCTCAGTACATTCGATGAGGATCTCCTCTGTCTCACCAGTATTCGGGTTCTTCCACATATAGCGCAGACGGACACCAGACTCTACCTTGTTCACGTTCTGACCACCAGCGCCACTGCTTCGGAAGGTGTCCCATTTGATCTCGCCCTCGTTGATGTGCACCTCAAACTTATCCGCCTCGGGCAGTACGGCGACAGTGGCGGCAGAGGTGTGCATACGTCCCTGTGTCTCGGTGGCAGGAACTCGCTGCACACGGTGAACGCCCGACTCGTATTTCAGTGTGCCGTAGACATCTGCGCCACTGACAGCAAAGTCGATTTCCTTATAGCCACCCACGGCACCCTCAGAGACACTGGTGATAGACAACTGCCAACCCTTCGAGTCACAGTAGTTCTTGTACATCTTAAACAGGTCGCCGGCAAAAAGACAAGCCTCGTCGCCACCCGTTCCCGCACGGATCTCCATCTGCACGTTCTTCGCATCCTCAGGATCCTTCGGAATGAGGGCGATTTTGATCTCCTCCTCCAGTTTGGGCTGCAACGCCTCGTTCTCGGCAAGTTCCTCACGTGCCATCTCCTTCATCTCGGCATCGTCCTCATTGGCAAGGATGTCCTTTGCCTCCTTGATGCTATTCAGGCAGGCGATATAACGCTTGCGGGCATCCATGATGTCGCCCAGGTCCTTATATTCCTTCGTGAGTTTTACGAAACGGTTCTGGTCGGCTATCACGCTAGGGTCCGTAATCAGTGTTGACACCTCCTCAAAGCGAGCCTCCAGTCCGTCAAGTTTCTGTAATATACTGTTATTCTCCATATTGGGTGACAAAGGTACGAAAAATTCGATTAAACGAGAACAAAAGGAATAAAATTCTTTTGTCGAGCGTGAGAAATTTGTCTAATAATTGAGAAGAGCATGCGGATCTGGGTCAAAAAAACAACGGGCTTAAGATCTTAAGCCCGTTGCTAGTATCAATACTCCATGACGGCAGGAAGGTCTTTTGCCTGGTCGATCATCTTCTGAATCTCGACAACGGCGGGAACACGGTTGGTGAGATTCTTCTGGGCATTCACCTCCTCCAATTTTGCCTGCAAGTTCTCAGCGACACGGTGCTTCAACTCCTTGACGGTGTCAACGCCAGCAGCCTCTAACAGTTCTGCGAACTGGGGACCTACGCCATTGATGCGATACAGATCACAGTGGTTTGCCCATTTCAGAATCAGTTTGCCACTGATGCCAGTCTCTGCCTCTAATGCCTTACGACCAGCAGGCTTTGCACATTTCTCTAGCAACTCCGCATCAGTCTTAATCCCTGCGGCAATCAGTTTCTCAGCGTAAACCTCGCCAACTCCTTCGATGTCAATTACTTTGTACGTCATAATGATTTATGTTATTTGGTTAATAAATATGGTTTACTCGGGTAATAGCAAGACGGTAACGCTACGTGCCGCCTGGGCTCCCATGACCAAGACCTGTGCGATGTCGGCTGTCTTGGAAGGACCACTGATAAAGGTACCGTAGCCATCGTACTCCTTGTCGAACTCAATGCGCTTGTATGCCTCGTGCATATTGTTGACAATCTGCGACTTGGGCAACAGGATGACGAGATTCTCGGAGATGAAGCAGACGGCTTTCTCCTTCATCTGCTGGGGAACCCAGATACATGCGTTCTCTGCCACACCAAATATGCCACGTATCACTCCAACATCTGTGCCATTCAGGTCGCGTGCCCTGCCAACTTCGTCAGGATTGCGGGTAGCAATCGTGATCTCTGGCAGGTTGGAGGCAATCTCCTTTGCGTCAGGATAGAGTTCCTTGATAAGGGCGTTGATGTCGCGTCCTGCCTCCACCTCTATGGCATTGCCGCCAACACTCTTGGTCATGTTCATAAACTGTAACAGGGGGTCAGGATAGGTGATTGCCTTGATGTCACTCAGATCAGGCATGTCAAACTGCTGACGGATGTTCGCCCTGTATTTCTTCAGTATATCTTCTTTGCTGCTCATAAGACTTCAATTTTTCTAATCTTTCAATTCTTTAATCATCTCATGGAAGGGCTTCTTGGGGAATTTGAACATGTCGTGACCTTCAGCCCAAGGATTCAGACCACAGTTCATGATAGGCGAGGGGATGATGTTTGCCCAGTGCGCCATACTCGTACCCGTGTTGTATAGCCCTGTGTTGCCGTAGAGCACGGACATGGCACGGCACATGAGTTTCTTCTGTGGGTTAGCAGTGCCGAAGTCGTCTAACTGCTGTCGCCAGAGGTATATCTGGTCGCCCAGGTTCACCTTGACAGGACATACCGTCTGACAGGAGTTGCAGAGGGTACATGCCGAGACGTTTCCACTATGTTGCTGAGCATCGCGCAGCATTCCCAAGTTGATACCGATAGGACCTGGGATGAAATAACTGTATGAGTAGCCGCCGCTACGACGATAGACAGGGCAGGTGTTCATACATGATCCGCAGCGGATGCACTTCAGTGACTCCCAGTGCTCTGGGTTGGCAATCCATTCGGAGCGACCGTTGTCCACCAGAATGATGTGCATGTGGTGGGCAGTAGGACGTGCTTTGCGGAAATGACTGGTATAGGTGGTCGTCGGCTGACCAGTGCCTGCACGGCAGAGCATGCGCTGGAAGACGGCAAGACACTCGTAGTTGGGAATCACCTTCTCCAGTCCGATGGCGGCGATATGCAGTTTCGGACAGGAGGTCGACATGTCGGCATTGCCCTCATTGGTGCATACCACGATGTCACCAGTCTCAGCGATACCGAAGTTGGCTCCCGTCATGCCTGCATCGGCTGTCAGGAACTCGTTGCGCAAAGAGAGACGTGCCATATAAGTAAGGTACGTTGGGTCGTGGTTACCCTTCTCCGATCCAAGTTTCTCCTCAAAGAGTTCACCCACGTCATCATGGTTGAGGTGGATGGCTGGCATCACGATATGGGAGGGCTTCTGTCCCTTCAACTGGATGATACGCTCGCCGAGGTCGGTCTCAACCACCTCAATACCACGCTCCTCCAAATAGGGATTCATCTCGCACTCCTCGGTGAGCATGGACTTTGACTTCACCATCTTCTTGACATCATGGTTCTTGAGGATGCCATAGACAATCTCGTTGAACTCCTGCGCATCCTTTGCCCAGTGTACCTCCACACCGTTCTTCTCGGCATTAGTGGCAAACAGGTCGAGGTATTCGTCCAGATGGGTGATGGTATGACGCTTGATGGCTGACGCTTTCTCACGCAACTGCTCCCATTCGTCCAGTCCGTAAGCCATATTGTCGCGCTTGGTTCTCACTGCCCAGAAAGTGGCATCGTGCCAATGGGCATATTGTTGGTTCTTTAAGAACGCTTTGGCTGCTTTGCAATGTTGTGTACTCATAATCCTGCTGCTAAAATTTCGACTACATGTTTGAACTCAATCTTCAAGCCTTGCTTCTTTGCCACACCAGCCATGTGCATCAGACAAGAGCAATCGGGACCAGTCACATACTCTGCGCCAGTCTGGATATGACGCTCTACCTTGTCCTTACCCATCTGGGCTGATACGGCAGTCTCCTCAACGGAGAACATGCCTCCGAAGCCACAGCACTCGTCTGGACGCTCAGGCTCCACGACATTGATGCCGTCGACCAGTTGCAACAGGTCTTTGATTTTATTGAAGGGGGCGACATGCTCTTCAGATGGTGAGGAGAGTCCCAACTCACGGACACCATGACAGGAATTGTGAAGGCTAACCTTGTGAGGGAAAGTGCCCAGCCGACGGTCTACCTTCACCACATCATGAAGGAACTCTACCACGTCCATGATCTTGCCGCTAGTCAGACACTCATGCTTTCCTGTCAAAAGGCGAGGGTAGTTGAGTTTGACAAAAGCGGTACAGGAGACACTGGGTGCCACTACATAGTCGAAGTCCTTGAAAAGGTCCTCAAATTTCTCAGCCAAGGGGATGGCTTGTTTCTCAAATCCAGCATTCGCCATAGGTTGTCCGCAACAGGTCTGCTTCTGCGGATAAGTCACGTCAATCCCAAGATGTCGCAGTAGTTTGTAGGTCGCCATACCCACCTCAGGGAACACGGCATCTACATAGCAGGGAATGAATAATCCGATTTTCATAGAAAAAGTATTTGTTTTAGGTTCTTATTTTTCGCAAATATAGTGAATTATTTCGTGATTTCCATCAATAGTAACGGAAAGATTGTTAGGTTTTAAGATTTTTTGGGATAATAAGAGACTTAAACCTCGGAAAATGTTTGTATATTTGCAACAGTTATAACTAAAAATCTATTGCTATATGTCAGTCTTAGTATCTATTATTCCTATCTTATTATTGTTTGTCTTGATGCTTGGTTTCAAGATGGCAGGTCATAAAAGTGCACTTATCACCCTGATTGTCACGGTTCTTTTGGCATTGTTTGCCGCACCTTATCTGGATATGGTGCCAGAACGCTTCCAGGAGGCAAGTATCTATGGTGTTGTGTGGTGGGGCTTTGTTGAGGGGGTGCTGAAGGCGATATTCCCTATCTTGATCATCATTCTGATGGCTATTTACAGTTATAACATTCTGGTGGAGTCAAAGGAAATAGAGGTGGTGAAGGCACAGTTTACCTCCTTTACCGACGACAAGGGAATCCTGGTACTGATGCTGGTATGGGGATTTGGTGGCTTGCTAGAGGGTATGGCTGGTTTTGGAACCGCTGTGGCTATTCCCGCTGCCATACTCATAGGACTGGGATTCAAACCGATGTTCTCGGCATTGGTCGCCCTGATAGGTAATACCGTGGCAACGGGTTTTGGTGCGGTGGGCGTGCCTGTCACGACTCTCTGTAACGAGGTGGCTCCTGGTGGCGCCGCGTCAGCCGAGGCGATCTGCGAGACATCAGCCTTTGCGGTGTTGCAGTTATCACCGTTGTTTGTCATCCTGCCATTCATCATTCTGATGCTGACAGACAAGAAGGCTATAGTGAAGAATATCGTGCTTGCCCTATGGACAGGTGTTATCTCCGTAGTCGTGCAATATATCTGCGCACGTTATCTGGGAGCGGAGACTCCTGCCATCATCGGCTCTATCGCTGCTATTGTCGCCATCATCGTCTATGCGAAGATATTCACAAAGGCTCCTGAGAAGAAAGAGGGGGCGAAGAGTTATACTTTTACGGAAACTTTCCGGGCATGGAGCGTCTATCTGTTTATCTTGGTCTTCATCCTGGTTAGCGGAGCACTTTGTCCTCCTGTCAATGACTTCCTGAAGTCTAACTTGGTGACGAAGTTGCCACTGCCAGTCATCGATACCACTTTTAAGTTCGGATGGATCAGCAATGCGGGACTGATGCTCTTCTTGGGTGCTACCATTGGTGGACTTATCCAAGGACTGTCGTTCAAGCGGTTGATGGTGATTCTTGCCAAGACGGTGGTGAACCTCAGGAAGACGGTGATTACCATCATCTCTTTGATCTCACTTGCCTCTGTGATGAACTATTGCGGAATGATAGCCGCGATAGCCGCAGGACTGGTGGCACTCACGGGCTCGTTCTATCCGTTCTTCGCTCCGTTGATTGGTGCCATCGGTACTTTCGTGACAGGCTCTGACACGTCGAGCAATATTCTCTTTGCGAAACTGCAGGCTAATGTGGCTGGTCAGTTGGGTATGACAGGACAGTCGACATTCTTTGGTGTTGAGGGCTCTGAGACGAACTGGTTGGTGGCAGCCAACACGACGGGTGCTACTGGAGGTAAGATGATCTCACCACAGAGTATCGCTATCGCTACTGCGGCATGTGACATGCAAGGAAAGGATGGCGAGATATTACGTTCTGCCATCCCTTATGCGTTGCTATATATTATAATAGGTGGACTAATGGTGTTCTTCGCCGTCTGATATCAGAACGTGCAGGGTAGGGCACTCAACTGATAGTAAAGGGTACGAGCCATGCGTTCGTGCCCTTTGTCGTTGGGGTGCAACCTGTCGACTTCACCATCTTTGAAATAGGGTACGTGCTCATCCATCAAAGGGAAGAGCCCGCAAAGGGCATTGAGATCGATGACGGGGACCGCCCATACGTTGCCAGCCTCCTTGACGGCTTCGATATAACGCTGAAGGGGTTCTCCGCAGCGGTTGTAATAATCCTCTGTGGGTTGCCAGTTCTTGTCGTTGGCGTAGAAGCCAGCACGATGGATAGGGGTAAGAAGTACAATCTGCTTGGTAGGATAGGTGCGCTTTACCTTATCCAGTGCTATATTGATGCGACCCTTGTAGGTGTCTGTCGTCATGATGGGGTGCATCCGCTTTCTCGTCACGATATGCTTGGGCTCATGGATACCAGCCATCACTTCCTCTTCTCGGATGTCATACCATTCCCCGATAGGTACTCCGTCATTGAAGTCATTGGTGCCAATGAAGATAATGATAGCGTCAAAGTTGTCACCATGCTCAGCCTTCAACTTATCGGTCTGGTTGGGAATATCATTCCATTGCCGACCACTGATGCCATAGACGTATGGGGTAATTCCTAGCCACTCCTGCAGGTAGTTCCAGTATTTCAGTTTAGAACCGTTATTCTTCGGGTCGGTGATAGAGTCTCCGAAATAGGCTACACGCTTGTTCATCCAAGGGTGGACGAAAGTCGTTTGCGCCATCATAGGTAGCATGGACAACCAGCAGATGGCAAGGGTGATAATACGTTTTCTCATTGCTATAGTTATTAGTCTTCGAGGCAAAGGTACTTCTTTTTCTTTAGAAGTATGGGCTTTTTATTGTTTTTTAAGATACAGATTGAACCGTTAAGCGAAATAATCATTATCTTTGCCCCGGTTTTTAATCAAAATAGAATAAGATGAATTACAACGATTATGAATTGAAAGAGTACGCAGTGGGGACGGAAAGACAATGGGAAGTTTCCGCTGCTTTGCCAGTATTGATGCGCAAGGTGTATGTTTGGATGACACTCGCCTTGGTGATTACTGGCTTTACGGCATACGGTGTGGCAAATAGTCCCGGAATCCTTCAGGCTATCTATACCAATCAGATTTTGTTCTGGGGATTGATTATCGCCGAGTTTGCTTTGGTCATTGGCGTGAGTGCTGCTATCAATAAACTGTCTTTGACGACAGCGACATTGATGTTTGTGCTCTATTCGGTTATCAATGGCGCATTGCTGTCATACATCTTCCTTGCCTATACCAGCAGTTCTATTGCTACGGTGTTCTTTATCACGGCAGGCACTTTTGCGGCGATGGCGATCATCGGCTATACCACGAAAACCGATCTGTCATCATTGGGGAAATATCTGCTGATGGCACTTATCGGTATTATCATTGCGACATTGGTGAACGTGTTCTTTGTGAAGAGTACGGGCTTTGAACTTATCCTGAGTTATCTGGGCGTTCTGGTCTTTGTGGGACTGACAGCATACGACTCACAAAAGATCAAACAGATGCTGATGCAAGCACCTGATGCAGGAGAGGTCGCACAGAAATATGCGTTGCTGGGTGCCCTGTCGCTCTATCTTGACTTTATAAACTTATTCATCTACCTGCTTCGTATCTTTGGCAGAAGAGAGTAATTGCTCTATATAATATAATAAGGTGTAAGGTTTTCGCTTTTGTCATGAAAAGCGAAAACTTTTTGTTTTGTAGAAAAAAAGTTGTGGAAAAGTTTGGTGGGTTTTGAAAATAGTCGTACCTTTGCACCCGCTTTCGCCCAGAATTTTGGGTGTTGGCGAGCAAAGAAGCGTTCTTTGAGAGGATTTACATAAGACAGAGAAGAAAGTAGTACAAGAAGCGAGTGGGACTTTCGGGTCTTACTCGGGTAGAAGAACAAACCGTCAATGACATTGGTGTGCTTCAAACTACCGGATATACGACGAGC
>JAFTGH010000006.1 GCA_017458005.1 Prevotella sp. | reverse complement strand
TTTCTTTTGTTTTCCGCCGTTTGGTACCCCGACCGAGAATCGAACTCGGAACTAAGCTTTAGGAGAGCCTTGTTATATCCATTTAACTATCAGGGCTTCGATTTTTATGACTGCAAAGATAGCAAAAACTTTAAACTTTAAACGCTAAACTCTAAACTTTTTACTATCTTTGCATGAGATTTTAGAATTATTTTAAATTATGGGAAAATTAGTCATCAACTCGTACGACGAGTTTGCAGCCCACCTGGGCGAGGAACTGGGAGCCTCTGAGTGGCTGGAAGTCGACCAGGATCGTATCAACCTCTTTGCTGATGCCACGCTTGACCACCAGTGGATTCATGTGGATGTGGCTCGTGCCAAGGAGGAGAGTCCTTACAAGAGCACCATCGCTCACGGCTATCTGACCTTGAGCCTGCTACCTTATATGTGGGACCAGATCATTGAGGTCAACAATATCAAGATGCTGGTGAACTACGGCATGAACGACATGCGTTTCGGACAGCCCGTCATCACGGGTAGCCGTGTCCGCCTGGTCACCACGCTACACGCCATCCAGAACCTGCGAGGCATCTGTAAGGCGGAGATCAAGTTCAAGATAGAGATTGAGGGACAGCGCAAGCCCGCCCTCGAAGGTATTGCCGCTTTCCTCTATTACTTTGAGTGATACGTTACATTTGCGAAAGTTTATGATACAATAGACATGATGATTCTCAGGTTTTTTACCTACCTTTGCAGCGACACAAAGACTTGTGAGTAAAAAGTGAACTTATAAAACGTATAAAAACCTATGAGAAAAACTATTCTTACAACGGTGATGCTCGCCATGACTTGCATTGCCAGTGCCCAATGGGGGCAACCGAGAGACCCACGTCCAGACATGGGTCTGAAAGACGCGTATAAAGATTTCTTTGCTATTGGCGTCGCCGTAAACCAGAGAAATGTCGTCACACCAGAGCAGATGGCACTTATCCAGAAAGAGTTCAATAGTGTGACGGCGGAGAACGACATGAAACCCGCCTTGGTACATCCCAAAGAGGGCGTATGGAACTGGGGCGGTGCCGATAGTGTTGCCAACTTCTGTCGCGAGAAAGGTATCAAACTAAGAGGACACTGCCTGTGCTGGCACTCGCAGTTCTCCGACTGGATGTTCTACGACAAGAAGGGAAAGCCCGTGAAGAAAGAGGTGTTCTACCAGCGTCTTCGTGAGCATATCCATACCGTCGTCAACCGCTATAAGGATGTTGTCTATTGCTGGGATGTCGTGAACGAGGCTATTGCCGACCAGGCTTTCGGATGGCCAGGACATCCTGCCAACCCCTATCGCGAGAGCACGGTCTACAAACTCTGCGGCGACGAGTTTATCGCCAAGGCTTTCGAGTTTGCCCATGAGGCTGACCCCAACGCCCTGTTGTTCTATAACGACTATAACGAGTGTGATCCTGGCAAGTGCGACCGTATATATAATATGGTGAAGAAGATGCAGGAGCAGGGAGTGCCCATCCACGGCATCGGCATGCAGGGACACTATAACATCTACGGTCCCTCCGAGGAGGATATAGAAGCCGCCATCACGAAGTACTCAGAACTGGTGAAGCATATCCACGTCACCGAACTCGACCTGCGCACCAATACCGAGCAGGGCGGACAACTCCGTTTCTCCCGTGGTGAGGCAAAGCCACAGGCTCCTTATATCGCTACCCTGCAGGAGGATCAGTACAACCGCATCTTCCGCATCTTCCGCAAGCACAAGGATGTCATCGACTGTGTCACCTTCTGGAACCTCTCCGACCGTGACTCTTGGCTGGGTGTGAACAACCACCCTCTGCCTTTCGATGAGAACTACAAGCCCAAAAAGTCATATCTGGTCATCAAAAACTTCGATGATACCCTCGACAACCGTCAACCGAAAGAGGACTTCCGTCCTAACGAACTAAACCAGCACGGACAAGAGTACCCCATGGTGAACTCAGAGGGCTATGCCCGTTTCCGTGTCGTGGCACCAGATGCCAAGTCTGTCATCGTCAGCCTTGGTCTTGGCGGTCGTGGTGGCACGGTACTGCGCAAAGACAAGGACGGTGTATGGACGGGTACGACAGAGGGTCCAATGGACGAGGGCTTCCATTACTACCACCTGACGATTGACGGAGGCACGTTCAACGACCCCGGCACCCATAACTATTTCGGTTCCTGCCGCTGGGAGAGCGGTATTGAGATTCCCGCCCACGACAAGGACTTCTACGCCAACCGCACGGATATCCCTCATGGTAATGTGCAGCAGGTACTGTTCCCCTCGAAGAGTACCAACGGCATGGCACGCGCCTTCGTCTACACACCTCCCACCTACGACAAGAACACAAAGGAGCGTTTCCCGGTGCTCTACCTGCAACATGGCTGGGGAGAGGATGAGACAGCATGGAGCAACCAAGGACATGCCAACCTCATCATGGACAACCTGATTGCCGACGGCAAAGTCAAGCCCTTCATCATCGTGATGACCTACGGACTGACCAATGACGTTAAGTTCGGCACCATCGGACAGTTTACCGCCAAGGAGTTCGAGACCCTGCTGGTCGATGAACTCGTACCCTATATCGATGCCAACTTCCGCACCAAAGCAGACAAATGGAACCGTGCGATGGCTGGTCTGTCGATGGGCGGTGTGGAGACAAAACTCATCACCCTACGCCGTCCTGAGGTCTTCGGCTACTGGGGACTGCTGAGTGGTGGTGTCTATGCTCCAGAGGATATCAAGGACACGAAAGCGGTACGATATATCTTCGAGAGTTGTGGCTCCAAAGAGAACCCCGATGGCATTCAGAAATCCGTTGATGCCTTGAAGGCTGCCGGCTATAACGCCCAGGGGTATATCTCAGAGGGTACCGCCCATGAGTTCCTGACCTGGCGCAGAAGTCTCTATCAGATGGCACCGAACCTGTTCAAATAAACGCATTACATGCTGAAAGACTTTAAAGAAACTATCATCATACTTCTGGCTGTTGGCTATGGGCTTTGCGCTTATAGCCAACAGCCTCCGTTTGTCTACGACCAAGAGCATACGGGCAGTCATTTCGCTGCTCCTGCGATGCCTAGTTACGACCAACTGCCTGAGCAGCGGGAGTTGCCCGACCCTCTTGCTTGGAGCAACGGGAAAGGGAAAGTCAACACCTTCAGTGAATGGGCACAGCGACGCAGCGAGATAGCCGCCGAGATCCAACACTATGGAATCGGCAAGAAACCTGCTGTCGACAAGAAGGATATCAAGGCACGGATGGACGGTGACACCCTCATCGTCGATGTCACTGTCCATGGTGAGACACTCACGCTACGCTCTACCATCCACTATCCTAAGACGGGCAAGGCACCCTATGCCCTGATGATAGGGACGAGTATGCTCAGTCTGCCCAAGCCGATATTCGAGAACCGTCCTATCGCCACCATGACTTTCCATGAGAGTCAGGTCAACGACTATTCTCAATGGCGCCCCCATAAAGAGCGTGGCGAGCATGCCTTCGACCGTCTCTATCCTGAATTGAGGGACAATGGCGCCTATAGCGAATGGGCTTGGGGCTTGAGTCGCCTCCTCGACGGACTGCAACACTTAGGGGAAGAGGTCACCAAGATTGACATGAGACATATCGGAGTGACGGGTTGCTCGTATGCCGGTAAGATGGCGCTCTTCTGTGGTGCCTTCGACGAGCGTATCGCCCTGACGATTGCGCAAGAGCCTGGAGGCGGTGGCGCTGCCGCATGGCGTATCTCCCACCAGATGGATAGCGTGGAATGCTTGGAGAAGACCGACTACCATTGGTTCTTGGAGAGCATGCGCACCACTTTCTCTGGAGACAGTGTCTACCGCATGCCTTATGACCATCATGAACTCTGTGCGATGGTATGTCCTCGTGCCTTACTCGTCCTTGGCAATCCTGACTATAAATGGCTTGCCGACAAATCGGCACTCGTCTCTGTCAGGGCAGCCCGCAAGGTCTGGCAGTATTTTGGCATCGAGGATCGTATGGGCTACTCCATCGTAGGAGGGCATCCCCATTGCATGCTTCCAGAAAACCAATATCCAGAGGTGGAGGCATTCATCGACAAGTTTCTGTTAGGAAAAGATGTTCCGACGGATGCTATTCAACGAGCAGAAATACCATAATTATTTTTATATGAAGACGAGAACCATCCTTAATAACTACTGGCAGCATTTGCTGATCGCCCTATTTGCCATAGCAGTGTTCTGCTTCTGGTATCTCTTCTATCCGCATGTGGTAGTAGGAAGGGAGATGTCGCAGATGTTTCTTTGGAATAGCGACTATTTCATGGAACGGGTGATCATCCCTGGGGGAGTGGCTCAATATCTCGGAGAGTTTCTCGTACAGTTTTTCCTGAACCCGATTGTTGGCGCCTGCATCTATACCCTGCTGTATGTCGCTATCCTGTTGCTTGCCTATCGTCTATGGCAACAGGCATTTCCACGCATCAGGAAAATATACCTTCTGATACTCTCCCTCGTTCCAGTCATCATACTATGGTATCTTGCCTGCGACCTGTATGTTCCTATGACATCAACGGTCGCCGTCCTGTTGGTCTTGACGGTCATGGCGGTGTTGCCTACCCGTCAGAAGCCACGCCTTGTCTGCCTGATCATACTAACTCCTGTCCTCTACTGGCTTGTCGGACCCGCCGCTATCCTGTTGGCACTCTGCAGTCTCCGTTGGTCATGGCTCATCGCGCTTCTCTTAGGAGCATGCATACTGGGGAGTTCATGGATAGCCCCCTACCCGCTGCGCCAACTTGCCAGAGGCGTAGACTACTACTGGGAGGAGAAGAACATCGGCGACAATGGCTTGCTGGTCTATGACTACCTGCTGAGACAAGGGAAATGGGATGAGATAGAACGGGAGAGTCTTCGCCACCCCAGACAGTTGGTTGCCATCCAGCAACTGGTGTCACTGGCACAGTTCTATCAGCAACGTCTTTCCCAACAAGAACTGTTCTGGAACCTGGCACAAGCGCATGGGGTGTTGAAGGACGAGATCACCGCCTTTATGATGAGTGATGTCTATCTGCAAGCAGGAATGGTCAACATGTCACAACGATCCGCTTTTGAGGCGATGGAGGCTATTCCCAATCATAACAAAAGCGGCAGGGCACTGAAACGACTCGTTGAGACCAGTCTGATCACGAAGCAATACTCGCTAGCCTTGAAATATATCTCCCTGTTAGAGCAGACCCTACTCTATCGGGAATGGGCAGAAGAGAAGAGAGCACTCGCAGAACAGCCCGAGCGCATTGCCAAACATCCGTTCTACGGAAGACTGCAAGAGGTATTTGCCACCACGGATGAGATGTTTTTCTATTAACAACTACTATCATGAGAAAGAGATTACCAAAGACCTGTCTTATACTGATGATGGCATGTTTGCTTGTCGGATGTACATCACGCCCTCAAAACGTGACGAAAGTCAACCAGCAACCTATCATCTACCCCGATTATACTGACGTGACGATACCCATAGGCATCGCTCCCTTGAACTTCTCCATGGCAGACGACAAGGTCACTACGGTGGATGTCGTCGTGAAAGGCTCCAAGACGGGGACACTCCATGCCAATGGCGAGTATGCCGATTTCGACATTGACGAGTGGCACCAGTTGCTGGAAGACAACAAAGGCGGTCAACTTCTGGTGACTGTATGCGCGGAGAGGGAAGGGAGATGGACCCAGTATCGTGACTTCACGATACATGTCAGCAACCATGCCCTTGACGAATGGGGCATCACCTATCGCCGTATCCCACCCAGTTACGAACTCTATAGCGGCATGGGACTCTACCAGCGCGACCTCTCTAATTTCAAGGAGACGGCACTGTTGGAGAACACACAGTCACCAGGAATGTGCCTCAACTGCCATACCGCCAACCGCACCCGTTCCGACCAGTATGTGTTCCATGTTCGTGGAAAGCATGGAGCCACGGTCGTCCATCAACAGGGGAAAGAAGAGTTCCTTCAGGCGAAGAATGCGGAGTTAGGAGGCTCTATGGTCTATCCCTACTGGCATCCTGACGGACGCTACTGCGCTTTCTCTACGAATGCGACCACCCAGATGTTCCATTTCAACGGTAACAAGCGCATCGAGGTGTACGACACCAAGTCGGACGTGTTTGTCTACGACACCAAGACACATACCATCCTCAAAGACACCCTGACCATGAGATACCTCTGGGCAGAGTGCACTCCAGCCTTCTCGCCTGATGGGAAATGGCTCTATTTCACGACGGCAAGACGACAGGTATACCCGACGGACTATAACAAAGAACGCTATAGCCTCTGCCGTGTTGCCTTCGATGCGAAGACAGGAAAACTGGGACAACAGGTTGACACACTCCTCTCTGCCGACCAGACTGGTAAGAGTATGACATGGCCCCGTCCCTCGTATGACGGGAGATATCTGATGTATACCGTTGCCGACTATGGCTATTTCTCCATCTGGCATCCAGAGGCAGACCTCTGGTTGCTCGACCTGCAGACAGGAGCATCCCGCCCGATGACGGAGGTCAATAGTCCCTGTGCCGAGAGTTTCCACAACTGGAACACAAATAGTCACTGGTTCCTGTTTACGAGTCGACGGGATGACGGACTCTACACCCGTATCTACCTGTCGTCGATAGAGGATGGGAAGGCAACCAAGCCCTTCATGCTTCCTCAACGGAATCCCAAAGCATATTACCAGCGATTACTCTATTCTTACAACACCCCTGACTTCTCGGATGGTCCCATCAAACCACATGCCCGGGAACGAGGAAATACCATTGAGAGCGACCAACGTGTCGCTACTACCGTCAAACCCATGTAAATGAAGCCTCCAAACGAGGTGTTTGAAGGCTTCAAACGATACGAATGGAGGCTCCAAACGATGTGTTTGAAGCCTCCATTTATTTGCGTGGTCAATGACTCTTATTTCACATTCCACTGATTACCAGAGAAGTCTGTACTGATATCAAATCCAGCAATACCATCACAGAGTCCCTTATAGGCATGCTTACGAGCATAGTTCTTATCGAACAGATTGGGCTTATCGCCCTTCAGCCAGTACTCATGCTCGTTCTTGTTATCAGAGAGCGTCCAAATGACGAAGCCTCCACGCTGTGAGGCAGGCACATTCTCCTTGTATGATTCCATCACTGCTTGATAAGCATCGCTCTGGGCTGCATATTGTGCAGCAGAAGGTGATACCTCCTGACCATTGCTAGTACCAAAGGCGATGTCCAATTCACTTACGCGTACCAGTTTTCCTGTTGCAGCAAGTGTCTTGAACATTGCGTCCACCTTTTCCCTCAATTCAGCCACTTTCTCTGCATTGTTGTCTGCGTCGTTGCTGGTACCAGAGAGCGTGATGTGCATCTGGGTACCAATACCATCCACTTGACCGCCATTCTGGTCGATGTAGTTGACGAAGTCTATCAAAGCAGCGGTCTTGCCAGGAGAGGTTTCCAATCCATATTCATTGACATAGAGTTTTGCGTCACTTCCAATGGCAGCACGAGCATACTCAAATGCCTTGACCGCATAGTCCTTACCAATATAGTAACCCCAATAGAAGTGAGCATTACCTGCATCGTTCACCCAATTGAGGTTCAGTCCCTCCTCGGTTGTCTCCGTAGGCTCGCTATCACCATCCATTCCGAAGGTCACGCTGCCGTCGTCATCCTTAACACCACGCCATTTATGGTTGCTATCGGAGATAGGCTCATTGATAACATCCCACCCTTTAACGGTCGGACATGCGGCTGCCATACCTTCAATCCATTCCTTCATAGCACCAAGTAGGGCTTCACGCTTCTCCTCGGCTGTCTTCAGTACATAGTAACTCTTGGCAGCACGGTGTAAAGCACGCTGACGCGCAGCAGCATCCCCTTGATCTTTAGCCAGACCGAATTTTATATTGTCAATGTAGTAATCTGCTGCTACCTCACCGAAGTTGAGAATGATACGGTCATCATCGGCATTCGGCATCGTAAACTCATGCTCGCACAATACCCACTCTGTGCCAATATTGAAACTATTATAGCCACCCTGTGAACCATAGGTGCTGCTGTTCTGGAATTGGAACTGTATGGTGCCTGCGGATGATGTACTCTTAGCATAGAATTGAATGATGTATTTCTTGTTCTGCTCTAGAGGCACATCAAAAGTATAGGCACACTGGGCTTTCCATGCATTGCCGCTACCAGCATCTTCAGGGTTGGAGAGTTTCAGACTGTAACTGCTCTCATAACCATCACCCTCGTCGGAGACGGACATCGTCGGATTGTTGCCGCCCCAGCAGCCCCATTTTCCTGTGGTACCGCCCTCGAAGTCGCTAGCATCACCTGTCATTACATTCTCCATTGGGTCTTCCTCCTTAACACCAAACTCAATCTCGTCGATATAATAGTCGGCTGCCACCTCACCGAAGTTGAGAATGATACGATCATCATCGGCATTCGGCATCGTAAAAGTAAACTCGCAGGTAGTCCAGTCAGTACCTACATTGAAAGAATGATAACCGCCTTGGGAGCCATAGGTCTGACTATTCTGGTACTGGAACTGTACCACGCCAGCAGCCGAACTAGACTTAGCCTTGAAACGGATAGTGTATTCAACGCCCTGCTCCAAAGGCAAATCGAAGGTATAGGCACACTGGGCTTTCCATGCATTGCCGCTACCAGCATCTTCAGGGTTGGAGAGTTTCAGACTATAACTGCTCTCATAACCATCACCCTCGTCGGAGACGGACATCGTCGGATTGTTGCCGCCCCAGCAGCCCCATTTTCCTGTGGTACCGCCCTCGAAGTTAAAACTGTCACCTGTTATCATATTCTTAATGTCGCTGTCAGTCTCAACTACTAACGTTGGCATAATCATTGATTTCATGTAGGTCTGCTGCTGCTGGGTATGCCAGATGAAGTTATGACCAAACACCTCTATTCCTGCAGCGTTTGCTTGCAGGATAAAAGGAGTGACTGTACTAAAATCTAAGACCCCATTACTCTTTACCACTGACTGATGCTTCATGGCGTTGCCTGGGGTAAACATCTGGAAATTGGCATTGGCTACTTCAGCATATGCCTCATTATAGTTCTTGCTACCTGCAATATCAGTATAGATGTCTGCACTGATACCCAAACCTATCTTTGTCTCTGGCATGTACTGTGCCGCATAGTTCTTGATAAAGTCGTAATTGGCTATTTTCTCTGCCAACTCCAACGGTATGTCGCTGGACACAACAGCACCATGACCTTCTGGAGTATGCCAGTCCATCTTCTCGTCATAACAACTTGTCATGAGTAATGACGTGACAGCCAACGGTAAAATGATATGATATAGTTTCATAATATTCATGTATTTAATGGGTTATTACTCTTCATCGGGGAAGTCAGAAACCAACGTGATCTTGCAAGGCACAATACGCCAGTTGTCAACATAAATCTTCTGGCGTGTGGCAAATGACTCGAACACGATTTCCTCGTCATTGTCATCCTTGATACCCGTCTTGATGTCGTTGTTAACAAAACTCATACCAAAATTCTGATAGGTAGCAGCCTCACGGTCAGCCACCACTTCTGCAAATGTAGGAGTGCGTGGAGCATCTTCGTCATTCATTAAGTAATAATACTTACGGAACTCGCTGAACGGGATAGTTATAGTCTTCCATCCTGTAGTACTCCATGGAGTAGTGACAAACTTACCGTTCTCATCCATTGTCAGCCATGGACAGAAGAAAGCCACACTTGCACCTGTGCTCTTGTACTCATCACTATAAATTCCTTGGAAATTATAGTTATTAATGAGGGCAATCTGGATATTGCCTGTAAGGTTCCATGGGTCTGGAACATAAATATCAAACTGAAATGCAACATCGGTAACGGGCGTTCCTTCTGGGATTATTTCATATAATTGTGACCAGTCATCAGTAGGACCACCTGCGCCAGCCGTCCATGCCTCTGTAGCACGAGATTTGTTAGCAGCAACACCATTTGTCAACAGACGCTCAGGAATCAATTGACACACCTTACCATGTCCGCTATTCAAAGGATCATCAACGAGATCATCAGCATTAATCATAGACCCTGTCTCTGACCAACTCCAATAACCCTGACTTCCAGTACCGTCAAAATCGAGTAGCATACCCGCTTTCAGATTGAAATAAGCGGCGCTGTTTGCCTCACCATTGGCACCTACAGAATGTATAGCACCACCTTCTGTCACACCCTCTGGCATCACGAAGGAGAACCATTCACCACTCTCTTTCTCTGGTGCATTGATGATTTCTGTTACCTCAATACCACCAGGTAACGTGATGATACTTGTCTCCTGCAAATTGGAGCCATAGGCATAAACGGTCTCACCTGCTTGCGGCAAAGTATTACTGAAACTGTTAATTCGTGGAGATGCAGCACGAATGACAAACTCCTTCACATACTGCTTATCACCCTTGATAAAGATAATCTTATCACGTAATTCTGGATCTGCAGTGGAAATTGGAGTCTTCGACTGCAACTGCAGAATCATCGAGTTGTCAGTAACCAAAGAAGTATTGAAGTAGGTGTCGTAGCCATTGACCAAGATCTTCTGTGTTCCGCCAAAGCCAGAACCCTCTAAGCGGAGGGTTTGTCCTAAGCGTCCCCACACCTCCGTGACATCACGATCCTTTACGTTGGCATCGGCATCTTCCAAATATATTTTATTTACGACAACGGGACCGTCGCCGCCAGGATAAGCATCACCGTCATCCTCTTTACAGGAGGTAACTCCTATCGCCAAGGAGACACCCAAGATGAGTCCTATATATTTTAATGTCTTCATAATCTTAATTCTTAATGTTTTTATTATCTTTAATCGAACAAAGTAGCCTCATCAACTTCTCTCTCTCCAAACTCCCAAGCAACAGGAGTAGAATTGTTTTTCAAATTGGGGTTCTTGTTCTGGTCTGCGTCTGAGTAGGGCAGCAACATACTTGAAGCCGTAGCCTCTGCTACACCCTGTCCAGGATTTGCACTTGGCTCATATACTCCTGTATCGGTGTTGTACTTATAGGTGCGGTTACGGTCTTGATTATTCAAATAGTTAATAACCCATTGCTGCTGAGAATAGGCACGCCGAACGAGATCATACCAGTAAAGACCTTCGAAAGCAAATTCCAGACGGCGCTCATGGCGTAAGTCATTATAGGAATAATTGGGCAAACCTTGCAGTCCAGCACGTGTACGGACTTGATTGAGGTAACCCAATGCCTCTGCATCTGTAACAGTTGCACCTACCCCATTATTGTTTTCTGTCTCATCAAGAACTGCCTCAGCATAGTTGAGGAGTACTTCCGCATAACGCATCATGTGAGTATTGATACCAGAACTTTGCTTGTAACTCACACCATTGTCTGCATAGATACCTACTACATACTTCTTGATATTAGCACCATTGGTAGAGGCATTCTCAGTCTTTCCGTAAGTATATCCGCCACCCTTGACGTTGATATAGTCCCAAGTATAGCCATAAGCAGCCACACATGCCTCACGACGCTCTGGACCATCCGCCAAGAACTCTTGATAGAGATCCCATGAGGTACAAGTAGCACCACCCCAGTTGGTCTCTCCCACCATGGTAGACCAACTGAAGAATGCGGAAATATCTTGGTTACATCCCCAGCCAATAGCATCGGTAGAGCCTTTCAACCACTGTAACTGGAACATGTCTTCCTTGCAGTTGTTGTTCTCTATCATGAACAGGTCGGCATAGTCTTCCATCAACTCATAAGGACCGCTGGTGATGACTTTCTTGGCGGCTTTCTTAGCAAGGTCGAGATAATAAGGATTCGTCTTTCCATCGTTAAAATCGGTCTTCACATTAGTACCATTGTATTGTCCTGTTGTTGTCAGACCAGCCATCGAGAGATAGAGGCGACTCAGCATACCACAAGCCGTATATTTATTAACACGACCTGCGGCAGAGGATGTCTCTGGCAGATTGGCAGCAGCATACTCCAAGTCACGAATAGCAAACTCCATGACATCGGCACGTGGACTTGTGGGTACTACATAGTTGTTGACCATATCTGTCGTGTTCTCATAAATAATGACATTACCCCACAAAGAGGCAAGATACCAATAGGCGACTCCGCGCATAAAGCGCGCTTCTCCAATACCTGCTGCCTTTGCACTCTCACTGACAGCAGATGTAGCCTTGTCCTTGATGTCGTTAATGACATTATTGCTCTGTGCAATCACAGAATAAAGAGAAGCCCATCCTTCTTGAAGCCCCTCGGAAAGCGATGTCTCATTGAAGTTGGTGTAGACCTTGATATAGTCTGACCACTGGGCGGTGATGTTGTTGGAGCGACCATCGCCCATTGAATAGTATAATTTGCCATTAAAACTGTTCCACACATAATTATATAAGGTGGAGGTTGCCTGACTGATAGCATCATCACTGGCATAGAACGTTTCCTTGCTCAGACTGGAAGTATTTTCTTGCTCCAGAAAGTCATTGGCACACGATGTAAAGAGTGTGCCCGCTCCAACCATTGCCGCTAATAAATATATTTTCGTTTTCATACTTATAATCTTTTAGAATGATACGTTAACACCAAAAGTATAGATACGTGGTGAGGGATAACGACCATAGTCGAGACCTGTCATCAAAGCATCTCCATACATAGCACCGACCTCAGGATCATAGCCGTCATACTTGGTCCATGTGTATACATTCTGCAAGTTGATGTATACCTTTGCATTAGTCAGATAGAACTTCTGAATCCATTTCTTGGGAAGGGTATAACTTAATGAGATGTTCTGTAAGCGAATATAACTTCCATCCTCTACATAGAGGTCACTCATACGGTTATTCACATTGGTAGACGATGCGCTGACACGTGGCAGACGGCTATCTGTATTAATGACGTACATGTTACGGTAATCATCACTAATACTGGTTGTTCCGTCACTGTTAATCTTAAACTGATTTTCATCAATATATCCCAGTTTTGCGTAATTGGTTGCCGTTGTCAGCAAGTTGTTGTTTGCACGTACATTCTCCAAGAAACGACGGTTGTAATTGATGACATCATTACCATAACTACCACTAAGGAAAATGGTAAGGTCAAAGCCATTCCAAGAGAAAGTATTACCGATACCGTAAGTAAACTTAGGCAATGGGTTGCCGATAAAGGTCTCGTCCTCATTATTGATAACACCATCACCGTTGATATCCTCAAAGATATAGTCACCAATGAAAGTCTTGTCCTTTGCGATACTACTGCCCTCTGGTAAGGCAACAGGCTGTACGTTACCACTGGCATCCTTATAGTAGAAGTCCTCTGGTTTCTCAAAACGACCGATGACCTTATAACCATAGAACTGTCCGATGGGACGACCTACAACAGTACGGGTTACAGTGGTCACATCAGAACCTACTTGGAATGTCTTATCAAGTGTAGCACTCTCTGTATCGAGAGACATGACTTTGTTACGGTTCAGAGAGAATACAAAATTAGAACGCCATTGGAAACTCTTGGTATCAATATTGACTGTATTCAGCGTCATCTCAATACCTGTATTGCGCAGAGAACCTACATTTGCCCAAGGGTTAGAGGCTGCACCATTACCAGAAGAGCCAAGGTATGCTGGCAAAGGAATCTGGAGCAACAGGTCTTTGGTCTTCTTGTAGTACCAGTCAAAGATGAACTCAATACGATTGTGGAACAGATTGAGGTCAAGTCCAATATTGTAGGAATTAGTGGTCTCCCATTTCAAATCTGGATTGGCGTTGTTTCCTGTCAACACACCAGATCCCCATGGAGTCGTCTTTGTAGAAAGTAAAGCCATCCATGCCCAGTCAGGAACATTCTGGTTACCCGTTGAACCCCATCCTAAACGTACTTTCAACGTATTGACTACAGAGGAAAGTGGTTTGAAGAACGGCTCATTGCTGATTTTCCATGCAAGGGCTGCAGAGGGGAACCAGCCCCAACGGTTGCCATCGGCAAACTTAGAGGAACCATCACGACGCAAGGTGAAGGTAGCAAGATAGCGATCATCAAAACTATAGAACGCACGTCCGAAATATGAGAACAGCGAATTGTTGTTCTGTGTTCCCAAACCTGTTGATGCCGTCACATCACCAGCAGAGGGATCGTGCACAGAGTTGGAAAGGAACCCTGAGGCGTTAGAAACCTGATTCTCCCAATGGCTCTCACTCATTTCCTGACCTAACATGATATTTACATTATGCTTTTCTGCAAATGTGTTATTATAAGTTAAGATATTGCGCCACGACCAATATTTGGTATCGGTTTTGGTCCATTTGCCTGTACGGGTCTTATTTTCCAATACACCAAACTTGTAATCTGGTTCGTAGTAGTAGAACTTATTCAGATTATAGTCTACTGAGAGTTCTGTTTTGAAAGTCAAACCTTTATATAGTGTTGCCTCCAAAGATCCATTAACACGGAAATTCATCTTTTTATTGTAATTCTCACGCATATTGGCAAGTGCAATAGCATTGATAGGCATATAGACATCGTCTGGTCCGTCATAACTGCCGTCAGCACTCTTTACGGCTACTGATGGCTGACTCTGCAATGCGTTCATGATGACACCATTATCTGCACCCACCTCCTGCTTCGAGTCAGTTAATGAGAAACTCAGAGATGCTTTCAGCCATTTCTTGACTTGGGCATCTGTGTTACCACGAAGAGTTAGACGTTTAAAGCCAGAACCAACAGCAATACCTTTTTGGTTTAGATAACCACCACTAATTGCATATGTGATCTTGTCACTTCCACCTGTAATAGACAAACTATGAGAGGTCATCAGGGCTCGACGGAATAAAGCCTCTTGCCAGTCTGTACCTGGTCCCAACAAGTCTGGACGTACGAAGGCGTCGCTATATGCAACTACTCCCTCGTCTGCACGAGCATTGTGATGGAGAGCATATTGCGGCAAATTCATCATGTCGAGTTTCTTTGCCATCTCCTGCCATCCTACATAGCCATCGTAAGTAATCGTTGCCTCACCTGCCTGTCCACGCTTGGTGGTAATCATGATGACACCATTACTTGCGCGCGAACCATAAATAGCAGTAGCAGAGGCATCTTTCAATACGTCCATAGAGACGATATCACTTGGACTAATAGAAGCCAGTGGGTTATTAGAAGACAACATATCACCACTGTTGCCTCCATCTGCGTCAATCACAACACCGTCAATGACAAAGATAGGTTGGTTGGAGGCATTCAGAGAGTTAATACCACGAATACTGATACTTGTGGATGCACCTGGCTGACCAGAGTTTGCCTGAATCTGTACACCAGCAGCACGACCTTGCAGAACCTGGTCGATACTGGTAGGAACAGAGCGCTCAATGGCTTTGGAATTGACAGAGACCATAGAGCCTGTGACATCACTACGTTTCATCGTACCATAACCGACAACGACCACCTCATTCAACAGTGTCTCGTCCTCGGAGAGGGTAACGTCAATCTGACCTTTACCGCCCACCTTCACTTCTTTGGACACATAGCCCACATAACTGAAGACGAGCGTAGCATTAGACTGTGCGGAGATGGTATAGTTACCGTCATAGTCAGTAACCACACCACCCTGTGCACCTTTCACTCTGACGGTAGCACCGATAATCGGTCCGTCAGCAGCACTTACCGTACCCTTTACTGTGATGTTCTGGGCATGCAAACCTAAGGGCAGCATACACCACAGAACCACCAACCCAAGGGTCCTTCTTAGAACTTTACTTGTGCGATTCATACTTTTGTTTTTTGTTAGTTATGATGTTTTTAGTCTCGAGTTTTTGAACTTTACGTGGCAAAGATAATCATAATTTTTAAAAAAACATCGCTTTTGTAACATTTTTCGCCATTGCACCCCTTCATTCACGCTTTCAAGGCAAATGTAACACATACTTTGCGAAATGTAACATTTGGGGATACATTTCACAAAATGTTTTGGTACATATCGCAAAATACCCTATCTTTGCACTTGTTCTAGTGTAACACGCTAACCTATTTTAGTCAAAATGAGAAGTAAAGTTCTTTTTCTTTTGTTGCTTTTAGCGCCACTGAGTATTCATGCCCAGATGGGAAAACTATTCGATGCCGACAAGCAGTTGTCAAGTAGTTTTACCAACCAAGTCTATCTGGATGCCGACGGGTTTATCTGGGTGGCTACACGCAACGGACTCAACAAATATGACGGTTACCAGTTCCGGGTACTGAAAAAGGAACTTGCCACCGATATGGGGATGGCGAGCAACTATGTGAATCGCATCATACAAGACCGCCAGGGACTTTTCTATGTGGGAATGTACGGAGCCTTGCAGTCGTTTAACGGTTATCGCTTCAGGGACATCAAGGTACATGACCTGATCGACCATGTCATGCCCGCATATGTGACTTGTTTTGTGGAACGCCTTAATGGCGACATCATGATAGGCACCTCAGGACATGGTCTGCTTCGTCTGACCGACCCGGAGAATGCCCATCAGGTGGGAGGCGCCTTGGAGGATATCATCAGCGTCCATCAGATGACAGAAGACCAACACCAGCGACTGTGGCTTGTCACTGAGGAGCAGGGATTGGTATGCTATGATGGCAACAAGACTGTCCGCTTTTTCGAGGATGAGACGTTCCGCACCCAACTCCGTGCTGTCTGCGAGGGAAGGGACGGAAAGATCTACGTTGGTACGGCAAAGAGCGGTCTCTTTGTCCTCAAGGAGACTGGCGTCTTCGAGCATGTCGCCGCCACAGGCGACCTCCCCATCGTAGAGATCTATAATAATAAGAAAGGAGAAATGATGCTGGGCTATGACGGTCGTGGCATTGGTATCTTCAATCCGCAGACAGGTGTTCTGAGGAACAACCCCTACTACAGCCGTGATGTAGACCTCTCGCTCAGTAAGTGTTACTCTATCATCGAGGACGAGACAGGTAACGTGTGGCTGGGCTTGCTACAGAAAGGCATCTATATGCAGCCCCGCACAGAGACTCCCTTCAAGTATATGGGATTCAAACTGGGAGCCCATAACCAGATAGGACAGGCTTGTGTCACCAGTGTTCTCATCGACAGCCACGGATGGACATGGATAGGAACTGACAAGGACGGACTCTACAGTTTCGACGAGCACGACCAGCCCGTATATCATTTCAAAGAGCATTTCCCTGGTACGATCCTTGGCATCACGGAAGACAACCAAGGGCGTGTCTGGGTAGGAACATTCCGTGAGGGATGCGGTTGGGTCGACGCCAAGAGCCATACCTTCCACCGCCAGTCCTTGCCGCAGGGATACGCGGTGAGTGTCTTCGACCTGGAATGTGACCAGCAAGGACAACTCTGGCTTGCCACCATGGGAGAGGGATTGCTACGACTGACACTCAGTACGGGAGCCGTCAAGGCATACGTGACTGCGGAGAACGCCGTCATCGACAGGAAGGTAAACAGCCTTGTCAACAACTATATCTCCCAACTGTCGCTCTCACCTGACGGGAAGCGCGTCTACCTTGCCACGACGATGGGTGTCTGCTGTATGGAGATAGCCACCGAGAACTGGACGAAGGTCTTGGGTGGCAACACCCTGAACTACGGCACTCCTACCCGTATTGCCAGAGAGTATGACAATAAGTTATGGATAGGAACCAATAACGGACTGTATAGTTATGACCTCTCTGCCCGCAAACTAGAGCACCTGACGAAGGAGGAAGGTCTTGCCGACAATGGCATCGCCTCCATCCAACAGGACCAGCAGGGAATGATCTGGGTGGGTACAGACCATGGACTCTGCCGCTACGACCCAAAGAAACAACTCACCTATAGTTTCTTCGTGGACAATGGCTTGCAGAGCAACGAGTTCAGCGATGGTGCCGTCAGCATCTCCGCCAAGGGCACCCTCCTGCTAGGAGGTGTAGGCGGCGTGACATGGTTCGACCCTTCTGAAATCCGACAGAGCGACTGGAATGCCGATGTGAAACTGACGGCATTCTCCATCAATGGCGAACTGGTTACCCCAGAGACGAAGTCGGGCTGGTATCAGGTCACAGACACTACCGTCATCGCCTCCAAGCGTTTCGTCCTAAGCGCCAGTGATAACTCTTTCGCGATCCAGTTGTCGACCCTCACTTACGACAATCCCGAGCATATCACCTATAGTTACCGTGTCAACAAAGAGGACTGGGTGCGCCTGCAACCAGGAACCAACGAGATCACCTTCAGCCACATGGCACCAGGCAACTACGACTTCTGCGTGGTGGCACAGCGTAACAACCAAGTGACGGAAGAGCGTTGCTTCACGGTGTATATCCATGCCCCGTGGTACCGTAGTTATATTGCCTATCTCGTCTACCTCCTCGCCATCTGCCTCGCTATCTGGCAGTATCTCAAATACCGTAAGCGCAAGGAGCAGGACCGCCTGCGACTGCAAGAGCATATCCATGCGGAGGAGATGGGTGAGGCGAAACTGCGCTTCTTCATGAATATCAGTCATGAGATACGAACGCCTATGACGCTCATCGTGTCTCCACTGCTCTCCCTCATCAAACAAGACGACGACCCACACCGTCGCAGCATCTACGAGACTATACGCCGTAATGCGGAACGTATCCTGGGACTCATCAACCAGATGATGGACCTTCGTAAGATTGACAAGGGACAGATGCAGATGCACATGTGTGAGACCGACCTGATCAGTTTCGTGGAGGATATCCACACCCTCTTCACCCAACAGGCAAAGGCGAAGAACATCCGTTTCAGTTATGAGCACGATGCCCAGATGCTGCCTTTGTGGATTGACCGTGGCAATTTCGACAAGGTCATTGTCAACCTCCTCTCCAACGCCTTTAAGTTCACCCCCACAGGTGGCATCATCCGCATCCAGATCACCCACGACGACAAGAATGCGACTATCCGCATCTACGATAACGGGGAGAAGATTCCTGAGGACAAACTGGAGCGTATTTTCGAACGCTTCTACCAGTCGCCTACCAGTGTCAACGACCGTAAGATAGGAACAGGTATCGGTCTCGACCTGACCCGCTCTCTCGTGGAGTTGCACCATGGTACCATCGCTGCCCGCAATAGCGAGGATGGAGAGGGCTGTGAGTTCATTGTCACCATCCCGATGGGCAACGAGCACCTGAAGCCAGAGGAGATGATCGTGGAGAAAGAGGATATCGGTCAGACAACCACCAGCCTCTTCGACGATGTCGTCACCGTGGAGAGTCCGAAGGACCTGGGGGGGGGTAGATTTGTCGAGACTCAACAAACAGCAGCAGATTGTCATCGCCGAGGACGACCAGGAGATACGCGACTACCTCGTCCAGGAACTCTCTGCCGACTATAAGGTGATTGCCTGCGAGAATGGCAAGGAGGCTCTCACAGAGATTCTGAAGAACGTGCCAGACCTCCTGATCTCCGATATCATGATGCCAGAGATGGACGGCAACACGCTATGCTCGAAAGTCAAGGCAAATCCTATTACCAGCCATATACCCGTCATCCTGCTCACTGCGAAGAACCGTGATGAGGACCAACTCGAGGGACTGGAGACGGGAGCAGACGCCTATATCGTCAAGCCTTTCAACATGGACATCCTGCGACGCACCATCATCAACCTTATCCATACCCACCATATGCTACGCCTGAAGTTCGGACGCAACGACCAACTGGAGCAGCAGGTGGAAGAGGTACAGATGCTGTCGCCTGACGATAAACTCCTTGAGCGTGTCATGGCTGTCATCAACAGGAATATCAGCAACTCTGAACTGAGTGTGGACGCCGTCGCCGAAGAGGTGGGCATCAGCCGTGTCCACTTACATCGTAAGATGAAGGAACTGACAGGTCAGACCCCTCATGACTTCATCCGCAACATCCGACTGAAACAGGCTGCTAACCTACTTGCCAACCAGAACATGAATATCACGGAGGTGATGTATGCCTGCGGCTTCAACAATGCCGCCTCCTTCTCGACCATCTTCAAGAAGTTCTATGGCATGTCGCCGCGAGAGTATATGAGTGAAAGAAAGGAAGGAGAGTAACCACTCCCCTTCCCTTCTATCATTTAACCAATCAATCTTATTACTTCAGTATCTTTCTGCCTTGGTGGATATACACGCCCTTGGCTGTCGGCTCCCCCTCGAGTCGGCGACCACGAAGGTCGTACCAATAGGAGTCAAGCGACTTGACATCTGCACGAATGAGGTTGATACCAGTGACAATACCCATCTTCTGGCCATTCCTATTATAATAGGCTGCGTTCTCAAAGACAAGGTCTGCCGTCTGGCTACTTCCGTTATTACTGAAGATGATACCCGTAGGCTTTGTTGTCAAAGTACCTGTATACGTCCACTTCCACACCTTATTACCATTATCCAAGGTGCCTACTTGTGTGCAGGCAACGCCTGGCCATGAGCCACCCGTATAGTTATTATTGCTGTCCCATGCCCAGCAAGTAGTTTGGCTCCATGTGGCTGGCGACTCGTAGAATGCACATGTCTCGCCTGCGTTCACTGTGCAGAATGAAGGGATGGTAAACTCCTCTGGGTCTGTCACGGTATAGGTACGTGTCTGAATACCGCTGACCGTGCTACCTACCAAGAGTCCAACCTTTAAGGTTGTAGTTCCTTTAGGAATACTAATCTCCGTACCACTTGTCACCTGTGTACTGCTTGCTGTAGGATCAGAGCCGTTAGTGGTATAGACCAGTTTTGCATTACTGTTTGTCACAGCAGACAACAACACCTTCAAAGTCCCCTCGTAACTGCCAGACGCATGACTGATCCATGCCGTATTAGCGGTCTTGTCAACATAATAGGCATAATGATAGCCAGAGAGCACCTTTACCCATGATGACTCAGATGGAGAATAACTACTGGCAGTCTTGCCTACCACACACAACAGTTTTGCTTTCGAGCCCTCGATGCTGACTGCATAATAGTTCGTATTACTTGCCAACTGTGTATAACTGCTAGTATTCTGAATACCTGTCAGATAGCGTACATCAATCATCGACTTGATATCCTGCTTGCAGTCCTGCCAGTGCGTCATGAACACACAAGGAGTACCAGGCATGGCAAGCAGATAGGCATTAGCGGCAAGCGTGTCCTTATTCAGAGGATCCTGAGCCGCATTTGGACGTTTCTCTGTATCATGGTTTTCCACGAAGGTCACGGCATACTGCTTATAACTGCCACTATTGAAAGTGTTGCTGATCAAGGGATAGTTGCCCTCATTTGCCTGTGACAATCTGTTCCAAGCCCCATTATTTGCCGCATTGCGAACAGTATAGCGGAACTGGAAATCGAAGGCGGCACTGGTCTTGTCTGTCTTGTCAATCCAATTCTTGATCGTTGCCGTACCATCCCAACACTCTCCTACAGAGAATTGGGGCTTTGCGTCATTATTATATATCTTGGTATACTCACCACCATAGCCTTTCACCATGTCATAGCGGAAGCCCACATAGCCTAAATCCTCAATGAGCATTTTCAGATAAGCCTTCACATTCGCCTGCACATTTGTACTCTTATGGTCAAGGTCTGGCATACCAGACCATCCCTCGCCCGTATCATTATTACTACTTACATCGTAGCCTTTTTGCTGGGCATAGGTCTTACTGCTTTGTCCATCAGAGCCCGTCCAGTTACTTTGGTCATTGGCACAGATATCTGTCGAAAGCAATTTATAGGTGACGCCATTATATGACTCTCCTGGAAATTCAAACGTCTGGTTGAGCGTCTTACGATGATTAATCACCACATCGGCAATCGTACCAATACCCTTCGACTTGAAAGTCTGAATCATCGAGCGCAATTCCGCCTCTGTTCCAAAAGAACTAGTATAGTTAGTGCCACCTGGGAACCAATAGAGGTCATCATAACCCATCGACTTCCCTCCACAGTTAGCACTCTGTGGTATCCATACCAACTTAAAGTATTGTGACAACTCATCAGCCTGTGCCTCTAAGACCGTCCATTGCGAGTCGTCAAAACCATCCCAGTAGAATCCTTGCAGCATCACGCCGCCATAGTTTGCGGGCCATCCCTGTGCCGATGCGGTAAGAGAGGCAATCAGTACGAATAATGTCGTGTAGATTTTCTTCATCATGTCCATTAAGTTTTTAGTTTCTGCTTGCAAAGTTAAGACTTTTCCGCTAACGTTCTATCTTTCAGCGCATAAATAAAAACAACACCCCAGTGCAACCGTTTGCACTTTGTGCTGTTTCTTTGTAAAGACTCTGTTGAGCGTTAGGTTTATGAGTCATTCATCCGCAAACGTTTTCGGATGTAATTTCAAGAAAGTGAGGCGATTATTTTGTATTCTCATCTTTTCTTCGTACTTTTGCCATCAACTTCCCTATATGGGGGAGTTGACATGGCGGGTAATTAGAAGAGAAGCGCATGCTTCGTCTTGTAGTGTGAAATCTGGAAAATTTCAAATAGCAACAAGATGACATGGTGACTACTCTCACGCGATAGCGTGGGATTATAGTATCACTATATCTTTTGCTATAGGTATTCCAGAACCTCACACTAGAGATGTAGAGTTGCGATTAATTCTACGCTCTTTTTGTATATATAATATAATGTACGCGAGAGAGCATTCCCCAAATTAGTAGAAAACTTACAATGCAATAAAATTAATAACTAAAACAAATGACAATGAAAAAATTATTTACTTTATTGACGCTTGCGCTGATTTCTATTGGGTCGGCATGGGGAGACTCAAAAGAGTTCGTTGGTGGAACATCAGATGGGCAACTCAATGTTAGTGGAGGAACAAGTACGGGTACATTGACACTTACTCCAGTAACAGTAAATGTTGTTGCACCTGGAGGAAAGACACAGAATCGCCAGATTTGGAAAGATGGAAGTACTGCAAAGAATGAGATGGCATTCTCTCTTTCTAGTAGTGCTCAATCAGACCCTACAACGAAATATGTAGAAATAACCATCGCTGATGGATATCAAATTACGGGTCTTACGGTGAGAGGTGCTATTAACGGTGCTTCGGGAGCAACATATTATGCATATTGTTTTTCTGGCGCTTTTAGCACTTCAATAGGTGCTGTAACGGGTGTTGGAGAACTTGCTTTCCCTGGTTATGAAGGAACATCAGATGACGCAAATGTATCAATGACTGGTATTGTCAATGGAACAAGAACTATAAGAATTTACAGACAAGTAAGATATGATTCTTCTGGAAAGACGATTGACGGAACATCAGGTTCCAATTATCCATCAACTGCTCCTACTAGTGTAAATATAGCCAAAATTACTGTTACCTATGAGGCGACAAGAACTGCAACATCTGAAGTTTTGAAATCCAGTGCTGCTGTTAAGGTTGACGACACTGCCCTTACAAAAGATGCTGCAACAAATGGTTATAGTATTGATGGTACAACGATTACAGTTAGCGATGACATCACTTCACTTTCTGCGCCAACCAATGTGGAACTTGTAAAGACTATCACCTATGATGATTCATCTACGAAAGATGAAGACGTTGCTGTTACTTTCGATGGCACGGTGACTTCAGGCTACTATATTGGAACAGCAACCATTGGTTTGTCTGGTTCTGAAACAGATTATACTGTTCGAGTTAAGAAAGATGTTACTCCAACTATAGCGCTCACAGAGGCAAGTGGAACTATTTCGCTTAACTCTTATACCCCTACAGGCAGTAAGACTGTAACACTTACAGGTTCAAACTTGACTAATGGTGAATATACAGTAACTGCAGATGTAGCAGGTACTACCATTTCTCCAACATCCTTCACAGTTGCAAGTGGGGAGGTGAATCAAGAATTTACAATAACTTCTACTGCCTCTTCTGCTGCTTCAACAGTATTCACGTTTGGTACATCTGGTATGGGTACTACAGCACCAACTTATACTTTGACCTATTCAAAGACTGCTAAGCGTAGTGTTTCACAGACAGATGTCACAAGTGAGACTACATGGGATTGGGCTAATGCAGTAACTACAGATGCTAATATAGAACTTTCTAGCGAGACAGATCCTAAAAACGGCAAAGATTTCCTAATGTCGGATATTGCAGAGATAGATAACGATGGAGATTTCAAATCACAGGCATTGGTGATTAATTGCCAGTATCCATATCGTAAAGATGGAAGTATCAAGTTCACACAAGTTAATAAAATTTCATTTAATGCGTCTGTTCCTGGTACAGTCACTGTAGAGTATGCTAATACTGGAGGTAATGCTGCCCGAACAGTGCTTATTAATAATATTAGTAAAGGAACAAAAAGTTCTTCTAACAATAAAGACGCAGACTATCAATCAGAAGATTTTAATGTTCCTGCCGGGACTATAACAATAAAAGGTGTTCAAGTTTCTGACAATGCCGACAAAATGCTTCGCATTCGCAAGATTGTCTTCACACCTCTTACAGAAGGAGATGTAGTTCAGGTAACTACTGCTGCGTATGCCACTCATGTATTAGCAGACGATATTGACTTTACTAAGACAGCAGAGGTTACAGCCTATAAGGCTAAGGTTAATGGTGATGTGATTGAATTAACTGAAGTTGAGCAGGCTCCTGCTGGAACTCCATTAATAATTGCTGCAACTACGGATGTGTACACCTTGGAAAAGGCTGATGTAACTCCTGCCGCAGTGACAGATAACGACCTTACCGCAGGTCCTGTAACAGGTGATGGAACTTCTTACTATGTGCTTGGCAAAGTTGAGGATAAAGTAGGCTTTGGTCCTTTGGCAAGTGGTAAAACACTACCCGCAACTAAGGCATATATTCCTGCTTCCAAGTTTAGTGCATCTCGTGAATTCATAGAGATTGATATCAATGGTTTCTCAACAGGTATCCAGAATATCAAAGTTGGTAGTGACGATAATGTGTACTATGACCTGCAAGGTCGTCGTGTGCTCTATCCTATCAAGGGACTCTATATCGTAAATGGTAAAAAGGTAATCATTAAATAAACGAAGGAGGAACGCAATATGAAAAAGACATATATCAATCCAGAGATGGAAGTTATCAAGATTGAAACACAAGGAATGTTGGCAATGAGTAAATTTGATACACCTATTGAAGAACCATTGTCACGTGGTGTTGATGACGACTGGGAACTCTAAAAACAAAGAGAAGGATGCCTTGCAATTGCGCAGGGCATCCTATACAGTAAAAAGACTAATTAAAAACAAATATTAAAAGCAAATGAAAAAGTTATTTACATTACTAACGCTTGCGCTGATGTCTATAGGGTCAGCGTGGGGAGATGATGCCGTATCTGCAACGCAGACATTTTCAGCGGACAGAAAGACATGTACGTGGACTGACATGAGTGTTACGGTTGCCAAAAACAGCGAAGCAGGTGGCGATGGTCTGTATTTTGTAGCAGGTAGTAGTGGTACCATTTCAACATCAGGTACCGCTGTTAACATTAAAAGCGGTCGTACGATGTATGTTGAAGTGCCGAGTGCATCTTCAACAGGTTCAATCAGCATCATTGGATCGCAAGACAAATCTGATCGCACAGTTTCTTTGAATTCAGGAGAGACTATTGCAATGCTTCTGGATGGCGACAATGCCAACTTTGTAGCCAGCGATGTGGAAAGCGTGAACGGTGGACACTATATCAAGGTGGCTAGTACAAGTGATTTCAAGTTTACGGAAGTATCAGTTACGCTTACCAATGGGACATATCCTGAGTCTGTGGCTGTTGATCCTGTTTTCTCGTTGTCAAGGAATTCTATTTCTACACTGCAAACTGCACAGATTAAAGTCGGAACAAAGACTGATCTTGATGGTATCACTTTGTCAGGCATTACCTATGGCACTGCAGGTGTTGTAACTGTTGATGCTGAAACAGGTGTTGTTACTCCTGTTGCTGCTGGTACCACCACCATTAATTTCAATTCTGGTGCTGTTGCAGGAAAGTATAATGCAAGTACTGGCAAATCTCTTACTATCACTGTCACACCAGCCATCGCCGTATTTGATGCTGATGGACTGTATAACCAAGAGATTATCCTTAGTCAGGCTAATATTGAGGATAAGGACTACCTTTCTTGCAATTCCTCATTTTGGCAGGACAAGGGATGGTCTGCACCATACAATGGTAACTTCTTGGATATGAAGACAGGTAGAAAGATTACCCTGAAAGTAAAGAATGCCTACGCTTTTGAACTCTATTTAAATGGCTCAAGTGGTAGAGACTACACCATAAAGGTTGGTGATGGTGATGCTGAAACTTATACACAGAGCAGTAGTAGCGGTTTTGTTTCCTCTGGTGTGATTGCAACAGGAACAACAGGAGAGGTAACCATTGAGATTGAGGGAGGTGAAAGCACTCTCTATCCTGCATATTTCATCGTTAATCCTGCCGCTGAGGTAACTGTTGGTGCTACTGGTTGGTCGACCTATAGCAATGCCAATGCTCTTGACTTCGCTAACGCTCAGGAAGGTATTGAGGCTTATGCTGTGACTGGCAACAATGAGACTGCTGTGACGACAACGAAGATTGCTGGAACTGTTGCCGCCAATACTGGTCTGTTGGTGAAGGGTACTGCGAATGTCGCCTATCTCGTTCCCCTTGTTGCTAGTGGCGACGCTGTGACTACCAAGATGGTAGCATCTGTCGCTGGTGGTACTGTTGCAGCAGGTACAGGAACGACTGTGAACTACGTGCTGATGAATAATGGTGGTGTTGCTGAGTTCCAGTGGATTGGCTCTACTGCTGCAACACTGGCTGCCAATAAAGCATATTTGTCAATTGATGGTGGTCCTAAGGCTGCTGGCGCTCGTGGTCTCAGCATTGAGATTGATGGACTCTCTACTGGCATCAAGAATATCAAGGTTGGTAGCGAGGACAACGTATACTATGACTTGCAGGGTCGTCGTGTGCTCTATCCTACAAAGGGACTCTACATCGTGAATGGTAAAAAGGTAATCATCAAATAAACGAAGGAGGAACGCAATATGAAAAAGACATATATTAATCCAGAGATGGAGGTAATCAAGATTAACGCTCCACAGATTATGGCTGGCTCACCAGGCTTTGGCGGTGAGTTTGGTGGTGGAACTCCTGAGAGTCGTGAGTTTGAGGATTTGGAGGACTTCCAGAACCTCTTGAATGGCGACCTTAACACCCTGTTGGGAATGTAATAATAGCAATACAATAAATATTGTTCATGTTGATCAAACACCTCGTGAGAAGTGCAACATGTTTTAATTAGTAAATTTAAGTAAATAAGTTTCAAGTGCCACTGCCTCGTGAGAGAACGGTGGCACTTTTTGGTCTCGCATCAAAAACGTTTGCGGATGAGTGACCTGCTAAATAAGATTTTATTCAGATTTTTTGGAGGATTGAATTAATCTTCCTATCTTTGCAGATGAAATATATAATTAAGACGTAATGCCAACAAAATTGTTAAGAAGAAAAAGAAGACTGACTCCAGAAGAGAATAGAGCCATCAATGCCGCAAAGCCAGCATTGAACAGGAGTATGCAAGCAGCAAGGGCTCACAAGGGAGAACTGAAAGTTTATGACCCTGCATTATTAATGTAAGGGCTATAGTTGTCTAACAAAATTTATTTTTCAACTATGCGATATCTTTTAGATACTAATATCTTTGTCTATCTAGTCTTAGATAATGACTCCTTAGATGATGATGTCTATGACATATTGAACGAGCCTGATGCAATATGGTGTATGAGTATAGAGTCTGTCAGGGAACTCATAGTTGCATATAACAACAAAGGGCTAGGACATAAACGATGGAAAACTGCTGAAGACATGGTAAAGTCTATTGTTGAGGATTACTTTGTGGAAATTCTTCCTTTGAGGAAAGAGCATATGGAAACCTATTCTCGTTTACGAATCAACTCTGCCCAAGGACATAAAGACCCATCTGACCACGTCATCATCTCCCATGCAATAACAGAAAGATTACCATTAGTGTCAAGTGACACCCGTTTCCCCTTTTATAAGAAGCAAGGTCTTGATTTGATTTATAATCAGAGATAGATTTCCTTGCCACATTTCGAAAACTAACGGTTTATTCGTTGTAAATCACTTGCAGAAACAAAGAGAAGGAAGCCTTGCATAATTGTAAATCAAGTTGATTTACTTTGCAATTCAATTTAAATTGCAATGCAATCTAAGTTAAATTACATCGCAATCTAGGTTAAATTGCTGAGCAATCTAGGTTAAATTGCAATTGTGCAAGGCATCGTAAACATAGAAACGGTTGGGATTATGTATTGATGAACTATGGTAACATTCTGTTTGAGTAACATTGAGACTTCTTTTGTGTTTTTCGAAATTCATTATTTTTCAGACCGAATGAAGCGTTCAAACGAGGCGTTTGTGACTTACATTCGACCCGTTTGAACGCTTCATTCGGCGCTTACTCATTATAAATCACTTGCAGGAGCGTCTGTCCGACAGCCTGCAGGGTGTTCTTGTCGATATGCTGCATATCGTCATTGACGGTATGCCACGTCGGTCCGAAGGAACTCTGAGGACAATCAGGGTAATAGTTGATGATGTCGATACAAGGGATGTTGGCGATATCATTCACTGGCACGTGGTCGTCAGTGACACCGCCCCCCTCCTTCATGGGGAAGGTGCTGCCATAGCCTGCGGCACTGGCGGCACGCCATACTTTCTCTACGATCTGTCCCGCCTTTTGTAAGGAATAGCCCTCTTGGTAAAACTTCGCACCCTGTCCACCTACCATGTCGAGGAGGATGGCGTAGTTATAAGACGGTTGGCTATTGCCTTTTTGCTGCTGACTCTTTGCCCAGTATTGTGCGCCAAGAGCCCATGAGTCGGTACCGTCGCCTGTCTCATCCCACTGGGGGATGCCCCAGTCTTCCGCATCGAAACAGATAAAGTCCACTGCGACATTCAGGGAGTCGTGCTGCTGGATGAGCCGTGCCAACTCCAGCATCACGGCAACACCGCTCGCTCCGTCGTTAGCCGCCATCACTGGTTTGCGCCAGTTGGCGGAGTCAGGGTCGTTATCAGCCCAAGGGCGACTATCCCAATGGGCGCAGATAAGGATTCGCGAGGGACGAGAGGCGAGGGACGAGGAATGAGCGATGATATTCGTGCTTTTGAGGAGGGTGCCGTCATAGCCTTTGAGGTCGGCTTTCTGGAGTTCCACCTGATAGCCATACTGCTGGAACTTCTGCGCGATCCACTGGGCGCACTGCTCATGTGCCTCGCTGTTCATCGTGCGAGGTCCAAACTGACACTGTGCAGCACAGAACTGGTAGGCGGAGTCCGCATTAAACTGGATGCTGACTACAGGTTGCTGCTCCACCTGTTTCTTGGTGGTGCCACAAGCCACCAGAGTCAATATACAAAGAAGATATAATAGATGTTTCATATTAGTTCATAGTTTAGGGTTCAGAGTTGCTTGTTCTCTTCGGCAGGAACTCGTCCACGTTCCTTCCAAAATGCTGTAACTCACGAACCATACTGCTGCTGACACTGGCATACTGAGGCTCCGCAAAGAGCAGAATAGTCTCGACGCCACTGATCTGGCGGTTGATGTCAGCCTGCTCCCGCTCATACTCGAAGTCCTTGACAGAGCGTACACCTTTTATAATATAAGAAGCACCTTGCTCCTTCGCAAAATCGACGGCAAGACCGTAATAGGGTTTGACCGCTATGCGAGGCTCGGCGGCATAGAGTTCCTGGATGGCACGCATCCGCTCTGTGGCAGGTGCCATATCGGGTTTGTGCACTTGGTCGCCCACCACCCCGATGACGAGGCGGTCGAACAGTCCTAAGGCTCTGGTCACGATGGAATCGTGACCTATTGTAAACGGGTCGAAACTTCCTACGAATACTCCAGTCTTCATGATTTACCTTTTTACTTTTTTACCCTTTTACCTTTACTCAAACAAGTTTGGTTCCATGATATTGCCCGTATAGGGATTGCGCCCGAAATGGCGATAGGCAAGTTCCGTCACCATACGACCACGAGGGGTACGCTTGATGAAGCCCTCCATGATCAGGAATGGCTCATAGACCTCCTCCACCGTTCCTGCATCCTCGCCAATGGCAGTGGCGATAGTGGTAATGCCCACAGGACCGCCACGAAACTTGTCGATGATGGTCAGGAGGATGCGGTTGTCGATCTCGTCCAGTCCATACTGGTCGATATTCAGTGCCGTGAGGGCTATCTTCGTGATCTCGGTGTCGATACGTCCTGTGCCTTTCACCTGGGCGAAGTCACGGACACGGCGCAACAGGGCATTGGCGATACGGGGCGTACCACGTGAGCGGCGGGATATCTCCGCTGCGGCATCCGTCGTGATAGGTACCCTCAGGATAGAGGCAGAGCGTGAGATAATCTTCTGCAAAGTCTCTGGCTCGTAATACTGCAAGTGCATGTTGATGCCGAAACGCGCACGAAGGGGTGCCGTCAACAGTCCGCTACGGGTGGTGGCTCCCACCAAGGTAAACGGGTTGAGGTCAATCTGTATCGAGCGTGCCGACGGACCTTTGTCAATCATAATGTCGATGCGGTAGTCCTCCATCGCGGAATAGAGATACTCCTCGACGACAGGCGACAGGCGATGAATCTCGTCGATAAACAGCACGTCGTTCTTCTCCAGTGAGGTCAGGATACCCGCCAAGTCGCCTGGCTTGTCGAGCACAGGACCACTGGTAATCTTAAACCCTACGCCCAGTTCGTTGGCGATGATATTCGAGAGTGTCGTCTTACCCAAGCCTGGAGGACCATGCAGCAAGGTATGGTCAAGAGGCTCGCCACGATATTTCGCTGCCTCCACGAAAACCTGCAGGTTCTCCACCACCTGCTGCTGTCCGCTGAAATCGCTGAAAGAGAGGGGGCGAAGGGCATTCTCAAAATCTTTCTCGGAAGAGGAGAACTGCTCCTGTCGGATGTCAAAATCTTCGTCCATCATTTGTTTTTTCGTACTTTTCTTTGCAAAATTACGAAAAATTATGAACTATGAACTATGAACTATGAACTTTTTTAGTATTTTTGCAGAGTAAAGTAAAAACAAACCTATTATGAAACGTATCAAACTACTAACACTCCTCATGGCACTGACCCTGATGGCAAGTGCATCGACAACCCTCCCCGTCAAAGGGAAAGTCATCAACCCGACAGACAAGAACATCCAATATATAGGACGTATCTGCTTCGATAACCCCATGCGTCCTCGCTTCACCTTCCCCGGCACCCAGATCAACGCCCGCTTTACGGGAACGAGTCTGAAGATGATGGCGAAACCCAAGAGCGGCTATTTCATGGCGCAGATCGACGAGGCAGAGCCTTTCAAGGTTGCCTTCATGGGAGAGCGTGACTCTGTGGCGACCCTCGCTACGGCATTGCCCAAGGGAGTACATACCGTCCGACTGATGTATGTCATCGAGGGCTATGACATGAAACCAGACTTCCGTGGCTTCATCCTCGACAGTGACGGCATGCTGCTGGAGGCTCCCGCCCTGCCAGAGCGACAGGTGGAGTTCATCGGCAACTCCATCACCTGCGGCTATGGCGTGGAGAGTTACGATGCCAACGACCATTTTGAATACGAGACAGAGAACCATTATATGACATACGCCCAGCAGACCTGCCGTAACCTGAATGCTATCGCCCACGTGGTGGCACGCAGTGGTATCGGTGTGTATCGCAGTTATGGCGGTCCGAAGGCGGGTACCCCAGAGAATGTGATGACGACAGAATATGAGTACACCAACCTCTATGACCGCTCTGAGCGTTGGGACTTCTCACGCTACCAGCCACAGGTGGTATGTATCAACCTGGGTACTAACGATCTGTCGACCAATAACTATGATGTGAAACTGCTCAAGCAGGCCTATAAGAAATTCCTGAAACAGGTACGCCAGCACAACCCCAAGGCGAAGATTGTCTACCTCTGTGGCTCGATGCTGAATGGCAAGGAACTGGAGATTGCCCAGAAAACACTGAATGAGGTGGTGGAAGAGGCGAAGAAAGACGGCGACCAGGAAGTGTACCGCTTCGACTTCACCCCACACACTGGGGACATCTACTATGGTGCCGACTGGCATCCCTCTTTCTGGCAACACCAGAAAATGGCTGGTGAACTCACCGCTTTCCTCCGCGCCTTGATGCGCTGGTTCTAAATCTTCTCTTCGACAAACTGTCGGATAGCCTCTACCAGTTGGTCATTCTCTTCCGGACGTTGTGCGGCAACACGGAAGAAATGATCGGAGAGACCTGTGAAGTTAAAGCAGTCACGGATCAGGATGCCATGCTCATGGACGAGATAGAACTTCAACTTGGTGCTGGTGGCATTCTCTATCTCACAGAGCATAAAGTTAGTCTTGGTCTCGAATACACGGATGCCCTCTATCTGACGCAGGTTGGCACGTAACCGCTCTGTCTCCGCCAGATACTCGTCTAAGTCGGGAATAGCAGGCTCATGACGCTTCACGAGGAATTTCCCCGCCTCTATCGCCAAGGCACTCACAGACCAAGGGTGATACTTGTCACGCAAGAGGTTGATGACCTCCGGATGACCTGTGACATAGCCGATACGGAGTCCAGGGACTGCATAGCACTTACTCAGCGAGTGGAGCACCAACAGGTTATGGCAGTCCTGCATCTCCTTGGGGCGAATTAGATGCTCTCTCGTATAGTCCTCATACGACTGGTCGACCACGAAGGTGTAGCGGGGGGAGCGTCGTACCATATACTCTATAATACCCTTCGTCATCACATTACCCGTCGGATTATTGGGATTACAGAGCCAGTAGACACGGTCGTTGGGCAATTCCTTGATATCGTCATCATTCTCGTAGGTGATGATATGGTGGTTGATGCGACAAGCGTCCGCATACTCGTTGAAGGTAGGCTGGGGAATGATAGACACACTATGGTGCAGCATCTGGGCTATCAGGTATATAGCCTCCGTAGCGCCGTTGGTCACCATCACCGACTCTGGGGATATCTCCAACTGCTGGGCTATCATCTTCTCAAGAGAACGAGGGCGCGGCTCAGGGTAGTTGTTGATGAGGTCAAGACTATCGGCAAGATGAGCCTTCAGCGCCGAATGGTCTGCCTGCTGGTAGATATTGGAACTGAAGTTAATTCGCACCATACCTGGGTCATAGCGATGTAGATCGTCTCCGTGTCCTTCTATCATTCTGTTACTCGTATGGTTAGTGTCTGGGCATTGAACACGATGCCCTTATGTTCTATAAAACGACTTAAAGAACCCTCGTCGGCAAGTTGTCGGGGAGTACCCACGCTCAACTGGTCTGGCTCCATCAGCCAGATACAGTCGGCAACCTGCAGCGACAGTTCCACGTCATGCGTCGAGAGGAAGATGGTCTTCTGCTGCTCACGAGCCAGGCGGTGTAACAGTTGCATAACCTCCACCTTGCTGGGGAAGTCAAGGAAAGCAGTAGGCTCGTCGAGATAGATGATGGGCGTCTGCTGTGCCAAAGCCTTGGCTATCATCACCTTCTGGCGCTCTCCATCACTCAAAGTATGCACATAACGGCCACGCAGCGACTCAATACCCACCAGCGAGATAGCCTCATCAACAACCTGATGGTCGTCTTTCGACAAGGTTCCCCAGAAACCCGTGTATGGAGAACGCCCCATACCCACCAGTTCCTCGATGGTCATGTTACGGACCTCTGGCTTCTCTGTCAGTACCACACCGATGAGACGGGAGAGTTGTTTATCAGTATATTGAGTGATGGGTGTCGAGTGTTCGGTGTCGGATGCCAGCAGGATATCACCACCCAGAGGTGGCTGGAAGGCGGAAAGGGTACGCAACAGGGTCGACTTGCCGATACCGTTGCGCCCCAGCAGACAAGTCAACTCGCCCCTATGGATAGCGGCATTCAGGCATGAAGCCACCACCTTATTATTATTCTTCGCTTGATACCCGATCGTCAGATCGGTGAGTATGACGGTCTCGTTCATCTCCTCTACTCCTTATGCTACGTTATTCCGCCAAAGCGAAGTCGAGTTGGCGCTTCTCGATATTCGCGCGAGCCACCTTGATGCGGATGGGGTCACCCAACTGATACTTATGGTGACGGCGACGCCCCACGAGACAGTAGTTCCTCTCGTCGAAGTCGTAGTAGTCATCGTCAAGGTCACGCATAGGCACCATACCCTCACAATGGTTCTCGTCAATCTCACAATAGATACCATACGACTGGATGCCACTGATATGGGCATCATAAGTCTCCCCTAACTTATCAGCCATGAACTCCACCATCTTGTATTTGATAGAGTCACGCTCTGCCTGCTGTGCCACCAGTTCCATATCGGAACAGTGCTCACAGAGTTCCTCGTATTTCTGTTGGTTAGCACTCCTGGCACCATCTTGGTACTTCGTCAGCAGACGGTGTACCATCGTATCGGGATAGCGACGGATAGGAGAGGTGAAATGGGTATAGTAGTCGAAGGCAAGTCCATAGTGTCCGATATTATGCGTGGAGTATTTCGCCTTCATCATGGCACGCAGCGCCACTGTCTCGATGAGTTTCTGCTCTTTCTTGCCCTGACAACCATCCATCAAGGCATTGAGACTCTTCGAGATGGCACCTTTTGTTCCAGATGTCTTCATCTTATAGCCAAACTTCACCACGAACTCCCGCAACGTCTCCAGTTTCGTGGGATCGGGTTGGTCGTGGATACGGTAGGGCAGCGTCTTTGCCTTGGTGCCCTTCTTCACCTTGCCCACGCTCTCTGCGACGAACTTATTGGCAAGGAGCATAAACTCCTCGATGAGTTGGGTGGCGTCCGTCGACTTCTTGAAATAAGCACGGATGGGCTTTCCGTCCTTGTCGATATCAAAATGCAACTCCTCCCGATCGAACTTCACAGCGCCCCCTTTGAAGCGACGCTCACGCAGTTTCTTGGCAAGTCGGTCAAGGGTATGCAGTTCATTCTGGTAGTCACCATCCTTACCTTGAAGGATTTCCTGCACCTCCTCGTAGGCATAACGGCGGTTACTCTTAATGACGGTATGGGCAATATGTCCTTTCTTGATATTTGCCTCCTCGTCAAGGGTGACGATGACGGAATAGGTCAGTTTCTCCTCGTCAGGACGCAGGGAGCAGATGAAGTTACAAAGTCGCTCGGGCAGCATCGGAATCGTACGGTCGACGAGGTAGATACTCGTGGCACGCTTCACCGCCTCCTTGTCGATGATGCTGCCTTCTTTCACATAATGCGACACATCGGCGATATGCACACCGACCTCCCAGAGTCCCTTGCCCGCAGGTCTTATCGATAGCGCGTCATCAAAGTCTTTGGCGTCCTTCGGGTCGATAGTACAGGTGAACACGTCACGGAAGTCCTCCCTGCGCTTGATCTCCTGCTCTGTGATGCCTGGCTCAATTTTCTCCGCGGCATCCTCTACTGCCTTCGGATACTTATAAGGTAGTCCATACTGGGCAAGAATAGCATGCATCTCCACATTGTTGTCACCTTCCTTACCGAGAACGTCAATCACCTCACCCACGATGTTCTTCGACTCCTTCGAGGGCCACTGCGTGATCTTGACGACAGCCTTGTCACCTGTCTTTCCGCCCTTTAGTTTCTTCTTAGGAATCAGAATATCATGCACGAAGATGTTTCCCTCGGTAACGAGGAAGGCAAAGTCTTTCTCCACTTTCAACTTACCCACAGCCTGATCCATCTTATGCGACAGGATCTCGACCACCATTGCCTCCTTGATATGTTTCTCACGACGAGCCATCATCGCTACTCTCACACGGTCGCCATTAAGGGCAAACATAGAGTTACGCTCTGAGACAAAGATGGGCTTACCACCATCATCGGGCTGGAAGGAGTTCTTGCCATTCGCCTTACGGATAAACGTACCCTCCTGCACCTGTGTCTTCAGGTTCAGACGGTAGGAGTTATCGGATGCCTTGGTAAGATAGTCGTCCCATGCCATTTCGTCCATGATGTCGATAGCGAGCATTTTGGCAGGATGGGTGTCAAGTTTCAGGGCACGGAATATCTGCTTGAATGAGAATATCTCATTGGGATTCTCTTGGAAGAAGGTTTGCAGCATCTCTACGAGTTGCTTTTTCGTCAGTCTTTTTCCACCTTTCTTTTTACTCATTGTTTCGTAGTTTTTAGTTTCTTTGATGCAAAGATACAAAATTATTGAGAATATTTTGTACCTTTGTGCCCAAATTTACAATAATTATGAGAATACTCATCACAGGTGCCAGCGGTTTCATAGGCTCTTTTTTGGTGGAGGAAGCCCTTAAAAGGGGCTTTGAGACATGGGCGGCAATCCGCAAGTCAAGTTCCAAGGCTTACTTACAGGATGAGCGTATCCACCTTATTGAACTCGACTTCTCGTCACAGACACAGTTGGAGTCACAACTGAAAGGACACCAGTTCGACTATGTGGTGCATGCCGCAGGAGCCACCAAATGTCTGCATAAGGAGGACTTCTTCCGTATCAACACAGAAGGTACCCAGCATCTGGTCAATGCCTTGCTGACGCTTCAGATGCCACTCAAGCGTTTCGTCTATATCAGCAGTCTGAGTATCATGGGTGCCATCCGTGAGCAACAGCCTTATGAGGAGATACGTGAGAGCGATGAGGCAAAACCCAACACCGCCTACGGAGAGAGTAAGTTGAAAGCAGAGGAATGGCTACAGAGCCTCGCCCCCTCGCACTCCCACCCTTTCCCCTACATCATCCTTCGCCCTACTGGTGTCTATGGTCCCCGTGAGCGTGACTATTTCCTACAGATACAGAGCATCAAACGCCATGTCGACTTTGCCGTTGGCTATCAACAGCAAGATATTACCTTTGTCTATGTCACCGATGTCGTACAGGCGGTCTTCCTCGCTTTGGAGAAAGGAAAGAACGGACGGAAATATTTCCTCTCAGACGGAGAGGTCTACCAGTCGGCAACATTCAGTAATCTGGTACACGAGGCATTAGGGCGACCATGGTGGATCCGTATCACAGCCCCTATCTGGCTGTTACGCATTGTCACGATGGTTGGCGATTGGTGGGGCAAGAAGACTGGAAAGATGTCGGCACTGAACAACGATAAGTTTAACATCCTCCGCCAGCGCAACTGGCGTTGTGACATCACCCCGGCACGTGAGGAACTGGGCTATGAGCCACAGGTGAGACTCGAAGAGGGAGTGCGTCGCAGCATCCAATGGTATCAAGAAAACAAATGGCTATGACTGCGAATAGGCAAAAGCAAAAAAGCAAAATCTGGGCTGTCGAATGGGTCATCATCGCCTACATCGCCTTCACCTTATTATTAATGGCATGTTGGTGGGACAAACAGGTGAACCCTGTCGAGATGTTATGGATGCGGGCAAGAATTCTCCTGTGGATGAGTGCCTTCTGGCTTTTGTATCAATGGCGTCCCTGTAAACTGACCCGTCTGATGAGGGTCACTGGACTGATGATGACCTTGTCGTGGTTCTATCCTGACACTTACGAGGTCAATCGGGTCCTGCCAAACTTAGACCATCTCTTTGCAGGATGGGAGCAACAACTTTTCGGATGCCAGCCCTCCCTGCTCTTCTCACAAGTATGTCCCTGGGGCTGGTTCTCAGAACTGATGTGTCTGGGCTATGTCAGTTATTTCCCCTTGATGGTTACCATCCTCCTCTATTATTTCTTCAAGCGTTATGAGGAGTTTGACATGGCATCCTTCGTGCTGATCACCTCCTTCTTCATCTACTACACCATCTTCGTCATCCTCCCCGTCACAGGACCACAATTCTATTACCTTGCCGTAGGTATGGACAAGATCGCGGCTGGGGTCTTCCCGAACCTGACCGACTATTTCCTGACACATAGTGAGCGCATGGCGGCACCAGGATGGAGTGATGGTTTCTGGTATCATATGCTGGATATCACCCATGACGCAGGAGAGCGTCCCACGGCAGCATTCCCCAGTAGTCATGTGGGAGTGACTACCGTCATCATGCTCCTTGCCTGCCATACACGCAGCAAGACGCTCATCTTCACCATGCTTCCTTTCTTTATTCTGATGTGTCTTTCCACCGTTTATATCTATGCTCACTATGCCATCGATGCAATAGCAGGACTCCTGACTGGCATCTTGATATATGCGGTACTTCGCTATAGGGCAAAAAAAATGGAACTCCGCTGAGTTCCTAAAATCTTTGTTAACCTTAAATCTAATACTATGAAAAACACGATGCAAAGATATGAACTTTCTGAGAATCTGCAAGTTCTGACACCCTAAATTTTTTGTGTTCGCACACTTTCTTGACATAAATCAAGGTGTGGCGATGATTTTCAACGAAAAAATTTGGTTAGTTGCAAATTAATGCCTACCTTTGCAATCGATAACTAAAATATGATAGCAAGTAGGGATTTCGACAGATCTGCGTCGGAATTCTTTATTTTTTTGAACATTTAAAAATTAAATAAGTATGGCTTACATGTCACAAGAAGGCTACGACAAGTTAGTAGCCGAACTACAGCGATTGGAAAGTGTGGAGCGCCCTAAGGCATCCGCTGCCATTGCCGAGGCTCGCGATAAAGGCGACCTAAGTGAGAATAGTGAATATGATGCTGCTAAAGAGGCACAGGCTCATCTGGAGGACAAGATCAACCAGTTGAAAATGACGATCTCGGAGGCAAAGATTGTGGACACCTCACGCCTGAGCACAGACTCTGTTCAGATTCTGACAAAGGTGGAGATGACCAATCTCACCACGAAGACAAAGATGTCATATACCATCGTCAGTGAGAACGAGGCAGACCTTCGTGCTGGCAAGATCTCCATCAAGACCCCTATTGCTCAAGGACTGCTGGGCAAGAAGGTTGGTGACGAGGTGGAGATTCAAATTCCTCGTGGCACTATCAAACTCCGCATCGAGAATATCAGCATCGCTTAACTTCTCGATATATCGATATATCGGTATCTCGAAATCTCAAAAAAAACAAATTATGGATATTTTCAGTAAAATCGCAGCGGGTGAGATTCCCAGTTACAAATGTGCAGAAACACCAGAATTCTATGCGTTTCTGGATATCAACCCGTTAGTAAAGGGGCACACCTTGGTGATTCCTCGTCGGGAGGTTGACTATTTCTTCGATATGGACGATGACGAGTTGGCTCGCTACCAACAGTTTGCCAAGCGTGTCGCTATCGCCATTAAGAAGGCATTCCCTTGTCGGAAGGTAGCCCAAGTAGTGTTAGGACTGGAAGTGGCTCATGCCCATATCCACCTCATCCCCATGCAGAGTGAGGCGGACGCCGATTTCCGCAAAGAGAAACTGAAACTCACAGAAGAAGAGTTTAAGGAGATTGCCGAGAAGATACAAAAAGCGTTTGAGTAACCCTCAAACGCTTTTCTTTTTATACATATTCATCTCCATATTTCATCCGTACCTCGTTCACATATTTCCGTACGAGTGCTGAGGAGTCACCTTTCTTACAGATCAGAAGCACGTTATCACTCTCTGCCACGATATAGCCGTCAAGCCCGTTAATGACACCCAACCTGCCCTTCGGTAGTTTGATGACATTATTGTGCGAGTCCTCCAGCATCACTTCCGAGTCGACCACTACATTATCACCCTCGCCCCTGCTCAAATACTCATAGAGGGCATGCCACGTACCAAGGTCAGCCCATCCGAAGTCACAGTTCATGACACATACATGTTCCCCATGCTCCAATACGCCCTGGTCAATTGATAAATTGGGATAGGCGGGATAGTTCTCGTTGACAAATGCCATCTCCTCCTCGATGGTGATATCACTGTGCGTGTTGTCAAAGCGTGTAAGCACCTCCGGGAATAACTGTCGGAAACATTGGTTTAGGAAATGGGCATTAGACAGGATGATACCTGTGTTCCAAAGGAATTCACCACTATCCATAAACATCTGTGCGAAGTCGCGCTCGGGTTTCTCAACAAACGACTTCACGGTACAGATTTTTGCCACTGGAGCCCGTTCGGGCATGATATAATCGCCCTTTTGGATGTAGCCATAACCTGGCTCTGGACGTGAGGGCTGTACACCCAGTGTCAGTATGTTATCGCGATGCGACACAAAATAGAACGCCTCGTCAATGTTCTGGTAGAACGCCTCCTCATTTAACACCAACTGGTCGCTAGGCGTGATAATGACATTCGCCTGGGGATTACGACGGCAGATTCGCATGTTTGCCCAAGCGACACTAGGAGCAGTACCACGATTCACGGGCTCTATCATGAGGTTCTCCTCATGCACATCGGGTAATTGCTCCCTGACCATCGGCGCATATTCCCTATTAGTACAGATAAACACATTTCTCTTGGGCAGCATCTTCGTCAGACGGTCGAAGGTCTGTTGCAACTGAGTGCGACCAACACCAAAGAAATCTATGAATTGTTTAGGTTTCTCATCCCGGCTGCAGGGCCATAGGCGTTTCCCTTTTCCGCCAGCCAGAATCACGCAATAGTTGTTCTCGTTTATTTCCATAAGATTAGACAAAGCATAGAATTGTGCTACGAAGATACGAAAAAAGCCCATATCTTCCAAGAAATATGAAGAAAAAACACAACTTTTATAAATTTTTCATTATTCATTTCTCCTTTTTCAATTTTTCTTCGTATCTTTGCACCCGGATTTGAAAATTTGAAAGCCCAGATGGCGGAATCGGTAGACGCGCTGGTCTCAAACACCAGTGGGGCAACCCATCCCGGTTCGAGCCCGGGTCTGGGTACAATAAGTACCACAACGTGCTGGTCTCAAAACGAAAGCAAAGTGCTGCAAATCAATAGATTGCAGCACTTTTCCTTTTTAGTCACCCCTTTAATTTTTCCCCACATTTTCCCCACCGAAGCAAATCTGAGTGAAGGAAATGGAATCATAAAAGAAGTTTTTGAGAAATATGAACCACATGATTTGAATAATTATGTCGCATATCTGAAATCGAGACGATAGTATTCACATTCTCCGATCCTTGTTATAACCCTACATGAAACGCTAAGTTGATTCTTGAACCATTCTCTTATATACACTCCACGCTGATTCCTTTCATCTGCTTCTAAGTTTGTGTAGTCATACTTTGGGATAGTAAGCAATACTGATACATGATTGATTCTCTTTACCAATTGTTTTTTCCTCAAAAGATATAGCTGATATTTCAATACAGCTTCCGTTAAGAACTTTTCTGAATAAGGCCTGAAGCAGAAGTGATTCTTATAAACAGTTTTGCGCATAGTTTCAGCAATACTTTTATAGATACTATTAAACAATTTATTATATCTACAATGGAGAACCCTCTCCTTTCGGTTTCCCCAAGTATTTCTCTCAGGTGAACCTTGGGAGCCGTCAGCTGGTTATTCGTCATAGCCTTGTAATCATTTAGTTATGTTTACTTTTATCTCTGAATAGAAGTCTCGAACATAGATAAAATCCGTGATAGCGAATTCCATATGATCGAAGAGGTGATGAAACTGCATCAGCAGGTTCATGTTCTTTGTTAGTTCTGGATTAAGTCCTTCATTCCAATTGGGAGGCGGGCAATCCATGCCTATGAATGCGTCGAACGATTCATTATATGATCCTGAGGGTAAACTCAGTTGACAAATACCATCATCGTATAGTACATTCCAACCACCATCGCAAAGCGCATCCCACAAATCCTGGCGATCATCTCCTTGAATGGGATGTAATTTCGGATACTGGTTGCCCAAATAGAGGTTGGCAGTTACTTCTATCTTGTCGCCATATTCTTTATGTTTACTGACATCATCATATATACGATGTGCCCTGTCAAACATCTCTTTAAGGGCCTCTTTCAAGCTCTCGTTGAACTCCCATATGGCATCTATGATATCTTCCTGATGAGAAAGTACCATTTCATTGATGATATTCCTTCGTAAGCTCAACAAACACTTGTCTTTATCGTAATCGACAGGATTAAGCAAGAAGGAGTTGATAATGTCTTCCTCTATACCCTTGACGACCCAATGGGCCAAGCCGTTATTCTCTTTCATATTTGGATAATGATATATTATTTGATTGTATATAGACACGTTATAATAGGTGGTTGTTTCAGTTGCTTCCGACTGTCCGCCATGTTCATGGATGTGGCCGAATATGTGATGTTTTGGCTTCGACTCAGCTATGATTTCTTTTAGTCTTTTACAACCCTTGTTATTGTCAAGATGGTCTTTGGCTGGGCCATGAGTTATCAAAAAATCAACCCCTTCAGGTACTTTGTTCTCTGTTTTTGTGAACATCCAAGGACGACAAGCAACTCCATAGAAACTGATGCCATCGAATTCAATGCCACAGTCTTCCAATAACACGATGGAGGACGGAACCAGCCCAACAGCTGCTTCTGGATTCAAGTCAAAGAGCACGTCATGGTTTCCTGGTACAAATATCTTCAGTTTGGCTGGTTGTCGAGAAAACCAGTCAAAAAAACGATACATGATTTCATCAACGCAATCATAACGGTTTATTTCATTCGCACAGTCACCAGCACAAATTAGGATGTCAGCATCCTTTGGAATATTGAGCCGATAATTGAGACCATGTGTATCTGAGAACGCAAAGATCTTGTGGTTTTTGTATTCAATCATTATAATCCTTCCTTATTATATTTAAAAACAACATCATTTCCACTTCCTGATTCATCACCTCCTTGGTGCCCAAGCCAATCTTTATGGGGAGAGTCCTTAATGATTTTGGTAATCCTTCAAGCAGTCTCTCCTTCTCAGCTTCCGTTACAGAATGCTCAGACGAAGAACAAATACAGATAAAAGCATCATCATATCGCGAGAAATCCACAACCTGATATTTGTTGATGGAATCCAAAATATAATCAATGCGCTTGGTTATGTCCCAGGTACGCGATCTGTATGGATAATATTGTCCTTCCTTCATTTGATGTAAAGACTCCACTTCATCACGTCTAAAGGCTCCACTATGAACGATTTTTTGAATCAAATCCTCCCGTTGACTATGCATTTTCAGAAACTCTTCCCTGCATTCCACTCGATAATCACGCTTGCGTTTGCTGCGATTCCTATGTTTATTCCGTCGTTTCATGCCATATTCTGCATCTATACAAAGCGGATGTTCTTTACTCCTATATCTGCGAGGTGTAGTATGCTTCCAGTTACTGAGCTGGAGTTTATAAAGGGCCGTATCATATTTGTTCTTTTCTTCTATGGGATAAGAGAATATGTTTCTGTCATCTTCATCCTCCTCTTGCCCAAAGCCATAGAAGGTAATCTCCCATAGGCAATTAGCGGCAGCCTTCATCTCGCTGATTTGCAAATCTTCTGATAAAACAACCTCCTTTGCTAAGTTGTCCTCCCAATAGTCACCAGCAAGATAATGCACCATGACATATCTGGTTCCTATACATTTATCACTGGACCATTCTAAACGTACCTCACCACAATCATTCATTGATGGCTCCATGTGACGAAGTAAATCATAAGCCTCACGGAATTGGTACATCGAATCTCCCTTCTCTGGATCAATTGCTTTGAGATATGGCAGTATCTCATCGAACGTGTACTTGGCAAATAGTTCTTTTAGTTTCATACATTTCTATTTTGTAAATAATTTGATTACATGCTCAACAAGATTCATATCGATATTGGTCTTATTGATGGAGTAATAGGCTATCAGTGAATTTATCACACTTTCCAGAATACATACATTACCGTTAGCATTCTTTGCAATAAACTCAGCAACATCAGCAGGAATCTGTAAACCACCACGTTGAAACTTTGCATTCAGTATATCAATACATAGCTTCTCATTGGGCTTTTCCAACTTTGCAATCAGTCCACTAGCAAAGTGTGTTATCAAACGCTTCTTTATCCCCTGAAGGTCAACTGGAGGACGATCGCTTGCCAGAATGATTTGCCTTTCATTACGAATTAAGTAATTGAAAATATGAAAGAAAGAGTCAAGAGTCTTCGGAGAATTCATCCACTCTTGAATATCATCCACAATCAGCAAATCTAACGATTGGTAGAAGCTGATAAATTTCTTGGTGGTATTCTTACGGACAGAATCAGTAAACTCCATCTGGAACTGACGGGCGCTCACATAGAGCACACGCTTCTTAGGGTATAATTCCATACAGCGCATACCAATAGCATTTATCAAATGTGTTTTACCTCCACCTGTAGAGCCATAGATGAAGAACGGGTTATAAGTGGACTCGCTAATTTGCTCTGCGATAGAAAGGCCTACTGTGCGCACCATTCTATTACAATCGCTCTCAATGAAGTTCTTGAAGGTCTTCTTCGGATTGAGCTGGGGATGTTTGATTTTCATCTTCATTTTATAAAGCATCTATTTCTAATTCGTGGCACAAAGATACAAGAAAGGTGTGCCGTACTGGGGCACACCTTACATTAAAAGTGATATTGGGTGAAAAATCTCTAATTGTTGAGAATCCAAATGGCTCTTTGGGCTTTCCTTTCTGTCAGCCCATCGTATTCTTCTGTCAACACCAGATGTTCTTGCTGCTTGGGGAAGAATAGATCTTCGTCATCCAGAATGGCATAACGGTATTCTTTGCCAACATTCTTATACAACCATGCATTGATTTCGAGTGCTTTTGCTTCACATTGTGGCAATCCCATCATTTCACCAGTTACAGCATCCTGATAAGAAGTACTAAGCAAAATCGGAGTCATGGAATATATTTCACCAGGTAGATTACGATGCTCCCAAAGTTCTCTCATTCGCATGATTCCCTCGTTGCGCCAAGTCGTAGAAAGAATTATCTTGCAATCAGTCAGCTCTACGATATGTTTCAGATTTGCTATGGTCTCAGGATCAAAAAGGGCTCCGAATTCATCAAAGGGATCAATACCATCCAGTTTCATTTGCTTTGCATATCTGCCTGTATTAAGCACGCCATCGAAATCCAAGAATAGATACCTATCTATATTAAATGCAAAGACAGATGCATCCATTTTTCTTTTCAGATCATCAACAGCCTCCTGTATGGTAACACCTTTTCCAATAACATACTCTTTACATTCGTCATCCCAGAAGTCCATACATTCAGTATCATTGCCATCAACTCCTTTGGGAACCTGCCAAGGCTCGAGGTTGAAAGCAAGGTATTTGCCTCCAGAATAACAACCACTATACCTGTCAGTAATAATGGTTAGCGGATGAATATTACAAATATTTGTTTCCTTCATTTTACTACATGCATGATTCAACAATCGAATTTACATAAGTATCACGATCTATATTTTTTTGATTTGGGTGATATGCATCGAGCATTTTAACTCCATCTTTTTCATAAACATGTAACACACCATCAAATCTTTTGCTTGGTTCAGTATTCTCGCCTACCAAATCATGCTTAAAATACTTGAAAGTATTACCAAAAACAATTATTTGAGGGCAATATACTGATAATTGTTTTAGGAGGATAGGCTTCCACAAATTGTACTTTCTCATCATGTCATTATCGTTCGATGTGCTATATGCCGGCATCTTACTAATATTAACATACGCAATCTGTTTTAAAACATCTGCCATACTTTTATCATCTCTTATCCAATCCATATCTTCATATCTGCATCTGTTAAGGATGCCATAAGTAGTATAAATAACAGGTTGCCATGTCGGATTCTTCCATGCATTATCTTTGTCAAAAGCATCATAAATCTTCCATCCTCCACCATATGGCCTTCCCTCCTGTGTAAAATCGTCATAGGGTTCTTTTAAGACCCACATTATTTGACGCGATGCAGATAAGTAACTATCTGCATTATAGACTCCATCGTAGATGGGTTCTATTTCTCCATCATTGAGGTTGTTCGCTATTGCACATTGTTCTATTTCATCTTGAATCTTCACTTGTGCCTTAATTAATTCTTCTGCTGTCATACTGTTACTCCTTTGATTTGTGTGTGCAAATATATAACTTTTTCCTGAATATGCTGCTTCTTTGTTATCTTTTTTTTTGATAGTACTCAACTGTCTTGCATTCTTCTGTCATATCACTTAGAATTCTCCATACATTAAACAAGTGATATGCAACATTATCACATTCTGAAATGCTTCCCTTCCGTATCTCTTCTGAATATTCAAAAATGAACTGAGTTTGCAGCTCTACTGACTTTTGCTTTATTGCTTGCGACCAATCCAAGATGGATTTAAGAATGCCAAGTTTATTACCATCTACCATAACGTTTCTTTTCTATTAATTGGATTCGTTCATTTTTGAATCCGTTGTTAATCCCACCAATTCCTCATTCGATGCTCTAAGTAAAGGAAGAAAACATGCCATGCCTTTTCTTTCCTAAGTCCATAAAGACCTGATGTATGATAGCGTCTCCAATTCCGAGTGTTAACAATCTTCTCTAGTTCTTTCTCATCGTACGTCACAGATTTGCCCCTGATAATATTAAGTAAGCGCATAGCCACCTCTATCTGCTTTGCGACCTTCTTTGCGTCTGCTATATGTACATACTTGCTATTGAAGAAGGCCACCATCCGCTCCATCTTATAGTACATCGTATCGAGCAAATAATCATAGTCGTAGTCTACCATAGAAGCAATCTCTTCATCAGTATACTTCCCTTCCCAAGGACCATGTTCTGCTACACGGCGTTTCTGACCTTTCACCTTGTTGCTCTTTTGTTCCATCTTCACTTTGTGCCTGTACTTCATATCGATTATTTATTTTCAGTAATACTTGATGGTGCAAAGATACGGAAAAGGTGTGCCGTATAGGGGCACACCTCCAAGAATTCTTGTTTTCTTTGACTATTTCTTCTGTTCAACAACAAAACTGCTGTATTTAGAGATTTCTGATTTGGGTATCAGGAAGTGTATAACCCACCCATTGCCAAAGTTCTTGTATTCCAAATATCCACGCTTCTTATAGGATTTGTTGCTAAAACTGAGAAATGGGTATTTCTCTATATAAATGGCTGGCGAAAACAATCCTTCGCCATTTGCCAACAAGCCTGTGCTATTAGTGTTGATTACGATCTGTTTGCCATTAGGATCTTTTTTCTCTGCCTTGCTTATATCAGAATCCGTATTAGATTCTATCAAGTTCTTCATAATCTGATACCCAGGAAATGCAGAAACTCCACCTACGTTATCCTTAACGACGAAATCAGAAATGGCCTCATAACCTACTTGCAGGAATCGATTAGAAATATCTGTAAGTACCTCTGGGCTGTTTCTCAATGCTAACTCATGCCAAAAATTTCCGATACAAGGCTCAAACAGAATGAAACTCGTGGTATAGTTTACATTCTTCTGTTTGAACTCGCGTATCTCTGCATCTGACAGTGTTATTTTATCAACAGTCTCTTTGAAGAGTTTCAGGATAGCCTCCTTTTTATCGTGATCCAACTCTATATCAATGTTCAAGGTCATCAGAACGCATTCATCAGCATTTCTCAGCCAATTCTTGATACCTTTCTCGATAACTTCTCCGTTCTTGACGTATGGATGCTTTACAATGGTTCCTGTATGCTGAGTATAATGTGAAAACTCATAGGCCAGATGATCAATAGAGCTATCGCATCCTCCGAAGGTTACATCTCGTCCTCCCCTTGGTTCATTGCTCTTGATCATAGAGACAAACTGACCTTTAGTGATCTCTATGGGCTCCTGAACAGTTAGCTTGAACTTTACCAATCCTGGAATCATTGCCTTGTACTGAACGAGCAAATCCTCCAGGATCTTCACCTCTTCTTTCTTCTTTTGCTCCCTTTCCTGAAATTTCAGTCCGAATGAAGCAACGTTACTAACCTGTGCCCTTATTTGCAATGCGCCAAGGACAACCAGCGCCAAGAATAATACTTTTGTTCTCATAATCCTTTTGGTTTTGAATGATTCTGCAAATATAAAAGGAAGGTATGCCGTATTGAAGCATACCTATGAATAATCTGCCAAAATACTGGGTCAGATATCTAACAACCTTTCGTTAGAATCTTTTTCCCATGCTCTATATACTATTGTTTTAACCATTGTGTTTGTTCTTCAGCTGTCAGTTCTCGGCTTCCTAACACCTGACCTTCTGGTGAAACCTTAGAAATTACAATACCTTTTAAACAGATGATGGAGTCTTCATCCGCTATATGTTTTACCTTCTATCCACCCGGTATAGTACTTTTTACTTTCTACCATCTTTTCAAGATATACTTTACTGGTACTCTTGGATAATTCAGTATCTCCTATCCTACTCTATTTTAGAGTATTAACAATTTGCATGTTAGATGTTTGAGCTTCCTTATTTGCTGCATACAAGCGTGAAGAAAATTCTGTCGTCAAGCATGTCGTCGACTCCGAGGCCCCACAGAATATCGGCCGTAGAGGAAAACATGACCGTCAGTTCTTGCAATTGACTTAATTCACTCATCACTAAAGGATATTCTTTTGAAGTCTGGATAAAGAAAACAACGTGCTCGAAAGTTTTCAAGCCAGCAGACTCGTACATCTTTATTTGTTCAATAACAGACTCCATTCTGTCAATCCCATCTTTATGAATAGAGTAGAGCGATCTCTTTATCATGGTTTCCTCTCCATAAAGATACTCTAATCGCTCTTGCTTTAATGGCACAATGTGCGACTCACGCGACACAAGCCAGATCACCTCATCCACTTTGGCCCTGAATTGGACTTTGTTTAAGACTGCCACCTCAGAGAATGTGAAGGATTCGCTATCTTGTTTTATACTTAATTCCATATTTCTCTCTGGTTTATGGTGTAAAGATACAACAGAGGTGTGCCATTGGAGGGCACACCTTATAAGAATCTCATTATTTTCTTTTATTTTTTCTTTCTTTTCTCTCTTTTTATGAAGATGATAATGATATCGTGTGGATATGTGGATAATCACAGGATTTCCCTTGCTATCCATGCACATGCCTCAGCATCGGAGAGTGCATGATGGTGGTTTTCGAGTTGATAACCGCAGAGTTTTGAAATGGTGTGAAGCTGATGGTTCTCTGCTTGTGGAAAAGCTCGGCGAGAAGCCACACATGTACAAAAAGAAAGTATAGTTAGGATAGTCCATCTGATAGCAATGGAAAACTGCTTTAAGGCAAGACTCGTCGAAAGCCTTGTTATGGGCCACCAATGGCAGACCTTCGATAAGCGGTTCTATTTGCTTCCAGACTTCCGGGAATACAGGGGCATCCTCGGTATCTTGACGCGTTAGGCCATGGACTTGTGTACACCAATAATTATAATAGTTTGGCTCAGGCTGAATCAGAGAGTAGAAAGTATCCACAATCTCACCATTCCTGACGATTACCACACCAACGGAGCAGACACTTGTCCGCTCATTGTTGGCTGTCTCGAAGTCTATTGCTGCAAAGTCTCTCATTTGTCGTTCTGGTATTTGTTCCACATGTGTTTTGAAATCTCTGCAAGTTCATCACGGAACCATTTGGGCGAAAGAATCTCTACGTCGCTACCCATAGTAAGGATTTCTTGCCGGAAATCAAATGTAGGACGTAATCTTACTGTGAATATGCTGTATTCATCCGTACGCTCTATCTCCTTTTGTGACTGATGAAGCATCAACGAACGGATGTAGTTGGCCTGCCCTGCAGCTACTTTGAATTTAACCGTCTCCACATCATATTCTTCATCTGCTATAATACCGAAACAGTCATCGAAATACTCGCCTGCCACGAAATCCTCAGGATAATCAAACGTCTCGTCTGTTGGTTCTATCGCTTGGGTACGATCCAAGGCATAAATCATAATTCTGTCGTAATATGGGCTGCGAGCCACAAGATACCAACGCTGCTTGAATGCCTTCAAGCAATAAGGCTCAACTGGGAACGTATTGGATTCCTCGCGCCAAAAACTCTGATAGGTTATTTCAAGAACGGTATTTTTCTTCAATGCCTCGATGATGACTGGTAGATATTGTTCGCCATCAGGAATCTCTTCAAACAATATCTTATCCTTGATGCTAACGCTGTCTAACATCAGATTGCTTACTGTAAGCGTATTGAAAAGCCAACTACGCATAGAGCCGTTCTTCAGTTCGTCAGCGTTCTCGATATAGTAACGATACTGGCCTCCTTGCTCATTCTCAATGATCAGGCCAAACATTTCTTCAATCGCAATACGCCATTTATGGAATGTCCTGAGAGGTAAAGGCTTCCCCTCACTCATGTCATTGTCTAACCAACGGCGATTAATTTCCTCATAAGAAATCTTTTTAGCCTTGTAGATAGTTTCTACCAGCCAGACATACTTATTCAACAGATTCTTTGCCATAACTAATATCTTTTGATGGTGCAAAGATACTAAAAACCTGTGCAAAAACAAGGCACAGGTGCAGAAAAATAAAAATAACCTTTTATAGGCTGTGTCTATGGCTATAGCTTCGACTATATATTTTTCTTTAGCTCTTTGAGTGCTCTTAGGGTGTCAACACGCCAGCAGTATTCAACTTTTGGCTGGGTTACGTTACAAATAGGCCCTCTTAAACAAGTAGAATAAACCAGCCGAAAGCCTGTTATTAGCTGGCTCGTTTGTTTGCAGCATTACCTGTGGAATCCATGACTTCGGCTTAGATACTGTTCTTCCTTCATATCCTGAACGATATAGGAGAGTTGCCCCTTCACACGCTCACACTCATCCGTTTTCAGATAGGGCAATGAGGCATTATACACATTGGTAGCAGCCTCTTCTTTATCAAGTTGGCCATTCAAATATCGTCTAACATCGCCATCCTGGCGAGCACTGAAACTGCGATAGCCAGACTGAACATAATCGATGACGGCCTTAACTGCACCTCGTAACAGTTCGGAGAGAGTTGACAGATAATGACCAAGCCGTTCGCGATAATCATTGATGATTCTATCTTTTTGGTCGATGATTCTGTCTTTCTCTTGATTGTCTTGTTGATGGTGTTGCACTTCATTCTTGTATTTAGTCTGAAGCCCTTCAATTATCTTGTCCTTCTCAGCAAGTTGTTGGCCCAGCCTGTCCCGTTCCGCATCAAGAACTTGCTGATGTTTTTGCTGCAAGGCTGCTTTTTGCTTTGGCAGTTCTTCTTTCAGTCGTTTGTTCTCCTTCTCCATATCGGCATACTTTCCCTTTCCGAAGAGGTTGGCCACACCAGATTTGATGGCATTGCCATTCTCAGCATTGAGTCTATCTCGCTTCACAGCAATCTCATTGTCGAGTTCTGCACTCTGCTTCCTCTGCTCGGATAGGATGAAGTCGTTACGCTCCAAATGCTCATGGCCTGTTTCGGACTTACGCTTGCCTCGTTCCATCTCCAACGTCTCTGCTGCCAGATCCTGTAGCTCCTCCATGTCCTTCTTGCCGAGTTTGAAGGACTTGCCGGTATCATGGTTCATCCAGTCCCAGATGATATGAGCATGAAGATTGGGTTGCCAGGTTGACGGGTCATCAGGATTGGTGTAATGGCCTTCATCTTTGTGGATGTGTATCTGGATGGCTCTGACTCCCCATCGCTCTTGCACTTTCTGAGTGTACTTCTGGAGGTCGGCCATTGTGGTGTCAGACTTGATGTTCACGACACTCTCGCGGATGGGACTGCTGCCGTTGCGCTCCTTCGGTTTGCCATTCTTACCAATGACAGTCACCTTCTTCTCCTGCATGGCTCGGCCAGTCTTCTGCTTTACCATCGCCTTGATAGCATCATAGTGCTGCTGGAGGGTGATACCCTTTAAGTCGGGTACCACATACGACTCGTTGTTGTGACTCAGTTCGGGGCGCACATAAAGGGTACGCGGATTAAGTGAGGTAATATATTCTGCGTCTCGTCTGTTGTGACGTTCGCTCTGCTCGATGTTGCAGGGCTTTACGTGGTCGGATGCTTTTGCTGTTGTGCTCATAGCTATTTACGTTTTTATGATTTTATGAAAATATGAATTTATGTAATTACTGTTTTACTGTAATTCAGAAATTTGTAGTTTCTGTATTTCTCCCAAAAGGGGTATCGGGGTGTGAACCCTGATTGGTGGGTGCAGGGAGAGAGTCACTTCCTGCTCAGGGTTCTTAGGGGCAGATGCCACTGAGCGGGGCGGTCAAGGGGGAGGGTCCCCCCCTTGCGAGGTTCCATAGGGCAAGCAGCCCTTGGTGGGTTCTTAGGGCAAAGCCCTGAGTCCCTCGGAAGAGCCCACAACTACGAAAGCGAAGCTCGTAGTTATAGTGGGCTATATCAAGGGGCAAGCCCTTCATTACTCTGCACGCATTGGCTCTTGTCACGGATCATCTCCTTTCCCTTTTGTTATCGTCTTTCTTTCATATTGAGTCATGTTTCTTGCCTGAACTTGTTTGTCTATAACAGATGCACGTTCTTCAAGAAAGGTGTTCATACTTCTGATGATAGCCTGAGGATCGAAGCGACTGTAAAACTGTTCATAGAAACCCGCCTTGAAATTGAAGAAGAACAACATAAGTTCTCCTGCTTTCAGCCATTTGTATCTTGTAGAAATGGCCATAGCCGTAAGTTGCAACTGGTCTTCTGACGCATCATCTTTCAATCCGCAACTCAAACTGGCATCAGCAACCAGGGTGACCAGCCACTTAGCAGAAGTAAACACGCCATACATCTTATCTATCTGAATAAGCGTTGGTGAAGGGCCTAGAATGCAGTATGTAGGATATTGGCAGATAACCAATTGGCGGCTCACATTGAACACCTGAAAAAACGCTGTAAAAGTGGGGTACTTCTGCAACATCAGCGCATCACTTTGGCTCCATTCCTGGCACTTCTGCGGCATTAGTGAGGTTGTTGATAGCCTTGACTGCGGTACTATAAACGTCCCGTTTTCTCTTTTCCTGTTCACCAATTCTTGGGTTATACTCAATTCCATCTTGTCTATTATTTATTGGATGATTCTCCCAGTATCGTTCCGAGAGGAAATTATTCAAGTTCTTGCGATATCTAATCTCTGGCGTACTAGCGACATATCCTGGTATGTATGCGAGGATGGCAGCATGATCTTGATCAGACAGTCCGCCCCATAATGCTTTTGCCTTATTTATATCCCCAGCGACTTTCCCATACATCTCCCTGACAGTATCGAAAGAGACACCGGGCTGACTCCTGATGATTATTGCGTTAGCGGTATCATCACTATTTTCATTATCAATATCACTATTATTATCATTATTATTTAGGCATCCAGCCGCTTGCGGTGGCTTGCCATCGCTTGCGATTGGATGCGATTGTTCGATTTGGCCTTGGCTCGCACGACGTTTGCGTGCATTGGCACTATTTCGCTCACAACGCTCTTCATATTTCTTGTGGTCACGGTCTACCTGTGCACACAAGATGGAGAACAGTGCGATTAAAGCCGTATCTGAGGTTTCGAGCTGCTGGCCATCCTTCGCATAGCGGAGTACCGCTTTGATCAGGATACCAGCCTGCTCGTCTGTCAGATGTTCAATGGCTACGAGGCTGTCAAGGTAAAGGATTATACTCTTGATTTCTTTCATAGCCTATTTCCCATTTACCAGTCGTTTGATATCGGACAAGCGATACATCACTTTACGTCCAATCTTTACAGGAACAAGATAATTCTTCTTACCCCATAACCAAAGAGTCGTGTCGCTGACATTGAATCTGTCTTTTACGTCCTGCTTAGAGATTAGCGTGTCATCGTCTTTCCTCTCTTCCTCAAGCGGCATATTATCCTCTGCATCAAGACGAGATTGAATCACTCTGGCAATAGCACTCACACCCTTACCTGTCAATGTAATAGAGATGTGATCTCCACACTTCTCGATGTTTGAGAGCAACTGACGTGTCAGCAGCATCTCTTCCTGCGTTGCATCCCATCCCTGGATGGTGTTGGCAACATTCTGAAAACTTTCTTTTCTTTCTAACATATTTCTCTTTTTCTAATTTTACACTTCGAGTTAAGGCCTGGCCAGACACAAAAACTCGCAACCAGTTCGTCTGATTGCGAGTGCAAAATTAAGCGTTTGAAATGAAATCGTCAAGAGTTTAATCCTCTTGAATCCAATTGGTTATGAGGTTTGCAAGTTCCTGCAAGCTTCTGCAAGTCGTGGAAAGTCAATTAGGGTTATGTTTCTTCTTTAAAGCATCTTGCTCGATGTTGTCTAAGACCTTCCAAATGCGGTTAATCTCCATAAGTAAATGACGATCATCTGCATTTTTGAAGTCATCCAAAGTCTTATTCTGGAGATATTGATATTTGGAGTAGAAACTGCTGCTCCTTTGTCTCGAAACCATTTGTCGACCTTCAACAAGCACTTTCAGCGCACTATAATATGAAGAAAAGGATACTCCAAGCGTCCCTATCCAATTTTTCTTTTCCAATGCGAATTTGATAAATGCTATGATAGTGCCGCTATTATTCTTTTCAATCTCCTTAGCTATGGCATCTGCGACAGAAGTCCTTATCTCCTCATTGCACTTTAAAAGATTGAAAATGGGCCGATACTTATCTTCCACAGGCAGGCCTTTTTGATCATCCGTAGATGAAGCATCACTATTTGGATTATCAGTTCCCTTCTGAGTAGTTATCTTTGGAGGGACTATTATACCCCTTTCTATATTTTGAAGTATGGACTCGTATGTTTCCCAGTCCTTTCTTGTCTTTATCCCCTGAACAATACTGTCATTAACAAGGCGCTGCATCAATTTGTACAAGGAGGCATCTTTATTAATGTACTCTTCTTGCTTATAGCATCCTATTATCTGGTGTACCATTGTCTCATAAAAGTCTCCATGAATCAACCATGCTGTCGCTGCATAAACATAATCCTCCTTGCTTTTCGCCCATGAAGAAAGAGATGTCGGCCATGAAATGAGGCTTCTCACCCCAAAATCTGAATGTATCTTTTCATACTTCACCCAAACCACTTCTCCATAATCACCAACTTTTACTGATTGTGGTCTATTTGGCAGATTGGTCAAAGCGAAATCATAAACATGCAGCATTCCACTTAATCTCAGTTGCTTTACCGCATCACTAAAATGCCTGTAGAATTCCTTGTTGTTTTCAATCCACGACCTACAGGCTTTTGAATAACCTTCGTTATAAAATGCCATTACTCTTCTACTATTTCATTTCAACAGCTGCCATTCACCTTTAATCTTTGAATGCTCAGGATTTATGTAACCAAGTTCTTTCAGATCATTTATTGCACGCAGAATTGTACTTTCACTTACCCCCAAGTTGTCCTGAAGCCATGAATATTTGGCCTTTCGATTCATTCTGATAGCCTCATACACATTCTTAACAATCATTGAAGGAAATATATTTTCCGTCAAATTTGACGGTTTTTGCTGCTCCTGAACTTCATTTTCCGTCAAATTTGACGGTTTTTGTGACTGTTTTCCATCAGAAATGGTCAAATCTGACCTTTTTTCTGACCCTTTTTCTCCTTCAATCACGAATCCATTGGCTATCGCTTCGGCCATCGCCCTTTCTCCACGAGGTGATTTATTCTCCATAACCATCACTGCTGTCTGGTAGCTGAAATCATAGACAGCCTCGCCATTCTCATTAGCCTTTAAGTCCTTCTGCACTCTTAGGACGCCACGACTATGGCGATTCACAAAGCCAAGAACTTTCATGGCCTCTGCTACCACGATATTCCGATAATCGTTCACCGTGGGGAAATTCTGCTCGTTAGCCCTGCCATACAATCCACCATGATTCATAATTTCAATACGGTCGTCATATTGATAGAATTGAATCGGACCATTGCTTGTATAGTCACGGTGGCAGATGGCATTCATCAGCAACTCACGAGTTGCCCAATAGGGATAGTCAACAAAAGGATCTTCGCGGGTCGAACTAACAGGTATTGGACGACGATTGGCGATAGTCGTATTCACAAACGTATCCAGTTCTTCCAATGTCGTACACAGATTGGCCTTGAACTCGTGCTCTGTCAATATATCACCTGCACGATCTTTCCCATCGAAACGCACATACTGAACGTATGCCCCAGGGATAAACCTTCGCAGATTCTTGGCAAAGAACAGCATACCAGCATTCGTAGGGCTATCGTAACGGGTATCGAAGAAACCAAACGATGCCAGTTGCACCTTTATGCCCCGTCCCTCCTTGCGGTCTTCCTCTATCTCGTCATCCGTCATTGCCTTGGGCAGATAGTAATGGTTGAACTTCTGTAAATCCAAGTCATCTATCGTTGCATTCAGGCATGGTGACGAGTCAAACGAAGTCACATTAGCCCGACGTTTCTCCATCAGGATATGTTCATCGTTCTCATTGGCCACACCTTTACGAGGTCCAATCCGAATCCAGATGCGCCCTTTATATCTGACTGGAGGAAAGACGGAAGGCTCTACCCTTACCATCACGATATCTCCTTCCTCCATCGGCACCTTTTCTACGGTCATCGATGGTTGGGGCTGGATATTGCCGTCGGTTCTGATTGCCGCCACATTCTTCAGCAACTCATCAGTCACGTTCAGACCCTTCACCTCGCCATCGTCTGCTACGCCTAAGAACAAGTAGCCAGGCTCCCGATGGTCGGGCAGATCATTGGCAAACGCACAAATAGCCTGTCCGAACTTATCCGTGTTCGTAGTTGAAACTGTTCTTTCAACTCTGTCGCTCTCCAAATCATTGAGCAATGCTCTTATTTCTTCTGTTTTCATCATCTTGGGTGCAAAATTACAAAAATATCTCAAAAGAACTACACCTTATTATATATATTAACGTATCAGTCAAGCAAATCAACCAAACTCTGCTTCAGTTCATCGTCAGGAGTCCAATATCGGTCAAACGCCTTGCTATCCGATTTGTGGCCTGAAAGCATGCCCACCATACTCTTATCCTTCACCTTCTTATACATATTACCGATAAAAGTACGTCTGGCCATGTGGCTTGCTGCCACCTCATATATTGGCAAATGCTCTTGTTTACGGGTGGTGGGATTCAATATGGTAACCATCCTGTCAACACCAGCTCTCTTGAATATGACCTTCAAGTCCTCATTATAGTCTTGCTGGAAACCGAAGGGGAAAAGTGCCGAGCCTTTATAGTCCTTGTACTTTTCGAGGATGGATTTGGCAATAGAGTTTAACGGGACGCGAAGGGTCTGAGGGTCTCCATTAATTTTCTTTCCTGCAATATACTCTACACAGTTCTTCACTACACTCTGTTTTGTCATAGCCCACAAATCACTGACTCGGCATCCAATACAGGACTGGAACACAAACATATCCCTATGAAGTTCCAATCTTGGGTCATCAGAAAAATCACACTTCATAATCTGGTCACGTTCTTCAAGAGTTATATACACAGGGGTGCCATATACAGGCTCATCGATATGGAATTTATCAAATGGCTTAATCCTAGTAAACTCGTTGTCATAGCACCATATAAAGAAGGTGCGGATTTTACAAAAGTAGTCTATCAGCGTATTCTCACCACGAGGCTTCGGCTTCCTTGCCTCTGGCACCTCTTCAAAAATCTCTGGATATTTCTCTGTCAACGTATGTTCTTCCTTAAAGTAATTCCAGATACTATGAAGTATATCTGGAGTCACATCATCCAATAGTAGCGTAAACTCCTTTTTGCCTCTCTTGGTCTTACGGATATACATTTCGTATCTCCTTAGTGCCCGGATGATAACCCGATTATTCCGTTGACGTACCTCAGATAGGGGGTGCATCTCTAAATAGTACTCATACATTGGGACAACCTCCATGTTCTTGTTCTCCTCTGGAGTAACGTACTTATCAGGGTTGTAGTACTTATCCAAAGTCTTCTCCACCCAATCCTTATCAATCGGCTCTATCGCCTGAGCATATTCCTTGTTAATGAAGGTTATGATGTCGTTGGCGGCACCATCTACCTTAGCCTTCTCGTCTTTATCTATGACGATACGGTCTTTCAGGTGCCCCTTCGTATTATCCCATTGATTGGGGCTCACTTCCAATTTTGTAGAAACAGTACAATCAAGTCTTCTGCCATCTCTAACCCGAGCATATACTGTTGCCAACGACTCTGTATCGTTGCGCTTCGCAGCCTTTTTGATAATCAGTGTTACTTTCATTCCTATTTGCTTTTAAGATTTCTGGGTGCAAAGGTACAACACTTTCCCCACACCACCAAATATTTTCCCCACATTTTCCCCACCGAATACAAAAATGGTTGAAATGATATAAAATCGAGCCTCCTTACTCACTTATGTATAACAACCTGATTATCAACTAATTTAGAATGATTTGGAAGATTATTAAAGGATATGGAATTTCTTTCGGTTTAAGCGGTTCGACCCCGGGTCTGGGTACAAGGTTCAAAAAGCAATCCCTTGTAAGAGCACTCTTGCAAGGGTTTTTCTTTTTTAAGACGAAATAAATTTGGCTATTCGATGAATTATTAATAATTTTGCAGCCAAATATAAACGTTTATATAGAAGATGTCATTAAAATGTGGTATTGTGGGACTGCCTAATGTGGGTAAGTCTACTTTGTTTAATTGCTTGTCGAGTGCAAAGGCACAGGCAGCCAACTTCCCTTTCTGTACAATAGAACCGAATGTGGGTGTGATTACCGTTCCTGACGAGCGTCTCACCAAACTCGCCGAGATAGTACATCCAGGACGTATCGTTCCTGCCACTTGTGAGATTGTGGATATCGCAGGACTCGTGAAAGGTGCCTCGAAGGGTGAGGGACTGGGTAACAAGTTCTTAGGAAATATCCGTGAGACAGATGCGATCATCCATGTGCTGCGCTGTTTCGAGGATGATAATATCACCCATGTGGACGGCACCATCGACCCTATCCGTGATAAGGAGATCATTGACACAGAACTGCAACTAAAAGACTTGGAGACCATCGAGAGCCGTCTTGCGAAGACGGAGAAAGCCGCCGCAGCAGGCAATAAAGAGGCCAAGTTGGAGGTGACGGTGTTGAGAGCCTATAAGGAAGTGCTCGACCAAGGCAAGAATGCCCGTATCGTGGAGTTCGAGAGCAAGGATGAGCAAGACTGTGCCCGCAACCTCTTCCTGCTGACCGCAAAGCCTGTGCTCTATGTCTGCAACGTCAGTGAGGCGGACGCCAAGGAGGGTAACGACTTCACCAAGCGTGTAGAGGCTCTCGCCAAGGAGGAAGGTGCCGAGGCGATGATCATTGCGGCGAAGACGGAAGAAGACATTGCTGAACTGGAGAGTTATGAGGACAAGCAGATGTTCCTGGAGGAACTGGGCTTGGAGGAGAGCGGTGTCAACCGCCTCATCAAGAAAGCATACTCGTTGCTCAACCTGGAGACCTTCATCACTGCTGGTGAGATGGAGGTGAAAGCATGGACCTACCACAAGGGATGGAAGGCGCCGCAGTGCGCAGGTGTTATCCATACCGACTTTGAGAAGGGATTCATCCGTGCCGAGGTCATCAAGTATGATGACTATATCCAATATGGCTCAGAGGCAGCAGTCCGTGAGGCAGGAAAGATGGGTATTGAGGGTAAGGAATATGTCGTACAGGATGGCGACATCATGCATTTCCGCTTTAATGTTTAAAGATGAATAGTGAATTATTATACATTCTTTGGAATCCGAACTTGGAGTTCTTCCACCTCGGACCATTCTCTATACGCTGGTACGGACTCTGCTGGCTATTAGGGTTTGCGGCTGCCTACCTGTTAGTACGCCGTCTCTATCAAGAGCAGAAAATCAAGGAGGAACTCTTTGACCCTTTGTTCCTCTATTGCTTCTTGGGTATTCTGATAGGAGCCCGTCTGGGACATTGTATCTTCTATGAGCCAGACTACTTCCTCACCTCTGGAAAAGGTGTCATAGAGATGTTCCTGCCCATCCGTTTCTTGGCAGAGGGCAGTTGGAAATTCATTGGCTATGAGGGACTTGCTAGTCATGGAGGAACCTTGGGACTGATGATAGCCCTATGGCTCTACGTGAGAAAAACGAAACTCAGTCTCTGGACGGTTCTCGACAATATCGCTATCGCCACGGGGTCTATGGCATGTCTCATCCGACTGGGCAACCTCATGAACTCAGAGATTATCGGAAAAGTGACCGACGTGCCCTGGGCATTTATCTTCGAACGGGTTGACACCTTCCCACGCCATCCCGGACAACTCTACGAGGCGATAGCCTATGCCATTCTATTCGTCCTGATGTGGTATCTCCATAAACGGATGCCCCAGAAGATCGGCACTGGCTGGTATTTCGGTTTCTGCCTGACCTATATCTTCACTTTCCGTTTCTTCATCGAATACACAAAAGAGGTACAGGAAGCCTTTGAAGCCTCACTGCCTCTGGACATGGGACAGATCCTGTCTATTCCGTTTATTATCCTCGGACTTGTCTGTATGTTCCGGAAGAAAAGAGAAGTGCTATAACTGACCTGCCTCAACCATCAGGACAACACGTTCTGTGAGGCGGTCAATACCTTCTGGGTCGTACTCCTTCTTCAGACTGGCTCCAAAAGCCCATGCAAAAGCCTGGTAGAAACCAGCACGCACAGGTCCCAGGAATGCCTGTATCAGTTCGTATCCAGAAGAATTACTCTCACGATAGATGAGTTTGATCAGCAACTTACCTTGCGAATAGGTAAGTTTTTTCATGCGCGGCTTATACTCCTTCATGACACTCTTCTCCACCAGTTTCATGTGAGCATCCCTCGCCTTTTTGTCTGGCAGCGTCTCCAGATACTCTGCCGTCTCCATCATGATCTTACGCGCCTCTTTGGCTATCGGCAATACCGTCTTGACATTCTTCACCAAACGGGTGTATGCCTGTTGCTGCTTCTTACTGCTGAAAGTGATGGGAGGGTATACGTAGACATTATTCATCTCCATATACTGGATGCTGTCGCCATTCTCCAGCACCTTGCCTACCTTCACCATCGGCACAAAGGTGGGACTATCCATGTCCACCTCTTGCCGCTTCGGGTTCTGGGCACATGTCTCCAGAGCCATCAGCATGATACCTGTCAGCATCCATATTCGCATAGCGTAGGCAAAGGTAGTGCAATTCGGGAGAACTGCAAAGAAATTTAGTTTTTTTAATGGATATACCAAACGTATGGTAGTCGGAATAACCGAAATGCGGTATTGTGAGCCTCCCCAAATCCGCCTACCTTTGCACCGACGAACTAAAAGAGACAAGAAATGGTGAATTTTATCTTGGCAGACAATCAGGAGTTGACGGCTTTCGCCTTGAAGACCCTCATCCGTGAGCATGAGAGTGCCTCACTGCATTATGCCAGTGACAAAGAAGAACTGATCGCCCAGTTACAGGTAGAGACGAGGAGTATCGTTATCCTCGACTACACCTTATTTAATATACAGGATGAGGACCAGTTGCTGATCATCGTTGAGCGTTTCCCTAAAGCCCAATGGATCATGGTAAGCGACGACCTCACTATTCAGGTCATGCGTAAACTGGTCTATACGGCACGTAATGTAAGTATCGTGTTCAAGGACTCCCCCTTTAAACTGTTTCGCCATGCCATCGACTATGCCATCCGTGGAGAGCGTTATCTCTGCCAACGTGCCGCAGAGGTACTGATCTGCCAACAGGCTGACGAGGAGCAGCATCCTAAGGTGCTGACACAAACAGAGATAGAGATACTACGTGGGGTAGCACAAGGTAAGACGACCAAGGAGATTGCCTACGAGCGTTTCTCCAGCATCCATACCGTGAATACCCATAAAAAGAACATCTTCCGAAAACTACAGGTGAATACCGCCCACGAGGCTGTGAAATTCGCTTTCCGGGCAGGACTGGTAGACCCCTCGGAGTTCTATATTTAGTTCAATAGTTAAGTGATGAAGAAACAGACAATAGCCATCAATACCCCTTATGTACGTGAGGATGCCTATGGCTCCCTCTCCGTACCCATCTATCATAATGTGGCATTCGAGTTTGGGGATGCCCAGCAGATGGCAGATGCCTTCTGCAACCGCATCAAGGCTCCCGACTATGCCCGTGTGGAAAACCCCACCGTGACCAATCTGGAACAGCGAGTACGCCAGTTGACAGGTGCAGCCCATGTGACAGCCTTCACCTCTGGCATGGCGGCTATCAGCAATGCGCTCCTTGCCGCATCCTCCCATGGTAAGAACATCGTGACCTCTCGCCATCTCTTTGGCAACACCCTTGCCCTCGTCACCAACACCTTACTACGCTTCGGTGTAAAGCCCCGTCTTCGTGACCTTACCAACCTGCAAGCGATAGAGGATGCCATTGACGAGCAGACCTGCTGTGTGTTTCTGGAGACGGTGACGAATCCGCAGTTGGAGGTTGCCGATCTTCATGCCATCGCGGAGATAGCCCATCGCAAGGGAGTACCACTGATTGCCGACTCCACGGTAATCCCTTTCACAGAGACACAACTGAAAGAACTTGGTGTCGACGTGGAAGTGGTATCGAGTACTAAATATCTCTCTGGAGGTGGAACATCCTTAGGAGGACTGGTCATCGACTATGGCACTTTCCCCCAGATCAACCAGCGTATCAAATATGAGTTGCTGTTTAACCTGGGAGCCTATATGACACCGCAGACCGCCTACCTGCAAACGCTGGGACTAGAGACGCTCGACGTGCGTTACCAACGTCAGGCATCCAATGCGCTCGAATTGTCAAAGACACTAAAGGAGTCTGGACTCGTGAAGGCAGTCAACTACATCGGTCTGGAGGACAATCCCTATTATGAGTTAGCCCAACGGCAGTTTGGCAAGACTGCTGGAGCGATGCTGACAATCGATCTGAGAAGCAAAGACCACTGCTTCCGTTTCCTCAATAGGTTGAGACTCATCCATCGTGCCACCAACCTCTTCGACAACCGCACCCTTGCCATCCATCCTGCCTCCACCATCTTCGGACTCTTCCCGGAAAAGCAGTTAGAGCAGATGGATGTGCGACAGACCACCATTCGTCTGTCTGTGGGACTAGAAGATGTTCATGACCTCTATGAGGATATCTGTCAAGCATTAGGAGATGACTTATAGTTTCGACAAAATCATAGACCGCCGAGGCAGTGGCGACCTGAAACATGGGGTACTGCTAGAGCGTTACGGTCGCAGTGATCTGCTACCGCTATGGGTTGCGGACATGGACTTTGAGACTCCCCCGTTTATCACGGAGGCGCTTCGAGAACGCCTTAACCACTCACTGTTTGGTTATACGGTGACCCCTGACGAGTTATGGACTACCATTATCCAATGGATACACGACCACCACGAATGGGAGGTACGGCGGGAGTGGCTGACCTATATCCCTGGTATCGTAAAAGGAATCGGCATGGCAGTCAACGTCTTCTCTGAAGAAGGTGACAAAGTCATTATCCAGCCTCCTGTCTATCACCCCTTCCGGCTCACCCCACAGGGCAATGGGCGTAAGGTGGTGTATAACCCACTGAAGCGGTTGCCTGATGGTGGTTACGACATGGATTTTGAGCAGTTGGAGCAGGTGACGGATGAACATTGCAAGATATTGATACTCAGTAATCCCCACAATCCTGCAGGCATCTGCTGGAGAGAGGAGACTCTTCGGCAGTTGGCACATTTCTGCTATCAGCACCATATCCTCGTCTTGTCGGACGAGATACACTGTGACATGGCACTCTTTGGCAACCACCATGTGCCTTTTGCGACAGTGAGCGAGGAGGCGGCGCAGTGCAGCATCACCTTTGGGGCTCCCTCAAAGACCTTCAATATCGCAGGAATTGTCAGCAGTTATGCCATCGTCCCTAACCCGACATTACGTCGCCGTTTCTATACCTGGCTAGAGGCTAATGAGTTGAACGACCCTCCCCTCTTCTCACCCATCGCCACCATTGCCGCCTATCAGCATGGAGAGGAGTGGCGTAAGGAGATGCTGGCGTATATCGAGGAGAACATCCGTTTTGTGGAGGACTTCTGCCAGCAACACCTTCCTGACATCAAGCCTTTGCGCCCGCAAGCCTCTTTCCTCGTATGGCTCGACTGCAGGGAGATGGGACTCTCGCACGATGAACTTATCGACTTGTTTGTCAACAAAGCGCATCTCGCCCTCAACGATGGAGAGATGTTCGGACCAGGCGGTGAGGGCTTTATGCGCATGAACATCGGGACTCCCAGAAGTGTCCTTTTGCAGGCTTTGCAGCAGTTAGAGACCGCATATACCAAACGTTAGGTATATGAAATGCCATAAGAGTGCGATTGTACGACATTCTAAAACCCACTACCTTTGCAGGCGGATATTTACACAAAAACATCAAGAATATGGCAAACATCGCCCACAACCTAATTGACTTGCTCGGCAACACCCCGTTGCTGGAACTGAGTCGCACAGAGAAGAAGGAACGGCTGAAAGCCCGTATCATCGTGAAACTGGAGTTGTTTAACCCTGCACGAAGTGTGAAAGACCGTGTGGGTTTTGCAATGCTCGATGATGCAGAGCGTCGTGGTTTAATTAATAAAAACACTACAATTATCGAGCCCACCAGTGGTAATACTGGTATCGGACTTGCTTTAATCAGTGTGATACGAGGCTATCGACTGATACTCACCATGCCTGAGGCAATGTCCTTGGAACGCCGCAAACTGCTCAAGGCTCTGGGTGCGGAGTTGGTATTGACTCCTGCCTATGAGGGTATGGCTGGTGCCATCCGTAAGGCACAGGAGTTAGCCCAAGAGATTGGCAATGCGTTTATCCCCCAACAGTTTGAGAACAAAGCGAATGCGGAGATCCATCGCAAGACGACGGCAGAGGAGATTTGGCGTGACACCGATGGGAAGGTAGACATTCTGGTAGCAGGCATTGGTACTGGTGGTACTATTACTGGTGTGGGTGAAGTGCTCAAGAAATACAACCCTAACGTTCAAGTAATTGCTGTGGAGCCCGACAGTTCTCCTGTGTTGAGCGGAGGAAAACCTGGTCCCCATAAACTGCAAGGTATTGGGGCAGGCTTCGTACCCAAGGTGTTGAATACGGCTATCTATGATGAGATCATCCGTATCAAGGATGAGGAGGCATACGAGCGTGGGCGACAACTTGCCCGTACGGATGGGGTGCTGACTGGTGTGTCATCGGCTGCCGCTGTCGCTGCCGCCATTCGAGTGGCAAAGCGCCCTGAGAATGAGAAAAAGAACATTGTAGTCATTCTACCAGATACTGGTGAGAGGTATCTGAGTACACCTATTTATAATTTCGAATAACGATGAGCGATACAAAGAAACTAAGTCTTATCGCCTTCAGTGGTGATTTCGACAAGTTGACAGCAGTGTTCACCCTCGCTACGGGTGCCGCCGCTGTAGGATATGAGGTTAACATCTTCTTCACCTTCTGGGGACTGGATGCTATCAAGAAGAAACAAGGCCGTGCGTTCTTGGGGTCTAACTGGTTGACGAAGATTTTCGGTTTTATGATGGGAGGTCTGAAGACAACACCCACCAGCCGCTTCAATTTCTGCGGAGCAGGTCCTAAGATCTTCCGCTATCTGATGCGCAAGAATAATGTGGCGACCTTGGAGGAACTGGTAGAGGCTGCAAAGGTCTTGGGTGTCAACCTATATGCCTGTGAGATGGCTATGCATGTCCTGGGACTGAAGAAAGAAGACTTCATCCCTGAAGTCAAGGACGTATTAGGCGTTGCGACCTTCCTGCAACTCTCAGAGGGTGGACGAACGATGTTTATTTAAAATTGAAGATATGGCAACAAAGACATTAGACATCACGAAGGAACATTGCCCGATGACCTTCGTCAAAACAAAGATCGAACTGGCCAAGTTACAGGCAGGTGACATTCTGGAGGTACTGCTCTCTGAGGGCGAGCCTCTGGACAATGTGCCCCGTAACGCGGTAGATCAGGGCTATGAGGTGCTCTCCGTAGAGCATGTCGAGGGAACAACACATAAAGTAATTATCAAAAAATAAAAAAAGACTAAACTATGGCAGATTCTAATCTTCAGCGCAGTGTGACCACTGCCACCGCCAGAAAACTGGCGACCACTACCAAGACAGCCCCTCAGATGGGCAGTATTACTCCGAGACTTCTTCTGAAACTCCTCCCATGGGTTCAGGTAAGCGGCGGTACTTTCCGTGTTAACCGCACCAAAGTAGAACTCAAGAAGACGGAGCGTCTGAATATCGAGTACCTCAATGGGGTACCCTCGTTTACCGCAAAGAGTCTGAAACAGATTCCTTTGTTCTCTGCCTTCGATGATGAGATCGTCACACGTCTGGCAAGTTCTTTCGAGACCGTCGAGGTTTCCTTGGGTAACCTTTTCGTCAAGGAGGGCAAAGACAAGCAGAAGTTCTTCATCGTGGCAAGTGGACAGGCTGAGGTCATCAACAAGGGTCCTCATGGGGAGGAACTGCGTATCGCTCTGTTGGGTGACGGTGAGTTCTTCGGTGAGGCAGACCTCCTGAATGACGCCGTCTCTACAGTTAGTGTACGTGCCGTCACACCTTCTGTGTTCCTCTCTCTGAAACTCTCCGAGTTAGAGAAGTTCATCAAGGAGGTGCCTGACTTCCGTCAGAAGTTCCAGAAGGCTGTCGACAAGCAGTTACGCCTGAAGGCAACTGTCAATGACCATGGTGAGAAACACATCGACCTCGTCAGTGGTCATGAGGAGGATAACATCATCCCCGAGACCTATATCGACTATGAGGAGAATCCGACAGAATACAGTCTCAACACCCTGCAGACTGTAGTACGTGTCCACACTCGTGTCAGTGATCTCTATAATAATCCTTACAACCAGTTGGAAGAGCAACTGCGCCTCTCCATAGAGAGTATCAAAGAGCGTCAGGAGTGGGAACTCATCAACAACGCACAGTTCGGACTTCTCGCCTCTGTCAGTCCTGCACATCGCATCTCTACTCGTTATGGAACACCGACTCCCGATGACCTCGATGAGTTATTGTCATTGGTATGGAAGGAGCCCGCTTTCTTCATCGCCCATCCACGTGCCATTGCCGCCTTTGAGCGTGAATGCACCTGGCGTGGCGTACCACCAGTGACAACCGACCTCTTCGGTACGAAAGTCATCCTGTGGCGTGGGGTACCCCTGATTCCTTCTGATAAGGTAGAGGTAGAAGGACAGTTCCTGACAGGTCGTGGCGTAGGAACGACAAAGATTATCCTTGTCCGTACTGGTGAGAAGAACCAAGGTGTGGTAGGTCTGCACCAGAGTGGTATTCCAGGAGAGATTGCTCCATCGCTTAGTGCCCGTCTGATGGGACTCGACAAGTTTGGTGTCGCCTCCTATTTGCTGACCAAGTATTTCAGCCTTGCAGCCCTGACCGATGATGCCATTGCTGTCCTTGAGAATGTTGAGGTAGGCTACTATCACGACTACCAGCATCGTAACAAAGTAGAGAAATAAAGAATGATAGAGACATTTAATAATCCCTATTCCGCACAAGACACGCTGGTCTTAGAAGCCTTGCGGCGTGTGGCTCAGGAATTCTGCCCAGACGAGGTGCGTGCTGAGCGTCAGGAAATCCTGCCTGACGAGCAGTTGAACCTCGACGCGCTGGAACTGCCTTTCGGTGTGGAGCGTCCTGCTGAGGGAGGTGCGACAGCATCGCATCCCACCCAAGAGGCGTTGCCCGTCGACAATGGTTTCGGCATCGGAATCCCTGAGACCCAGAAGTTGCGCCAGTTGCACTATGAGGAAGCCGACACGCTGGACTCCGACCAGATCAAGAAAGACTTCCCCATTCTGCAACAGAAAGTGAACGGGCATGATCTTGTGTGGCTTGACAATGGTGCCACGACACAGAAGCCCAACGTGGTGATTGATAAGATCTCGGATTATTACCGCAACTATAATTCGAATATCCACCGTGGTGCCCACACACTGGCAGCACGTGCCACGGATGCCTACGAGGAGGCACGCCAGAAGATAGCCAACTTCATCAATGCACCATCTTCCGACAATATTGTCTTCGTGCGTGGTACCACAGAGGGCATCAACCTCGTGGCACAGACTTTTGGCAGACAATACCTTGGGGCTGGAGACAACGTCATTGTATCGGAACTTGACCACCATGCCAACATCGTGCCTTGGCAGCGCATCGCCCAAGAGCGGGGCGCAGACTTGTTTGCCATACCTACAGATAAAAACGGAGACCTCATCCTCTCGGAACTGGAGCGTCTCATCACACCTCGTACACGAGTGGTCTCTGTCGGACATGTCAACAACACCTTCGGAACAATCAATGATGTGCAGCGTATCATCGATATCGCTCACTCCCACCATGTGCCTGTCCTTATTGACGGTGCCCAATCAATAGCCCATACACCTGTCGACGTGCAGGCTTTGGGAGCCGATTTCTTCGTCTTCTCAGGACATAAGATCTATGGTCCCAATGGTATCGGTGCCGTCTATATCAGTCAGGAGTGGCTCAACAAACTACAACCCTGGCAGGGCGGTGGCAACATGATCAAGGACGTGACGATAGAGCATACTGAGTACAATCAGGCACCAGCACGTTACGAGGCTGGTACACCTAATGTGGCTGATGCCATCGGACTGGGTGCCGCCCTCGACTACGTGAGCCGTATTGGTATTCGAAATATCGAGCACCACGAGCACCAACTCACTGAGTATGCCCGTGAGCAACTGGCGCAAGTACCAGGGTTACACCTTATCGGCAATCCCAAGCATCGTGTCTCTGTCGTCAGTTTCTATCTCGACAACATTCCTGTACCCGAGGTGGGGACATTGCTTGACAAAGAGGGCATCGCTGTCCGTGCGGGTCACCACTGCGCCCAACCTGCCCTTCGCGCGTTGGGACATGAGATGTCTGTCCGCCCCACCTTCGCTCTCTATAATACACGTGAGGATGTCGATAAACTCATTATCGCCCTACGGAAAATAGTAAACAGCAAATAAAATAAGGTATAAGCGTAAAAATGGCAAAGATTATAGTAAATGGTGAGGCACAGGAGGTACAACTTCCACTCACCCTGACAGAGTTAATCAAACAGAATGACGTACAACAGCCTGAAATGGTTAGTGTGCAGGTGAACGAGGACTTCGCTGACCGTTCCGAATGGGATGGTATCCAGATCAAGGAAGGTGACACCGTCGACTTCTTGTACTTCATGGGAGGAGGCAGTATTTAGTTCATAGTTAAGAGTTCATAGTTATGTACGATTTCACTGAAGAGCAGATACAACGTTACTCACGCCATATCCTTTTGCAGGATGTGGGCGTAGAGGGACAGGAGAAAATCCTTAATGCAAAGGTGCTCGTAGTGGGTGCTGGCGGCTTGGGAGCCCCCGTCTCCCTCTATCTCGCGGCAGCAGGTATTGGTCGTATTGGTATTATTGATGCCGATGTGGTCGACCTCTCCAACCTACAACGCCAAATCATCCATTTCACCAAGGATGTGGGAGTGCCTAAGGTGGAGAGTGCCAAGGAGAAGATCCTTGCCATCAATCCTGATGTGAAGGTGGACACCTTCCATGAGTTCCTCTGGTCGGGCAACGCACTGGACATCATCAAGGAATATGACTTCATCGTCGATGGCACCGACAATTTCCCTGTGAAGTTTCTCATCAACGATGCCTGTGTGATGGCTGGCAAACCTTTCTCACACGGAGGCATCCTGCGCTTCAACGGACAGACCTTTACGCATCTGCCTGGTACCGCCTGCTATCGCTGTTTCTTCAAGGAGCCGCCACCCCCTGGAGCCGTACCCACCTGCTCACAGGCTGGTGTCTTAGGAGCCATCGCTGGTATGTTAGGTACTATCCAGGCTGCTGAGACCTTGAAGTATTTCACGGGTGTTGGTGAGTTATTGACCAACCGCCTGCTGACCTTCGATGCCAAGACGATGCAGTTCCGTACCATCCCTGTCAAACAACGTCCTTCGTGTGCCATCTGCGGTGAGCATCCCACCATCACTGAGTTGATAGACTACGAACAGGCTGCCTGCGATTTAAAACATTAAAACGATGAGAATCAATCAAAATGTCATAGACGAGATGATAGCACAGGCTCAAAAGGATGCCCCTAATGAGACCTGTGGCTATCTTTTAGGTGTTGACGATGTCGTCACGGAGAACTACTGGATGGAGAATGTCGACCATTCGCCAGAGCATTTCTCCTTCGCACCTAAGGATCAGTTTGCCGCCTTGAAGTATGCGCGTTCGAAAGGACTAAGGATCCTTGCCAACTGGCACAGCCATCCCGCTTCTCCCTCACGCCCCTCACAAGAGGATCTTCGCCTTGCCAACGACCCTACCATCCGCTATGCCATCCTCTCACTGCATGAGGGCATCCACCTCAATTCGTTTAAAATTCTTAACGGGGAGGTGATTGATAAGGAACAGCATCTCTGATTCTTCAAAAAATCACTAACTTTGCAGCCATCTTATGAGAAAAGTATGGTTGACATCTGTTATCTTCCTGTTCACGCTGACGGCAACGGCACAGGAAGACTCGCTAAAGACCGCTACACTGGATGGTGTGACGGTCTCTGTGCGTCGTTCTGGTACCAGTCGACTGGCTGGCGCTGTCAATGGCATTCGTGTCAACCGTGAGGAACTCTTCCGTGCCGCCTGCTGTAATCTGGGCGAGAGTTTCACCACCAATCCCTCGGTGGATGTCAACTACAGTGATGCTGCCACAGGGGCGAAGCAGATCAAACTGTTAGGTCTCTCCGGCACCTATGTGCAGATGTTGACAGAGAATATGCCGAACTTCCGTGGCGCAGCCTTCCCCTACGCACTGGGCTATGTGCCTGGTCCCTGGATGCAGAGCATACAGGTGTCGAAAGGTGCCTCGTCAGTCCGTAACGGTTATGAGAGCATCACTGGTCAGATCAATATCGAGTATCTCAAACCAGAGGACGAGGAGGGTGTTGCCGTCAATCTCTATGGTAATACGAAGAGCCGCTTGGAGGCGAATGCCGATGCGAATATCCATGTAGGAAAGGTCAATACGGAACTGCTGGCGCATTACGAGAACGACTGGGGACACCATGACGACAATGACGACGACTTTTACGACAAGCCTAACATCCGACAGGTGAACATACAGAACCGCTGGGACTATATCGGACAGCATTATATCTTCCATGGCGGCATTAGTCTGTTGGATGAGAGGCGTGAGGGAGGACAGATGAGCCATTCACCCCTATGTCATGCCGATGAGTTATATAAGATCCATTCTGAGACCCATCGCTATGAGGCATATATGAAACATGCGCTACTGCTGAATCCTGAGCGTGGCACGAATATCGCCTTGATGGCAAGTGGCTCTCTCCACCAACTGGAGGCACTCTATGGTCACAAGACATACAGTGTCAACGAGAAGAACGCCTATGCGCAACTGATGTTTGAGACGAATCTGGGCGAGATACATAACCTGTCGGCAGGACTCTCTCTCAACCACGACTATTTCTATCGTGACGACAAAGAGACGACTCCTGGTGCCTATGTGCAATACACCCTGAACCTCAACGAACGGTTGACACTAATGGCTGGTATCAGAGCCGACCACAGCAGCCGTTATGGCTGGTTCGGCACCCCTCGCATCCATCTGAAATACATGCCTCATGAGATTGTCACACTGCGCCTGTCGGCAGGTAAGGGCTACCGCACGCCTCATGCCTTGGCGGAGAATAACTATCTGTTGGCGAGTGGCAGACAGTTGGTGATTGACGACTTGGAACAGGAGAGCGCCTGGAACTACGGACTCTCAGCAGCACTGAATATCCCCATAGGAAACAAGACCCTCAAGGTGAATGCGGAATACTACTATACCCATTTCATCCGACAGATGCTGGTCGACTATGACAGCGACATCCGTGAGATACGCTTGACCAACCTGCGGGGAAGGAGTTATTCACACACTTTCCAGATTGATGCCACCTACCCTGTCATCGACGGGTTAGAGGTCACTGCTGCCTACCGCCTGAACGATGTCAAGTCAACGTATGGGGGACAACTCATGGAGAAACCTCTGCAGAGCCGATATAAGGCATTGCTGACGGCAAGTTATAAACTACCTCCCGGCTTATGGCAGTTTGATGTGACCTTCCAGCAGAATGGTGGTGGCAGGCTGCCGTCCTCTATCCATACCCTCACCGACTCCCGCTTCCCTGCCTATCCCCAGTTGAATGCGCAGGTGACCCGCTGGTTCCGCCATTTCTCTGTCTATATAGGAGGCGAGAACCTGACCAACTATCGCCAGCCTCATCCTATCTGGGGCACGGACGACCCTTGGAGCAAGGAGTTTGAGCCTACGATGGTATGGGGACCCGTACATGGTTTGACTTTTTACGCTGGCATTCGTCTAAACTTTGGAAAGAGACTGTAAAAAAGTAAAAAGGTAAAAAAGTAGAAAAGTAAAGAAGTAAAAATGAAGATATGAAGAAACTATTGACATTACTGATGCTGACAGCCACGCTGTCACTCAGTGCGAAAGATTTGAAGACACTGGTAGTCACTACCCTGCCACAGATGCATTGTGACAACTGTGAGAAGAAAATCAAAGGTAACCTCCGCTTCGAGAAGGGCATCAAAAGCATCGAGACAGATGTAAACGGGCAGCGGGTCACCATCACCTATGACGCCGACAAGACGACTCCAGAGAATATTATCCAGAGTTTTCAGAAGTTTGGCTATACCGCCACGGAATTGAAGACAGAGCAAAAAGAGGATACTACTCAGCAGTAGTAGCGTCTTGTATCACCAGACCTGCGAGCATAAAACCGAAGATGGCGGTGATATGGGCAAGAGTACCGTTGATCTGCGCTTTGGAGGAGCACCATTCATGGTTCAACAGCGTCGGGTCACCAGGACCATTCTTCGCTTTGGGACACATACACTGCTCCGTGCCACAGGTAGCGTTATGACCTTTGTTCTGTAAGAGTTCATCAGAGAATACACATTGGAATTTCCGCTTCGGGAAGCGTTTCTGCTTCTTGAAGCGGTTTCTTAGTGCACGCGCCAACGGGTCACCCTTCACCTTCCAGAACTCCGCCACCTGAATCTTCGTAGGGTCGAGTTTCAAGGCAGCACCCATCGACGAGAAGAACTTCGCCTTCGTCTGGCAGGCGAGTTCTATCAGTAACGCCTTGTCTTTCAGCGAGTCGATAGCGTCGATGATATAGTCGTATGTCTCAAGGTGGAAATCAGAAGCCGTTTCCTCCGTGAAGATCTTCTGCAGCGCTACTATCTCCGCACTGGGATTGATGGTCAGCAGACGTTCTTTCAGTGCCTCCACCTTCACCTGCCCCACCGTTTTGGTTGTCGCCATCAGTTGGCGGTTGATATTGGTGATGCACACACGGTCGGAGTCGACAATTGTCAACTGCCGAATACCACTACGCACAAGACTCTCAGCACACCAAGAACCAACACCACCCACACCGAATATAATCACCCGCTGTTGGGCAATTCGGTCTACCGCCTCATTACCCAACAACAATTCTGTACGTCTAAATATCGCTTGTTCTATCGCCATTTCATTTGCAAAGGTAGTGCAAACCGAACAAAGAACAAAATAAATTCATTTATTTTTTCTTTTGAGGTGCAGCCTACCTTCGACCGCAGGTCAAAGGTACGATTAAGTGAGAAGAAAACCAAATTATATTTGAGTTTTCTCGAGCGTGACGGCTCTGATCCCATAGGCACCATCGCGAATTGCGATGGTGCTCTTGTTTCTGCTTTTTAACTCCATTTTCGCCTTTCCTGCTCTATTTTAATCTCCCTCTGCAGTCTCTGGAGAATCTGACTCTTTGGGCTTCAGGAAAAGTTCTTGTATAAAGTAGTGGTCTTGTGCAGGCTTGCTAACGCAATTGGTTCCTAAATCGACACCCCATCCGATGAGCCCTCCAATAAGGATATTCCCGAACGTCCAGGCATTGACAGCCTTTTCTAACACGATATCCTTATACTGGTGGTGCTCGGACTTGATATTAATTCGTTGCCCGTCAATCTTATGACGATTCACCTCAACCATATATGGTAATACGACATCGCTGTACACGTTCTTCTCCGTTGTGATTGTCACAGGCTCATCCACGGCACCGTCTATAAGGATTTTGGGGTTACCACCTGCAACGAGTGTGGCGCAAGACGAGAAGAATAATGGCATAACTGCCAATAGAATACTGTTTTTAATAATGTGTTTTTTCATAACTAATATTACTTTAATTTGTGTATTTTTCTTTGATCGTACAAGGGGTATATCCCACCGTACAAAAAAAGTTAGTGGATCATTGAGTCCCCTAATCTAACAGGGACAGATTCTTGCCGGTGATTCTTAACCACAATTGTCATCTATTCTAGATCACGAATTAAAAAAACATCTGTTTTAATTTTGTGAATGATTGATGTATAAGGATAAATCCATCCTCTATTATAATTTTTATATTTATCTTGCATTTCTCCAATAAATACTTTTTTTTGATTTATCTTCCAAATATACCATTTATATGATTTAGTAAGGTGAGAAAAGTTACCTTCACTAAACAAACTAAACATTATATTATCTATCTCACCAACATTTTTACTTGTCCCAACCTTATACCATGCTCCCACTTGTAGTCCAGGACGTAAGACTGTATGAGCATAAAAATATACCTCATCCTGTATAATTTCATCCATATTAGGAATATAATCCATGGGATAATGTTTCTTAAATACCCGAATGACTGTACTATTCATTTGCGTCATATCAGTTGTGATATATTGAAAATATGATTTGTATTCATTTCCAATCTCAACACAAAATATATCACCTTTCCTAGTTATTACTTTTTTCATTTTATGTGATACTATTTATTAATTAATCCCCATCTATTCCAATAACGTGGTGATATGGAATTTATTTTGTTATAAAGCATTCCATTGAATTTTTGCATTCCATATATATTAATAAAACGTTGTTCTATAATTCTTGCTTGTATTCTGGATAATCCTTGCGCATTCTCAATTGTTTCATAATGTAATAAGGCTCTCTCTGTACCAGAATTCAAATGCTCTGCAAAACGTAGTTCTGGAGTTCTTTCAGTAATTCCAACATATCTGACATTACCTACCTCATCGTATCCTAAATAAACAGAATTTGTACCTCCACCTAATGGAGTTTGAGGTGAATGCATAACTTCATTAACAACTTTTTCTGGATCAGGTTTAATTTCATCATATGATATTTCCATATAATTTCTATCACCAGTCCCACTCTTCGTATAAACTTCTTGTCCCCAATTGGGTGCATCAATGGGTTCCCCTGTCCAAAAGTTATTCCCTTGTTTATAGGCTGAGTATCCCCCCACTATTCCACCAACAACAGCACCTGTCACTCCACCCACAAGTGCTCCCGTGGCTGCATTTTCAAAAAATCCATCGAAGTTACCATTTGTCATTAAAGAATTACCACCTCCTAATACAAATCCAGAAGATAACCCACCTGCAAATCCAGAAACAGCCCCACCAGCAAATCCGCTAATTCCAATCGCCCCGGCAACAGCATTTGCCACACCGCCGCCTAAAGCACCTGCTGCGGCTCCTACGCCGAAATACCCCAAAAAGTCCCAGCCATTGTCAATATTGTCGATATTCATGGCAACATTAATGGCACCACCTATCAGTGCGGCAGCCAGCCACCACAGTTCCCCATCAGGATCATTATATTTCAGCGGATTATTGACACAGTAGGCGTACCTGTTGAAACTCTGGGAGAAGTCAGGCATCTGCACGAAGTTGTCGGGGGACAGGAAGCGACCCAGTATGGGGTCGTAGAGGCGACCGTTCATGTTGATGAGTCCGAACTCAGGCAGCATCTCATGTCCCGTATAGCCACGGTGAAAACCAATAGTGTTCTTGCTGACAGTCTGTTTCCCCCATGCGTCATACTCCGCCTCAAAGACGGAGGTGCCTGACTCATTGAAGATACGGGTGACACTGCCAAGATGGTCGGTGAAGGCATAGTAGTAGTTACTGCCAGAAGCCAGTCCCTCATACATGACATAGATACAACCGTTGTCAAGATAGAAGAAATGTTGTGTTATACCATTCTGACAAACCCTTTCATAGTCGCCCGCATAGAATGTACTGCGCATCACGATGCCGTTCTGACGAAACTCCGTCTTCCATCGCTCCTCGTCTGGTCCGTAAGTGAACAACATGCTATAGCCGTTCTCGGAAATTGACTCCACTTTGCCAAATGGTGTGTAGATGGTCTGCTGGGTAGCGGTGGATACACGACCCTGAGGGTTGTCTATGGAGGTGACAGCGTGAGGTTTCGGTCCACCATAATAGAGTCCGCCAAGCCCGGTCTTGCTGGATATATTGCCGTTGTCGGCATAGTCCACCTCCTGCGAGACGGCACTGTTCAACTTCACTCCCACCAGACGGTCAAGGTCGTCGTACTCGAAGTCCTCCGCCTGCGATGTCATACCCAAGCGGTTACGCAGATTGCCAGTCGCCCCGTCGAAACTGAAAAGCATGCTGCGTAGCGAGATGTTGCCAGTCTTAGCCAAGCGAAGTTCCGTCAGATAGCCACGGGAGTCGCAGGTCGAGGTGTGGGTCATTAGTGGACTCTGCACCTGGAGGCTGCCGCTGGGCAGCGTCCCGCCATAGACGACAGTCGTCGAGAGTCCGTTGTCCCCAGTCACCAGACTGACGCAGCGACCTCCGATGTCGCTGCCGACCAGATTCCCATAGGCATCATACCTGTAGTTGACGGGCACTCCCTGGGGGTAGGTCTTCGACGAGAGCCGCCCCTTGTCATCGTATTGATAGGTGAAAGTGACAGGTGTCTCTCCTGTCATGCTCCGTGTCTCTGAGGAGAGGAGTCCCTTATTATTATAGGTGTAGTTGATGATGCGGTCGCCCGTCTGCTCCCTGACAAGCCGCTCTTTGTCATAGCCCGACGTGCCATAGGTGTAGGATGTGACGACTCCGCCGCAGTTCCTTGCCGTCAGTTTCCCCGTGGCATCATAGGTGAAGGTCGTCTCATTGCCCCTGGCGTCAGTCTGGCGTATGACGCGTCCCAGTGCATCGTACTCATACTCAGAGGTGCCTGCGTCCGGGTCATCGAGGAAGGTCTGGTTGCCTGCCTCGTCATAGTCCATGTAGACTGTCGCCCCCTCGGACTCTACGCTGGAGGGCTTCCCGTTGGAGTGGTAGACGTACGACACAGAGGCGGCGGGGTCGGTGGACTCCGTCACGTTGCCCCATGCGTCATAGGTCTTTATGTATTCCCTGCCATGATCCGTGGTGGTCGTCGTACGGTTTCCGTAGGTGTAACTGGCACTCGTCCCGCTGGAGGATGTATGCTGTATCATACGTCCCAGCGCATCGTAACTCATAGACTCCGTAATGGTGAGGTTGCCTTTCTTGTGCGTCCTTGTAGTCAGTAATCCTTTGTTACTGTAGGTGTTAGTGGTCTTGATGACCGTGCCGCCAACCCCTTTGGTCTCGCTGCTCAGTTCATTGTCAAGCGCGTCGTACTTTGTCGTGACCGTACCGCCGCCTGCCTTGGACACGGTTATAGTGTATCCGTTGCTGTTGACGGTACGGCTGTAGGTCGTCTCCTCGCCTGTCGGCTTGGTCTCCTTGGTCATCATCCCGAAGCCGTTGTACGTATAGTTGGTAATCAGGGGCTGTGATGAGGGGCCGGCATACGTCATATCTATACGTGCCATCACCTCACCGAACGGGTTGAGACCGTAATAGACGGTGGATGACGCCGGTGTCGTCGACCGCTGAAGGAGGAATTTCCCGCCAGAGTACTGGAAGTTCGTCACCATGGTGGACATACTTGCTCCGCTGACGGTCTCTTTGGTCGTATTTCCATAAGTGTCGTAGACATACTCCTTGGTGAGCGCCATCGGTGTACCAGAGTGCTCGACGACCTTGGAGGGAAGTCCGTTGGCGGCATAGGTGTACTTTGTCGTGGTGCTGTAAGCCTGCCCTGAGTCACTGTGCTTCTGCGTTTGCTTGACCGTCTCGGGTCTGTAAGCCTTGCCTATCTTGTTGGCGGAATATGTATACTCCGTCTGCCTGTACATGTTACTGCCACCGAACTCCGTCCGCTTCTTGGTAAGGTAGCCCTTGGAGGTGTTGTAACTGAAAGTGGTCGTCGTGACATTGCCGTAAATGTCCTTCTCAGTCAGAGACAAGGGAAAGGACATATAGTTGTAGCCGAAACCGGCAACGTCGCTCTCTGATACTGATGTGGTGGTGAATCCTCCCTGGGTTGTAGTCGTTGATGTGCTGCGGGGAACATAATACATTGTATTCCAGCCTGTCACCCTTGCCGTGGTAGTTGATCCCGTGTAGTACTCGCTTGCCTTCTGCTCTGTGAATCCGAGTATCCCTCTTCCCTTCAGGTGAGCACGAAGTTCCTTGTAGGTATAGTCCGTCTGGCGGCTGACAGGGGAGGCTCCCGACTCCCTCATCTGGGATACCACACATAGCGGAGCCGCCACATCGATCAGAGGATAGACACTGCCACTCCCCTTGGTATAGAGTTTGTCGGAGGTTAGAGAGCCATAGGTGAAGGAGGTGATGCGTCCGTCGCTGTTCTTGACTGACTTGACCTTGCCGTCGGAGATGCTTTGCCTTGAGGTTCCATAGCGGTACATGGCAGGACTTTCGTCTGCGTTGTTGCCTCCCCAACAGTTATATCCGTAGTTCAGCACATCGAAACGTCCCTTGCCCATGAAGTCACCGACACAGATATGTCCAGCCTTGGCATCGCTCTCCTTTTTGGATGATGCTGATTTCTTCAGCGTCAGGCTGCTCCCGTTTGACAACAGCCATAGTGTGAAGGTCTTTTGAAAACCCCCTAATGGATTGTATGCCGCCATATTGATGACCACATCGGACTTTCCGTCACGGTCAAGGTCTGTGACGAGACAGTTCCATGTTCCCTTATCAGTGTTTTTAGGAAGAATCTTAACGGGAAGGGTGTACGCAAGTCTCTTCGTGAAGGTGCCGTTCCCGTTGCCGAGGGAGAAGTAGAGTTTGTTGCTGTAGTGGTCATTCCAAACGAAGTCGAGGATGCCGTCCCCGTTGAAGTCTCCCTGCTCTATGCGGTGGTGAACAGCAGAGATGGGGAAAAGGGCACTGCTGTCGGTGAAGGTGTTGGCTGAGACTATGCCCCCTTGCCCGTAGAATATCCTGTACCCGTCATCACAGATGACAAGCATATCGGTAATTCCGTCACCATTGTAGTCACCCGTGAACAACTTCCGGGGCTTTCCTGTCATGGTAAGGCTGATGTCATAGATATGCTCACTGGCACCAATATGGGCTACATGGCAAAGGTATTTCCCATTGGTATGCTGCCTCTCCAATACCAAGACATCACTTTTCCCGTCATGGTCCAAATCGGTAATGGCATATAAGGGCATCTCCGTGGCATGACTTAGCATGAAGCCCATTTGGCTGTAGCCTGTGCTACCATGGACGATGTTCTTTCCCAGTGCATAAGAGAAATAAAAAGAGTATTTCCCGTTGGAGTTGGCGTTGTCACTGCCTGGTAGTATCAAGTCATTAATGCCATCACCGTCAATGTCAGTCATGCAAAAACTTCCCTTTTGGAAAGTCCAGTCACCAATAGAGAAGCCCGCAGGGAAACGGCAAAGTAACGGTGGCAGATAAGAGGCATTACCGTTAGACATAGAGGAACGGTATATGTGTGCATAGGTGTAAGGGTGATAACTACTGGCATTTGCATAGTGGTAGGCATACTCCTTGACGGGAGCGACATGAACGATATCACTGACTCCATCGCCGTTGAGATCGCCTGCCATCAGATAACGCTCTCCATATTCATGGAGGTTGTCATCTTGGGGTGGCGTTATCCCAAAAGTAGCGCATGAGGGAGAGAAACTTGGCAAGTTATTCCAGTCTACCTTTATCTGCCTGCTGCTGTTCCCAGTGGTTCCCGTCTCTGTGATATACGTCAGACGGGAATATTTTGTGGTACAAGCATCAGAAGTCGTGTCGTAGGTCATCTTATAGATACGGAATACATTGCCTCCCGCTTTGGTGGACACGCTCTTCAGGCGTTTTCCCACATATCCTTTCAGACCGTTTAGCGTGAAGGTGATGGTGTCGGTACGTGCCTCATACTCAAAGTCGACAGTGTTGCCTCCGCCATAACTGATAGTCTGCGGATAGAGGTACTTGTCTGAGGTCTGATATTGATATGTTATAGTCTGCCCGAGATTGTTGGTACACTTGCTGATATACCATGCGAAAGGCCTCTGAGCGGATGCCACCCTTGTTGTCTGCTGGGTTCCCGTTGCATGTCCGAACTCATAGGTCATGCCGTCATTGGTGTCCACCTCAAGCCAACTGCTTGTCGAGATGGAGGAGCCGTGAAGGGTGACTTTTGTCAGAGGCTCACCCTCTGGGGAATACACTGAGCCGTCTGAGCCTTCCGTGCCAGAGACCTTTATCAGCCGCTTGCCATCCAGATAAAGGGCGTCGGAGGTTGAGTATTTGATACCTTTAGGCGTCTCCCCGTATAAATAATTCTTCATCCCACGGGTGATGGCGGAGATTCCCGTGATGCTGCATCCCCACCCGGCTATGCCATTGCCCGACTGGCTGTTATACGTGAGTGCGATGGAGGGCTTCAAGTCCCCGTAACCTTTTGGCGCCTGAATCTGAACAGTATAGGATGCGCCACCTGTAGGGGTTACCGCCGCCGTGCCATCCAGTCTGTCCTGACTATATACCTCTATGGGGAACGCTGCCAGTAATGACAGCATTCCTGCTAAAAACCTCTTCCTCATGATATTGGTTAATTCTTGATAATCTTGATACTCTGTTCCTCTTCCCCATATACAATATGAAGGATATATATACCTTGAGACAGCCCACTGACATTCGCGCTACAGTTAGCGGAATTGGATACTCCTATCAGTGCGGTCTCTCCGTAGACACCCAGAAGGGTGTATTGATACTCACCGGAGAATTCAGCCTCATCCTCGTACTTTATCTGGAGGATGTCCGACACGGGATTAGGCGCGGCGGAGAATAACTGGGCTCCGTCAGATCCCTTCACCCGTCTGGTTCTTAGAATTCTGTACCTGTTGATACGGTTGCCGGAGGCATCGTACTCATACGCCACTCCCTGGGCGTGTCCCAGAAGTGGCAGCATGAGCATCGTCAATAATAAAAAAATGCGTGCGTGATTCATGATTATAAGACAGACTATTATTTAGTAAAACTCCCGTAAAGAACATCATTCCCTATGCCTGTGATGACTATCTGGTAGTCACCATCACCATAGGACGACAGGTCATAGGTTGCCTCATAGCCCTCAAAGACTGATAGAGAATCCTCTATTAACAAGGTGTCGTTCTTGTAAATGCAGACACACACCTCATCGGATTCTGCATTGAACGTAATGGAAAGACTGCCAATCTCCTCATCCCATACTGCGGAAGCAAGCCAGGAGTAATGACCTGGTGCCAGATGCTTGTGCTCATCCTTTCGATTGTCATTTACTTTTTTGGTTTGCACTCTTATGTTTCCCGCAAACATCTCTGTTTGAAAAATGGGCAAGCCCATCATCATTACTGCAAGAAGCAGTCTCATCATTTTTGTTTTCATACTTTCTGTTTGTTTAGATTTCGGGCTGCAAAAGTAGATACAATGAATGATTCCTGCAAATTTATTCGGAAGAAAGTTCGGGGAGGTGCTGCAATGTTAAAATAGGGATAATTGCCTGTTTTACAGGAAGTAACGAAATAAGTTAAGAGTAGTAGAAGCCTTAAAATGCAGCAAAAAGGAGGCTGTTATGGGTGCCTTAGGTGTGCCTTTAGTCGGGTTTTGATGGAACGAAGAGAGGAATTGGTGATACTGAGAGTCTCTTGTATCTCAGAGTCCGACTTACCCATGTCCTGTAATATAAGATAGGTAAGAAGACGTGATGTCAGGTCCTTGTACTTGCTCATCCATAACGCGTACTGCTCATAGTGGAGAACGGAATAATACTCTATCAAATAGTGCTCCTTGTTGGTGGACTGTAATTTTCCTCCTCCAATGACGGCATCATAAACCTCTTTCCCTCGTCCCAACTGTTCATAGGTCTGCTGGCGCATCATCTGTATCTGGGCATTCAGTGCCATAATCTCCTCATGATGCTCACCGTCCATGTTCTCCAAGAGGGCAATCTTCTGTTGGGCATTACGGATTGCCTCCTCATTTGCCGTCAGTTTACTGGTATATCTTTTGACAGTCCTGCGATGATAATAGTAATAGCCTATGGAAACAACTATCAGCAGAAGGAGAGAACCAAAAAGCCAGGTCAATGACTTGTAGTACTTGTTCTCTACCACCTGACGGTCGTACTTGTGCTGTATCTCGGCAAGGGTCGCCTGCTCAGAGGCTTGGGTCATGGAGTCCTTGATATGATGAACTCTATTGGAAATGTCGATTGCCGACTGGTAGTCGTGTTGCTGCTCATATCTTCTCTGCATGGAGGAAAGAACATTCACAAGGGTTTAACTGTCATCCGTCTTTAACGCCTCCTGCCAATTCTTCTCTGCCTCAGCCATTTTTCCTTCGTCAGCATAGATATCTCCTAATTCGGCGTAAGTGTGAGGCATCGGATTAATTCTCAAAGACTCTTCCAAGTATTCTTTCGCTGATGCCAAATTTCCTGCGGCATGCATAGAGCAGCCAATATTTGTCAGGATGTATGACCTGCTGACAGAATTCATCTGATGAAGCAATGGCAGGACTTTGAGAATAGAGTCTTCGGATTCCTTTTGCCTCCCTAATCGGTATAAGGCAGTGGAAATCTGGGAGAGATTACGGATAACGGCAGAGGTGTCGCCCAGTTGCCTATTGTCCTTCAAAGCAAGTCGCGCATAATGCAGCATCATGCCATCATACTTTGTATCATAGTTCACCAAACACAGGCTCTCATGGTATTTCGCCATATAGAGCAGGTCATGACGACTGACTGCAAGTTCCTCTCCTTTCTTTAATAGCAGCAGTGCCTCCTCATGGTTTCCTCGTTCATAGAGGGTCATGGCTCGATAGTAGTAGGCACGGCATAATTGTGAGACATTGCCATCCTGCTCATAATAGCGGACAGCAGCATTGATGAAAATGTCAGGAGGGACTGTTTGGTAGCATTTGTATCTTGCCTGAGTAAGCAACAAAGTGTAATAGGCTCGGCTTGCCTCATCGCCCTGTTCCATAATATCTGCGACACTCTCCAACAATTGACAAGCGGAGTCTGCCTGCTGCTCTACAAGGCTGTCCGCCTCAACCAGTACACGATTGAAGGTGTGCTGATGGTCACATCCTGTCGCCAAGACCAATGACAGGTACAGTATCAGAAAGGGCAGCCGTCTCATGGTTGCAAAGATACAACATTTTTTTCAAAATCCTCTATATTAATTAATCCTTACTAGAAATTTTCAAAAAAAGGATGTCAGGTTGACAAAACAACGATAGCCACTGGCTTTGCAACCTTTTTGAGGATGTCAAGGTTGTCATAAGGTTGCACGTGTGAGGAGGTTCCTCACTCTTCTTGGCTTAGTTGAGAGTATAGGTATTCCCATGGTGGGAATAAAACTTTCCCACGGTGGGAAAGATGGATTCCCATGGTGGGAATGATTTCGAAGGTACGGGCTTCGTGGCAAGGAGGCACCTCGCAGAATGTCACACAAAAAAAGGTAACACTAGTTCTTGCTTACCGCTTTTTGATTCTCTTGTAGGCGGAGGCTTTCTCCTCTGGGGTAATCTGGACGTTGGTGTCTACGGGGCGACGAGGCTCTATGAGGGTGTGCTGAAACAGCCAGTCGTAGGTGTCGGTCAGGTAGAAATAACGGGCAAGGTCGCCATGGGAGGCACCTTGTATCCACTCATAGCGCAACCGCTCATCGGCTCCTATTTTCCTCATGCCGTCAACGACTTTCTGCGACTCCTCGATCTTCACCGCCTTATCAGCAGTGCCATGGATAATCCAGAGGGGCAGTTGCCCCAGTCCCTGATAGTTACGCAGGGTGCTGCCTCCACAGAGGGCGATGGCGGCGGCGATCTTGTCGGGGTAGGTGCCTGCGAAGTCGAGGGTGCCATAACCGCCCAGGCTCATGCCCAGCACATAGACACGCTGGGGATTGAAGACATAGTTTTTCCGCATCCACTCCAAGATGTCGTTCAACTTACGGACATCCCAGTGTCCCTTCGGATTCTGCGGGGCGACGATGATGGCGGGAATGTCCAGTCCCATCTTCACCGCATCCAGAGGTCCATAGCGTAACACCTTGTTAAGGTCGGTGCCACGCAGGCTGGCACCATGCAGGAAGATGATCAGGGGAGTGGTCTGCTGATACTGCCGATAGTCCTTGGGGGTATAGACCCAGAAGGGATAGCCGTCTGAGTGTACCGCCTTCCTCGAGGTCAGGTTGTCGTCCTGTGCCTGCAAGCCTGTGAAGAGGGCAAGAAGGATGATGAGCAGTCTGATACGCATTTACTCAGCAAAAGTAAGGATTTATTTTGAGAAAATGGCAAAAAAGCATGGGGAATCCAAGAGAATTATGTATTTTTGCGACATGAAGAGCATCATCCTTAAAATTCTTGCCATCGCAGGCGTCATCCTCGTCACCTTATTATTCATAGTAGGTGCGGGGGTGGTTCTCCTGAACACGGACTCTTTCCAGAACAAACTCCTGAGAAAGGCTACGGCGATGCTGTCGGAGAAACTGAGCACAAAGGTGGAGATAGACAGTATCCATATCGGCTTCTTCGAGGATGACATCCGTCTCTTCGGACTGGAGATAGAGGACTTGCAACGACGGAAGATGCTGGAGGTCAACCAGTTGGGCGTGGAAATCCGACTCTTCGACCTGCTTCGTCAAGAGGTGAACATCGACGAGATCACCCTTAGCGGCATCAAGGCGAATATCTACAAGCCCAAGCCCGACAGTGCCGCCAACTACCAGTTTGTGCTGGACGCTTTCAAGAAGGAGAAGAAGGACTCAACGAAGGTGACCACAGAGAAGAAGGAGAAAACGAAACTTGCCGTCGACCTCAACCATGTGCTCATCGAGGATGTGGCGGTGACCTATAACGATAACCATTTCTCCCTCGCCCAACTGCTATATAAGAAAGGACTAATGGGAAATCAGGAAGCGGAAATCCGCGACCTGCACACCTCATGGGTACATGTCAAAAAGAAAGACTCCACTCGGGTGGATAACCAACTGACGCTGGGTGTCGTCAGGGTCACTGGCAATCTGCAGGAGCAACAGGTGGAGATAGACGGTCTGCAATACCAGACGGACAACCATCTGCCCCATAAGCGCACTGGCAAGCCCCACCGAGGCTGGTTTGACGCAGACCACCTGAAGGTCATTGCTCACCTGAAGGCGACTCTTAACCATGCCGACAAAGACAGTATCGTCGGAATGCTGACGGAGTGTGAGGTAGAAGACCTTACCTCGAAATTTCATATCACCGACCTGCATTGCGGATTCCGCCAACAGGGTGAGCATGTCCATCTCAGTGATGTCACGGTAGGCATGGAAAATACCAAACTGACCTTTGCTGGTGGCGATATCCAAATGCCCAGTAAGAAACAGGGCAGACCCTTCCTCTTCAGCACCACTGTGATCACAGGGACGACGCTGCTCACGGATATCTCCCACCCCTTCGCCCCAGTATTGAAAGACTTCAGACTCCCTCTCTGGCTCAGCACGAAGTTCAGTGGCACGGATAGTAGTCTCGTCTTCCGTGATGTCGTCGTCAAGACCACCGACAATAATTTGATCGTCAAGGCATCAGGCGGTATCGATGGACTCAAGGACAAATACAAACTCAACGTCCATTTCAATGTCCATCAGATGGTGGCTAAGGGAAACTCCAAGGCACGTATCATCAATCAGTTTCCTGTCAAGAAATTCATGATGAAACAGTTGCATGCCCTCGGAACCCTTTATTACACAGGCTCTTTCAATGTGCTGTGGAGGAAAGAGCAGTTCCGTGGTACCCTGGGTACGGCATGTGGTAAGATGGCGTTCGCCTTCCAACTGGATGAGAACAACAAATATCTTACGGGTAATGTCCGTAGCGATGCCTTCGAACTGGGCAGGGCGATGGACTATCCCGATATCGGTGCCATCGCCTGTCGCGCGGGTTTCAAAATCGACATCTCGAAACCTCGTACAGCGAAGATGCGTCGTGTCAAAGGTGGAAAACTGCCTATTGGAAATGTCGATGCCCTCGTCTATAAGGCAAAATACAAGTTCGTCACCGTGACGGACATCGCTGCCCATATCGTCAGCGACGGTGCTGTTGCCGAGGGGCATATCAATATGAAGGGGAAACTCGCTGATGTCCTATGCTCCTTCTCGTTCACCAATACCGATGAGATGAGGAAGACGAAGATAAAACCTGGTGTCCGCCTCAACCTCTTTGGAAAGAAGGACAAAGGCAAAAAGGAGGAGAAAAAGAAAGAGAAGAAGGAAAAGAAGGAGAAAGAGAAAAAGAAAGACAAAGACAAGGACAAGAAGAACAAGAAACAGAAATAAAAAAAGCAGCCTGCTTCCAGTGTTGGAGGCAGGCTGCCTTATATATAATAAGGTGTGATTACTTCTCTTCGATGTCATTCTCACGGATGGTACGACCCATCACGAGGAATGCCGTAGGAGCAGCGATGAAGATAGACGACAGGGTACCGAAGATAACACCCAGGATCATGGCGAATGAGAAACTGCGGATGCTGTCACCACCGAGGATGAAGATACACAGCAATACGATCAACGTCGTCACTGAGGTGTTGATGGTACGAGCCAGCGTCTGGTTCAGAGAACTGTTGAACAGGCTCTGACGGTCGCGCTTCGCATACAGGTTGAAGTTCTCACGGACACGGTCGAAGACTACCACCTTATCGTTGATAGAGTAACCGATCACGGTCAGGATAGCACCGATAAACGTCTGGTCGATCTCCAGTGACATCGGAACCCAGCCCCACAACACACTGTAGAAGCCGATAACGATGAGGGCATCCAGTGCCAAGGCAACGATAGAGCCTACAGAGTAAGCCACGTTGCGGAAGCGGACGAGGATGTAGATGAAGATAGCCACCAAGGCGATGATGACGGAGATGATAGCACCGTAGGTGATATCCTTAGCCACGGAAGGACCTACCTTTGAAGAACTGATGATGGAACCACCCTGACGGATGTCTGGGTTCTTGAAGGCATCCACGCTAGCCTGGTTCACCAGTCCTGCTCTCTTCAAAGCGTTGTAAAGGATGGTCTCAGCCTTGTCGTCAACCTGTGGGTTGTTAGACTCGATATCCCAGTTAGTAGAGATACGAACGGTCTTTCCATCGGTACCGAGGGCGATGACACTTGTATTAGCCTCCTTGCCTGCGTTCTCACCAATGGTGTTGATGAAGGCACCGGCGAGGGTCGTACGTACCTGCTCTACGGGAACTTCCTTGTCGAGGGTCACCACATAGTTACGACCACCCGTGAAGTCGATGCTCTGGCTCAGACCACGAACAGCGAAGGATACACAGAACAGGATAGCGGCGACACCCCAGATGGTGTATGACTTCTTGTACATACCCATGAAGTTGAACTTCGTGTTCTGCATCATGTTACGAGAATAGGCGGTAGAGAAGGTGAGGTTCTGCCACTTGTCCTTCTTCATCTTGGCATCGTAGATCAGACGAGTCATGAAGACGGCTGTGAAGAACGATACACAGATACCGATCATCAAGGTGGTAGCGAAGCCACGGATAGGGCCAGTACCGAAGACATACAGGATGATACCCGTGATCAACGACGTGAAGTTAGAGTCGAAGATAGCGGAGAAAGCGTTCGAGTAACCGAGGTTCAGCGACTCTTTGACACTATGTCCCTTGCGGAGTTCCTCCTTCGTACGCTCATAGATCAGCACGTTAGCATCCACGGCAGTACCCAGTGTCAGCACGATACCGGCGATACCCGGCATGGTCAACGCTGCTTGGAACGAGGTCAGAATACCGAGGGTGAAGAACAGGTTGAACAACAGGGCGCAGTTGGCAAGCATACCAGGGATGAAGCCATACAGCATCACCATGTAGATCATCAGCAGCACGAAGGCTACGACGAAGGAGATGACACCCTGCTTGATAGACTGGGCACCGAGTGACGGTCCAACGACCTCCTCCTGTACGATGCGGGTAGGAGCCGGCATCTTACCAGAATTCAGCGTGTTGGCAAGGTCCTTGGTATCCTCAATAGTGAAGTTACCTGTGATAGAGGAGTTACCACCATCAATCTGGGTGAGGATACGTGGTGCGCTATAGACAGCATCATCGAGCACGATGGCAACGCCACGACCGATGTTCTGCTTGGTGATCTGACTCCAGCGACGGGCACCGTCAGAATTCATCTGCATAGAAACAGAGGGATGACCCATCTGGTCGAACTCGTCCTTGGCATTGGTAATCACGTCACCCTCCAGTGGAGCACGTCCGTTAGGCTCTGTAATCTTCAGCGCATAGAGTGCGAAGATGTCGCCACGGGTGTTCTCACCACCAAAGTCCTCAGCCTTGGCACCCCAACGCAGTTTGCACTCTGCGGGGAGAATCTGACGAGCGATATCGGAATAGATAACCTTGTTGACGTCAGCGGTATCACGGGCATTAGCATAGCCCACGATGGCAAGACCCTGAGGCTGTGGCTGGAAGACGGCAAACAGAGGGTTCTGCTTCAGTGCCTCTGCCTTTGCCTTGGCATCCACTGCCTTGTCGTTCTTCTTGGCAAGTTTTGCAGCAAGGTCGTTAGCGTTAGCAGTCGCTGTGGTGTCAGCGGCAGCAACAGAGTCTGTGACAACCTCCTCTGCCTCACCGCCAGTAGCGGCATACTTCTGGTTCAACTGAGAGAGCAACGGGGCAATCTCCTGTGAGTTATAGGTCTCCCAGAACTCAAGGTTGGCACTTCCCTGCAACAGTTTACGAACACGCTCGGGCTCCTTGATACCAGGCATCTCGACCATGATACGACCACTCTGTCCCTCCAGTTTCTGGATGTTGGGCTGTACGACACCGAACTTATCGATACGGTTGCGGACAACGTTGAAAGAGTTGTCAACAGCAGACTGTACCTCGGCACGAAGAGCACGCTCCACCTCTGCGTCGGTGCTGTTGGTGCTGACCTTGCCCTTCATCTGCTGGGTAGCGAAGACGGCAGCCAAGGGGCGACCGTTGGAGTTCTGCTTCCAGTACTTGATAAACAGGGAGATGAAGTCGCTCTGACTTGTCTCCTCCTCTTTCTTCGCCTCTTCCATCGACTTCTTGTAGGCAGCATCTGACTTGTGGTCAGCAAGTACATCGACAACATCGGGTACTGAAACCTCCAAGATCACGTTCATACCGCCCTTCAAGTCAAGTCCGAGACCGATCTCCATCTCACGGCACTGCTTGAAAGAATAAATTCCGCAGTACACTTTCTCGTTCATGATAGAGTCGAGGTACTCCTGACCAGCCTCTTCGCCCATTGCCGCTGCCTTGTTCTCATGATAGCGGGTCACGAACGAGAAGGAAAGGTAGAAGCAGCACACGAGTATCAGAACGACTGCAATAAACTTTACAATTCCTTTGTTTTGCATTTTGTTTGTTATATTATTTTAATTTATGATTTCGCTATTTTAGCCTGCAAATATACGTATTTTTCTTCACTTACCGAAATTTATCCGAGAAATTCGTATTTTTTTCAGTCTTTTCCACCTATTTTAAGCCAACAAACGATAGGATAATGGTCGCTGGCGTCTATTTTACTGTCTATCTTACAGTTGTATGCCTCGATATCCTTGGAATGGAAAATATGGTCGATGCGAAAGTAGAATCCTTTCTGATTATATGACAAACCGAGCCCCGTCCCCGTCTCTACAAAGCAGTCTGTCAGCACCTTAGCAATGCGATAGCGGGAGTATGAGATGGGATTGTCGTTGAAATCGCCACAAAGGATGGTAGGATATTGCCGATGCTCCTCTACGTAACGGCATACAGCATCCACTTGCGGAGCCCTCCGTGAGGACGATTCCGCCAAGGTGACAAGGAGTTTCTTGGACTCCTTCCGTGCCGTGTCGCCCTTCATGTCGCCCCTGATGATCTCTTGGTACACCTGGCGGTCTTCTGTCGACAGGTGGGTACCCTCAAAATGGTTGTTGATGACCAGCAAAGTGTCCTTGCCTACCTGCAGATACCAAGCGACACTGCCGTTGCTGGAGGACTTATAGGGAATCCGCTCCTTGCGGATGATGGGGAAACGGGTGTGGATGCCTACGCCATTGATACTCAGGTCGCTATGGGAAAAATGTACCGTATCGTTATAGGCAAACTTCTTCTCGTAATGCTGGAAGCAATAGCGTCGCCAAGTGTCCACATCCTCCTGCAGACAGACGATGTCAGGATTCTCGTCAAACAGGTAGTCACGGACCTTCTCAAATCCCTGCTCATACTTATAGTTCCCTCCATACTCACAGACATTATAACTGATGAGTTTGATGGCTCCCTCAGGTGGTGTCGACGACTTGAAATGAAGAGGCATATATATACTAATAGGTATAAACGCAAGGAGATAGCCCAAGACGGGAATCCAGATCATGCGGAACTTAAAGATGAGCCAGAAGAACAGGAAGAACATGTTTGCCAACAGGAAGAGGGGGAATGTCATCCCCACACAGGACAGCACGGGGTGGTCGGCAGGACTCAACCGGTCGGAATAGCCTACCAGACACATCACGATGACGGTGGCGATATTCGCCCCTGCAATCATCTGAGTCGTGAGTTTCTTCAGTTGCTTAATCAATTCTCCTGACTTTGATCGAACAACTTCTTCTTCTCCTCCTTCGTCAGACTGTCATAGCCACTCTTGCGTATCTTGTCAAGGATGGCGTCTATCTCCTCTTGGTTCTTACGCTTGGGCTTCTGAGACGGCTCTGTTTTCTCTGGCTCGTCAGTCCGACGACGTTGCCGACGGGAGGAATGCTGCTGACGCTCGTCAAAACGACGCTTCATGTTGTCGAAGAACTCCTGTCCTCGGCTGCGCCCGAAGCCAGCACCCGAATCGGGGTGCTTCCTCCAGTAACGAATCATGATAAAGCCGAAAAGCATACCGCCTAAGTGTGCCGTATGGGCAACACCATCGCCTGGTCCGCTGAGCGCGGAGAACAGTTCAATAGCGATGTATCCGATGACCAGCCACTTCGCCTTAATGGGGAAGGGGAACGGAATGATGAACAGCCGTTCGTTGGGGAAAATCATACCAAAGGCTAACAGGATGGCATAGACGGCACCTGAGGCACCAATGGTCGTCCACAGATTCAAATAATCGGCTGTCAGCATCAGGGTTCCATTCAGATTGACATGCTCATAGGCGGCAAGCCCCTCTGCCAGATAATTGGCATACTGGGCTATCTCCTGTACTAGACCAGCCCCAATGCCGCATGAAATGTAATAAAAAAGGAATTTCTTCGGGCCCCATACTCTCTCTATCACTGCTCCGAACATCCAGAGCGCGAACATGTTAAAGAAGATGTGGGTGAAACCACCATGCAGGAACATGTAGGTGACAAACTGGTAGAGATGGAAGTCTTTCGCCATGAAAAAGTGAAGACCCAACAGAGAAGTCAGGTCAATGCCACGCAATTCCATCACCCATGTTGCTACAAACGCCAGAAAATTGACGATGAGCAGATTCTTCGTCATTGTCGGTATGTTGTTCATCCTAATGCTTTGCTGTCAAACGATTTATAATGTTTTATTGTCTTATTGTGTGCGCAAAATTACGAAAAATATCTGTTTTTAGGCACAAAATAGGGGTCAGATACACTTTTTTTCAAAAAAAATCTCATTTTTTTCCTATTTTTGTTTGTTTTCTAAATACTTTATTCTATATTTGCGACAGATTTCAGAGATTAAACCGATTTAAACTATTAATATTTATCTTTTAAAAACAACAATTATGAACAAGACAGAATTAATCGAGAAGATCGCAGCCTCTGCAAAACTGACTAAGGCTGATTCAAAGAAGGCATTGGACGCAACTATCGCAGCAATCTCTGCCGCTCTGAAGAAGGGTGACAAGGTTCAACTCGTTGGTTTCGGTACATTCTCTGTAGCAAAGAAGCCTGCTCGTGAGGGTATCAACCCCGCTACCAAGCAGAAGATCAAGATTGCTGCTAAGAAGGTTGCTAAGTTCAAGGCTGGTGCAGAACTTGCAAAGGCTGTGAATAAGTAATTTTTGTCAAGAAAAATTCAAGAGGCTTCCCGAACAGGAAGCCTCTTTTTTATATCCTTATGATCCATTCTGAAGTTACAAGGAAAGAATCTGCGTGATATGCTCCACGATTGTCTCAGGGGCAATACGGTTCATGCAGGCATAGTCGCCACGGCGGCACGCCTTCTGTCCGTAGATGCTGCAAGGGCGACAGCCAAGGGGAATCTGGATGGCATTCTCAGAACCTTGGTTCCATCCCATGAAACCAGCATAGGGATGGGTAGCGCCCCATACACTCACAACAGGAGTGGCAACAAGGGAGGCTAGATGCATATTGGCGGAGTCCATTGAGAGCATCACCTGGAGATGGCTCATCAGAATCAGTTCTTGTTTGATGGAGTCCAGATACTTTGCCACATGGATGCACTGTTTGTACTGGTCGCACCATTGTGGAAACTGCTCATCCTCTTTCTCTCCTCTGCCAAAGAGGAAGATCTTAGCGTCAGGATATTTTTCGGTCAACAACGCGATTACCTTTTGCATCAGTCGGGGTGGGTAGACCTTTCCCTCATGGGCTGCGAAAGGAGCGATACCGATGTTGAGACCTTTGTCTAACTGCCACTGGCTCAGAGCCTCTGATGGCAATAGAGTCAAGTCGCCACCCCCTTCTGGGAAGATAGAACGGAAGTCGGGCTCAACGGGAAAACCTAACCGGGCAAAGACCTCTGAATAGTTCTGGAAGGGAGTCGGCTGTTGTATCAACTGTTTGTTGACAGCGGCAGTAAGTCGTCTGCGACCCTTGCGATGCTTGTCGATATGCGCCACCTTGTAAGAGCCTAAGTTGAAACGCATCCGCAGAAACTCAGAGCGCAGCACGTTATGGAGGTCTGCCACATGGGTAAACTGTTTGGCGGCAAGTCGACGATAAAGGGCGTTAAGTCCCTTGATGCCATGGTATTCACGCTTGAGGTCCGCCTCCATGAACCCCACATTAGGGGCAAGGTCCTCAAAGAAAGGACGGGCATAGTTGCGACTCAGTACCGTTATCCTCACATTAGGATACTGGTGGGCGAGGGAATAGACAACAGGGACTGCCATGGCGACATCGCCTAAGGCAGAGAAACGGATAATAAGTATGTGTTCCTTTTTCACTTAATTCTTTTTTACCCTTTTACTTCCTTACCTTTTTACTTTTTATAAAGTATCGGGTTGGTGGCAGGATCGTTGTACATCTTCATCTGGCGATATACCTTCATATACTTACGTCCAGCCTCGATATCCTCCAGCAGTTGGTCGATGGCTGTGCTCAGGTCCACCTGCTGCTCTTTCAGCACATCCAGTTTTGCCTGGCACCTCTGGACATGCGCTGGCTCTGCGTCCGTACGGTCTACTTGCTCTTGCATGTGCCAGATCTTCAGGGCGAGAATCGAGAGACGGTCTACAGCCCATGCGGGACTCTCAGTGTTCAACCGTGCCTTAGGCAACGGGGTCACATCCTGATAAAGTCTGCGGAAATAAGAGTCAATCTCCTCTACCAGATCCGTGCGGTCCTGGTTGCTACGGTCGATGCGGCGCTTCAAGGCGAGGGCATCTGAAGGGTCGATATGCGGGTCACGGATGATATCCTCCAAATGCCATTGCACGGTATCTATCCAACACTTTAGATAAAGACTGTAGTCAATACTCTCACGGTCGTAAGGGTTTGCTATAGGGGTGTCCACATCATCTTTTAAGTGATAGTCGCGTATCGCCTGATTGAAAATCTGATTCGCTTTTTCTGTAAATGACATTGTTCCTTGTATTGTTTATGGGGACAAAGGTACGAATAAGTGAGCAAAAAGCAAAAGGAAATTAAATAAATTTTGTATCTTTGCGCCCAAATGAAGATAGTTGTTGACGACAAGATTCCTTATATCCAAGAGAAATTGCGGCTCTTGGCTGATGAGGTGGTGCCTTTGGGAGGCGCTGCCATCTGTGCCTCTGACGTGAAAGACGCGGATGCGCTGATAGTGCGGACTCGTACCCTCTGCGACAAAGCGTTGCTGGAAGGCAGTAAGGTGCGTTTCGTGGCAACGGCGACGATAGGTTTCGACCATATCGATGCCGATTATCTTGCCAGTGCGGGCATCACATGGATCAGTTGTCCTGGTTGTAATGCTGACTCTGTGGCACAGTATGTGGAGTCCTCCCTGTTGCTGTTGCAACGTGATAGGGGGTTGTCACTTGGAGCCTCAACGATAGGCATTGTGGGCTGTGGTCATGTAGGTTCCAGGGTCAAGGCGGTGGCAGAGCGGTTGGGCATGCGTGTACTGGTTTGCGACCCGTTATTGGGGCATGCCGATTTTGTCTCGTTAGAGACGATAGCGCAGGAGGCTGACGTCATCACGTTCCACGTTCCTCTGACCCATGAGGGAGCATACGCCACATGGCACATGGCAGACGAGGTTTTCCTTCATCGCCTCTCACGCGTACCTTATATAATAAACACCAGCCGGGGCAGTGTGGTCGACAATGTCGCTTTGCTCTCCGCCCTGCAAGAGGGAAGGGTGCGGGATGCCGTGTTAGATGTATGGGAAGGAGAGCCCGATCTGAACCTCTCGTTGCTGCAGCGCGTGATGATAGGCACTCCCCATATTGCAGGCTATTCCGCCGACGGAAAGGCGAATGCGGATAATATGGTGATCGATGCGCTCTGTCATCATTTCGGTTTAGCCCATCCTGGGAAAGTCGTCCCTCCCTCGTTGCCAGCCGATTTCCATTATACGGGTGATCCGTTGGAACTGTATAACCCATTGACAGATAGCGATGCCCTGAAGGCTAACCCCTCGAAATTCGAATATTTACGCAATCATTATCCATTAAGAAGAGAGCGTTTTGACGTGTAAAGGTGTCAAAACACCCCTTTACTTACCCTAAATATTGCACAAGTGGGGGTGGTCTGTGCAATTTGGAGTGTTTTTTTATCAATTTTATTTGCGTAACTCAATAAAAATTCGTTACTTTGCACCCGCTAAGCCACATTTGTGGTCGCACACATTCAAATTAGAAATCATTTTATTAACATTTTAAAGAAAAGAATTATGTCAGAAATTGAAAGCAAAGTAAAGGCTATTATCGTAGACAAACTTGGTGTTGACGAAGCAGAAGTAAAGCCAGAGGCAAGTTTCACTAACGACCTGGGTGCTGACTCACTGGATACCGTAGAACTCATCATGGAGTTCGAGAAGGAGTTCGGTATTTCTATCCCTGACGACAAGGCTGAGAAGATTGCTTCTGTTGGTGATGCTATCGCATACATCGAGGAGAACGCAAAATAATAATTTGACGAAATATGGGTTGCTTTGATACATACAAAGCAACCCATTATGTTTATTTTTTACTTATGGAATTAAAGAGAGTAGTAGTAACAGGACTGGGTGCCGTTACACCACTTGGCAACAATCCAGAGGAGACTTGGGAGAATCTGTTGGCAGGTAAGAGCGGTGCTGCTCCGATTACCCTTTTCGACGCATCTAAGTTCAAGACCCAGTTTGCCTGTGAGGTGAAGGGTTTGAACGTGAACGATTATATTGACCGCAAGGAAGCCCGTAAGATGGACCGCTACACCCAGTTGGCACTCATCGCTGCCAAGCAGGCAGTAGAGGATAGCGCCATGGATCTGGAGAAAGAGGACAAGGACCGCATTGGTGTTGTCTTTGGTGTAGGTATCGGTGGTATCAAGACCTTCGAGGAGGAGGTGACCTATTATGGTGTTCACCGTGAGGATGGACCTAAGTTCAATCCTTTCTTCATTCCGAAGATGATCGCTGACATCGCAGCAGGTCAGATCTCTATCATGTATGGCTTCCATGGTCCTAACTATATCACATCATCCGCATGTGCTTCCTCTTCCAACGCCCTTGCTGATGCCTTCAACCTGATTCGTCTGGGCAAGGCAAACGTCATTGTCAGTGGTGGTGCCGAGGCAGCCATCTGCGAGACGGGTGTGGGTGGTTTCAATGCCATGCATGCTTTGTCAACCCGTAATGACGAGCCCGAGAAGGCTAGTCGTCCGTTCAGTGCCAGCCGTGATGGCTTCATCATGGGTGAGGGCGCTGGCTGTCTGATCCTCGAGGAACTGGAGCATGCCAAGGCTCGTGGTGCCAAGATCTATGCTGAGATGGTAGGTGCTGGCATGAGTGCTGACGCTCACCACATCACAGCCTCTCATCCAGAGGGTCTGGGTGCTAAACTCGTGATGCAGAACGCCCTTGAGGATGCTGGTATGAAGCCAGAGGATATTGACTACATCAACGTGCATGGTACTTCTACCCACGTAGGCGATATCTCCGAGGCAAAGGCTATCAAGGAGGTCTTTGGCGACGCAGCCTATAAGTTGAATATCTCGTCTACCAAGTCGATGACGGGTCACCTGCTGGGTGCTGCTGGTGCCGTTGAGGCAATGGCTACCCTGCTTGCCGTCAAGAACGACATCATTCCTCCCACGATCAACCATGAGGAGGATGACAAGGACGAGGAGATTGACTACAATTTGAATTTCACTTTCAACAAGGCACAGAAGCGCGAGGTTCGTGCAGGACTGAGCAACACCTTCGGCTTCGGAGGTCACAATGCTTGTGTGGTATTCAAAAAGTATGCTGAATAACTCGAACTTTATCGATAGAATAAGGCTCCCTTTCCGCAAGGAGAAGGGGCTTTATTCTTCTTTATACCATATCCTTGGTTTCTACCCTCGTAATATCCAGTTGTACAAGCAGGCACTGATGCACAAGAGCGTCAGAAAGCGCAACGAGAAAGGGCGCCCTCTGAATAACGAGCGGCTGGAGTTCCTGGGCGATGCCGTGCTCGATGCTGTCGTAGGCGATATCGTCTTCCGCCATTTCGAAGGCAAGCGTGAGGGATTCCTCACCAATGCCCGCTCTAAACTCGTACAACGTGAGACGTTGGGAAAACTCGCCAAGGAGATGGGCATCACCCAGATGGTCACCACATCAGGTCAGGCTACATCGCACAATAGTTATATGGGAGGCAATGCCTTTGAGGCGTTGGTGGGTGCGATATATCTTGATCGTGGTTATGCTGCCTGCATGAAATTCATGGAGAAGCGCATCCTGAGCCAACTCATCAACCTCGACAAGATGGCTTACAAGGAGGTAAACTTCAAGTCGAAACTCTTGGAGTGGAGCCAGAAGAACCGTGTCAACCTGGAGTTCCGACAGTTGGAGCAGTCGGTCGACGAGAACAACAGTCCCGTCTTCGTCTTCCAGATGTTCCTTGAAGGTGTGGAGGGCTGTTCCGGCAAAGGCTATTCGAAGAAGGAGAGCCAGCAGATAGCCTGCAAGGAGACACTCCAGCGACTGCGCCGTGAGCCCCAGTTTATTGATGCCATCTTTGCGGCAAAGGCTAACCGCACTAAGATGGAGGAGGAGCCCGTCAGTGTGCCTGACGAGATCGTGGAGCCTGCCGCAGAAGCACAAGATGCTGTCGCAGAAACGCAAGAGCCTGTTGCTGAGCGCCCAGCGCCAACAGCAAAAGACAATGACGAGTTCTCCCTTGACGATATTACGGCAACACCTCGTGAGAAGACTCGCGAGGAGATCATCGCAGAGGCAGAGGAAGCCGCTTTTGCGGAAGCGGTAAAAGAAGGATAGTCATCTCTTTGTTTCTGAAAATTTGCTAACAATTGCGCTAAATTGCAAAATACCAAGGTGTTTTGCAATTTTTTGTTTACCTTTGCCTTTTGGAACCAATTCATGAGCCTATGACATATCGTATATTCTTCATTTTACTCCTCCTATTGACTGGTGGCAGTATGACGACGAAAGCCCAGCAGAGGGGCAAGGCAACCTTCTATACCCGTAAGTGGGACGGCAGGAAAACTGCAAGCGGGGAAAGGTTGTATAACGATAGTCTGGTATGTGCCCATAAGACGCATAAGTTCGGAACACTCCTCTTGGTGAAAAACCCAGCCAACGGCAAAGAGGTGGTGGTGAAGGTCATCGACCGTGGTCCCTACGTGAGAGGACGTATCATCGACCTCTCGATCCGTGCCGCCCGTGAGTTAGGTATCCTCTCACAAGGTGTCGCCGTGGTGGAGGTCTCTGTCTATAAGAAGCCGACGGAGATACCATACGCTCCTGAGCCTGAGGAGATTCCTGAGATAGAACTGGAGGCGACGAAAGGCGAGTCTATCATCCCGCAATGGCAGGACTCCGTGATTACGAACCAAAAACAACAACATCCATGAAACAGATATTTATTGCCACTTGCCTACTAGTAATGGCAGGATGCACAGGACATAAAACCCAAGAGGCGGAGGCTGTTGACTCTACAGAGACAGAAGTTCCCATCGAGCAATTATTCCTCCCTGACACGGCTTACGCCTCTGTCGAGCAGGTGAAGTATGTAGTGGAGGACGAGGACTCGGTGGCTACTCCCTTGAAGGACTTGGACGACCGTTACGAGAAAAGCGATGGTGTCTTCGTGTTTCGCAAGAACCTGCTGCGTAACGCCAGTTTCGGAGGTCGTGTGAAGGGCACGCCACATGATGTGGAGATCGCCTGGGAGTTCAATACCGCCTATGACACCACCCATACCCGTTTCGGCACATGGGGAGGAGGCTCTGGCTGGACGGGACAGCCGCTTTATGCGAAATGGAGCAAGGAGCAAGTGGAGATGTTCAAGAGACAGTCGCCTGGGCTGACTGCTGATTTCGGCAACGAGGAGATCATGGTGGGCTCCCTCTGCGGCAAGGCGTATTTCATCAACTACCAGACGGGCAAGGCTTCGCGTGAGCCTCTGGACTTAGGCAATGTGGTGAAAGGCACCATGTCGCTCGACCCGGAATACTATAACCTGTATGTCGGACAGGGTGTACCCCGTCAGCCAGGACCTTTCGGGCATCAGGCTTTCGACCTCCTGAAGCACCAGCGCACCTTCTTTTTTGGTCCTGACCCTAAGGCATGGCGAGGGTGGAACGCCTTCGACTCCAATGCCATTGTGGCAGGCGGCTATCTGTTCTGGTGTGGTGAGAACGGCAGTGTCTACAAATATGAGCGCAGTCAAGGCTCCTTGCGCCGTATCAGTGTGATGCGCTACCGTGTGAATGGCATGGCGCCTGGCATCGAGTCGAGTCTGTGCGTCTATCGTAACTACGGCTATTTCTCTGATAACAAGGGAAATGTCATCTGCATCAACCTCAATACGTTGAAGCCTGTGTGGTATTACGACAACCACGACGACTCCGACGGTACGATGGTGTGCAGGGAGGAAGGCGGCGTACCTTACCTATATACCGCCTGTGAGGTCGACAAGCAAGGTGATTCGGGCATCTGCCATTTCATCAAACTGAACGGACTGAACGGGCAACGAGTATGGGAGCAGAATATCCCTTGTCGTCGTATCAACCTGCCAGGAAAGACCCTCGACGGCGGTATGTATGCCAGTCCGCTGCTGGGTGATGGCGACTGTAAGGACATCATCTTCGCCAATATCTGTCGCAACGGTGCCGCAAAGTCCGCAGGAGAGTTGACCGCCTTCAGCACGAAAGATGGAAAGATCCTGTATACCGTCCCCTACGGACAGTTCGCTTGGTCGTCGCCCATCCCCTTCTATAATGAGAAAAACGAGTTGTTTGTCTTCGCTGGCGATGCCTCTGGTATCATCCGCATCATCCGTGGTAAGACGGGTGAGATCGTATGCAAGAAGACCATCGGCTTTAACTTCGAGTCGTCACCTATCGCCATCGGCAATACGGCGGTGGTAGGCTGTCGTGGTACTAAAATCTATAAATTCGTCATCCAATGAGAAAATTCCTGATACTCTTTTTACCTTTTTACCTTTTCACCTCTTTACCCTTTACGGCTTCCGCCCAGTATGACCTGCTGTCGGCAAAGAAGAATGTCATCAAGGGCAATTATAACTTCTGGGTATATACCCCGGAAGAGTATTACTATACCCAAGAGACGACACCCTTGATCATCTTCCTGCATGGGGCAAGTCTCTGCGGACACGACCTTAACAGGGTGTTGCGCTATGGCTGCATCGACGCTGCGAAGATAGGACTCATGATACCTGCCTTGATCGTGGCACCCCAGAATCCTGGTGGATGGTGGAATCCTCATAAGTTGAATGAGATCCTGGAGTGGATGAAGAGAAACTACGTCTTCGATGAGTCAAGAGTCTATGTGCTGGGCATGAGCCTGGGCGGTTATGGCACCCTCGACTTCGCTGGCACCTATCCAGAGAAGATTGCCGCTGCCATCGCCCTCTGTGGGGGAAGTACGCTGAAAGACTATCGCGGACTGGGTGAACTGCCCCTGTGGATTGTCCATGGCACTGCCGACCGTGCGGTGTCCGTCCATGAGTCGCAGAAAGTGGTGACGGGTATGAAGACCTTAGGAATCACCAGTAGACTGCGTTACGACTGGTTGCCTGGTGCCTCGCATGGTGCCTTGGCACGCTATTTCTATACCAGCAAGACCTATGAGTGGCTGTTCCAGCATACGCTCAGAGACCCTTGGCGACCCGTGAATACGACGATTGACATCACCAAGAGCGACCTGTCGAACGCCTATCGCGAGTTCCAGCATCGCACTGACCAGTTGGAGCGGGAGTTGGATAATGAGCGATAAAAATCCTGTTTTTATTTTGTTCTTCCCTTACTTATTTGTACCTTTGCACCCCAGATAAAGTATTGTATTGATAATGAAAAGAATAGGATTACTATTGTGGTTGGCTTTCTCCCTGTGTCTGACTGCTTCTGCACAGTTGCCCTACCATATCGTCTTGTTGGGCGACTCCAACACGTTCCTTGGTGGTGACGCCTGCGACAAGCCCCAAGGATGGAACAAATGGTTTAAGGATTTTGCGAAACCTAAGTCATGCCGTAGTTATGCCCGTAGTGGGGCGACATGGACACATACTCCTCAGACCGTCTATGACACGAAGGAGAATGTGGGAGTCATCAGCGATAATAACGTTATCTACAACCAGGTCAACCGTCTGAAAGAGGCGGTGGAGGCAGGAAAGCAAGTCGCCCCCGACCTCATTATCATCATGGCAGGCACCAACGACCTGTGGTTTTCCGACAAGCGTCCTGACTGTCTGCACCTGAGATCCAGTGACATCTATCTTCCGCCTGTGAAGAGCATCGCCCATTACAAGCCCTCAGGACTCACACAACTGACCCAGTGTGTGTGCTATGACATGGAATTATTGAGGACGGCATTCCCTGAGGCGAGGATTATTCTCGTCACCCCTCCCCAGAACAACAAGAACAGTGTGGACGACCAAGTCATGGTAGGCAACTATATCGCAGGGTGCGCCATGGAGATGCGACAGGCTTATATCCCCCTGACAGAAGCCTTCGATGTGTTCTATGGTCCTGACATCATACCAGCGGGTTTCTCCAAAGACGGCGTGCATACCACTGTCAAGGGAGCGAAAGTGCTGGGGAAATATATCTACGAACAAGTTAAGGCTATCGTGCAGCAATAAGACAGCATCATGGTATTCTCGAATTTGTTTTTCCTCTTCGTCTTCCTCCCAGCGTTCCTGTTGAGTTACCTCGTGGCGACATGGGTCGACCGCCAAATGCTCTCTGGCGAGGGGACACGCAGCAACCGTGCCAAGAACCTGGTGCTGGTTTGCTTCTCTCTGATTTTCTATGCGTGGGGAGAACCCGTCTATGTGTTCCTCATGCTCTTCTGTGTGTTGGTCAACTACCTCATAGGATTGTGGATCAACAGGGAGGAGCGGCACCGTCAACTCGCCCTGGTCATTGGCTTGATAGCCAACATTGCTATCCTAGGTACTTTCAAATACTTGGGTTTCCTTGCCCAACAACTCTGTGACCTCGGCATAGAGGTCGCTGTGCCGACGATAGCCCTGCCGATAGGTATCAGTTTCTATACCTTCCAGTCTATCTCCTACCTGATAGATGTCTATCGGAAGGAGTCACCAGTACAGCGTCGCTTCGTCGACCTCCTGCTGTATATCTCCATGTTCCCGCAACTCATCGCGGGACCTATCGTGCGCTACGGCACCGTGGCAGAGGAGATACACCATCGCAAGGTGACTGTGGAAGATTTTGCCGATGGCATCTACCGCTTCCTGTTGGGATTGGGTAAGAAGGTCATCATCGCTAACCAGTTGTCGGAGATCTCCGACCAGTTTCTGGTCAACGGGCTCAACTCGCTGACGACGGCAGGGGCATGGATAGGTATTGTCGCCTTCACCCTGCAGATATACTTCGACTTCTCTGGTTACTCCGATATGGCGATAGGACTGGGACGTTGTCTGGGCTTCCATTTCAACGAGAACTTCCGCCATCCCTATTGTTGTAACTCCATCACGGACTTCTGGCGCAGGTGGCATATCTCGTTGGGTAGTTTCTTCCGTGACTATGTCTATATCCCCTTGGGCGGTAATCGCCGCCATCAGGCAGTGAACATCCTCGTGGTATGGTTCCTGACGGGTATGTGGCATGGTGCCAGTTGGAACTTCATCATCTGGGGTGTCTACTTCGGACTGATCGTGATGATAGAGAAATACACGCTGCTGCGAGTCCATGAGAGGATTCCCGCCGTGTTCCTGCATATCTATAGCATGCTGCTGGTCATCGCAGGCTGGGGCATCTTCTATTTCGACGACTTCAATCAGATGGTGGTGTTCTTCCAGTCGTTCTTCGGCAATGGCGCCTCCCACTTCGATTTCGTCGACGAGAGTGCCCTGCTGGATAACTTCTGGCTCTGGGTGGTTGCCATCTTCTTCTGTCTGCCGATTCGTACGACCGTCGGGGAGTGGACAGACCGCTTGCTGGGAGACTCCTCCATGAAGTCCGTCGTGGTCTCGGCCACACGCATCATCCTCTCAGTAGCGATCCTGATACTCAGTACCGCCCTGTTGGTAGGAGCCACCAATAATGCGTTTATTTACACAAGATTCTAAAGATGAACATGAACAAGAGACTATATTACCTTTTATTGATATGGATGCTCCCCTTGGGAGTCTTTGCCGAGCAGGCTCGCCTGACCCGTTCTGGCATCATCATCGTAGGCAGTGGGGAGAAGGTGCGTGCCTTTGAGCCCTTCCGTGGCGCGTTGGATGGTGGACTGGGCTATGCGGATGCTGTCAACAGATACAAGCGTACCTTCGGAAAGGATGTCAACGTGTATTGTATGATTATCCCCACGGCAGTGGCTATCTACTGCCCCGAGGAGGCAAAGGAGTGGACGAAAGACCAGTGTGCCACAGTACGTAACATCTATGCTCACCTCTCCGACTCCGTGAAGGTCATCGACCTGTTTGACACGATGGCAAGTCATGCCGATGAAGACATCTATTCCCGCACGGATCACCACTGGGCTCCCTTGGGTGCCTACTATGCGGCACAGCAGTTCGCCGCGACAGCAGGACTGCCTTTCGCCGACCTCTCGACATACGAGAAGCATGTCATCCATGACTATGTGGGGACGATGTACCGTTTCTCCCGTGATGCGGCGGTGAAGAACGCGCCGGAGGACTTTGTCTATTACGTGCCGACGGATGTGGAGTACCAGACGACGTATATCCGCTACCAACTGGGAAAGCATCGTCAGGTGGTGAGCGAGAAGGAACCCGAGGAGGGTAACTTCTTCTATACCTACGAGGACGGCAGCAGTGCCGCCTATATGACTTTCATGCATGGTGACACCAATACCACCAAGGTGAAGACCTCCACCCGTAACGGGCGTCGCCTCCTGATCCTGAAAGACAGTTATGGCAATGCCATCCCTGCCTACCTCTTCCATTCCTTCGAGGAAATCCATGTGGTCGACTGTCGCTATTTCACGAAGAATATCGTGCATTACGTACAGAAGAACGATATCACGGATATCCTCTTCGCTAATAATGCGGGGCATGCCTATGCGGCGGCAACCCATAAGTCGTATAACCGTTATCTGGAGCAATAAGCAGTCATGAAGCACTACCTCTATATCGCTGTCATCGCCATCGTCTTCCTCGCCTTCGTCGTGGTCTTCGACACGTTCCCTCGCAGCACTGTCTCAGAGTTGGAGAAACGTGAGTTGGCTACCTTTCCCGAGTTCTCGTGGGAGCGACTTGCCGACGGCTCGTTTACGAATGATGTGTCCACATGGTTCAGCGACAGCGAGCCTTATCGTGATATGTTCATGACACTGAGCATGCAGATCAAGGACCTCATTGCCATTGCCCCCTCTGAGGATAACGTGAAGTTCCAGGCTGGTGACATGGAACTGGAGAGGGGAGACAGCCAAGAGCCGACAGCCAAGGGCGAAGAGCCCAAAGACAGCATGACCATCGATGAGTACGAGAACCATATCAATGCCGACGAGAACGCCAAGATAGCCAATGCGGGTATCATCATCGTGGGCAAGGGCGATAAGGTACGTGCCTTGATGGCGTATGGCGGCGGTCCTAAGGGATGTGTGGGCTATGCGCAGGCAGCGAATAAATACAAGGAGGTGTTTGGCGATAAGGTGAATGTCTACTGCATGGTGATTCCTACGGCGGTGGAGTTCTATTGCCCTGACAAGGCGAAGAGCCGCACCAACCGCCAGTTGCCTACCATCCGTAACGTGGTGGCACACCTCGACCCTGGGGTCAAGCCCGTCGATGTGTATACGACCTTGGGAAAACACGCCAATGAGGATATCTACTTGCGTACTGATCACCACTGGTCGCCTCTCGGAGGCTATTATGCGGCGCAAGAGTTTGCCCATGTGGCTGGTGTACCCTTCAAGGACCTCTCCCATTACGAGCGCAAGGTGACACATGGCTATGTGGGAAGTATGTATGGCTACTCCAAGGATATCTCCATCAAGAACGCCCCAGAGGACTTCGTGTATTACGTGCCGAAAGGGGTGGAGTATACCACGACCTATACCAACTATAACATTAACAAGAACTATCAAGTGACGGGTGAGGGAAAGCCTTTCACGGCTCCCTTCTTCTTTAAGTTCAAGGATGGGCACGGGGGTGCCTACTGTACGATGATGGGTGGCGACACCAAACTGACGCAGGTACGCACCTCCACACACAACGGTCGTCGTGTCATCATCCTCAAGGACAGTTTCGGCAACATGCTGCCAGGCTACCTTTTCTTCTCCTTCGAGGAGGTTCATGTCATCGACTCCCGTTATTTCACCAAGGACATCATCGCCTATGTAGCAGAGAACAAGATCACGGACATCCTCTTTGCCAACAATATCTTCAAGGCATATAGCAGCCACACCTACGGCTCCTACCTCCGTTTCCTGCATCAGCAGTGGCAGCGTCCAGGGGCTGCGCCCGCAAAGGCAAAGTCCGACAGCACTGTCAAGCACAAGGAACAGCCCGCTCCCAAGAAACCAGAGCCTGCAGAACCTACGGAGCCAGTCGAGAAACCAACTGCTCCCGAAGTTCCTGTAGAGGAGAGTTAAGGGAATGGGTTAGGACTGGGTAAACCTGATGGCAAGCATCGTCAAGTCATCAGGCAGACTAGTTGTACCAGCATAATCTCTAACAGATTTCTCGATGCGCTCTAACAGTTCTTTTGCTTTCTTCTGTTGGCTGGCTGCCAATAGCGTGTTTAAGCGCTTCGTGCCCCATTGCTCATGTTGATAATTCTCTGCCTCTGTGAGTCCATCGGTATAAAGAAAGAGGGTTGATCCGTCCTTTATCGTCATCTGTCGCTCCTCAAAGATAGTGCTTGGGCTATTTCCAATGCGGTATTGGGAGGCATCACCTATCTCGGATATCTGACCGTCATGAAGCAAGAGAGGACAGTGCATACCCGCATTGCAATAATGTAGTTCACCTGTGTTCAAATCGAGAATACCCCCAGTCATCTTAATCGTTGTGACACCATCATTCATCTTACAGATGAGTTTGTTGATTTCTGTGAAGATACTGGCAGAATCTTGGTGGTGCTTGGCAGAGACACGGAAAGCACTATGTGCCATCGACATCATCAATGCGGCAGGGACACCCTTTCCTGCTACGTCACCGATACAGAAGTAAAGATGATCATGGTCGATGAAACAGTCATAGAAATCTCCTCCCACTTCACTGGCATTGATTGTCTTGGCAAAACAATCCGTTCGCTTGTCTTGCGGGAAAGTTTCTGCTACTGAGGACAACATGGTCGATTGAACGGCTTTCGCCTTATTGAGTTCTCCTCCCATGCGGTCTCTTTCTCCTGTTGTCTTGTGCAGACGGCGGAGTTTCAAGATCGTATTGAAGACGATAAAGGCAAGGAGCAATAATCCTAGAAGATGCATCGCAAATACCGTATAACGAGCCGTCTTAGTCTTTTGGTCGATATCCTTGTCTGGACAGATAATACTCAACTCCCATCCTACCTTGCCTACAGTAGACTTGAAAATATGCGCATCGGCAAATTCTGTTTTCTCAGTGGTACCCACCAACTGGTGTCCATTCCTACTGGTCAGTATGGCAGAAGAGTTAGGATAGCCCTCAATGCCATCCACCATATTGGTGAGACTATCCACAAGAACATGGGCTGCAAGAACGGCAACGAACCTTCCCTGACGGTCTGTGATGGGATATGAGTAGGCTACCATTAGATTTTCGCTCTCACCCTTCATGATATAAGGTTCACTCCATTGCTCTTTCCGATATTTAGCGGGGTCGTCATACCATTCCTCTTGTTGATAGTCTGTCAGCAACTTTCTTTGTATTTTCTCTCCCTCCCGAAACGTACAGGGGGCATATAGGCTGTCTTTCTGAGGTGCATAATAGCCTTTAGAAAAGGCAATGACACAACGGTTGATGATTGGGTTCTCTTGCATGATCCGTTGGGTGATGTCATACATAGCATCAGGTAAGGTCACATTCTGTAAGATGGCGAAACTCATGGTGTTCACTGCCGTCTCAATCTCTGTCACTTTGGTCTCAATCTGTTGCCCTGTGACAGTCAAGTCGCTCTTGGCACTCTCGGTGGCGGCCTCTATGATGCTGCTACGCATATAGAAATATTGGATGGCAGCGCCTATGGTCATCAAAAGCGCAGCCGCTACAATAATGGTGATGTCTCTTCTCCCAATCTTTTCTCTCAGTTGTTTTCTTTTTCCCATTGTATCTTGGTTTTAGTTATTGCTATCTGCAAAAGTACGGAAAAATATTTGGCAATACAAATTATAATTCATATTTTTGCAACACCAATAACATTTTCATCTCATGACACTACTAAGAAGATTCTACTCTTTACTCATATTGTCTATAGCGTCGACAGGACTTTACGCCCAGTCACAGCCTGGCTATGTCAAGACGTTAGGCAGACCCGACAAGAAAGGTGTGCCTTTGTCGAATGTCACCATCCGAATGCGTGGCGTGGTGAATGCCGTATTGACGGGGGCAGACGGCAAGTTCTCTGTGCAGATGCCAGGTAAGAAAAATGGTGATGCCATCGTCTTGCAGAGTATCAGGAAGGGTGGCTATGAGTTGGTTGACCCTTCTCTGGTGGGTCGCCAACAAGTGTTCTCGCCTTCCGTACCCATCGTAATTGTCATGGTCAACACTGCGGAACTTGCAGCCAATAAGCAGCGGATAGAGCGTATTGCCTATCAACGGGCGGAGAAGAACTACCAGACTAGACTCAAGGAACTAGAGAAACAGGTGGAGGAGCAGCAACTCACAGAAGAGCAATATCGACAGGAGTTGCAGAACCTGCAAGACAAGTATGAGAAATACCAGTCACTCATTGACGGCATGGCAGATCGCTACGCCCGTACGGACTATGACCACTTGGACTCTATCGATCGTGAGATTAATATATGTATAGAGAACGGAGAATTGGAGAAAGCCGACTCGTTGATTCATACAGTCTTCGATCCCAATACCGTTTTGGAGCGTAACCGCGCAGCCAAAGAGGAGGCTCAAACCAAAATGAAATTGGCACAGGATGTCATTGACGAGGCGAATGACGAAAAAGAACGATTGTTGCGTATACAAAAAGAAGTAGAGAAGAGTAGAAATGAATAGACTAAGATATTTAATTTCCCTATTATTTATAGGTGTTGCCTTAGTATCACCAGCCCAAACTCAGCAGGGCAGAGTCAAAACACTCGGTCGTCCGAATAAGCCCGGGGTCGCCCTTAGTGGAGTGACTGTTCGTGTTCGGGGTGCCCACAATGCCGTGTTGAGTAATGCGCAAGGTGACTTCTCCATAGATATGACAGGCAAGAAACAAGGTGACGCCTATAGTCTTCAGCAGGTAAAGAAGAAAGGGTATGAACTGAATGACAATGGATTGATAGGACGGAGATATGCCTTTTCTTCTACTGTTTCCTTATCTATTGTTATGGTTTCTTCCAGTCAACTGCAAGCCGATAAACAACGGATAGAGGATAATGCATACAAGGTAGGTGAGAAAAACTATAAAGAAAAAATTGCCTTATTGGAAAAACAACGGAAAACAAATCAAATCACCATTGACCAGTATCGCCAGCAAATTCAGGACTTGCAGAATAGTTTCGAAAAATATCAGTCCTTGATTGACTTTCTTGCTGATCATTATGCCCGTGCTGACTACGATGAGTTAGACGAGAAAGAGCGGGAGATCAATCTTAGTATTGAAAACGGGGACTTAAACAAGGCGGAGCAGTTGCTACAGCAGTTGGATATCGTAAAACGACTAGCAGATATTGAGCAGCGCATCAAGTCAGGAAAAAGTCTGATGGCAGAAGCCGAAGAGGATATGGCTCGCATTCTGAGGCAACAGGAGAAAGACGCAGAATATCTTTATCATCTTTATACTATTTCCCTCGCCCGTTTTGATAACGAGAAGGCGCGTTTCTATATAGAGACTCGTGCGGCACTGGATTCCACCAATATCCAATGGCAAATTGACGCAGGAGAGTTTGCTAGTGAGTATTTATCAGATTATACCACAGCCAAGAGGTATATTGAGAAGGCAACAAGACAATGTCTATTACATCATGGCGACAAAGGTTATGAAATGTCAAAGTGTTATATCTCATTAGGGAATATCTATTATTATACCGCAAAATATCAGGAAGCAAAAGAACTCTATCAGATTGCCTTGAATATACGTGAGAATCTTTATGGTGAATTCCATGAGAGTTTGGTAGAGCCATATTGTTGTATTGGTAATGTTGTTTTTGCTCAGACTCAATATGACAAGACTTCAGCACGGACTTATTTCAAAAAGGGACTGAATATTTGTCTTGCCTCAAAAGGAGAGAATCACCAGGATATAGGCGCCTGCTATTACGGTCTAGGCTTATGTGACTTTACAACTGGCTCGCTACATAAGATGACCGATGAGAAACAATCTCAGAAAGAGATTGCCGATGCTGTTTACGACCTTAAGCGGGCTATTGAGTTATGGCAGAAACAGACAAGGGAAGAAAACTCAAATATTGCTCATTGTTATAAAGCAATTGGTGATATCTATTTGCAAAAACAGGACTTCCAACAAGCAATCGCTTACAATGAAAAGGCAGTAAGTATTTGGAAAAGAATATTTGGTGATATCCATGTCAAACTATCTGATGCCTATTTCTCATTAGGCTCAATCTATAGTTCTATTCCTGATTATGATAAGGGGGATTATTACTATCTGCAATCGTTACAGATGAGGGAGCAACTATTAGGACCTGACCATCCTAAAACTGTAGCGGTCAAAAAGGAAATAGAATCTCTTCATGCGGAGACTAAATTGAAATCAAAATTATCTGGGGAGGATACTATTGAGAAAGCCGTTGAGTATCTGAATAATAAGGAGTACAAAAAAGCCTTGAATACCTGTAAGAAGATTGTTAGCCAATTAGAGAAAGAGGATGAATCAAGCCCAGAAGTCGCAGATGTCTATAGTTTCATGGGAATCATCACTTCCATGATGGGCGACAGACAGGGAGCGATTGCCTATTACAATCATGCATTATTAATATGGGAGAAGACGAATACTGCTCATCATCACGATGCAGCCATTTCTTATCTTATGGCAGGACAATTGTTCCTTTTAGACGAGCAATATGCTATAGCATTACAATATGGAACAGCAGCGTTAGAGATTTTCTCCGAATTGGAGGGCGTTGAACTGTTGGATATTGCCAAATGCCACTCGTTGGTAGGGAAGGCTTCTTTGATGACAGGTGATTTACAAAAGAGTAAGGAGCATTTGGAAAAGGCAATAAAGATCCAAACAGAAGTAAATGGTGGAGTAGATAAGGACACCAAAGATCTCCAGACTATTTTGGATGCAGTAAATCAATATATAGATAAGAATAGAAAGCAATAATGAAGAACGAATACAAATATTTCGCGTTTATCAGTTATAACTCGGCTGATGACAAATGGGCAAAATGGCTACAGCGGCAACTGGAGAATTATAACCTGCCAACAATTATCAAGAATGAAAAAGGGGAGGTTATCAAATCGTATGATAAAAAACCGAAAAAGTTCAAAGTGTTTCGCTACGTCTCTGATTTGAATGCGAAAACTTTAAATGAAGGGCTAAGTGCTGAATTGGACAACTCTCAGAATCTGATTGTCATTTGCTCTCCTAGGTCTGCTAAATCTGAATGGGTAGGTAAGGAAATCCAGCATTTCATCGACACTGACAGAAAGAGGAAGATAGTACCCTTTATCGTTGACGGAACGTCATATAGCAATGATGAGAACGAATGCTTGAACAAAGTTCTGAGAGACAATTTCGAGGAAGGCGATATTTTAGGTGTCAATATCAACGAAAGTGGCGACACCTCCAAACTTTTCAGCAAGCGAAAGGCTGTCGCTAAAACTGTGGCTTTGTTATTAGAAACGCCTGATGCCTATAGTTTCTTGTGGAATCGTTATCGTCATCGTCTCTACAGAAATCTTGTTTTATGGGCAATCGGAATCCTACTAGTCCTTGCAACCCTCTTCTATGTCTGGCGTGTCAATCTGCCTGTGGATGTATCGATGCACCTCAACGAGGCATCTGTGCATAACGAGCAACTACCACCTTTAAAGGATGCGGTAGTCGCCATGACCTTGGATAACGAGACAAAGACAGATACCATTCATACGATGGATGAGGCGGTACTTTTCACTAACATTCCCCACCGTTTCTTGAATAAAGAGGTACGGATACAGGTGGAGTGTCAGGACTTCCAGCCCGTTGACACCACGATTGCCTTGACAAAAGAGTCTGTGGTAGATATTCGTCGTAATCCTGCCGTCTATGGTGAGATCCATTTCCGCCTATGGAATCCCAATACAGAGCAGGCAATCAGTAATAGCAAGTTAGAGATAGAAGGTCATGAGACCCTGTCAGACAAAGACGGTCTTGTGCAACTGACATTACCCCTCGACCAGCAAAGACCAGCCTACAAGGTTGTAGCATCTGGCCCCTTGGAGACGGACAGCATCTACATGCCTTGCGGAGAGGATGACGTACTCTTGGCAAAATAGAGGCTACTAACGCTTGATTTTGAATCCCAACTTTAGGATGAGTTTCAGCGTCTCCACAGACGTATTGCGGTCATAGACCTTCTCCTCCTCAGGAAGATCCTCATAGGCAATAAGACAGGGATGGTGCTTCAGAGCATCATCCCTTTTCTCTCCATATGTCCATCCCTGGTTGATGCGCTCCTGTGCCCAGATCTCATGCACATTCTTCGCCATTGCCTCCAACAAAGGATTCAATTCCTCTGGCAGTTGGATGTCAGAGGTGTCAATAGGTTGTGGGATATAGTTATTTGTTTTCATATTGTACTGCAAGTTTTTCCCATCCATATTTTGTAATCTCTAAACTAGTATCTGTAACTGTACAGTCATATTTGATAGTTTTACTAAGTTTTGGAATCTTTATGATAGAGTCAAAATCAGTAAGACAAGCATGCTTTTTAGTAGGATAATCCCTATCCTTCCCTTCTTTGTTGGGGAATTCCAACCATGTATATCCCATCAGTTCCATCGACGCATTCCATCTAAGGTGTTCTGTCTGTGCAATATTCATGAAGAGATTTTGAAGTTTTTCATAGAGATCTTTGTCTTTTTCGTCATCAGCCGTAGGATATCCACAGTTACCTTTGGTATAATCCTGATTCCTGTCTCTTTTTTGGCTATATTCTAACAATTGTTGTAGACGTTGATGGCTAATACCTTTTTCTGACAAAATGCCCATCAGCCACATCTTGGTATCAATATGCCAGACGTTAGAGAAGTCTTCTGTTTCTTTTTGCTGTATTTCATAGAAGAACTCCAGACCTTTCTGTCTTTTTTCCTGATTATTCCTTCTGTTCTGCCATAGACTTTCAATAGTATGATTCACTTCTTGGTTTAGATTTAAGTCATAATAGGTCGCCTTGCCGTCTTGTGCCAACGTATATTGATAGAAGTAAATCATTGCTTTCTTTTCAATTTGATTATCAACAATGTTTTGATATGTGAAAAGTTCCTCGGGTCTGCCAAACAAAACAATTTCACCATGAATCCCTTTTATAGGATTATTATTGTAATAATCTGTAATGTCTTTCATATGTCGATAGTTCTCCGAGTGATAGACACGTACAAAAATAGTAAACTTATCAGTACCAGCACTTCTATTTGCAACAATCTGCTCAAAGAGGTTGGAAGCAATAGATATGGCCTGTTTGTCGTTGTTAATGGCTATAACGGCATAATCAAGTGACTGCGCTGAGTTCTTGACATTTTCCCAGAAAAGTGGTGATGAATCTGATCCTTCTATAAAATTTATTTCTGGTTTTTGTTTCAGTGCTGGCATTCGCATATAGAATCCATTTTTTAGTTCATCCATATTGGGATCATAAATATCACAATGAAATAGGTTATTCTTTCCATTTGAGTCTAATAATGAGGCAAACTCATAAATGAACTTGAAAACACTTCGACCTGTCTCGCCAAATCCCATAACGAGTGCATTAAAGGGTTTAGTCACAACACCCTTTTCTGTATCAGCCTTCATATACGATACAGGGTGGTAAAGCACATTTTGTTTCAGTCGTATAGCGGCAAGATCTGAGGAGTCCACGATGTGTACATGGAGCCTTGGTTCTTGTCCTCCTCCTTTTTGTGGCATAGAATAACTGATACTACGTTTACTCTTTCTTGCATGACAATACAGATGGACTTCTTTATTGTCAAATGTATCTTTTTCTGTTGATGACATTGCCTCTTTGAGAATAGACATAGTAGTAAGATTCTCCATCTCATTCTCAGAAAAGAAGAAAAGGTGGATTTCTTTGGTATAAAGCATGGCTTTAAGAAGACCTTTTAGCCCAAGTTTTAAGAAGATAGATTTTGTTTTATCCACTTCTTCCACAGTATCGATATTCGTGCTATAAGCGACAAGAGCATCAAGATCCTCAAGGTCATTAAGGACATTTTTGTCTTGTGAAGCCCTGTTGAATAGACTATAAAAACTGAACTCTGTTTTATCGCTGATATCCTCTTCTCTAGGAGTTTTCACAAATACAAGGTGGTAGGGTTTATCTTCTTCCGTCTTTGTTCTTTTTATGTCTTTAGCAAGAAGTATTGATTTGTCATTAATACCCCAGAAGATGAACAACCTATCTCTTTTCCAATGTTTTAGTCTCCAGTAAGAGATCAGTCTATAGCCCACTAAATGTATAACGAAGGTTACACTTGTCAAAATTGCGAAAAGGTGGATCAAAGCAAAAACAGTCATATACACGAAACTCTCTTTGCATTCTGGTGAGATGTTATCCAGATCGCTTTGTGCGACAAACATTCCGAAACTAGATACGGCAGAGTGTATTAAGAGTGCGGTAATATTGCCGATAAATCCCCCTTCCCAATACCCAAATAGGTAAACAAAGGCACCTACCAATAGTATTATAAAAGTTATCTTACCAATATTCCTATTGATAAACTTAAAGGAAGACTTAGAATAAATAGACCACCAAATGACACAGGCTACAAGTATAGTTATAATGAGGCTCACAACAAGACCTCCACTGTGAATTGCAAGTTCATCTGGAAGATGTAATGCATTACCTTCTACGTCGTCAGTCATTAGTTTCCAATGCTTGCTAATGCTCTCTGGCAAATTGTATAGAAAAAGATTCCAGTTCATCTGTTTATTTAGTTATTGTTCTGCAAAGATAATACATTTCATTTATTAAAGCAAATTTGTCCTCAAAAAGTAACTTTCATTTTATTACTTGTTATCACTACTGTCCAAAGAAAAATTTTCAAGGACTTCTAATTAGTTAATATTCAGTTTATTATGACGGTTTGTAATTTTTTCGATAAAAATTTCGTTCTGTTGGATATAGTATTTATCCAATTTAGACTCGCTATGCCTATC